>JBBSAL010000005.1:0-105051 GCA_038252305.1 Actinomycetales bacterium | reverse complement strand
TCGTCGAACGCTCCTTCGCACTCCTCAAGCAATGGCGCGGCCTGGCCACCCGCTACGACAAGCTCGCCCTGACCTATCGCGCAGGCGCCGTCCTCGCCGCCATCATCACCTGGCTACGCAGTTAGGAGACACGCCCTAGCGGGACCACGTGCGCGCGACGCGCTCGACCCGCGCCACGATGCTGCCGTGCGGGTCGGCCACCGCCCGCTCCAACGCGTCGAGGTCCTCGGCGACGGCGTAGGCCGCGGCGATCCCGACCGCCGACCACTCACGACGGCCGAGCACGACCTCCTGCGCGACGACCACCACCGGCACGCCGAGGTCCAGGCCGACACCCGCGACGACGGGGACCGCGGAGTCGTGCAGGGCGTGCGGGTCGAGCGCCGGTCCCCCGGTGACGAGCAGGTCGCACTGCGCGGCGAGCGTGCGCAGCGAGCCGAGCTCCGCGAGCAGCGCCGCGCCAGGCCGCAGCCGTCCGCCCAGCAGCGCGAGGGCGAAGGCGAGTCCGCCGCCTGCCCCGGCCCCGGGCTGCGCCGCCGCTGCGCGAACGGTGCCGGGCCCGAGGACGCGGCCGATCTGCTGCACGGCATGCCCGAACGCCCGCTCGAGCTCCTGGGCGGTGTCGGCGGCGACGGGTGCAGCGAGGACCGGCGTGGCCAGACCGAGTGCCGCGCTGGCGCCGTGCAGGCCGAGCAAGGGCACGTCGCTGTCGACCGCGACCTCCAGGTGCACGTCAGCGAACCGCGCCACGAGCTCGGGCCAGCCGTGCAGATCACCCTCGGCCAGTCCGGCGAGGGCGAGACCGCCCGAGGACAGCGAGCCCGGCACGACCCGTGGGTCGCCGTCGGGCACGGCTCGGTCGACCTGTGCCAGCGCCGCGAGGGCACCCACGCCCGCATCGTGCGCCTGCACTCCCCCGACCCCGACCACCACGTGCGCAGGCCCCAGGCCGAGGACAGCCTCGAGCAGGGCGCCGAACGCCGTCGAGGCGACCTCCGCAGGCGAGCGCCCGGCGCCGAGGGCCTCCCGGCCGAGCACCTGCGCAGCCTCGAGCACCACGGTGCGGCCGGGTCGCCCGGGGAGGTCGTCGACGACGAGGACGGCGACCGGGCCGGCCCGTCCGTCCACGGCAGGCGCCCCGTCGAGCTCGAGCGCGACCAGCGCACCGCCCACCGACATCGCGACGGAGTCGACCAGGCCCGGTCCGCCGTCACCGAGCGGGACCAGGTGCACGACGTCGTCCGGCGCACCGCGTCGCCAGCCCTCCGCCATGGACTCCGCGACCTGCGCCGCGGTCAGGGCATCGGGGAGCCGATCGGGAGCCAGGAGGACGCGCATCGGACCATCCTCCCAGCCTGGGCGGCCGGCACCCTGTGTGGGACAATTCCGTCGTGACCGCGACCTTTGCCGAGCCAGCCCCGAGCGCTGCCCTGCTCCTCATGGGCCAGGGGACCGACCTCGCCTCCGAGCGCGGCGTCGAGTGCACGGGCGCGCTGCCCGCGGCGAGCGATCCCGGGCTCGTCGAGCGTGCCAGGGTGGCCCGCGCCGCCCTGGGCGACCGCGCCTTCGTGCTCGGTCACCACTACCAGCGCGACGAGGTGATCGCCTTCGCCGACGTCACGGGCGACTCCTTCAAGCTCGCGCGTGAGGCGGCCGCCCGGCCGGAGGCGGAGTTCATCGTCTTCTGCGGTGTCCACTTCATGGCGGAGTCCGCGGACATCCTCACCTCGGCCGAGCAGGCCGTGATCCTTCCCGACCTCCAGGCCGGCTGCTCGATGGCCGACATGGCCGCGATCGCCCAGGTCGAGGAGGCGTGGGAGGTCCTCGCCGATGCCGGTGTCGCCGAGCGGACGGTTCCGGTCACGTACATGAACTCGACCGCGGCGATCAAGGCGTTCACGGGCCGCCACGACGGGACGGTCTGCACCTCGTCGAACGCGAAGGTCGCGCTGCAGTGGGCGTTCGACAAGACGGGCGGCCTCGAGGGCGACGGCAAGGTGCTCTTCATGCCGGACCAGCACCTCGGTCGCAACACGGCCGTCGAGCAGCTCGGCCTCTCGCTGGAGGACTGCGTCGTCTACGACCCGCGTCGCCCCGACGGCGGGCTCACGCCCGCCGAGCTCGAGGCGGCACGGATGATCCTGTGGCGCGGGCACTGCTCGGTGCACGGTCGGTTCTCCGAGGCCAACGTCACGGCGATCCGCGAGGCGGTGCCCGGGATCAACGTGCTCGTGCACCCCGAGTGCAAGAACGAGGTCGTCCGTGCGGCGGACCACGTCGGCTCCACCGAGCACATCATCACGATGCTCGACGCGGCCGAGCCAGGCAGCGCCTGGGCGATCGGCACCGAGCTCAACCTGGTGCGCCGGCTCGCCGCGACGCACCCCGAGCTCGAGGTGCACTACCTCGACTCGACCGTCTGCTTCTGCTCGACGATGAACCGCATCGATCTGCCGCACCTGGTGTGGACGCTCGAGTCGCTCGTCGCGGGACGCACCGTGAACCAGATCGTCGTCGACCCGGACGACGCCCACTGGGCGCGCGTCGCTCTCGACCAGATGCTCGCGCTCCCGGGGATCTGACCGGTGGCGACCTCGCGCGTGGTGCGGATCGGGATCTTCGTCTTCGACGACGCCGAGGAGCTCGACGTCGCGGGTCCCTATGAGGTGCTCGCGTCCTGGGCGCAGGTCAGCCCCCTGCGGCCGGAGGTCGTGCTGTTCTCGGCCGACGGCGCCGGCGTGCGGCTCGCCAAGGGGATGCGCCTGCTGCCCGATGCTTCCGCGTCCGAGGTCGGCCCGCTGCACGTCCTGGTCTACCCCGGTGGACGCGGCACCCGTCGGCTCCTGGTCGACAGCGAGCACCTGGCGTGGCTGCACGAGCTGCGAGCCACCACACCGCTGATGACCTCCGTGTGCACCGGCGCCCTGGTCTTCGCGGCAGCAGGGCTCCTGGCCGGCAGGCCGGCGACCACGCACTTCGCGGCCTTCGACGAGCTCGCCGCCATCGACAGGAGCGTGCTGCTGGACACCGAGGCCCGGTTCGTGGACGACGGTGACCTGGTCACCTCCGCGGGGGTCTCCGCGGGCATCGACATGGCTCTGCACCTGGTCGCTCGTCTCGAGTCGCCCGATGCCGCGCGAGCGGTGCGCCGGCAGATCCAGTACGAGCCGGGCCCGGCGCTCTGACCCGGGCGACGACCGCAACCGCACGCAGGGACCGCACGGACGACGCAGGTAGCCTGCGAGGGTGTCCCGCCAGATCCAGCTCGCCCTGACCAACGCCCGCCCGCGGCCCGCCGCGCCCGGCCACCGCATGCTCAGCCCGTCGACCACCCGCATGCGGGTCGGTGTCGGCGACCTGGACATGTACCTGCACGTCAACAACGGCGTGTACCTGCAGATGATGGACATCGCCCGGACGAACCTGCTGGCCGATCTCGGCGCGATCGGGGCCCTCAAGGCCCAGGGCTGGTATCCGGTCGTCGCCGCGTCGACGATGAGCTACCGGCGCTCGCTGCGCATGCGCGACCGGTTCGAGATCGAGAGCAGGGTGCTCGGCTGGGACCCGAGGGTGGTCTACCTCGAGCAGATCTTCACGCGCAGCGGCGAGCACGTCGCCCGCGGCCTCGTCGCCGGGCGGTTCCTCGCACGCGACGGGGCCCGCGTCTCCCCCGCCGAGGTCGTCGAGCTGCTCGAACCCGGTACCGCCAGCCCCGAGCTCCCCACGGACGTCGACGGCTGGGCCCGCGCAGTCGACGTCGCGCACCGCGACGTCTGAGAGCTCAGCGCGTGTCAGGCGCCCGTCGCGAGACCGGCGAACCTGGTGAGGATCAGGGCCTCGGCGAGCACGACCTTCTCCAGCTCCGCCAGGTCGACCGACTCGTTGGCGCTGTGCGCCCGCGAGTCCGGGTCCTCCACACCGGTGACCAGGATCGCTGCACGGGGGAACACGTCGAGCAGGTCCGCGATGAACGGGATGGACCCGCCGACCCCGATGTCGACCGGCTCGGTCCCCCAGGCATCGGCGAAGGCCTGGCGCGCCAGGCGCATGGCGGCCGTGTCGGTCGGGGCGGCGAAGGCCTTGCCGAGCTCACCGTCGGTCACCGTGACCGTCGCACCGAACGGGGCGTTGCCCTCGAGGTGCGCGCGCAGCGCGGCCGCGGCCTCGACCGGGTCCTGCCCCGGGGCGATGCGCAGGGAGAGCTTCGCGCGGGCCGAGGCGGCGATGGTGTTCGAGGAGTCCGCGATCGACGTCACGTCCATCCCGATGACCGAGAGGGCCGGCTTGGTCCACAGCCGACCGGTGAACGTGCCGGTGCCGGCCAGCCGGACGCCCGGGAGGACAGAGGTGTCCGCGCGCAGGTCGGCCTCGGCGTAGTCGACCGTCGGCTCCGGCGCGACGTGCAGGCCGGCGACGGCGACCGAGCCCTCGTCGTCGTGCAGGGTCGCGATCAGGCGGGCGAGGAGGGTCGGTGCGTCGAGGATCGGGCCGCCGAAGAAGCCGGAGTGCACGGCGTGCTCGAGGACGGCGACCTCGACGACGCAGTCGACAAGACCGCGGAGGCTCGTGGTGAGGCTGGGGACGCCGACCTTCCAGTTCGCCGAGTCGGCCACGACGATCACGTCAGCGGCGAGCAGCTCCTGGTGCTCGGTGAGGAAGTCGACGAAGACCGGCGAACCGATCTCCTCCTCACCCTCGACGAAGACGGTGACGCCGACAGCGAGGTCGCCACCGACGGCCCGCAGGGCGCCGAGGTGTGCGGCGATGCCCGCCTTGTCGTCAGCGGCTCCGCGGCCCCAGAGGCGACCCGCGTGCTCGGTCGGCTCGAACGGCTCGGTGTCCCAGTCGCTGCGCGGGCCGACCGGCTGGACGTCGTGGTGGGCGTAGAGGAGCACCGTCGGCGCACCGTCCGGTGCGGGCTTGCGGGCGACGACCGCCGGGCGGCTGACGACTCCGTCGGCCCGCGTGGCGGTGAGGATCTGGGTGTCGGCGAAGCCCTCGGCACGCAGCAGGGCGGCGACCGCCTCGGCGCTGCGCTGCACCTGCACCTGGTCGAACGTCGGGCTCGAGATGCTCGGGATGCGCACGAGGTCCTCGAGGTCGGCGCGTACCGCCGGGAAGCCCGCGGCGACGCGGGTGCGCAGGTCGGACAGGGACGGGGCGGGAGAGGTGCTCACGTCCGCTCACGTTACCGCTCGGTAGACAGGGTCGAGACAGGTCGACCGCGGCACTGCGGCGGATCGGGCCGAGTGGCTCGACTACCCTGGTCCCGTGTTCTCGCGCAACGCTCCCACGCCCCCGCCCGCCGACGACCAGAACGAGGTCGGCGGCAAGGGCCACCGCACGCCCAGCCGCAAGGAGGCCGAGGCCGCGCGCCGTCGGCCCCTGGTGCCCAGCGACCGCAAGGTGGCCGCGAAGACCCAGCGCGCGGCTTCCCGGGAGATGCGCGCCCGCGAGCAGGCCGCCCTGCAGAGCGGTGACGAGCGCTACCTGCCGGCCCGCGACAAGGGCCAGGCGCGCCGCTTCACGCGCGACGTCGTCGACGCCCGGACGAGCCTCGGGGAGTTCTTCCTCCCGGTGGCCTTCGTCGCGATCTTCGCGATGTTCCTCACCCAGAAGAACGTGACGGCCGCCCTGACCGTCCTGATCGTGCTCTACCTGCTCGTCTTCGCCACGATCATCGACGGGTTCATCCTGTCGCGGCAGCTCAAGAGGCGCCTCGAGGCCAAGTTCGACGCGGCGCAGATCCCGCGCGGGACGCTCATGTACGGCGTCACCCGCGCGTTCCAGATGCGGCGGCTGCGGCTGCCGAAGCCGCAGGTGGCACGGCGGCAGTACCCGTCCTGACCTCGCTCGCCGGCGAGAGCGGCACGGTGAAGCGCGGCAGCAGCACGTGCACGAGAGGCCCGATGGCCAGCGCGTAGAGGACGGTGGCCGGCCCGGCCGTGCCGCCGAGCAGCCAGCCCGTGAGGACCACGGTCACCTCGATGCTCGACCGCACGAGGCGCACCGATCGCCCTGAACGACGCACGAGCCCCGTCATCAGCCCGTCGCGGGGACCCGGCCCCATCCGCGCACCGATGTACAGCGCGGTGGCGAGGCCGTTGAGCGTCACGCCACCGACCACCATCGCGGCCGTCGCCGCGAGCGGGAGCGCGTCCGGCAGTCGGTCCAGCAGGGTGAGGAACGGGTCGACGAGGACGCTGATGACCACGACGTTGGCCACCGTCCCGGCGCCCGGCCGCTGCCGCAGGGGGATCCAGCACAGCAGGACGACGAGCCCCGTGACGAAGGTGACCTCGCCGAAGCTCAGCGGCAGGTGGCGCACCAGCCCCTGGGTCAGCACGTCCCACGGCATCGACCCGACCGCGGCGTGCACGACGAGCGCCATCGACACGGCATAGAGCACCAGACCGACGGCGAGCTGGACGGTCCGGCGAACGAGGCGGTCGCCCACGGCGAACAGGGTGGTCGACGAGCGCGTCACCGTCGTACCTCCACGAGGGTCGGGCGAAGAGTAAGGAGCATCATAGGTCCATCGTCGAGGGCAACTGGCCTTGTTCTCCATAGCCACTTCGGCAATAGTGGCCACATGCCTGTCTCCTCCTCCGATCGGCGCATCAGCGCGAGCGCCCTGGCGCGGCTCCTGGGCACGCTGCCCTCCCACGCCCCGGGCTACCTGGCCCTTGCCGAGGCGACGCGCCGCTGCATCCTCGACGGGAGCCTCCCACTGAGCACCCGGATACCGAGCGAACGAGAGCTCGCCGATGCGCTCGGCGTCTCCCGCACCACCACAGCGGCAGCCTACGAACGGCTGCGCGCCGGAGGCTTCCTGCACACCCGACGGGGCTCCGGCTCCGTGACGACCCTGCCCGGCACGGCGGAAGGGCCCGGCGCGGCCAGACGTGGGGACGGCGTGCCGTGGATCGCGTCCGTCGACGAGCGTCCCGGGGCACCCGTCGACCTGACGATGGCCGCACCGAGTGCCCCCACCCAGCTGCACGGTGCTGCTGCACGTGCGCTGGAGGCGCTCCCCCGCTACCTCAGCGGCACCGGCTACACGGCCGCCGGGCTGCCGGCGCTGCGCGAGGCGCTCGCCGCGCGGTACACCCGGCGCGGCACACCGACGAGCCCCGACGAGATCCTCGTGACCGCCGGCGCCCAGCAGGCGATGTACCTGGTCTTCGCCTCGTTCGTCGGCACGGGCGAGCGCGTCGTCGTCGAGCACCCGGCCTACCCGCACGCGATCTCCGCGGTCCGCGGCGTCGGGGGCCGGCCGGTCCCGGTGCCCGTGGGACCCGGCGGGGTCGATCTCGACCTGCTCGAGTCGACGATCCGGCAGAGCGCACCACGACTGGTCCACCTCACGCCCGACTTCCACAACCCGACCGGCACCACGCTCGACGACGGCGCGAGGGAGCGCGTCCGTGAGATGGCTGCGCGATACCGCACGCCGATCGTCGGCGACGAGACGCTCACCGACCTGGCCCTGGACGGACCGCCCCCGACCTGCCTGCTGGGTGCCGCACCGCACCAGCACCTGATCGCGATCGGCTCGGCATCCAAGTCGTTCTGGGGCGGGCTGCGGGTCGGGTGGGTGCGCGCCCGTCGCGACGTCGTCGCACGTCTCGGTCAGGAGCGCGCCCGGCACGACCTCAGCACGGGCCTGCTCGACCAGCTCGTCACGCTCGAGCTGCTCGCGCAGGAGGACGTCGTCCTCGCCGAGCGCCGGGCGGCCCTGCGCACCCAGCGGGCCGCGCTCCTTGCCGCCCTCGCCCGCGAGCTGCCGTGGCGCACCGAACGCCCGGCCGGCGGGCTGTCCACCTGGGTCGACCTCGGCGCCCCGCTGTCCTCGATGCTCGCGGCGATCGCGCCGCAGCACGGGGCGATCGTCGTACCGGGGACGATCTTCGGCGTCGACGGCGCCTTCGAGAACCGGCTGCGGATCCCCTTCAGCGCCGACGTCGACCGCATCGAGGCGGGTGTGTCCGCACTGGCCTCGGCCTGGCGGACCCTCGACCCGACCGGCCGTCCCGGGGCCGCGCTGGACGCCGTCGCCCTCGTGTGACGACGACCGGCTCGCCGCGGATCAGGCCGTGCGCAGCGCGACGAGCATCCCGACCGGCCGGTCGCCGTCGAGCAGCTGGGCCCGGACCACGTGCTCGACGGCCAGGCGTCGCCAGTGCTCCCCGAGCCAGGCCTCTGCGTCGAAGCGGCTGGTGAAGGTCGGGCTGAGGGGCCGGTCCAGCGACTCGCCGGTGGCTCCCTGCAGCACCCAGGTCCACTGCGCTCGGCTCATCGGGCACCGCCCGCACGTCCGAGGTCGCGGTTGATCCGCGACGCCCAGAACGGACCCCGGTAGATGAAGCCCGTGTAGCCCTGGACGAGGTCGGCGCCCGCGTCGAGGTACGCCTGCGCATCCTGCGTGGTCGTGACGCCGCCGACGCCGACGACCAGCGGGCCGCGGCCCAGGCGGGTGCGCAGCCGCGCGACGACCTCCAGCCCGCGGGCGAGCAACGGGGGGCCGGAGAGGCCGCCGTCCCCGAGGTCGTGCGCGATCGTGGTGTTCACCGCGACGATGCCGTCCAGCCCGAGCTCGGTGACCAGGTCGGCGACCTCGTCGACGTCCTGGTCGGCCAGGTCGGGGGCGATCTTCACCAGCAGGGGCACGCGGCGGGGAGCGGTGGAACCGTCGGCCGCCTCGCGGGCTGCCACCAGGAGCGGCCGCAGCGACGCGACGGACTGCAGGTCGCGCAGGCCGGGAGTGTTCGGCGAGGAGACGTTCACCACGAGGTAGTCGGCCCAGGGGGCCAGCACCCGAGCGCAGGTCGCGTAGTCCGACGCGGCATCGGCGGCCGAGGTCGTCTTGTTCTTGCCGATGTTGACCCCGACGACCGCAGCGCGCCCGCCAGGCGTCGCGCGCAGCAGCCGCAACCGCGAAGCGACCGCCTCGGCGCCGCTGTTGTTGAAGCCCATCCGGTTGCGCAGGGCGTCCTGGTCGAGGACGCGCCACAAGCGGGGCCGCTCGTTGCCCGGCTGCGCGACGGGTGTGACCGTCCCGACCTCCACGAAGGCGAACCCGAGCATCGTCAGCCCGAGGACGCCCTCGCCGTCCTTGTCGAAACCGGCGGCGAGGCCGAAGGTGCCGGGCAGGTCCCGGTCGAACACCCGCACCGCTGGACCGCGGGGCGCCAGCGCGCGGCGCAGGGACCAGCCGACGCCGGGCGTCGCGGCCGCGACCCTGATCGCCGCGAAGGCGAGGTGGTGCGCCCGTTCGGGGGCGAGGCGCCGCAGGACGGTGGTGAAGAGCAACCGGTACACGCCCGTGAACCTACCGGGGTCCGCCGTCCTGCGTGGGCAGGGACGGGCGGGTGCTGCGCAGCCACCACAGGCCGAGCACGGGCAGGACCAGTGGCACGAATCCGTAGCCGCTGCCGTAGCCCGACCAGACGGTCGCGTGGGCGAACAGGTCGGAGCGGACCACCGAGAGCGTGCCGACGGCGAGGACCCCGGCCATCTCGGTGCTCACCGCTGCCCAGGCGATGGCCCGCCAGCGCCCGGTGCCGCGGGCGAGAGCGAGCGTCGCGAGCAGGTAGACGACGGCGGCGACACCGGACAGCGCGTAGGCGAGCGGGGCCGCCTGCCAGTCGGTGAGGATCTGGACGGCGGACCGGGCACCGGCCGCGAGCGCGAGGATCCCGTAGACGGCGACGAGCGCCCGGCCGGGACCGGAGCTCGTCGGACGCGTGGGGGCGGGCGCGGGACTCGTCGAGATCATGGACAGACCCTAGGCCGAGCCGGGACCACGTTCGACACGACCCTCCTCAGGCGCCCCACACCTGAACCATGCGCAGCTGGAGGAACGCGACCGTCACGGACGCGAGCAGCAGCACCACCGAGCTCCACCGGGTCCGCTCGGCGAACCCCCACAGCGCGGCGAGGGGAAGCACGACGAGGGTCGTCACCGCGTAGCCCCAGAAGGTCACCACCTCCCCGGGCGGCGTCCCGGTGACCGCTCGGACGACGGCGACGACGACCTCGACCAGCAGCAGCGCCTCCACGACCGCCGCTCCGCCGAGCTGGCGCAGCACGACGGCCCGGTCGCGGAAGGCGAACCATCCGGCCCAGGCCGCGACGACGAGAGCTGCGAGGGCGACGAGGACGGCGAGGGGGATCCACACGGGCGCGAGGATACGCCGATCGGGACCGGGCGCTTCGTCGCCACGGGTCCGCGCGCGGCGCCTAGCATCGACGGGTGATCACGCTGACCTCCCTCGACCCTGCCCGCTGCGCCGCCGACGTCCTCGTCGTCGCGGTCGCCACCTCCGGCCCCGGCGCCGTCGTCGTCCTCGGGGACGACGTCCCGCCGGCGATCCGCACCGCACTCACCGCTCCTGGCCTGGGCATCTCCGGCGAGATCGACGCCGTGCACCGGATCCCGTCCGCCGGCTCCGCCAAGGCGCCCGTCATCGCGACCGTCGGAATCGGCTCGATCGACGCGACGTTCGACGCCGAGACGCTGCGGCGGGCCGCCGGTGCGGCCGCACGCCAGCTGACCGGGGTCGGCTCGCTCGCCCTCGCGTTCCCGGCCAAGGACGCCGACCTCGTCGCCGCCGTCGCCGAGGGTGCCCTGATCGGGGCCTACGTCTTCGACCGCTACCGCGAGGTCCCGGCGCACGCCCGTCCGGCGACCGAGATCCAGATCGTCACGCCCGCAGTGAAGTCCTCCGCCGCACGCGCCGCCGTCCAGCGGGCCGAGGTCGTCGGCGCTGCTGTGCACGGCGTGCGCGACCTGGTCAACACCAGCCCGCTCGACCTCTTCCCTGCCGCGTTCGCGGACGCAGCCCGTGCGGCGACCAAGGGCACGAAGATCAAGGTCACCGTCCTCGAAGAGAAGGACCTCGCCGCCGGCGGCTACGGCGGTCTCGTCGCGGTCGGTCAGGGCTCCACGCGCCCGCCGCGCCTGGTCAAGCTCGTCTGGGCACCGCCGCGCGTCAAGAAGTCCGTCGCGCTCGTCGGCAAGGGCATCACCTTCGACTCCGGCGGCATCTCGATCAAGCCCGCCAAGGGCATGGAGGCGATGAAGTCCGACATGGCGGGTGCCGCCGCCGTCCTGCAGACGGTCCTGGCCGCCGCCGCGCTCGGCCTGCCGGTCAAGGTCACCGGTTGGCTCTGCCTCGCCGAGAACATGCCGTCCGGCTCCGCGCAGCGGCCGTCGGACGTGATCACCCAGCGCGGCGGGAAGACCGTCGAGGTCCTCAACACCGACGCCGAGGGCCGCCTGGTCCTGGCCGACGGGCTCGTCGCCGCCTGTGAGGAGAAGCCCGACGCCGTGATCGACGTCGCGACGCTCACCGGGGCCCAGCTCGTCGCCCTCGGGCCCCGCGTCTCGGCCGTGATGGGCACCGACGACATGCGCGAGGCCGTCGTGACGGCTGCGGCGCAGTCCGGCGAGCAGTTCTGGCCGATGCCGCTGCCCGTCGAGCTGCGCGCCGGGCTGAAGTCCTCGGTGGCCGACCTCGCGAACATCGGCGACCGGATGGGCGGCATGCTCACCGCCGGCCTGTTCCTCCAGGAGTTCGTCGGCGAGACCCCCTGGGCGCACCTGGACATCGCGGGCCCGGCCTTCAACGAGGGGGCTGCGCACGGCTACACCTCGGTCGGTGGCACCGGCGTGGCCGTGCGGACGCTGCTCAGCCTGATCGAGGCCCGCTGACCTGACGCCGACGGCGGAGGCGTACGGGTCAGCGACCCGTGCGCCTCTGCCGCGTGTTCCAGTCCCGCATGCGCTGGGGATAGCCCGTGAGCTGCACGTCGTAGACCGGGATCGCGAGCTCGCGAGCGATCTCACGCGCAGTGCGTGGATCGGGCACCTTCCGGCGCGTCCACTCCCCCGTCGTCGCGATGAGCACGACGGTGGTCTGCGTGACCCGGGTGGCAGGCTCGATGTACGCCTCGACACCGACGCGGGTGCGAGCGAAGTCCGCGAGGTAGGACTCTGTCGCCCGGCGGGCCGCGTGCCCGGACAGGGGCTCACCGCCGTCGCCCTCGCTCCGGCGTCGTCCGAACAGTCGCATCCGACCAGCCTACGTGCGCATAAGACGTAGGATGTTTCGAGAGGCCGCTCCGGTCTCACCGCCGGCCCCTCGATTCACGTCCGTCGTCGGGTGATGACAAGATGGCCGGAGCGCCCGACCCACCGCCGTGCCCGAGGGGAGCCTGACCGTGCCTGACACCGTCTTCGACATCGTGGTCCTGGGCGGAGGGAGCGGCGGATACGCCACCGCCCTGCGCGCCACGGAGCTCGGACTGACCGTGGCCCTGATCGAGTCGGGCAAGGTCGGCGGGACCTGCCTGCACAACGGGTGCATCCCGACCAAGGCGCTGCTGCACGCGGCCGAGGTCGCGGACTCGACCCGCGAGAGCGAGAAGTACGGCGTCCGCGCCACGCTCGAGGGAATCGACATGGCCGCCGTGAACGCGTACAAGGACGGCGTGATCTCGCGCCTCTACAAGGGGCTGCAGGGCCTGGTGAAGGCCCACGCGATCACCTTCGTCGAGGGCCACGGACGCCTCGTCGCGCAGGACACCGTCGAGGTGGACGGCGAGCGGTACACCGGCAAGCACGTCGTCCTCGCCACCGGCTCCTACGCGCGCTCGCTGCCCGGCCTGGAGATCGGCGGTCGCGTGATGACCTCCGACCAGGCGCTCAACCTGGACTACGTGCCGTCCTCCGTCGTCGTCCTCGGCGGCGGCGTGATCGGCTGCGAGTTCGCCAGCGTCTGGACCTCCTTCGGCGCCAAGGTGACGATCGTCGAGGCCCTGCCCCACCTCGTGCCGAACGAGGACGAGGCCGTGAGCAAGGCCTTCGAGCGGGCGTTCCGCAAGCGCAAGATCGACTTCTCGACGGGCGTGCGCTTCCAGGGCGTCACCCAGGACGAGAACGGCGTGCACGTCTCCCTCGAGAACGGCACGACGTACGACGCCGACCTGCTGCTCGTCGCGGTCGGACGCGGCCCCCGCACGGCGGACATCGGCTACGAGGAGCAGGGCGTCCCGATGGACCGCGGCTTCGTCCTGACCGACGAGCGCCTGCACACGGGTGTCGCCAACATCCACGCCGTCGGTGACATCGTCCCCGGCCTGCAGCTGGCCCACCGTGGCTTCCAGCAGGGCATCTTCGTCGCCGAGGAGATCGCCGGGCTCGGCCCCGCGCCGATCGTCGAGTCGGGCATCCCGCGCGTGACGTACTCCGAGCCCGAGGTCGCCTCGGTCGGTGTCACCGAGGCCAAGGCCCGCGAGCTGTACGGCGCTGACGGCGTCGACGTCATCGAGTACAACCTCGGTGGCAACGGCAAGAGCCAGATTCTCGGCACGGCAGGGTTCGTCAAGCTGGTCCGCCAGAAGGACGGCCCCGTCGTCGGGGTGCACATGCTCGGCGCTCGCGTCGGCGAGCTCATCGGGGAGGGCCAGCTCATCGTGAACTGGGAGGCCTACCCGGAGGACGTGGCCACTCTCGTGCACGCCCACCCCACGCAGAACGAGGCGCTCGGCGAGGCCTTCCTCGCTCTCGCCGGCAAGCCCCTCCACGCCCACAACTGATCAAGGAGACGCGAGGTCATGTCTGACTCCGTGCTGATGCCGGCCCTCGGCGAGAGCGTGACCGAGGGCACCGTGACCCGGTGGCTGAAGAACGTCGGCGACACCGTCGCCCTCGACGAGCCGCTGCTCGAGGTCTCGACCGACAAGGTCGACACCGAGATCCCCTCCCCGTTCGCCGGGACCCTCGTCGCGATCCTCGTCGAGGAGGACGAGACCGTTGCCGTCGGCACCGCGCTCGCCACGATCGGTGCGGAGGGTGAGGGCGCAGCGCAGGCCCCGGCACCCGCGGCCGAGCCCGAGCCCGAGCCCGAGGCAGCTCCCGCGCCCGCAGCGCAGGCCGAGTCCGAGCCCGCCCCCGAGGCCCCGGCCGCGCCCGCCGGCGGTGGGGCGAGCCAGGACGTCACCATGCCTGCCCTGGGCGAGAGCGTGACCGAGGGCACCGTGACCCGGTGGCTGAAGAACGTCGGGGACACCATCGCCCTCGACGAGCCGCTGCTCGAGGTCTCGACCGACAAGGTCGACACCGAGATCCCCTCCCCGTTCGCCGGGACCCTCGTCGAGGTCCTCGTCGGCGAGGACGAGACCGTCGCGGTCGGCACGCCGCTCGCCAGGATCGGCGCCGCCGGGGCTGCTCCCGCGGCCGCCGCTCCGGCCGCCGAGGCCGCTCCCGCGCCGGCTCCTGCAGCGCCCGAGCCCGTCCTGCCGACGCCTCCTGCTCCCGCACCGGCCGCTCAGCCTGCAGCGCCTGCGCCGGCAGCTCCTACGCCGGCCGCACCCCGGGCTCCGGCCGCACCGGCCGCCCCCACCGCCCCCGCCGCTGCGGCCGGTGGCTACCTCACCCCGCTCGTCCGCAAGCTCGCCGCCGAGAAGGGCGTCGACCTCGCGGGTGTGACCGGGACCGGCGTCGGTGGACGCATCCGCAAGGAGGACGTCATCGAGGCGGCAGCGGCCGCCGAGCGCGCCCGTGCTGCGGCTGCCGCTGCACCGGCTGCCGCCGCGCCTGCAGCCGCACCCGCCACGAAGCCGGTCGCACCGGCGGCGGTCTCACCGCTGCGCGGGACCACCGAGAAGGCGAGCCGGCTGCGCCAGGTCATCGCCTCGCGGATGGTCGAGTCGCTGCACTCGATGGCCCAGCTGACCTCCGTGGTCGAGGTGGACGTCACCAAGGTCGCCCGGCTGCGCACCAAGGCGAAGGCCGACTTCGCGGCACGGGAGGGTGTGAACCTCACCTACCTGCCGTTCTTCGTCCTCGCCGCCACCGAGGCGCTCAAGGCGCACCCGAAGATCAACGGCATCCTTGACGGCAACCAGATCACGTACCACGGCGAGGAGAACGTCGGCATCGCCGTCGACACCGAGCGCGGTCTCGTCGTCCCGGTGATCCGCGGCGCCGGGGATCTCAACCTCGGCGGGATCGCCCGGAAGATCGCCGACCTCGCTGCGCGCACGCGCGACAACAAGGTCACCCCCGACGAGCTCAGCGGCGGCACGTTCACCGTCACGAACACCGGCTCGGGCGGCGCGGTCTTCGACACGCCGATCGTCCCCGCGGGCACCTCGGCGATCCTCGGTACGGGCGCGATCGTCAAGCGCCCCGTCGTCGCGGTCGACGAGATGGGCGCGGAGTACGTCGCCGTCCGGTCGATGTGCTTCCTGGCCCTGAGCTACGACCACCGCCTGGTCGACGGCGCTGACGCGTCGCGCTACCTCATGGCGGTCAAGAAGCGCATCGAGGACGGCGACTTCGAGGCCGAGGTCGGCCTCTAAGGTGCACGTCGTCGTCGCAGGGTCCACCGGGCTCATCGGCTCTGCCCTCGCACAGCGCCTGACGGCCGCCGGACATCGCGTCCGGCGGCTCGTCCGGCGGCCCGCGGCGTCGAGCCGGGAGATCAGCTGGGACCCGTACCACGACGTCCTCGACCCGGCCGATCTGCAGGGCGTCGACGCGGTGGTCAACCTCGGCGGCGCCGGGATCGGCGACCGGCTCTGGACGCCCGAGTACCGGCGCACGATCCTGCGATCGCGCACCGTCCCGACGAGCCTGCTCGCGCGAACCCTCGCGCAGATGGACGACGGCCCGAGCGTCCTGCTCCAGGCCTCGGCCGTTGGCTTCTACGGGGACCGGGGCACGGAGTCGCTGACCGAGGCGTCCGCCCCGGGTGAAGGCTTCCTCGCCGACGTCGTGCGCGCCTGGGAGGCGGCGACCGCGCCGGCTGACGGCCACGGGATCCGGACCGTCCACCTGCGCACCGGGATGCTGCTCGCCCCCGACGGCGGCGCGCTCGGCCGACTCCTGCCCGTTCTGCGGCTGGGCGTCGGCGGCCCGCTCGGCAGTGGTGAGAACCTGTGGAGCTGGATCACCCTGCACGATCACGCGCGAGCGCTGGAGCACCTGCTGACGACCTCCGTCGTCGGTCCGGTGAACCTCACCGGACCGGATCCGGCCACCCAGCGCGAGGTCGTCCGGGCTGTCGCCGGTGCGATCCACCGTCCGTCCCGCGTGCGCGTCCCGGCGCCCCTGCTGCGTCTGGTGCTGCGCGACATGGCCGACGAGCTCCTCCTGTCGAGCCAGAAGGCCCTGCCGACGGTCCTGGAGGACTCCGGCTTCGTCTGGGACCACCCGAGCCTCGACGAGGCCACCACCTGGCTCACCCAGCGGGCCTGACCTCGACCACCCGCCAGGGCTTCGGCACGAGGACGAGGACCACCCGACGGGCCGCATCGCTCACGCCGTCGCGCGTGGTCACGGTGCGCACCCCCACGCAGCGCTGCGACGCACCGCACGCGGCCGTCCCCTCGACCTCGACCTCGAGGTCCCAGTCCGCTGCTCGATCCCCCGCGGACGAGGTCCCCGAGCCCGCGAGCGCCACGATGTCCGCGCGCGCCGCCGGCGAGCCGGGGACGGTGACCGCAGCCAGTGCGACGTCGTCACCCGAGACGAGGGCGGCCGCCCGCTCCCTGGTCAGCCGCACGGCCGCCTGGGCTGCCGTCTCCTGGCCCTCGACGGGCTGCCCCAGGCCCTGGCCCTCGATGAGCACGGCCACGATCACC
Organism: Actinomycetales bacterium; assembly: GCA_038252305.1. Taxonomy (GTDB): domain Bacteria; phylum Actinomycetota; class Actinomycetes; order Actinomycetales; family Cellulomonadaceae; genus Actinotalea. The sequence continues at coordinate 88,398 of JBBSAL010000005.1, read as the reverse complement.
GCAGCGGCCAGAGCCAGCGCTGACCCTCGGGCCACGCTGCGCCATGACCTCCGGCCGCGGGACGGCGCCGATCGGTGCCGGCCCGCGCGTGGACCCGCACGCCCGCCGCGAATCGTGACGGCCGCGCTCACCCCGGCGTCCTGGGCGCCCGAGAGCCGCCGCAGGCCGAGCCTGGCGAGGACAGCAGGGTCGGCCGGTTCCACCGGTGCGGGCGGGCATGCACGCCGGAGCTCCTCGGCGAGCCCTGCGGCGCCCGGGTCGGCACCGGTCAGCACCCGGTCGCAGAGGGCCAGCAGCGCTGTCGCAGCGGTGCCGCGCGCGGGCTCCTCCCCCGCCCACGTGCCCGACGACGGCCGGTGCTGGGCCACATCGCCACCGCGTCCCAGCAGCGCCCGCGCCACCAGCGCCAGGGAGGCGACGTCGGCCGCCGGGCTCGGCCCGTCCACACGGGCCGGCGGCGCGAACCCCGGCGTCCCGCACTCCGCGTCGTCGGCCGCACCGAACAGATCCACGAGGACGGACCGACCGGCGGTCACGACGATGTTCGACGGCGCGACGTCCCCGTGGACCAGGCCCACCGCGTGCAGCACCGCGAGCGCCTCGGCGATCGGTGCGAGCAGCCCGACGACCTCGCCGGGACCGAGAAGGCCCCGCGCCTCGAGGAGCACACCGAGATCCGTCCCCGGCTCCGCCTCGACCAGCACGACGACGCCACCGGCGGTCGCCAGCACCGCTGAGCAGCGGGCCAGCGACGGATGGCTCAGTCGTGCCAGCCGCTCGGCCCGGGCCCGCATCGCCGGCGCGAGCTGCCCGGCCGCATGGACGACGGCGTAGCGACGTCCGTCCGCGCCGAGCGCGCTCCACCGCAGGCCGGCAGCTCCCGCACCGAGCGGGGCCGACGGCTCGAACCCGTGCTCACGCAGCGCGGCGCGCACATCCGCGGGAAGTGCCAGCTCCATCCCGCGAGTCCAGCAGGCCGGCCGCCCCTCCGGTGGCCGTCCACAGCCTCAGCCCGGGACGAGGCGCCACGGGACCGACCGGATCAGTCCCGCAGCCGCGCCCGCCACGGCCACCAGGCTCGGGAGCCCAGGTCGTGGATCAGGCCCGGCACGAGCAGGGTGCGGACGATGAGCGTGTCGACGAGGACGCCGAGCGCCACGAGGAAGGCGATCTGGACGAGGAAGAGCAGGGGCAGCACCGCGAGCGCGCCGAAGGTGGCGGCCAGGACGACTCCCGCACTCGTGATGACACCACCGGTGACCGCCACGCCCCGTCGCACGCCCTCACGGGTGCCGTGCAGCAGCGACTCCTCCCGGACCCGGGTCATCAGGAAGATCGAGTAGTCGATCCCCAGGGCCACGAGGAAGACGAAGGCGTACAACGGCACCGTCGCATCCGCTCCGGGGAAGCCGAAGACGTGGTTGAACATCAGCGCGGCGATGCCGAGCGTCGCGGCGAACGAGAGCAGGTTCGCCAGCACGATGATCACCGGCGCCACCACCGCCCGCAGCAGCAGCATGAGCAGAACGAGGATCACGAGCAGCACGGACGGCACGATCACCCGCAGGTCGCGCTCGCTGGTCAGCTGGGTGTCGAGCCGCTGCGCCGCGGCACCCCCGACCACCGCCTGCGGGGCGACGGCGTGCACGGCCGTCCGCACGGCGGTGACCACCTCGGTGGCCGCCTGGCTCTCCGTGGACACCTGCGTGACCGCCTCGACGAGCACACGGCCGGCGACCACGAGCGGCGGGGACGAGCCGGCCGACGGGGCACCCGCGGGCGCGGCCGTGACCGCGTCGGCCGAGGCGATCCCGTTCACCTTCCCGAGCGTGCTGAGAACCGTGTCGAGGTCGGCCTCGGGGGCGACCACGGTGATCGGCTGCGTCCGGCCCGCGTCGAAGTGGGCCGCGAGGATCTCCCCGCCGATGACCGAGTCGACCTTGGTGAGGAACACGTCGGACTCGCCCGTCCCCGTCGCCCGCAAGGTCGGCAGCCAGGCTGCCGCGGCGAGAAGCACGATCGCGGTGCCGACCCAGACCCGACGGGGGTGCCGTCCGAGCAGGCCCGATACCCGGCCCCAGATCCCCGAACGCGCCTCGAGCTGGGCGAGGCTCTCCTCGACGTGGACCCCGGTGTCCTCGTCGTGCGCAGGACGGGGCATCCGGGGCCAGAAGATGAAGCGGGCGCGACGGCCCCCGACGAGCAGGAGCGCGGGGAGCAGGGTGAGTGCAGCCACGACGGCTGCGGCCACGCCGATCGCGGCGACCGGGCCGAGGCTCCGGTTCGACGAGAGGTCGGACAGCAGCAGGCAGAGCAGTCCGGCGATGACGGTCCCCGCGCTCGCCAGGATCGGCTCGAGCGAGGCGCGCCAGGCTCGCCGCATCGCCAGGTGCGGGGCGTGCACCCGACGCAGCTCCTCCCGGTAGCGCGAGACGAGCAGCAAGGAGTAGTCGGTCGCCGCACCCACGACGAGGATGAACAGGATGCCCTGGCTCTGGCCGTTGAGGACGAGCACCCCGGCCTTCGCGAGCTGGTAGACGACGAGCGCCGCACCGGAGAGCCCGAAGAGCGCGGTGAAGAGCACCGTGAACGGGAGGGACGGGGACCGGTAGACGAGCACGAGGATGACGAAGACCGCGACGAGCGCCACCAGGAGCAGGACGCCGTCGATGCCGCCGAAGGCCGCCACGAGGTCGGCGATGGAGCCGGCCGGACCGGCGACGTAGGCCCGTAGTCCGGGGAGCTGGTCGGTCGCGGCAGCCCGGACCTCGTCGACGACGAGGTTGACGACGCGTTCGTCACCGACCTGCTCGAGGGCCTTCTGCGAGTCGAGCGAGATGGTGACGAGGGCCGCCTGGCCGTCCTTCGAGGGGAAGGCGACCACGGGAGTCGTCACGAGGTCCCCCAAGGGGGTGCCGTGGACGTCGAGCGCGGCGAGCGACGCCGCGAAGGACTGGACCCGGTCCAGGTCCGCCGTGCTCAGGGCGCCGTCACCCTCGACGACGACGAGCGCCGGGAGCGTGGTCGTCTGCCGGAACGCGGCGGACAGCTCGGCCGCGCGAGTGGACTCGGCGCTGCGCGGAAGGAAGGATGCGTTGTCGTTCTGCTGCACCTCGGAGAGCCTGCCGATCGACATGCCGCCGACGCCGCCGATCGCCAGCCACGCGATGATGACCCCCAGCACGGCGAGCCCCCGGAGCAGACCGGACCGTGCACCCTCTCGATTCCTCAGCATGCTGAGTATCATGAGGGAGCCGCATGCCGTTCACAACTCGGGGACCAGGGAGGTTCGATGACGGGGCCAGTCGCCGTGACGATGCCCGCACGCGAGGGCCCCGACGAGTCGCTGACCACGAGCGTGCGCCCGCACGCCGGCGGCGGCGCGGGCCCCGATGTGAGCAGCGAGCTCCCGAGCGAGTGGCCGACCGGCCGCCTCATGTCCGCGATCACGCGACGCGTCGAGCGTGAGTGGAACGCCCACCTGGCCCATTGGGACCTCAACCACGCCTCGCTCCCGGTGCTCGCCCACCTCGCGGGCGGTCCTCGGTCCCAGCGGGAGCTCGCTTCCGCCTGCGAGGTCACCGAGCAGACCATGAGCAAGACGCTCGCGCGGCTGGAACGCACCGGCTACATCGAGCGGCCCACGCGTGCGGCCGACCGCCGCCGGCACGACGTCGTCCTCACCTCCCCCGGGTTCGCCGCCCTGCGCGCGGCGGGCGAGGCCCAGGCGGCCGAGGAGATGGTGCTGCGTGGCCTCGAGCAGGACCAGATCGACCAGCTGCGCGGTCTGCTGCTGCAGATGTGGGCCGCCGCGGGTGCACACGACGCGGACGAGGGAGCCACCGGGTAACGTGCGGTCGATGGACAGCGGTCGCCTCACCTTCCTGCGCCCGTCCCCCCGACTCGTGGACTACGCCGACGCCTGGGCCCTGCAGCGCGAGCTGCACGCCGAGGTGGCCGACGGGACGAGGGACGACACGGTCGTCCTGGTCGAGCACCCACCGGTGTACACCGCCGGACGTCGGACGGCGACGGCCGAGCGCCCCACGGACGGGACCCGGGTGATCGACGTGGACCGTGGTGGCCGGATCACGTGGCACGGCCCGGGCCAGCTCGTCTCCTACCCGATCGTCCGGCTCGCCGAGCCGGTCGACGTCGTCGCCTACGTGCGGGCGCTGGAGGAGGCCGTCCTCGGTGTGTGCAGCGAGCTCGGCGTCCCGGCCATCCGGGTCACGGGTCGGTCCGGGGTGTGGTGCCCGGCCGACGCGAGCCGCCTGGAACGCAAGGTCTGCGCGATCGGCGTCCGGGTGGCGCGCGGCGTGACGATGCACGGCTTGGCCCTCAACGCGGACCCCGACCTGGACTCCTTCGGCCGGATCATCCCCTGCGGCATCGACGACGCGGGTGTGACCTCGCTGTCGGCAGAGCTCGGTCGGGACGTGACGGTCGACGAGGTCGACCCGCTGCTCACCGTCCACCTGGAGGCCGCGCTGAGGCCCCTGCTCGCCTCCTCACGTACCCTGACCGGATGACGATCGCCCCCGAGGGTCGGCGCATGCTGCGGGTCGAGGCCCGCAACGCCGAGACCCCCATCGAGAAGAAGCCCGAGTGGATCAAGACGAAGGCCACGATGGGCCCGGCCTACACCGAGCTCAAGGGCATCGTGAAGGGCGGTGCCCTGCACACGGTGTGCGAGGAGGCGGGCTGCCCCAACATCTTCGAGTGCTGGGAGGACCGCGAGGCGACCTTCCTCATCGGCGGTGACCAGTGCACCCGGCGCTGCGACTTCTGCCAGATCGACACCGGTCGGCCCGCAGACCTCGACCGTGACGAGCCTCGGCGCGTCGCGGAGTCCGTGCGCGAGATGGGCCTGCGCTACTCGACGATCACCGGCGTCGCCCGCGACGACCTGCCCGACGGCGGCGCGTGGCTCTACGCCGAGACGGTGCGCCAGATCCACGCACTCAACCCGGGCACCGGCGTCGAGCTGCTCATCCCCGACTTCACCGCCGTCCCCGAGCAGCTCGCCGAGGTGTTCTCCTCGCGGCCGCAGGTGCTGGCGCACAACCTCGAGACGGTCCCGCGGATCTTCAAGCAGATCCGCCCCGGCTTCCGCTACGAGCGCTCGCTCTCGGTGCTCACCGCGGCCCGCGAGGCAGGCCTGGTGACCAAGTCCAACCTCATCCTCGGGATGGGCGAGACCATCGAGGAGGCCGCCGAGGCCCTCGCCGACCTGCACGAGGCCGGCTGCGACCTGGTGACGATCACCCAGTACCTGCGTCCCTCCGTGCGCCACCACCCCGTCAGTCGCTGGGTGCGGCCCGAGGAGTTCGTCGCGCTCTCGGAGGAGGCCGAACGCCTCGGCTTCCTCGGGGTGATGGCCGGGCCGCTGGTGCGGTCCTCCTACCGAGCGGGCAGCCTCTGGGGTCAGGCCATGCGGCGGCGCGGCTGGGAGATCCCCGCCGAGCTCGCGCACCTCGCCGAGGAGCGGACCGCACGCCAGGAGGCCGCGAGCCTGCTCGCCCGCTGACCGCTTCGGTCGATACCGGCGCGGGGACCTCAGGTCCGCCGGGAGACCTTCCGACGCCCACTAGACTCCTGGCCCATGGCCCGCGAAAAGACTCCCTCCCCCGCGTCCGCCGGGGGCAAGCCCGCCAAGGTCCGCAAGACGCGGTGGTACCGCCAGCTGTGGCAGGTCTACCAGATGACCCGGGGCGTCGACCCCTCGATCACGTGGTGGCTGCTGGCCACCTTCGTCGGCGTCCTGGCCGTCGCGCTGATCGTCGGGTTCGCCGTCAACCAGGTCGCCTACCTGCTCGTGCTGGGCCTGCCGTTCGCGCTCCTCGCCGCGATGTTCCTGCTGGCCCGCCGCGCCGAGACCGCCGCGTACCGTCAGATCGAAGGTCAGCCAGGAGCGTCCCTCTCGGCGCTGCGCACCATCCGTCGCGGCTGGGACTTCCCGGAGGAGCCCGCCGCGATCGACCCGCGCACCCAGGACCTCGTCTTCCGCGGCATCGGACGCGCAGGCATCGTGCTCGTCGGCGAGGGCACGTCCGGTCGCGTGGACCGCCTCCTCGAGGCCGAGCGCAAGAAGCTCAACCGCATCCTGCCCAACGTCCCCGTGACGATCATGCAGACCGGTGACGGGCCCGGGAAGGTCGCCCTGCGCAAGCTCCCGCGCGCGGTCCAGAAGCTGCGGTCGACGTTGACCAAGCAGGAGGTCGCGGAGATCACCAAGCGACTGCGCGCCCTCGGTGGTCCGCGGCTGGCGATGCCCAAGGGCATCGACCCGACGCGCGCCCGGCCCGACCGCAAGGGCATGCGCGGGCGCTGACCCGTCGCCGGGGCCGCTCCCGGCACGTGGCTACGTCGGGCCGTCGAGGCCCGTCACGCTCGGCCGAGGACGGCGAGCAGTCAACGCTGCACGACCACCGTGCGCGCGGCGACGTCGTGCATCCCCCGGCCCGTGCGGTCCCAGACGACCGCCGGGATGACGAGCGCGATCAGGACGGTACGCAACGCTGCGGCAGCGATGCCGGGCGGACCGGGAACCGGCAGGCGCACGGGGCCGTCCGCCGAGGTGTCCGTGACGAGCCTCACCACCCGAAGGCCGAGGAGGCGGTGGCCGACCGTGTGCCCGAGCAGCCCGACCAGGACGACGGTCGAGACGATGAAGACGACGAGGGTCGCCCAGGGCGCGGCGGCCAGGAACCGGGGACCGACCGCGTTCGGGTCGGGCCAGAACACCGAGGCGACGGCCATGCTCAGGAGCCAGTCGACAGCGAGCGCGACGCTCCGGCGCCGGAGCGAGGCGGCCGACCCAGGTCCTGCCACCGGGATCCGCACCTCGGATCCTTGTCCCGCCGACATCCGCGCGGGAGTACCCTCCAGCCAGGCCCCGAGGTCCTCCCGTCGTGGTGACATCGGCCCAGCGTACGCAGTGATCCGGCTCACCGCCGCCGCTGCCAGATGGACCGAAACCCTGCCGAAACATTCGGTACACCCCAGGGAAACCGCGAGGGCCTAGCGTCGGCGTCGACGCCGTCCCCATCGCCGTGCCAAGGGAGAACACCGGATGTTCAGTTCCGCTGACGAGGTCATCGCCTTCATCGAGAAGGAGGACGTCAAGTTCGTCGACGTCCGCTTCTGCGACTTGCCTGGCGTGATGCAGCACTTCAACGTCCCCGCCTCCACTGTGGACGCCACCTTCTTCGCTGAGGGGGTCGCCTTCGACGGTTCGTCGATCCGCGGCTTCCAGGCGATCCACGAGTCCGACATGAAGCTCCTGCCGGACGTCTCCACCGCGTACATCGACCCGTTCCGCGTCGAGAAGACGCTCAACATCAACATGTCGATCGTCGACCCGTACACGGACGAGCCCTACAGCCGCGACCCCCGCCAGATCGTCACGAAGGCTGAGGCATACCTGAAGTCGACGGGCATCGCCGACACGGCGTTCTTCGCTCCCGAGGCCGAGTTCTACATCTTCGACGACATCCGGTTCTTCACGAGCCAGTCCGAGAGCTTCTACCACATCGACTCCGTCGAGGCCGCGTGGAACACCGGCCGCAAGGAGGACGGTGGCAACCTCGGCCACAAGACGCCCTACAAGGGCGGCTACTTCCCGGTCCCCCCGGTCGACCACTTCGCCGACCTGCGCGACCAGATCTGCCTCGAGCTCGACAAGCTCGGCCTGCAGGTCGAGCGTTCGCACCACGAGGTCGGCACGGCTGGTCAGGCGGAGATCAACTACCGCTTCGACTCGCTCGCCGTCTCGGCGGACAAGGTCATGCTGTTCAAGTACGTCGTGAAGAACGTGGTCCACGCCGCCGGTCGCACGGCGACCTTCATGCCGAAGCCGCTGTTCGGTGACAACGGCTCGGGCATGCACTGCCACCAGTCGCTGTGGAAGGACGGCGTGCCGTTGTTCTACGACGAGAAGGGCTACGGCGGCCTGTCCGACCTGGCTCGCTGGTACATCGGCGGCCTGCTCAAGCACGCCCCCTCGCTGCTCGCCTTCACCAACCCGACGGTGAACAGCTACCACCGCCTCGTCCCGGGCTTCGAGGCCCCGGTCAACCTGGTCTACTCGGCCCGTAACCGCTCCGCCTGCGTGCGCATCCCGGTCACCGGTTCGAACCCCAAGGCCAAGCGCATCGAGTTCCGCGTCCCCGACCCGTCGTCCAACCCGTACCTGGCCTTCGCGGCCATGCTGATGGCCGGCCTCGACGGGATCAGGAACAAGATCGAGCCGCCGGAGCCGGTCGACAAGGACCTGTACGAGCTTCCCCCCGAGGAGCACGCAGCGATCCAGCAGGTCCCCGGCTCGCTAGCCGAGGTCCTCGACGCGCTCGAGGCCGACCACGACTACCTGACCGAGGGCAACGTCTTCACGCCCGACCTCATCGAGACATGGATCGAGTACAAGCGCGCGCACGAGATCGACCCGATCCGTCTGCGCCCGCACCCGCACGAGTTCGAGCTCTACTACGATTGCTGAGGTCGGCGGGCCTCTGACCTGCGGTAACGCACTCATGAGATCCGCCTAGTCCGCAGAGAGTCCGCACGAGCCGCTAGTACCGAATCCACGGCGGCCCGTGTGGACTCTTCTGTGTCCGGCCACAGGTGCGTGTACGTGTTGAGCGTCGTCGTGGCCGAGGCGTGCCGGAGTCGCGTCTGCACGACCTTGACGTCCGCGCCCGACGAGATCAGCAACGATGCGAAGTAGTGCCGCAGGTCATGGAACCGGAAGCCCTCCGGCAGACCGGCACCGACACGCTCCGCTCGGATGGTCCGGTCGATCTGCCACGGGCCTACCTGCTCACCCACGATCGTCTCCACGACCCACGTCCGCCCGTCTGCGCCCTCTGCGAGCTCGAGCGCGAGGCTCCGGGGTATCGGCACCGCTCCCTTGCTCGCCTCGCTCTTGAGCGGCTCGGCGGGGTACTGGACGGCCGGAGCGACGACGCCGCGCATGAGGTCGACGTCCGTCACCCGCAGGCCGCAGACCTCGGCCGTGCGAAGCCCGGCGAACGCGCCGAGAAGGATCGCCGCTCGCAGGTGCTCGGGCATCGCGTCGTGCAACGCCCACACCTGGGCCGTCGTGGCGACGTAGGGCCGTTGCTTGCCAGCTCCGGGCGACGTGCGCCTCGAGCACGGGTTGCGCGCGATCACGCCGTCGTGCACCGCGTCCGCCATGATCTGCGAGAGCCGTGCGTGCAGCGCGTAGACGTAGGAGTCGGCCGCTCCCCCGGCCTTGAGGCTCGCCGTCCACGCCTTGACGTGCGACGGCTTGACGGCCGACAGGCGCATCCCGCCGAACCCCTCGCGGATCTTGGCGACGTGCACCTCAGCCTGCCGCACGGTGCTCGCCCGCCGCGTGCGGTAGCCCTCGAGCCACGTGTCGCACCAGTCCCCAACCGTCGTCCGGGCCGTCCTGGGGTCGACGTAGGTCCCGGTCACGACCGAGGACGTCACGGTGTCGAGCCACTGCTGCGCGTCGATCTTCCGACGGAAGTGTCGGGAGTGTTCCTTGCCTGCGGCGTCCCTGTAGCGCGCGCGGTACTGATCGTCCGGGCGCTTCGCGATGCTTGCCATCAGTCGTCCTCGCCGAGGTAGCCATCTTGCCGCGCACGCTGAACGTAGAGAGTGGCCATGCGGCGTTGCTTGCCAAAGTGCTCAGCGACAGCGCGAACGGGTGCGGAGTCTGCCGCGCGATAGACGTCTGCCACTTGCTTCAGGAGCGCTGGCGTGATCCTCGTGCGTCGGGCGGTTCGGGCCGACCTGGCACCCTGCTTCCTGTCCTCGATCAGGTCGTCGACCGTGACCACTGAGGAGTTGCTCGCGCTCGTACCCTCCATCCCCCACATGCCTGCCTTCGCGCGCTCGTCTGCCGCCGCGTACTCGATCATTCCCTCGAAGTCGAAGTTGCGCAGCACCACTCGCTCGATCTGCGCACCTGTCTCAGTCGATCTGAGCGAGAACTCTCGCAACTCAGGCACGCCGTTGCGTACCTCGATCGTGGCGTGAATCGACGGCAACTCTCCCCCGGGGTCGACTCGGTCGACCTCCCAAACCCTCCTCACCAGGCGGTCGCCCATCGGAACTAGGTCGGGAGACGGGTACCGAACGACCGGTGTACTCACTGTGGGACCTCCTGAGCAAGCGACTGGTGCGCCCGATTGCGTACCTTCTTGTTGCTTATCTTGCTCTCTGGCGCGCACGCTTGTCAACAGGAGCCACCGCAGGCCCTAGACAGTTACCGCGAAGGAGGCCACTCATGGCCAAGTTCCTGACTACCGCCGAGGTAGCCGAGATGGTGCGCACGAGTGCCGAGACGGTCCGCTACTGGCGCCACATCGGCAAGGGGCCGAAGTCGGCGAAGTACGGAAGGCGTGTGCTCTACGCCGTCGAGGACGTCGAGGCGTGGATCGCCGAGGCGCGCAAGGTGGGATCGGCCGCGTGAGCGGCCCCGAACGTGCCGCCGGCCCCGCTAGCGCGAAACTCAGCGGGGCCGGGACGAAGGATCGGGCTGCCAGGCCCTCGATCACCCGCAGCGTAGCGGTCTGCGGGCACTCACGTCCCGATCTATGGGCGGCGTACCCAGACCCCGCCGTCAACTTCCGGCCGACGATGTACGGGCTCCGGCTCGAGGAGTACCGCGCGGAGTGGCTGCGACGTCAGGCCGAGGGCTGGACCGCGTTCGAGCTCGCCGTCCGCCTCCCACGGCCGGAGGTGTCCGCATGAGCCTCAACCCATACGACGACCTCGTTATCCCGATCGAGGAGCCGCCCGTTGCCATGTTGCTCGGCAACGCCTCAGCAACGAGCAACGGTGGGAGATCCGCCCTGTTGCCCGTTGCCGCACCCAGGGTGTCGGCAACACGGCAACACGCCCCGGCAACGCTCTACGCCGACGTCGCGGGGATGCTCGACGGCACGATGGCCCGGCCGCCCGAGCCCGAGATCCTGTCTCGCAGCGACGGTGCGGCCCTGTTCTACATCGGTCAGGTCAACCTCGTGTTCGGCGACCCTGAGAGCGGCAAGACGTGGCTCTGCCTCGCTGCCGTCGCCGAGACGCTGAGCCGTGGCCACAGCGCCCTGGTCGTCGACCTGGACCACAACGGGCCGCAGGCGACCGTCTCCCGCCTGCTCGACCTCGGGGCGCCTGAGAGTGCCCTGCGAGATCCTGCGCGGTTCCGGTATGCCGAGCCCGAGGACGGCGCCGAGGTGCTGGCGATCGTCGCTGACAGCTCGGCGTGGAAGCCGCTAGTCGTGGTGCTCGACTCGATCGGCGAGGTTGTGCCCCTGTTCGGCGGCTCGAGCAACTCCCCGGACGACTTCACGAGGGTTCACGCCGCTGTGATGAAACCGCTGGCGATGGGTGGCGCTGCCGTCCTGTGCATCGACCACCTCGCCAAGAACACCGAGTCACGGGCGATGGGCTCGACCGGCACGGCCGCCAAGAAGCGCGCGGTCGGTGGTGTGTCGCTGCGGGTGACGATCGCTGACCAGTTCGCACCCGGACACGGCGGCGCCGCTCACGTGACGATCGCCAAGGACCGTCACGGCGGTCTGAGGCTGCATTGCCCCACGGGTGACCGTGAGCCGCTCGTCGGAACGTTCGTCATGCAGGCGCACGAGGGCGCGTTGCTCTGGCACATCACGACCCCCTCAGGGACGGACCGCAACCCCGCCGAGGCAGTTGATCCGGCAGACGTCGCGGCGCTCGGCAACCTCGACCCTGCGCCTCAGTCGGTGCGAGATGCGGCCGACCGGATGCGCTGGAACTGGAAGCGCGCGGGCGATGCGCTGCGCGAGTTCCGGGCGTTGCCGGCCGTGTTGCCCGTTGCTGACAGCGGGGGTCCGGCAACGGGCAACACGCACCGCGAGGTGGCCTGATGATGCTCGACGAGCTGCTCGACCAGAGCATCCCGGGCGGTTGCCCCGACTGTGGCGCGATCCAACGTCTCACCACGGACGGCACCGGCGTCTACATGCTCGAGGTCCGCCACGACGACTCGTGCCCGTACTTCGGGCGGGTGACCCGATGACCTACGCCGCCACCACGACACCCGTCTCTCCCGGAGCTCGCCGACCTCGCAAGCCCCAGAGGATCGCCGACCAGGAGTGCCACCTCTGGCCCGTCCTCGCATGGAGGTGCGACGTCTGCGGGTGGCCGATCGACCGGTGGACCCATCCGGTGCATCCCACCTGCGAGGCGACGCCATGACCACCACGACCACGACGCAGCATCGACCCGGCTGCCCACGCCCCGGCTGGACCGTCGAACAGAGCCGCACACGCCTCGCCATCGCCATCGCCCGGTGCGATCAGTGCGGCGCCGTGGAACTACGAACCGAGCCCGACCCCGACCGACCCACCACCCCGATCAAGGAGACCTGAAATGCCGATGAACGCCCCTACCGCGACCGTCGTCCGCGTTGACGGCAAGAAGATCACGGTCCGCTGCCCGTACTGCTCGGGCGAGCACGTCCACGGGGTCGACGAGCTCGGGACGACCGAGCGCCGGGCACCCGCGTGCGGCCTGTTCCGCTCCGCCGACGACCGCGTGACCGGTTACGTGTTCGTCGCATCCCGCCGCGAGATCCGGCGCAACCACAAGATTGAAGGGAACACCCATGAATGACCCACAGCTCACGAAGGCCGACCTCGACCGGCTCTATGCGGAGCGGCGCTACGAGGACATCGAGGCCGCACGCCTGTCCGGGCGGATGAACGTACTGCTCGGCGGGACCGCGCCCCTCGACCCCGGCAAGCGCATCGAACGGTCGGACGTGAGTCGCCTGTTCACTGACCGCCGCTACGACGAGATCGAAGGTCTGCGCAGCGCCGGCCGTCTCGACCACCTGCTCGACCCCACCACCACCACCACGGAGGCCTAACCCATGCTCACCACCCGGGACACCCAGACCATCGCCACCGCGTGCGACACGTTCAAGGTCGCTCGCCCTAAGTACGTCGTCGACGCTCAGAAGCTCGTCGATGCCGCGGGCACGCTCGTCGCCGACACGGCCGCCGAGACGGTCCCCGACCTCGGCACGCTCAGCCTCGAGAACATGCGTGCCATTCACGCGCAGATGTCCACGATCTCGACCAAGCCGGAGCGCCTCGGCGCCGCGGTCAAGATCCAGAGCCAGGCGCAGCAGGCGCTCCTCATCGCATGGATGCGCGCGAGCTCGGGCCTGCTCGAAGCGTTCCGGGCACCCTTCGACAAGGCGGTCGGACGCTTCACGCAGGCCCTCACGGACCTCGGGGGCGACCTCGACGCATCGCGCGCCGTCGCCTCAGGGCGCCACAAGGAACACGCCGCGCTGACCCAGGCGGCGGCCGACCTGGGCGACCTCGCCCGGGTCCGCGACGCCCTCGCGCTGGCAAGCACTCTCGACGTCGGGCACCCCGTCCTCGAGCGCGAGGGCCGCATCCTCACGTTCCCCAACGGCGACTCGGTCATCAACACGCTCAGTTCCCGGACCCAGGGAGCAGGCCGCTACGAGGCACCTTGGTTCGCCGCGGTCCTCGGCATCCCGGGCGTCCGCATCGAGTGGCACACGCCGGCCGAACAGCAGACCTGGCTCGAGCTCGCGAAGAGCAAGACCGCAGCCTGACCGGATGCCGACGGGTCCGCGCCACCACAACGCGCGGGCTCGTCGGCCCCAGGCACGACAACGACGCCCCCAGGGGCCAGAGACACCGGAGGTAGACATGAGCCCCAGGGCCCCTAAGAAATGCGCCCGGGGGGGGTGCGAGACCCGGGGGGTGGGTCGTTACTGCCCCGCGCACCAGAGCGGCTGGACCAGCGGCGGCAGCCCACGCACCAGCACCGCAGGACACAAGGCATGGCGCACGGCAGTCCTCGCCCGAGACAAGGGCGCCTGCCAGATCCGCGGACCGCACTGCACCGGACGCGCCACCATCGCCGACCACATCCTCAACGTGGCAGCAGGCGGCGCACCCTACGACCTCGACAACGGACAAGCCGTATGCGCGACCTGTCACACCGCGAAGACCCAACGGGAAGCCGCGATCGGCAGAGGCGCGACGCCCCGACAGCGCGACGCCCCGACAGTAGGGGGCCTCCACCCCCTGCCCCCGGGGGGCGCCGCCTTACGGAGGGGTGGGCTTCTGCGGGAGGCTGCAATGCACCTCATGAGCGTTTCACAGCCTCACAGGCCCCTGTAGGGGCCCTGTAGGCCCTAACGGACGGGAGGCGGTCACATGGCCGCGACGAAGGAACAGGTGCAGTCCCCGGGCGCGACGATGGTCGCTGCGATCCTGGTCGAGATGACCGATGCGGGGGTCGAGCCGGACGCGAAGGAGCACGCGCTACTCGAGGCCGCGTGTCAGATCGTCGACCGGATCGACGCCCTCGAGCGGGTGATCGCCCGGGATGGCGAGATCCTGGTATCGGCGACCGGCGTCGTGCGGGTTCACCCCGCGGTTGCCGAGCACCGGCAGCAGGCCGTGAGTCTGCCGAAGGTGCTCGCCGGCATCGTGGTCGGCGATTCGTTGTCGGGCGTCGTCAAAAATCCCGCAAAGGTCAAGGCCGCCCAGGCACGCTGGCGGGAGCACAACGCGGGCAAGGCTGAGGTCGAGAAGATGACCGGGAGGTTGTGAGATGGGCAAGCGCGTTGTGGGACCTGCCGAAGAGTCGGGCGTCCGGGCCGCGTTGATCGAGAATCTGAGCACGCACGAGCGGGTGACGGTCGACCCGCGCTGGCACCTGGTCCCGCGTGACCGGTGGCCTGATCCGCTGCCGCCGTGCCACGACCCGATCGCCGACATGTACGACCGGCTCGTGGCGGGTGAGCAGGTCGACGTGCCTCGGTTCATGGTGAGTCGCCTTGCAGAGATCCCGTCCGGAGTGCACCGGGTGCGCGTCGCCCCGGACGGCACGCTCAGCCCGACGCCCCGGTGAGGGCATCACCCACGGTCGGCTAGCCTCGTCGCTACCAACCGGGCTCGGCCCGCACACACGAGCGCGGCTCGTGATCCCTCCGGCACGAGCAAGGCGAGACGTCTCGCCTAGGCACTCGCGGTGCGCGCCCGGGCCTCGGATTCCGCGAGCAATGCCTCGAGTCGCTGTCTGTGCGGCACATTGATTCGAGCGGAATAGCCGTCCTCCGACTCCAAGACCTGGCCCCGAACCCGCGTGCCGCGCCCCTCACGAAGGTACGCGAGCACCAACCTCGAGAAGATCGGCGCGTCCTCGCGGAACAGGTAGCCGATGTGTCTGCCCCTGCACAACACCTTCACGGCGTTCGGATCATTGCCATTCGATGGCTCTGCCACGAGCTCGAAACTGCGCCGACCGACGCCAACCTTGGCGATCACGTCCTGCCGCATGAAGACCCCGGCGACCCGCAGGTATCCGGCAGGATCGGGCAGGTACTCTGCCACCTTCGGCGACAGGCGAGCCTCCCTCGGCAGTGGTCGTGCACGCGGCGCAAACAGCCGAGCCATCCATCTCACCTCAGCGCCGCTTCCCGACCCGGAAGCTGAGCCCCGGCAAGATCCGCACCGAGACACGTCCTCGCGAGTTGACGGTCACCCGACCGGCCCGCTTGGAGACCGACACGCCGCTCTTGGAGAGGTTCGCGTGCGCGTTCCTGCCGAGCGCCACACGCTTGCGAAGGTAGATGCCCATGCCTCGCATCATGCCTCCGCATCCTGAGAACAACGTCGAGGTCATGGTCCGCAGGTCGGAGCGCACCGCTAGAGGACCTTCACCCCTGGCGTGCCGTGTTCCGACTGCCAGGTGATGCGCGCCTTCACGGCGAATCGGGGAGCGCCGCTCAGAATTAGCCCACTGGTCTCGGCGCTCCGTCTTTCCGCGTCGGCTCCGAGAGCACGCCTGCCGTACTCAGCGCTTGCGTCGTAAGTGATTAGGCCGTCGGGCTCGACGTCGCCCGCATCGATCGAGACAGGCTCGCCATTGATCGTCAACCGGACCTGAACGCCAAGGGCTCGCGTGCTGCCGTCGTTGCGGAACACAACTACCCCACGCTCCTCCTCTGGCTTCACCCGCACCCACTCCACATCGACGCGCTCGCGAGAGCGTTCGTGATCCGAGCGCTGAAGTTTGAGGGACTCCTGAGCAGCGTGGGCAGAGTCCTGGGCGCTTGTAGCTGAAGATTCGGCGGCGTCGGCCGATCTCTCCGCATCGCGCCGCGCTGTGTACGCCACCACGAGCGCTCCGACCGCGATAGCTGCCGTTACCCAGGTCGCCACGTCCCCAACGCTCACCCCTGGATCCTAGGCTGCGCCACTGCCGCGCCCTCACTCGCCCGAGACACAGCGCCGCCCCCACCCAACCGGGCAGGGGCGGCGCTCTCGTCGTCTGTCAGTCCTCGCGCGATGCCTCCCCGTTCTTGAGCGCTTCCGACAGAAGCGCGGCCCGAGTCCACGCCCGATCGGTCGCAGTGAGACCGGCGCGCATCAGGACGAGTCGCTGCGACTCGACGAGACACCCCATGTCGATCAGTCCTGGCACGACAGCGAAGTTCCAGCCCATCATCCGCAGCATGTCGATCTCGTCCACGCCCACCTCGACGTCGGGGGCGACCGGTGCGCTCGGCTTGGCGTTGTCCCGCTCGCGCGCGTCGTCGTCGAGGCACAGCACGACCGCGTGCGTCGTGGTCACCCGACAGTGCTCGCAGCGCAGGCGGCGCTCAGGCTGACCGCCGACGTAGTTGCGCTTCACGAACCGCGCCTCTCCACAGGTGCAGCAGAGGGCCGTGAGCACCTCGGCGCTCATCGGGTCGGTGGTGGTCATGGTGGTCCCTTCAGGGTCGCGGAGTCCGCGCTAGTCCGCAGAAAGTCCGCAGGATGTTCGGCTGTTCCCATCGCCTGCCAACGGTCGGGATGGGTATATGGCCAGGTCAGAGGCCTATCGCTCACGTTGCCATCGGTAGCCAACGGAGCACGATGAGTTCGAGCTCTACTACGACTGCTGAACCTCAGGGCTCACGGACCTGCTCCTGAGTCGCTGACCTGCACGAACGGCGCCCCGGTCACCCTTGTGGTGGCCGGGGCGCCGCCGTCTTGCCACAGGTGTGGTGCCGTCCAGGAAGTCAGTGGCCGGAGTGCCGGTCCAGGAAGGCGTACACGTCACTCTCGTCCACCCCGGGAAAGGTGCCGGTGGGCAGCGGCGCCAGGATCTGGGTGTGCACGGCGGCACTGGGCCAGGACCGGTCCCCCCACCGCTCGGCCTGCTCGCGCGCAGGACGGCGGCAACAGCTCGGGTCAGGGCAGGTGGATCTGGCCCGGACGTCCGTCGCGCGTCCGCGGAACCACGTGGCCTGCTCGAACGGGACACCGACGGTGATCGAGAACTCGCCGACCGGGGTCGTCCCGGTCTGGGTCGACGCCCAGTAGGTCCCCACCGGTGTGTCCACGTACTGGTGGTTCTCCGCACTCCGGTCCCGGCGGCCGAAGGCCGCGCGCGCGGGCCAGTGACGGCAGACGATCTGCCCGGCAGAGGCACCGGTGCTGTCGGTGGGGAACGGGAAGCCGTCGTTCTCGTAGCCCTTGTAGAGGGCGCCGTCCTCCCCCACCCGCATGAAGTGCACGCGCAGGTCCAGATGGGACGTCAGGAGATTCGTCATCCGCTGGGCGGCCGTCTCGTGCGTGACGCCGAACGTGTCCCTGAAGTCCTCGACCGCCAGGTTCTTCCCCTTCTTGGCGCGCTCGAGGAACGGGACGGCGGCGAAACGCGGCAGCAGGCAGGCGGCCGCGAAGTAGGTGATCTCGATGCGCTGGCGCAGGAAGTCGGCGTAGCTGTGGGGGCGCTCATGGCCGAGCACCCGGTGAGCGATCGCCTGCAGGGCCAGGGAGCGCAGTCCGTGGCCGCCAGGGATGGACGCCGGCGGGAGGTAGATCCGCCCGTTGGCCAGGTCGGTGACCGTCCGGGTCGAGGGCGGCAGATCCGGGGTGTGGACGAGACTGAACCCGAGGCTCTCGGCGATCTCCGCGACGCTTCGGTGCGTGAGTGCTCCTGTCGTGTAGCCGCTCCGTCGGACGAGGTCCTCCGCGATCTCCTCGATCTGCGGAAGGTAGTTGTCCCTCTCGCGCATCCACAGGTGCAGCGCCGTGGTCGCCCGACGGGCCTCTTCCGGCGTGGCGACCGCTGCGTCCGTACGTCTCGAGAGCTCGGCATGGAGCCCGACGAGGGCCTCGAGCGCATCCGTGGGCAGGTTCCTCCCCGGCCGGATCTCGGGGAGCCCGAGAGCCTCGTAGACCCCGCTCCGCTGGGCTCGGTCCAGCGCGATCTCGAGCGCTGCCCGCCGTGACGGAGGCTCGACCGCGAGCAGCGCCGCGGTCGGCACGCCGAGCGCAGCCGCGATCGCCTGCAGCAACGTGACGCGAGGCTCCCGACGACCGTTCTCGATCAGCGAGAGCTGACTGGCGGTCGAGCCCACGGCGGCGCCGAGCCGATCCAGCGTGAGACCGCGCTCGGACCGGAAGTGTCGGATCCGCCGCCCGAGGGTCAGCAGGTCGTTGCTCTCCGGAGCATCCGCAGTCAGCTCGGGCACCTCGATGACGGGGCCGCCGAGACGCAGGGGAACCCGCCCGAGACCCTTGTCGACTGCCATGTCCTGACAATATCGAAAGTTTCACTATTCTTGTCGCGCGTCAGTCGCCCGATTCGCCCATGAACCGTGCCAGTGTCAAACCACTGCCCAAGGACATGGAAGGGACGCCCGATGACACCGCTCGCCACACCCGCCGCGAAGGCCCTGGAGGAGCAGCCGAAGCCCGCCAACCAGCGTCTGGCCGGATGGGTCGAGGAGGTGGCCCGGCTGACGCTCCCCGACAGCGTGGTCTGGTGCGACGGATCGGCACGGGAGTACGACGAGCTGTGCGAGCTGCTGGTCGAGAGCGGGACGTTCCTCCGGCTCGACCCCGAGCTGCGCCCGCGTTCCTTCCTGGCCCGCTCCGACCCCAAGGACGTGGCCCGCGTGGAGAGCCGAACCTTCATCTGCTCCGAAGATGAGGACGACGCCGGTCCGACCAACAACTGGCGGCCCCCGGCCGCGATGCGCGCCGAGCTCGAGGACGTGTTCGCCGGCTCGATGCGCGGCCGGACGATGTACGTCGTGCCCTTCTCGATGGGCCCGGTCGGATCGCCTCTGGCGGAGATCGGGGTCGAGCTGACCGACTCGCCCTACGTGGTGGTGAGCATGCACCTGATGACCCGGGTCGGCACGGCGGCGCTCGCCGAGCTCGGGACCGACGGCGAGTTCGTGCCCGCGGTGCACAGCGTCGGCATGCCGCTACGTGACGAGGGTGGAGCAGAACGCCCCGACGTGGCCTGGCCGTGCGCTGACACCAAGTACATCTGCCACTTCCCCGAGACCCGCGAGATCTGGTCGTTCGGCTCCGGCTACGGCGGCAACGCGCTGCTCGGCAAGAAGTGCTTCGCGCTGCGGATCGCGTCGGTGATGGGACGCGACCAGGGATGGCTCGCCGAGCACATGCTGCTGCTGCGCCTGACCAGCCCGGAAGGCCGCAGCTACCACATCACGGCGGCATTTCCCTCCGCCTGCGGCAAGACGAACCTCGCGATGCTCGACCCGACCCTCGAGGGCTGGACGGCCCAGACGCTCGGCGACGACATCGTCTGGATGCGGATCGGCGACGACGGTCGCTTGCGGGCGATCAACCCAGAGGCGGGGTTCTTCGGCGTGGCCCCTGGTACGGGCGAGCTGACCAACCCCACGGCGGTCGCCATGGTCGGCAGCGACACCCTCTTCACCAACGTCGCGCTCACCGACGACGGCGACGTGTGGTGGGAGGGGCTCACCGAACGCGCGCCCGACCATCTGATCGACTGGACCGGCCAGGACTGGGCACCCGGCTGCGGCCGGCCGGCCGCGCACCCCAACTCGCGCTTCACGGTACGGGCGGACCGCTGCCCCGCGATCGCCCCCGACTGGCAGGACCCCGCCGGGGTGCCCGTGGACGCGATCCTGGTGGGCGGCCGCCGAGCGACGAACGTGCCCCTGGTCACGCAGGCACGCAGCTGGGCCCACGGCGTGTTCCTCGGAGCCACCATCTCCTCCGAGCAGACCGCCGCCGCGGAGGGATTGGTGGGCGAGCTGCGCCGTGACCCGTTCGCGATGCTCCCGTTCTGCGGCTACCACATGGCCGACTACTGGGCGCACTGGCTGGAGATGGGCGAGCGGCTCGGGGACGCCGCGCCGGCGATCTTCTGCGTCAACTGGTTCCGCAAGGACGTCGACGGCCGGTTCCTGTGGCCGGGCTTCCGGGAGAACTCCCGCGTGCTGGCCTGGGCGGTCCGCCGGCTCGAGGGCGCGGCCGCGGCCATCGACTCCCCGGTCGGACAGCTGCCCGGCCCGGGATCGATCGACCTCACCGGGCTCGAGGTGCCCGAGGACGCCATGTCCGAGCTCTTCCACATCGACCGGGACAGATGGCTCGCCGAGACCGAGGACACGGCCACGTGGCTCCGAACCTTCGGGGCCAAGCTGCCCGGCCAGGTGATGCGTGAGCTGGACGGCCTTCGGCAGCGGCTCCAGGCCGAGCCCTGACGTCGCGCGTTCGGCACCCGCGGGAGGTCGGTACGGACCAGGGCCCGGCCCTGGTCGACCACGGGTTCTCGCTCCATGTCCATGCCCTGCCCCGGAGCGGGACGAGATCGAGGACCCGCGAAGCCATCCGGGGCGCCGCGCGCTGCGAACACCAGTAGCCGGGGCCAGCACTCCACAGCCGGCGGGGTGCGGGCCCGGTTGGACAGCGGGCGCGCACGCCAGGAGGCTTGCCGCAGGGAGGGCCATGGACATCGTCGGATCACCGCGCGGCCGGGTACGGGCGCGCGCCCTCGCCGCGCTGGCCGGCCTCCTCGCCGCAGGGCTCACCCTCGGTGTCGCCCACCTGGTGGCCGCCGTCCTCGAGCCGCCGGCGAGCCCCGTCACCGCACTCGGCGACACGTTCATCGACCTGACCCCCGAGTGGCTCAAGGAGGCCGCGATCGCGGCGTTCGGGCTGCACGACAAGCTGGCGCTCACCGTCGGCATGGGAGTGGTGATCGCGGTCCTGGCCGCACTCACCGGGGTGCTCGCTCGCACGCGGCTCGCGCTCGGTCAGCTCGCGGTGCTGATGCTCGGCCTCATCGCAGCGATCGCCGCCGCCAGCCGACCGGAGACAGGCCCGCTCGCACCGCTGCCCAGCATCGTCGGTGCCGTGGTCGGGGTGGTGGCGCTCAAGGCACTCGTCCTCCGCCTTCCCGGACGGATCCCTGCGGCGACCGCCGCCGGAGCGCAGGACGACCCTGCTCCTGTGCCGCGCGTCGACGGCACGAGCCGTCGGACCTTCCTGCGCACCGCCGTGGCCGTCGGCGTGATCGGTGCGCTGAGCGCGGCCACCGGGAGCATCGTGGCCGGTGCGCGCAGCACGGCGGCCGCTGTCCGGCGCATCGTCCTGCCGACGCCTTTCCGCCCCGCTCCCCCGCCACCGGCCGACGCGCAGTCACCCGTCGCCGGTGTGGTGCCCGTCGTCACGCCGACCCCGGACTTCTACCGGATCGACACCGCCTTCAGCGTGCCTCAGGTCGACCCGGACACCTGGGAGCTGCGGGTGCACGGCCTGGTCGACCGCGAGGTGCGGATCAGCTTCGCCGACCTGCTGGCTCGGCCGCTCGTCGAGAGCTACGTCACGCTGACCTGCGTCTCCAACCCGCTCGGGGGGAACCTGGCAGGGAACGCCAGGTGGCTGGGGCTGCCCGTCCGCGAGGTGCTCGCGATGGCCGGCCCGCAGGCCGACGCGGACATGGTCCTGTCGACGAGCGCCGACGGATTCACCGCCTCCACCCCGATCGAGGCGCTCACGGACGATCGTGACGCGCTGCTCGCGGTCGGCATGAACGGGGAGCCTCTCCCGGCCGAGCACGGCTCCCCCGTGCGCATGGTGGTCCCCGGGCTGTACGGCTACGTCTCGGCGACCAAGTGGGTGGTGGACCTCGAGGTCACCCGGTTCGCCGACGCTCAGGCCTACTGGACGGTGCGCGGCTGGTCGGACCACGGACCGATCAAGACGGCCTCCCGGATCGAGGTCCCGGTCTCCGGCACCAACGTCCCGGCCGGTCCGGTCGACGTCGGCGGGACGGCGTGGGCGCAGCACACCGGCATCGTCGGCGTCGAGGTCCAGGTCGACGACGGACCGTGGGAGCAGGCCACCCTCGGGGGCGAGATCTCGATCGACACCTGGCGGCAGTGGTCGTGGCGCTGGCCCGACGCCCGGCCGGGCCGGCACCTGATCCGGGTCCGCGCGGCCGACGCGGCGAACGGCGTGCAGACCGAGGAGCGGGTGCCCGTCATCCCCGACGGCGCGACGGGCTGGCACGAGGTCTCGGTGTTCGTCCAGTGACCTCGCCCGCACGTGCGACCTGTCGTGCTCAGGTCACGGGTCCGAGTCGTCGCGCAAGGTAGTCCACGCAGCCGTCGACAGTCACGATCTCGGGGTAGTCCCGCTCGGGGACCTCGACCCCGGTCGTCTCCTTCAGCCCGATCGCGAGGTTGAGGATGTCCATCGAGTCCAGGTCGAACTGCTCTCGCAGGTCCTCTGCCGGGTCGGCGGTCCCCACATCGATCTCGGGCGCCACCTGACCGAGCACGGTGAGCACGGTCTCGC
Organism: Actinomycetales bacterium; assembly: GCA_038252305.1. Classification (GTDB taxonomy): domain Bacteria; phylum Actinomycetota; class Actinomycetes; order Actinomycetales; family Cellulomonadaceae; genus Actinotalea. The sequence goes on along the minus strand of JBBSAL010000005.1, from coordinate 65,728 downwards.
GGATCTGACTCTCGTCCATCACAGGTCCTCCGGTCGTTGGAGCAGCTGATCGAGCGCACTGAGGAAGAGCGCCCCGATGTGGCCGTCGCTCACCCGGTGGTCGGCAGCGAGGGTCGCTGTGACCACGGGTCGGGGCCCGAGCAGGCCGTCGACGACCCAAGCCCGCTCACGGATCCGGCCGAAGCCGACGATCGCGACCTGCGGCGGGTAGATGACCGGGAGCACGGTGTCGACACCCTGGTCACCGAGGCTCGTGACGGTGATCGTCGGGTCGGACATCTCCGAGGAGCGCAGGCGACCGGAGCGTGCCCGGGCGACGAGGTCGCGCAGCGCCAGCATGAGCTCGGGAAGGGCGAGCCGGTCCGCACCGTGGATGGCCGGCGCGACCAGGCCGCCGCCACGCAGTGCGACCGCGACACCCAGGTGCACCTCGTCGGAGCGACGGAAGGCGTCCGCCTCCCGCACGCCGTTGAGGTCGGGGCTCTCGCGCAACGCCAGCGCCGTCGCCTTGAGCAGCAGGACCACCGGCAGGATCCGGTCGGTGACGCTCGCGACGGTGTTCCGCTCCTCGAGCCAACGGACCGCCCTCGTCATCTCGATGTCGGACGCGAGGTAGTAGTGCGGGATCTCGCGCTTGGACCGGGCCATGGAGGTCGCGACGGCCCGGCGAAGTGCGGCCTGACGCTCGGGCCCCGCCAGCGGCGTGGACGCAGGGGTGACGGCCTGGCCGTGGTGCTCGGCGCCGGCGCCGCCGGGGAGCGGAGCCTGCTCGGGCGGCGGCTCCGCAGCGGCTCCGGAGCCCACGGCCGGGCGTGCCGCCGCGAACCGCTCGACGTCCGTCGTGGTGACCGCTCCCTCGGGCCCGGTCCCGGGCACATCGGCCAGGTCGACCCCGAGGCTCTGCGCATGACGCCTGGCCAGCGGCGACGCCCGTCGATGCGCGGGTGCCCCGGCTGCCGCCGCGACGGCCTCGGCCACCGCCCCGGCCCCGGCCCCGGCCCCGGCGTCACGAATGCGTGCCAACGCCGTGCCGACCGGCACGCGCTCACCCTCCTCGACCAGGAGCTCTTCGACGGTCCCGGTCGCGAACGTCTCGACGTCGATCACGGACTTGTCCGTGTCCACCTCCGCGACCACGTCCCCGCGTGAGACGTGGTCACCGACCGCGACGTGCCAGGCGATGAGGGTGCCGAACTCCATGTCGGCGCCGAGGGACGGCATGCGGAACTCAGCCATGGTGGCCCACCAGCCGTCGTGCCTCGTCGGCGACCGCCTCGGCCGAGGGAAGGGCGGCCTGCTCCATGTGCTGGGCGTACGGGATCGGCACCTCGGCCGCGCAGACCCGCGCCACCGGCGCCTCGAGGTCGTAGAAGGCTCCCTCCATGAGTCGCGCCGAGACCTCGGCAGCCAGGCTCCCGCTCCGCCAGCCCTCGTCTACGACGACCGCGCGGTGGGTCTTGCGCACGGAGGCCACGAGGGCCTCGGTGTCGAGCGGGCGCAGGGTGCGCAGGTCGAGCACCTCGGCCGAGATGCCGTCGACCTCGAGCGCCTCGGCTGCGCGCAGCGCCCGGGGCAGCGAACCGCCGTAGGCGATGAGGCTGACGTCGTCGCCGGGGCGCCGCACGGCCGCATGGTCGATCTCGACGGCCCCGGCGTCCTGTGCCAGCTCCCCCGAGACGGGGTACATCGCGGCGTTCTCGAAGATCAGCACCGGGTCGGGGTCCTGGAGCGCAGTCCAGAGCATGCCCCGCGCGTCCTCGAGCGTCCCGGGCGCGAGCACCCGGATCCCCGGGATGTGGGCGTACCAGCCCTCCAGGCTGTGCGAGTGCTGGGCGGCGAGCTGACGCCCGGCCCCCGTGCTCATCCGGATGACCAGCGGGACGTTGATCTGGCCGCCGGACATGTGCAGCATCGACGCCGCGTTGTTGACGATCTGGTCGAGGGCCAGCAGGCTGAAGTTGACCGTCATCACCTCGACGATCGGGCGCATGCCGTTCATCGCCGCACCGATCCCGGCACCGACGAACCCCGACTCGGACAACGGCGTGTCGCGGACCCGCTCGGGCCCGAACTCCTCGAGCAGACCCCTGCTCACCCCGAAGCAGCCGCCGTAGCGGCCGACGTCCTCGCCCATGAGGAAGGTCCGCTCGTCCCGGTGCAGGGCCTCGCGCAGCGCCTCGCGGTAGGCCTCGCGGAAGGTGGTCGTCATGACCCCGGTGGTCGTCGCACTCATGGCACATCCCTCCGATACACGAAGCGCGTGAGGTCCTCGACCGGTTCGAACGTGCCCGCCTCGGCGAAGGCCACGGCGTCGTCGATCCTCGCTGTGACCTCCCTCTCGATCCGGTCACGGTCCTCGGCGGTGAGCACGCCGCCGTCGCCCAGCCGGCGGGAGAGCGCGTCGATAGGGTCGCGGGTCTTCCACTTCTCGACCTCCTCCTTGCTGCGATACAGCTCCGGGTCGTACATCGAGTGCGCCCGGAACCGGTACGTGCGGAACTCCAGGAAGCACGGACCGTTCCCGGCCCGCACCAGGTCGACGGCTCGCTGCGCCGCCTCCCGGCAGGCGAGGACGTCCATCCCGTCGACGGCCCAGGTCGTGACGCCGTACGACGCCGCCTTGACCGTCAGGTCGGTCTGGGACTCGGACCGCTCGAGCGCGGTGCCCATGGCGTAGAGGTTGTTCTCGCAGCAGAAGAGCACAGGCAGCGACCACAGCGCCGCGAGGTTCATCGACTCGTGGAACTCGCCCTCGGCCACGGCCCCCTCGCCGAAGAAGCACGCCGTCACCGAGTCTCGGCCACTGAGCTTGTCCGCCAGGGCGAGACCCACGGCGACGGGCAGCCCGCCGGCGACGATCGCGTTCCCGCCGAAGAACCTCGCCTCGGTGTCGAAGAGGTGCATCGAGCCGCCGCGCCCCCGGCTGCAGCCCTCGACCCGGCCGTACATCTCGGCCATGACCGACCGCTCGCTCAGGCCCCGGGCGAGGGCATGCCCGTGCTCGCGGTAGGTCGAGACCACGGCGTCCTGGGGCCGCAGGGCCCGCATCGCGCCGACCGCGACGGCCTCCTCGCCGATGTACAGGTGCATGAAGCCGCGGATCTTGCTCGCGCTGTACAGCTCGACGCACCGCTCCTCGAAGCGTCGGATGCGCAGCATCTCGTGCAGCAGGTGCAGCCCCTCGGCCTCGTCGACGCCGCTGAGCCCTGCCGGAAGTGTCGAAGTCATGTCGAGTCCTCTCCCTCCAGGGTGGACAGGTCGCCGATCTCCAGCCCCAGCTCGCGCGCCCGCAGCAACCGGCGCATGATCTTGCCGCTCCTGGTGTGCGGCAGGTCCGTCACGAAGCTCAGCTCGCGCGGGGCCACCGCCGCTCCGAGCCGCTTGCGGCCGAAGCCGATGAGCTCACGCTCGAGAGCCTCGTCCGGAACCACCCCTCGCGCAGGCACCACGAACGCCTTGACGACCTCGCCAGCGACGTCGTCGGGCTTGCCGATGACGCCCGCCTCGGCCACGGCCGGATGCTCGAGCAGGGCGCTCTCGACCTCGAACGGCCCGATGAGGTGCCCGGAAGACTTGATGACGTCGTCCGAGCGGCCGAGGAACCACAGGTAGCCGTCGGCGTCCTGCGTGACGAGGTCTCCCGTGAGGTACCAGCCGCCGGCGAAGCATCGCCGGTAGCGGTCGTCGTCGTGCAGGTATGCGCGGAACATCGACGGCCACCCCGGCCGCAGGGCGAGCTCACCCTCGGTGCCCGGCGCAGCGATCACGTCGCTCGCACCGTCGCGGACCACCGCCCCGTGCGGACCCCGACGGATCACCGCAGCCTCGACGCCGGGAAGCGGCCGCCCCATCGACCCGGGCTTGATGTCTGCGGCGATCGTGTTGGCGATCATGATCCCGCCGGTCTCCGTCTGCCACCAGTTGTCGTGGATCGGCAGCCCGAGCGCGGTGCTCCCCCACACGACGGCCTCGGGGTTGAGCGGCTCACCGACGCTGGCGACGAAGCGCAGGGCGCTCAGGTCCGTGTGCTGCGGCAGCTCGTCGCCGAGGCGCATGAGGCGGCGGATCGCGGTCGGTGCGGTGTACCAGACGCTCACGTGCTCGTCGCGCAGGATGCCGTACCACCGCTCGGCGTCGAACTCGGCCTCGTCGACGATGCTCGTGACGCCGTGGACCAGCGGCGTGATGATGCCGTAGGAGGTGCCCGTGACCCAGCCGGGGTCGGCCGTGCACCAGAACACGTCGCCGGCGTGCAGGTCGAGGGCGAAGAGCCCGGTCGCGTAGTGCATGACGACGGCCTCGTGCACGTGCACCGCGCCCTTGGGAGTCCCGGTCGTGCCACTGGTGAAGTGCAGCAGCGCCGGGGTCTCGGGGTCGGTGTGCGCGATCTCGTGGTCGTCACTCGCGTGCGCCATCAGCTCAGCAAGGCTCAACGTCCCGTCCGGGAGCGGCCCGCCAGAAGGGGCGTCGGTGAGGAGAACGTGCTCGAGGTGCGGCAAGGACGCACGCAGGCCCGCGATCTTGCGCTCGTAGGCGGCCCGGGTGGTGACCAGCACACGGCCCTGTCCGATCTCCAGTCGTTGGCGAACGGGTTCCGGCCCGAAAGCCGAGAAGAGGGGGCAGAAGACGCAGCCCGCCTTGAGCGTGCCGAGGGCGGCGACGTAGAGCTCCGGCACCCGCCCGCTCAGGCTGAAGACGGCATCGCCGGTCCGGAGCCCGAGCGACTCGAGCACCCCGGCGAAGCGGTTCGTCCGGCGGGCCAGCTCTGCGTAGGTGAGGTTCTCCCGCTCTCCGTGCTTTCCGAGCCACCGGATCGCGACCTGCTCGGCCCGCGGGCCCAGGGCATGCCGGTCGACGGCCTCGTACGCGATGTTCAGACCGCCGTCGGGCAGTCCGTCGAGCCACGACCGGGCGATCTCCCAGGTGAAGCCCTCGCGGTCGACGTCAGGACCCAGGTGCGGAGTCACGCGCCAGTCCTGCGGCTGCTTGTGGATGAGCGTGTAGGTCACGACGATCCCTCCCCGGTCGACGGCCTTCCGATCGGCCCCAGCGCGACGACGACCGCGACGGCGCAGCCGGCGTCATGGGACAGGCTCAGGGACCAGGCGCCAAGGCCCTGGGCCCGCGCCAGCGTCCTGGCGTTCCCGGACAGTGCGAGCTCGGGTGCGCCGGATGCGCCCGTCCGGACCTCGACGTCGCGCCAGCCGATCCCTCCGATGCCCGTCCCGAGCGCCTTCGCGACAGCCTCCTTCGCGGCGAACCTTGCCGCCAGCCGGGACGGGCTCCCGCGGCACGTCGCGAGCTCCGGGGCGCTGAAGACGAGGCCGGAGAGCGAGGGCCCGTGCAGGGCCACCATCCGCGCGAAGCGGGGGACGTCGACGACGTCAACACCCACGGCGATGAGCCGGTCCGCAGCGCTCGCACGACCGGGCGCAGCGTCCGCCACGTCTCGGTCGATGGCCGGACGGACCTGCATGTCGGCACCTCCTCGAGGAACCGTGCACCTTCACCGTCTCGCGCGGCCGACCATCCGTCAAACGCACGAGTGCCCGGCGTCCGCGTCCCCCTCGGGCTGCTGCGCGATGCCGGGCGACGTGGCGACGCCGTCGTCGCAGCGCTCGCGCAGGAACTGGTGCGATCGCGGCCACGTGAGGTGCCGGCCCGCCTCGCGGGCGGATCGGCGTGTCGGAGTCCCCAGGCATATCCTCGCGTCAGGAGGAGCGCGATGACGCACGAGCCCACGATGATCCAGTCGGTGCGCCGCGCCCTCCAGCTTCTCGACGAGGTCGCCGACACCGGTGAGCCGGCCTCCGCGAAGGCGCTCGCCCGGCGCACCGGCATCCCGCTCGCCACGACCTACCACCTGCTGCGGACGATGGTGCACGAGGGATACCTCGAACGGCTGGACGGGTTGGGCTACGTGCTCGGGACGAAGGTCGGAGAGCTCGCCGGCACCGCGAGCGGAAGCACAGCCCGGACGGTGCACCAGCACGACGTCCTGCGCGCGCTGCACGAGGAGACCGCCGCTGCCGCCTACCTCTCGGTGCTGCGGGACGGTGAGCTCCACCTGGTGGAGGTCGTGGACAGCCCTGCCGCCCCGCGCGTCGCGCTCTGGGCCGGCCTGGAGGCGTCCGCGCACGCGACCGCGCTCGGCAAGGCACTCCTCGCCGCGATCGACCCGGTGCTACGACAGGACTACCTCGCCTGCCACCCCCTGGCGGATCTCACGCCGCGCACGGTGACTGATCCACGGGTGCTCCTGCACGAGCTCGCGGGGTCGGTCGATCTCGCCGTCGACCGCGGGGAGTACGCCCTGGGCACCGCATGCATCGCAGCCGCCGTGGCTCTCGCAGACGGCCCGGTCGCGGTCGCCGTCTCCGTCCCGACGCACCGCCTCTCTCACGTGGCGGACGGACGTGCGGTACGCAGAGCAGCACACCGGCTCGCCCTCGGTGTCACCATCTGAAAACGGCAGCGTTGCCGCCGCCCTCACCGAGAAGGACAGTCGGAGGAAGGACACCGACGTCTGGAGGCGCAGCATGACCATGACCTCGCCCCACCCCACCGGGAGTGCGCACGAGACCCCGCCCGATCCGTCAGTCCGCCGTGAGCTCTACCGCACGATGGTGCTGATCCGGGCATTCGAGGCGGTGATCCGTCGGGACTACTGGGCCGACAAGGGACCAGGGTTCGACATCGGCAAGGGCCTCGTCCCCGGCGAGATGCACCTGGCCGCCGGCCAGGAACCCGTCGCCGCCGGCGTCTGCGCCCACCTGACCACCGAGGACGCCGTGACGGCGACGCACCGGCCCCACCACTTCGCCATCGCCCACGGCGTCGACCTGCGCGCCATGACGGCCGAGATCTTCGGTCGCGAGACGGGCCTCGGACGTGGCCGAGGCGGCCACATGCACCTGTTCGACCCTGCCACCCACTTCTCCTGCTCGGGGATCATCGCGGAGGGCTACCCGCCGGCGCTCGGTCAGGCCTTCGCCTTCCAGCGCCAGGGCAGCGACCGGATCGCCGTCGCGGTCACGGGCGAAGGAGCCGCGAACCAGGGCGCATTCCACGAGTCGCTCAACCTCGCAGCCCTCTGGCACCTCCCCGTGGTCTTCGTCGTGGAGGACAACGACTGGGGCATCTCGGTGCCGCGGTCGGCGTCGACCAGCGTGCCGTCGAACGCCTCGCGTGCGGCGGCCTACGGGATCACCGGTGTCCGCGTCGAGGACAACGACGTCGAAGGGGTCCACGCCGCGGCCGGCGAGGCCGTCGCCCGGGCCCGTTCCGGTGACGGTCCCACGCTCCTGGAGGTGCACACCTTGCGTCTCTGGGGGCACTTCGAGGGAGACGCCGAGGGCTACCGCCCCGAGCTCGACGAGGTCCCCGGACTCGATCCGCTTCCCGCGTACCGGTCGATGCTGGTGGCCGACGGTGTGCTCACCGAAGCCGAGGCGGAGGCCATGGCCGCCGAGGCGAGCAGCACCGTGGAGGGGGCGATCACCTTCGCCAAGGAGAGCCCCCTTCCCGACCCTTCCGATGCCCGCTCCTACGTCTTCGCCTGAGGAGGAACCATGACCGTCACCGAGACGCCGGCTGCACCGGCGCCCCACACCAGTCACCGTCTGACCACGTCGAAGGCCATGGTCGACGCGATCGCCGCTGAGATGCGCCGCGACCCGTCGGTCCTCTACCTGGGCGAGGACGTCGGCTCCTACGGGGGGATCTTCGGGTCCACCACGGGTCTGCTCGACGAGTTCGGGCCGACACGGGTGCTGGACACCCCGATCTCCGAGACCGCCTTCATCGGGCTCGGCATCGGCGCCGCCGTCGAAGGGATGCGCCCGGTCGTCGAGCTGATGTTCGCGGACTTCATGGGCGTCTGCCTGGACCAGATCTACAACCACATGGCCAAGATCCACTTCGAGTCCGGCGGGGCCGTCCACGTCCCCATGGTGCTCACCACGGCCGTCGGTGGCGGCTACTCCGACGGTGCCCAGCACTCCCAATGCCTGTGGGGCACGTTCGCCCACCTTCCTGGGATGAAGGTCGTCGTACCGAGCAACCCCTACGACGCCAAGGGCCTGATGACCTCGGCCATCCGTGACGACGGCCCGGTGGTCTACATGTTCCACAAGGGCATCATGGGGCTGCCGTGGATGGCGAAGAACCCACGAGCGACGGCCGACGTGCCCGACGACGAGTACGCCGTGCCGATCGGCAAGGCGTCCGTGGTGCGCCCCGGGCGGGACGTCTCGGTGGTCACGCTGTCCCTGTCGGTGCACCACGCGCTCGACGTCGCCGAGCGGCTGGCACCGGAGGGGATCGACGTCGAGGTGCTCGACCTGCGCAGTCTCGTACCGCTGGACAGGGAGGCGATCCTCGAGTCGGTGTCCCGCACCGGACGGCTGGTCGTCGTCGACGAGGACTACCTGTCGTTCGGCCTGTCCGGCGAGGTGGTCGCCACCGTCGCCGACACCGATCCCGGGCTGCTCCGCGCGCCGGCCGTCAGGGTGGCGAACCCGGACACCCCGGTGCCGTACTCCCGGCCGCTCGAACAGGTGATCCTTCCTCGGCACGACAGGATCGAGTCGGCGATCCGCAAGGTCGTGCAGGCATGACGCAGGTGCTGTTCCCACCCCTGTCCACCGAACGGCCCGATGCCGAAGGCGTCCTCGCCACCTGGTTCATCGAGGACGGCGAGCACGTCGTGGCAGGTCAGCTCCTCGCGGAGGTCCAGGTGGACAAGGTCTCGGCCGAGGTCGTCGCGCCCGTCTCGGGTGTCGTGCACCGACTGGTCGCGGAGGAGGCGGCCGTCACCCAGGGGACACCGATCGCCTCGGTGGACCCGGAGTGACCCCGAGGGTCTGCCGTCGGCGCAGGAGTCTGCACACACGACCAGGCCCGGCACGGTAACCGTGCCGGGCCTGGTCGTCGTCGATGTCGCGTCAGCTCTTCCGTGACCGGTAGTAGTTCCGCCAGACGAGCTTGTGCACCGGGATCCACCGCGGGATGGACCTCAGCCCCGGGATGAACGGCAGGAAGATCGCCAGCAGCATGAAGAACCCGATGACCACCATGATGTAGATGTCACCGTTGGCCGTCGCCGTCGCGGCAAGGCCGGAGGTGGCCTCGCTGTTGAAGAACGGCATGTTGTACCAGATGGAGAACGGCGCCAGCCACTCCTGCCCCGGGTAGTTCCCGGTCTCGTTCATCATTCCCCAGGTGTTGCCCTGGAGGTGGTTGGCCGTTCCTGCGGCGTCGAGGTAGCCGCCGTCACCCATGAACAGGATCTGCTTCGTGTTGTCGGTGGTGTAGAAGTTGCCACCCGAGCTCGGGAGCACCCCGTCGAGCGCACCGGTGGCCGCCATGGCCACCAGCCCGGTCGCCAGGGTCGGGACCGGACCGTAGTCGCCGGCCGGCACCTTCGTCGCGTCGCCGTCGGCCCCGTTCGGGTCGTTGATCGCCGTGTCGTAGGCGGTGGCCCACGCCGACTGCTGATCGGCCGACGCCGAGGTCCACGCCGTGAGCGCCGACGCGACGTCGGCGGGCTGCTGCTGCGTCTCGAGCGGCGTGATGACGAAGTCGTTCGCCGCGTCGACGGGCACGTGGACGCCGACGAGCTTCTGCAGGTTGATCGGCCCGATTGCCTGACCGTCGCCGCCCTCGTTGTAGGGCGGGCCGTACGTCGCCGTGTCGGACGTTCCGGCCAGCTCGGCGACCGTGGTGTTGTACAGGTCCCCGGGCATGTCCTTCGCCCAGCCACGGAAGGTGATCGCCGGGTCGTCGGGCGAGCTGAAGATGGCAGCCATGACGACCACGAGGGCAGCCACGATCACCGTGGCGATGACGCCTTCCTTGATGATGTCGTAGCGGCGGGTCGGGCCGCTCCAGTGCTCGCGCTCGAGCGTCTCCTGCGTCCGCGCGGCCATCAGCGCACACCCTTCGTGGTAGCAGCGGCCTCAGTGCTGGGTGCCGCATCGGTGGGTCGGGAGTCCTCGACCGCCGCCGCGTCGAGCGGTGGCACCACGCCGTGCACCCTCACCAGGATGACGTGGACGCCGACGACCACGGCGATCAGCGCCGGGAGGAGGAAGACGTGGATCAGGGCCATCTGACCGACGTTGGCGACGTTGAACCACGCGCCCACGCCGAGAGCGTTCAGGCCGTCCTTCGCCTCGAACGAGATCCATTGGGAGTCGAAGTTCGTCTGCAGGACATATCCGGTGAGACCGGCTCCGACCGCGATGATGAATGCCACGACCCCGCTGATCCATGTCTTCGCGCGGTTCCCGCGCCACGCCGCCATCCAGAACTTGCCGACGAGGTGCACGCCCATGAACGTGAAGAAGAGCTGGACGGACCAGAAGTGCAGGCTGTTGACGAAGAGGCCGGCGGAGGAGACGTGGTACCAGGCCGGCCCCTCGAACGCGAGCACGGTGCCGGACAGGATGATCATGGCGAGCCCGGCGAGCGTGAGGACCCCGAAGACATAGATCCACGACGCCACGTACGACGGCTGCGACTCAGGGAGGAGCTTCTCGTAGGGCAGCGTGTCCTCGAGCTTCGTCCGCAACCGTCCGATCCACGTGGTCGGCGGGCTCGAGTGCGAGCCGCCGACCGGCGCAGTGCTCACGACTCGTCCTTCTCGTCGTCGTGGCCGGCGGGGAACGGAAGCAGCAGCGCGCCGACAATCAGCACGACACTGACAAGGATTCCGATGAGGTTGGGTACCGAGACTTCGACCCACCCCCAGGTCACATAGTTCGCCGGATTGTCCGGGATGGTCATCAGGAGGCGCATGGATTGTTCTCGCATCTCTCGCGAAGGCTGTCTGCGAGCCGGACGGTACTCGCCGTTTCTATGATTCGGAGCGACACGCCCCTCGGGCGCGCCGCGCCGCCACCGGGAGGACGGGCCCGGCGTGATCGCCGCGATGCCGATGGTGTGCCCCGACGGGAACGACGACGAGCACGACCTCTCCCCCGACGGTCGTCACCCCCGTGAGTGCCGTCGTGGCCCACGACTGGCGGTGCGCGACCAGCCACGCGAGCAGCGGGAGGTCGAGCTGTGACAGGTCACCGCGCTCACGCACGCCGTCGATCTGGCCGGTGACACCCACGGCGCTACACCTCGAACCGGTACCCGATCCCCGGCTCGGTGATCAGGTGCCGGGGACGCGCCGGCTCCGGCTCGAGCTTCCTGCGCAGCTGGGCGAGGTACACGCGCAGGTAGTGGGTCTCCTCCACGTACGACGGGCCCCACACCTCACGCAGGAGCTGTTGCTGGGTGACGAGCCTGCCGAGGTTGCGCGCCAGGACCTCCAGCACATGCCACTCCGTCGGGGTCAGCCGCACGGGCAGGCCGTCGTGGGTCACCCGCTTCGCCGCGAGGTCGACGGTGAAGTCCGACGTGACGACCACCGGAGAGGTCGGCTCGGGAGCAGCCCGTCGCAACGAGGCGCGGATCCGCGCCAGGAGCTCGTCCATGCCGAAGGGCTTGGTCACGTAGTCGTCCGCACCCGCGTCGAGCGCGTCGACCTTCGCCGACTGCGTGTCGCGCGCCGAGAGCACGATGATCGGCACGCTCGTCCAGCCGCGAAGCCCTGCGACGACCTCGACGCCGTCCATGTCGGGCAAGCCGAGGTCGAGCACCACGAGATCGGGACCAGTGCTCGCCGCCTTGCGCAACGCCGTGACGCCGTCCCCAGCGGTCTCCACCTCGAATCGACGCGCCCGGAGGTTGATCGCGAGCGCTCGCAGCAGCGCCGTGTCGTCGTCAACGACGAGGACGCGGGTCACGGCCGCGCCACCGGGAGACGCACCGTGGCGGTCAGCCCGCCACCGGCCGTGGGGCTCGGCACGACCTCGAGATCCATCGCCGAGCAGAAGCCCTGGACGATCGCAAGCCCGAGCCCCATCCCGGCGACCGCGTCTCGATCGCCGAGTCGCTGGAACGGTGCGACCATCGCCGGCCACAACGTCGCGGAGACTCCCGGTCCGTGGTCGACGACGGAGAGCTCGACCCCGCCTGCGACGGCGCGCGCCCTGATGGCTGCGGGGCGCCCCGGAGGACTGTGCTTCACGGCGTTGTCGACGAGGTTGGCCACGACCCGCTCGAGGAGGCCGGCATCCGTGAGCACGAGCGGGAGCGAGTCGGGGATCTCCAGGCGTACGTGGGTCGCGGCGACGTCGAGCAGGGCGAGGGCAGCGACCTCGTCGACGGCAACGGGTTCAGCGTGCACCACGACCGCCCCCACCTGGATCCGCGTCATGTCGAGGATGTTCGCGATGAGGTCGTTCAGTCGGTCCGACGACTCCTCGATCGTCGAGAGGAGCTCGGCCTGCTCCTCCAGGCTCCACTCGACGTCGTCCTGCCGCAGGCTGCTGACCGCTGCCTTGAGCCCGGCGAGGGGTGTGCGCAGGTCATGGCCGACGGCAGCGAGCAGCGCAGAACGGACGCGGTCGACCTCGGCGAGGTGGCCCGCCTCGGCGACCAGGTGCTGGGTCTCCCAGGCACGCGCGGCTGCAGCGGCCAGCCGCTCGACGACGCCACGATCCTCGGCGAAGAGCCGGGGCCCGCCGGCCACGAGCTCGAGCGTCGCACTGGCCGGCACCCGCAGTGCCGAGTCGTCGTCGTCGAGGGGGCCGACGCTCGCCACGACGACCTCCTCGCCGCCGGGGCCACGACGCACCAGGGCTGCCGAGGTCATCCCGAACGTCGCACAGACCTGCTCGAGCACCTCGGTCAGGCTCAGCTCGCCCGCCGGCCGCGCGGCCACCTGCGAGAGGAGGTCGGCCTCGATGCGGTTGCGCACCGCCTGCGCCCGGTCCCGCGCGGCCACCTCCACGGTCAGCGAGACCATCAGCGCGACGGCGGCGAAGACCACGAGCTCGACGACGGCGTCCCCGTTCGCGACCAGCAGCGTGTGGAACGGCGGCGTGAAGAACCAGTTCGCGACGAGGACGGAGACGACGGCCGTGAGCACCCCGGGAAGCATTCCCCCGACGGCGGCTGCGGCGACGACGGCGGTCAGGTAGAGCAGCAGGATGCTGCCCAGCGTGAGATCGCTGCTACCGGCGAGCAGGACCCCGGTCAGGAGGAGCAGGAGCACGGCGGCGAGCGCGAGCCCGCCGACGCGCCGACGCCGCGAGATCCCAGCTGTGGGCACGGGAAGGTCGCGGTGCGGCAGGACACCCTCCGCGGTCTCGCTCACCGGCTCAGCGTGCCACGGGCACGCCCCGTAGCGGGACCGATGGGTGAGCGACACCCGAAGGCGTCCGGTCCAGGACCGTTGGCGACGTCTCGGCGTCCGGCGCGGCCGAGCCGCCGCCGGGATGGACGGGCGCCTCGTGCCCGAGCCGCCACGGGACGCTGGTCACCATCACCCCTGGTTGGAACAGCAGCCGGGACTTCAACCGCAGGGCGCTCTGGTTGTGGAGCAGCTGTTCCCACCAGTGGTCGACGACGTACTCCGGGATGTAGACAGCCACCGCGTCACGCGGGCTCGACCGCCGGATGTCCGCGATGTACTCGAGTGCGGGGCGGGTGATGTCGCGGAACGGCGAGTCGAGCACGGTGAGGCTGACCGGGATGCCGCGCGCCTCCCAGTCGCGCAGCAGCTGGTCGCTCTCGGCGGGGTTGGTCTGGACGGTCAGCGCCGTGAGGGTGGAGGGCCGGGCCGCGCGTGCGTAGGCCAGTGCGCGAAGGGTCGGGGTCGTCAGCCGGGAGACCAGGACCACGGCGTGGACCCGGCTCGGCAGCGGCACCCCGCTCGCGGTCGGGACGAGCGCCTCGTCGGACCTGCGGTAGTGCCGGTGCACGCCGTGCATGGCCGCGTAGAGCACGGGCATCGCGATGACCACGAGATAGGCGCCGTGCGTGAACTTCGAGAGGAGCACGACGACGAGCACGACGGCGGTCAGGATCGCGCCGAAGCCGTTGATCAGGCGCGCGCGATGGATCTTCCCCCTGGACGAGGACGGTGCGGTCCGCATGACCGTCGTCCAGTGCCGGACCATCCCGGCCTGGCTCAGGGTGAAGGAGATGAAGACTCCGAGGATGTAGAGCTGGATGAGGTGGGTCGGGCTCGCGCGGAAGACGACGAGGAGGAGGACGGCCGCCGCGGCGAGGATGAGGATGCCGTTGCTGAAGACGAGGCGGTCACCGCGGCGGGCGAGCTGGCGCGGCATGAATCCGTCCTTCCCCAGGATCGAGGCGAGGATCGGGAAGCCGTTGAACGCCGTGTTGGCGGCCAGGACGAGCACCAGTGTCGTGAAGAGCTGGACGACGAAGAATCCGATGGTCCCCTGGCCGAAGACCGCTCCGGCCAGCTGCGCGATCACCGTGCGCTGCTGGTAGCCGGCAGACGCCCCGAGGAGCGCCGACGGGTCGGCAGCGACATGGACGTGGGTGATCAGGGCGAGCGCCGTGAGCCCGATGAACATCGTGACGGTGAGCACGGCCATGATCGCGAGGGTCGAGGCCGCGTTGCGCGACTTCGGGACGCGGAAGCTCGGGACGCCGTTGCTCACCGCCTCCACGCCGGTCAGGGCGGTGCAGCCCGAGGCGAAGGCCCGCAGGACGACGGCGAGCACGGCGAGTCCTCCGACCGTGTCCGCCGAGGGCGCGATGCTCAGCTGAGCCGACTCGGCGACCGGGGCCACGCCCGTCATCGCGCGAAAGAGGCCGACGGCGATCATCGCGAACACCGCGACGAGGAATCCGTAGGTCGGGATCGCGAACGCCCGGCCCGACTCCTTGAGCCCGCGAAGGTTCGCCACCGTGAGCACGAGCACGAGCGCGACGCTGATCGGCACCACGTCATGAGCCAGCACCGGCACCGCCGAGACGATGTTCGCGACCCCGGCCGCCACGGACACCGCGACGGTCAGGACGTAGTCGATGAGCAGGGCAGCGGCCGCGACCAGTGCGGCGTTCTGGCCGAGGTTCGCACGGCTCACCGCGTAGGCACCCCCGCCGTTCGGGTAGGCGTGGGTGGTCTGCCGGTAGGAGAGGACAACAGTCACCAGCAGCACGATCACCCCCGCCGCCACCCAGGGCGCCAGGTGCAGCAGGGCGAGCCCGCCGACCGAGAGCACCAGCAGGATCTCCTCAGTCGCATACGCGTTCGAAGAGAGGGGGTCGGAGCAGAAGACGGGGAGCGCGAGCCAGCGCGGCAGGAGCGTCTCCCCCATCTGCTCCGAGCTCAGCGGACGCCCGACGAGCAGGCGCTTGGGGAGGGAGACCGTGGCGGACATGCCCTCAGCGCACACCCCGGGCGTCGGAGCCGGCCGGGATCTTGACGCGTCCTTGACGCCGAGCGGTGCAGTCCTGACGCCGACCGGGCGGCGGCCGCCCGATGGGCCGCTGCTGCAGCCAGGGTTTCACGAAGGCTTCACGACCCGGGTGGTCGCCCCCTCATCCCGCCGCGCGACGCTGGTCCTACCAACGAAGGACAGCAACGAGAGGAGCACGCCATGAAGATCAGGACCACACTCGCAGCCACCGGCATCGCCCTGGGGCTCACCGTCGCAGGAGCTGCCGCCGCCAACGCGGCCCAGACGCCTGACGGATGGTCCCCGGCGCAGTGGAGGCACCAGACGACGTCGACCGTCACCGACCGGCCCGACCCGGCGCTGACGCCCGGCGGCTACGGCCAGTGGGGCACGGGCGCTCACGAGCCGCTCGGGACCGGCGACCCGGCCACCTGCCCCTACGCCGACGAGGCCTCGGCCGACCAGACCCAGGACCGCGTGCGCCTGCAGGACGGCACCGGAAGCCAGACCCGGATGCGTGACCGGATCCACACGACGAGCTGACCGCACACGCGCCTGGCGGCGGGGCCCTGAACCGGCCCCGCCGCTAGCCTGCTGCCAGGAGGCCACCATGCGTACCGTCCTCGTCGTCGACGACGAGCCCCATATCCGCGCCGTCCTGCGGGGCTACCTCGAGGCCGACGGCTACCGGGTCCTGGAGGCGAGCGCCGGCGAGGACGCGCTCGACCTGATCCGCCGCGATCCGCCGGACCTGGTGCTGCTCGACGTCATGCTCCCCGGCATCGACGGGCTGGAGGTGCTCCGTCGCGTGCGCACCACGAGCCAGGTCGCCGTCGTCCTCGTCACGGCGCGGGCCGAGGAGGTCGACACCCTGATCGGTCTCGCCGTCGGTGCCGACGACTACGTGACCAAACCCTTCAGCCCGCGCGAGGTGGTCGCACGCGTCGGCGCCGTGCTGCGCCGTGGGGCGAGCGGCCAAGCCACCGACGCCGCGCTGCGCTTCGACGGCCTCGTCGTCGACCCGCAACGTCGCGAGGTCGCGGTCGACGGGACACCGGTCGTCCTCTCGAGCCTCGAGTTCGACCTCCTCGCCACGCTCGCCGGAGCCCCGGGCCGGGTCTGGTCCCGCACGCAGGTCCTGCGGCAGGTGTGGGGCGGCGACTTCTTCGGCGACGAGCGCGTCGTCGACGTCCACATCCGCTCGATCCGTTCGCGGCTGGGGGACGACGCCACCGATCCCCGCTTCCTCGCGACGGTGCGAGGCGTGGGGTACAAGTTCGTCGGCAGCCCACGATGAGGGCGCGACTGCCGGTGCGGCTCCTGGTCTCCTACCTCGTCGTGCTCGCGATCGGGGTGGGTGCGTCGTGGCTCACCGTCCGGCTCCTGACCCCGCAGCTCTTCGAGCACCGGATAGGTCAGATGGAGGGCGTCGGCATGGGTCGCGGCGCCGGTGGCGCTCAGTCCGAGACCCGCCAGGCCCTGCTCGGCTCCCTTGACACCGCCCTGGCGATCGGCGCGCTGCTGGCGGCCCTGGCGGCCGGAGCGGTCGCCGCGTTCGTCACCCATCGACTGCTCACCCCGCTCGACGCGGTCAGGGCCACGACGCGGCAGATCGCCGCCGGGCGGTATGACGCCCGCGTCCAGGTCCCGGCCGAGCCGGAGCTCGCGGCCCTCGCCGACGACGTCAACACGCTGGCCGCAGCGCTCGCCGAGACCGAGACGCGGCGGCTGCGGCTGCTCGGCGAGGTGGCCCACGAGATGCGAACCCCGCTGACCGCCGTCGAGGGCTACGTCGAAGGGATGATCGACGGCGTCTTCACGGCGGACGAAGCGACGCTCGGTGCCGTCGGCGCAGAGCTCGGTCGGCTGCGACGGCTCGCGGAGGACCTGTCCTCGCTCTCGCGCTCCGAGGAGGGCCGCACCGAGCTCCACCTGGCACCGACCGACCTGGCCGAGCTCGCCCGCCGCACCTGCGAGCGCCTCGCGCCGCAGTTCGCCGACGCCGGCGTCGGCCTCACCGTCCACCCTGCGACGGCCGCGCCGGTCAGCGCCGACCCCGACCGGATCGGCCAGGTCCTCACCAACCTGCTCGGCAATGCGATCGTCGCTGCACCGCAGGGACGGGTCGAGGTGCGCGTCGAGATCAGGGGCGGGACCGCCGTGGCAGAGGTGAGCGACACCGGCGCCGGGCTGGCCCCGGAGGACCTGGAGCGCGTCTTCGAACGGTTCTACCGCGTCGCGGCACCGGGCCGCCGCCGCTCCGAGGGCTCGGGCATCGGCCTGACGATCGCACGGGGCCTTGCCCGCGCGCACGGCGGCGACCTGACCGCGAGCTCGGACGGGCCAGGGCTCGGCTCGACGTTCCGCCTGTCGCTCCCGCTCGCTCGCTGAGGACGCACCCGCAGGGGAGGTCTCAGCCGTAGAAGACGCGGTCGACGACCGCACGCGCGCGCCGCGCCACCCGCAGGTAGGTGTCCGCGAGCTCGGCATGCTGCCCCGGCGGGTTGCCGAGAAGACGGTCGAGCCCCATCAGGTCACGGCTGTCGTGCGGGACGACGTCGGCGGAGGCGCCACCGCTTCGGCCCGACCACAGCACGACGGCGTTGCGCAGCCGGGAGGCGAGCACCCATGCCTCCCTCAGCAGGGCCGTGTCCTCCTCGCCGAGGAGCCCGGCCTCCCGCGCCGCGTCGAGCGCGGCCAGCGTCGAGGTGGTCCGGAGCTCCGGAACTCTTGCGCCGTGCTGCAGCTGGAGCAGCTGCACCGTCCACTCGACGTCGGAGAGACCGCCGCGACCGAGCTTGAGGTGGCGGGTCGGGTCGACGCCGCGCGGGAGACGCTCGGCCTCCATCCTCGCCTTGAGCCGCCTGACCTCCTTGACGACTGTCGGGGAGGCACCGCCGACCGGGTAGCGGAGCGGGTCGATCAACGCCACGAAGCGTTCGCCGAGGTCCTGGTCGCCGGCGACGGGCCGGGCCCGCAGCAGCGCCTGGCTCTCCCACGGAGCCGACCAGCGCTCGTAGTACTCGGCGAAGGAGCCGATCGTGCGGACCAACGGGCCGTTGCGCCCCTCCGGCCGCAGGTCGGCGTCCACCTCGAGCGCCGGCTCGGCCCCCACCTCACCCAGGAGCGCCCGGACCCGGGTCGCGATCGCGATCGCCTGTACCTGCGCCCGCGCCTCGTCGGCGTCCGGCAACGGGTCGTGGACGAAGAGGACGTCGGCATCGGAGCCGTAGCCGAGCTCCCCGCCGCCCAGGCTCCCCATCGCGACGATGCACATCCTGGTCAGGGTGCCTTCCGGGCCGTGCCGCATCTCGTACTCGGCGATGCGCAGCACGCCGGCCAGCGCGGTCTCCGCGGCAGCGGTCAACGCCGTGGCCGCGCCGACGAGGTCCGTGCTGCCGAGCACCTCGCCGACCGCCGTCCGCGCCGTCTCCCGACGCCGAAGCGCCCGGAGCAGGGTCGCGGCCACCTTCGCGTCCTCCTGCCGGGCCAGCAGCGCGTCCGCCTCGACGGCCAGCCGCGCGCGGTCCCGGGGAGCGAGCTCGCCGTCGTCGTCGAGCCACGCGACCGACTCGGGTGAGCGTGCCAGCGCGTCCGCGACGTACCGCGAGCTGGACAGCAGCCGGGCGAGGCGCTGCGCGGCCACGCCCGAGTCCCGCAGCAGCTTGAGGTACCAGTGCGTCGTGCCGAGCTCGTCCGAGAGCCGCCGGAAGGCGAGCAGCCCACCGTCGGAGTCAGCGCCCTCGGCGAACCAGCCGAGCAGGACGGGGAGCAACTGGCGCTGGATCGCCGCACGGCGGCTCAGGCCCTCGGTCAACGCGGTGATGTGCCGCAACGCTCCAGCCGGGTCGCGGTACCCGATGGCCGCCAGGCGCGCACGCGCCGCCTCGGGAGCGAGCGCGACGTCCTCACGGCTCAGGCTCGCCGTGGCCGGCAGCAGCGGACGGTAGAAGAGCTCCTCGTGCAGGCGACGGACCTCGCGACGCGCGGTACGCCAACGGTCGAGCACCTCGTCCTCGTCGCGCAGGCCGATGGAGCGGGCCAGGCGGCGCAGGTCGACGGCCGCGGTGGGCATCAGGTGAGTGCGCGTCAGCCGGTGCAGCTGGATCCGGTGCTCGAGCACGCGCAGCAGCCGGTAGCAGACGGCGAGCCGTCCCGCGTGGTCACGACCGACGTACCCACCGGCCGAGAGCGCCGCGAGGGCGGAGAGGGTGTGCGGGCTGCGGATCGACTCGTCGGCCCGGCCGTGCACGAGCTGGAGCAGCTGGACGGTGAACTCCACGTCGCGCAGTCCACCCGTGCCGAGCTTGAGCTGGCGGTCGACCTCGGTGGGCGGGACGTGCTGCTCGACGCGTCGGCGCATCGCCTGGGAGTCCTCGACGAAGTTCTCCCGCTCGACGGCCGACCACACCATCGGAGCCATCGCCGCCGTGTAGGCCGCGCCGACCTCGCGGTCGCCGGCGACCACCCGGGCCTTGAGGAGTGCCTGGAACTCCCAGGTCTTCGCCCAACGCTCGTAGTACGCCTGGTGACTCGCGACCGTCCGGACCAGCTGCCCGTTCTTGCCCTCGGGGCGCAGCGCCGCGTCGACCGGCCAGAGGGCTGGCTCGCGGGAGGCGGCCGAGCAGGCCCGCGCCATGCCGGTGGCGAGCCGGGTGGCGGAGGCGAGGGCCGCCTGCTCCTCGGTGCCCTCGGCGGGCTCGGCGACGTAGATCACGTCGACGTCGGAGACGTAGTTGAGCTCACGCCCGCCCGTCTTGCCCATCCCGAGCACGGCCAGCCGGACCCCGGCGCCATGGTCCACCTGATCGGCCCTGGACAGCGCGAGGCCCGTCTCCAGAGCCGCCGAGGCCAGGTCGGCGAGCGCCGAGCCGACGGCGGCGAGCAAGGAGATGGGCTCGGGGTCGACGAGGTCCGCGGCGGCGATCGTCAGCAACCGGCGGTGGTAGGCACGTCGCATCAGGTCTATCCCGGTCGCACCGGTGATCGTCGCGACGGGTGCGGTGTCCGCCGGATCTGCACCGACGGCCCGCAGGAGCTCGGCCCGCACGACGTCCCCGTCGGCCCCGATCGGTGTCGGCTCCTCGAGCGCTTCGAGGTCGTCGGGATGCCGCACGAGGTGGTCGCCGAGGGCGGTCGAGGCACCGAGGACGGCAAGCAGCGCGTCGCGCGCCGGCCCGTCCGTCGTCAGCATCGTCCGGACGCGGTCGCGGTAGGGCGCCGGTACCCCGGCGAGCCGGGCGACCGACAGCAGCGCGTCGTCGGGGGACGCGGCACCCGACAGGACCGCCAGCAGCGGGTGCGCCTCGTCGACGGGGCCGAGGAGCGCGACGAGATCGGGATCCGCCAGCAGCGTCACCGCCCGGTCCGGGTCGACGAAGCCCGATCGGCCAAGCACGCCGCGCAGGCTCACCGATCGACCGGACGGCGGGACGGCCTCGCTCATCGCAGGCTCACAGGACCGGCAGGTACCGCTTCAGCTCGAACGCGGTCACCTGTGAGCGGTAGGCCTGCCACTCGTCGCGCTTGTTGCGCAGCACGAAGTCGAACACGTGCTCCCCGAGCGTCTCGGCGACGAGCTCAGAGGTCTCCATGATCTCGATCGCCTGGTCGAGGGAGGACGGCAACGGCCGGATGCCCAGGGCGCGACGCTCGGCGTCGGTCAGCTCCCAGACGTCGTCCTCGGCGCCGTCGGGGAGCTCGTAGCCCTCCTCGATGCCCTTGAGGCCGGCGGCGAGCATCAGCGCGAAGGACAGGTACGGGTTGGCGGCGGAGTCGAGCGCGCGGTACTCCACCCGGCTCGAGTTGCCCTTGCCCGGCTTGTACATCGGCACGCGGACCAGGGCCGAGCGGTTGTTGTGACCCCAGCAGATGTAGGACGGTGCCTCGGCGCCGCCCCAGAGCCGCTTGTACGAGTTCACGTACTGGTTGGTGATCGCGGTGATCTCCGCTGCGTGGTGCAGCAGGCCGGCGATGAACTTGCGGCCCGTCGACGACAGCTCGAGCGGCGCACCGGGCTCGTAGAACGCGTTGCGGTCGCCCTCGAAGAGCGAGAGGTGCGTGTGCATGCCCGAACCGGGGTGCTCGGCCATGGGCTTGGGCATGAAGGAGGCGACGATGCCCTGCTCGAGCGCGACCTCCTTGACCACCGTGCGGAAGGTCATGATGTTGTCGGCCGTCGTCAGCGCGTCGGCGTAGCGCAGGTCGATCTCGTTCTGGCCGGGACCGGCCTCGTGGTGGGAGAACTCCACCGAGATGCCCATGGACTCGAGCATCGTGATCGCCGCGCGCCGGAAGTCGTGCCCGGTGCCGCGCGGGACGTGGTCGAAGTAGCCGCCGGAGTCGACCGGGACGAGCGGCTTGCTCGGGTCGGCCGGGTCCTCGAAGAGGTAGAACTCGACCTCGGGGTGCGTGTAGAAGGTGAACCCCTTGTCCGAGGCCTTCGCCAGCGCGCGCTTGAGCACGTACCGCGAGTCCGCGAGCGAGGGCTCCCCGTCGGGGGTGTGGATGTCGCAGAACATCCGCGCCGTCCCGTGGTGGTCCCCGCGCCAGGGCAGCACCTGGAAGGTCGACGGGTCCGGCTTGGCGAGCATGTCCGCCTCGTACACGCGGGTCAGCCCCTCGATGGCGCTGCCGTCGAAGCCGATGCCCTCGCGGAACGCCGACTCGAGCTCGGCCGGCGCGACCGCCACCGATTTGAGCATCCCGAGCACATCCGTGAACCACAGACGGATGAAGCGGATGTCTCGCTCCTCGACGGTACGGAGCACGAAGTCCTGCTGCCTGTCCATGACCCCATCCTGCCGCACGGACGCCGATCGTCGCGCCGTTAGGGTTGGGCCATGCCGCTGAGGATCGCGCTGGCCCAGATCGACACGTGCGTCGGGGACCTGGAGCGGAACGCCGCCCGGGTGCTGGAGTGGTGCGCACGCGCCGCCGAGGCCGGGGCCGACGTCGTCGTGCTCCCGGAGATGACGCTCACCGGATATCCCATCGAGGACCTCGCGCTGCGCGACTCGTTCGCGCGCGCGGCCGACGCCTCGCTGCGCTCGATCGCCGCGGGCCTGGTGGCCCAGGGGCTCGGGGAGCTCGTCGTCGTGCTGGGTACCCTCGGCCGCTCCCCCGACGGCCGCGCCACCAACCGGGCCGTGACCGTCCACCGTGGGCGGGTCGTCGCAAGCTACGACAAGCACCACCTGCCGAACTACGGCGTCTTCGACGAGTTCCGCATCTTCACCCCTGGCGGCTCGACCTGCGTGATCGACGTCGCCGGCCGTCGCGCAGGTGTCGTGATCTGCGAGGACATCTGGCAGGACGGTGGCCCGGTCAGCCAGATGGATGCCGCCGACGTCGACGTCCTCCTCGTGCTCAACGGCTCGCCCTACGAGGAGGGCAAGGGCCACGTCCGCATGGAGCTCGCCGCCCGCCGCGCGCGCGAGATCGGCGCACCCGTCGTGTACGTCAACCTCGTCGGGGGCCAGGACGACCTCGTCTTCGACGGTGGCTCGTTCGTCATCGACCAGGACGGCACGCTGCTGGCCTCCGCGCCGCAGTTCGTCGAGCACCTGCTGCTGTGGAACCTCCCGGACGAGGGCGGCCACCCGGAGCGGGGCGACCGCGTCCCGCCGCTCGAGTCGGACGCCGAGGTGTACGCGGCGCTCGTGACCGGACTGCGCGGGTACGCGACGAAGAACGGATTCACCTCCGTCGTCCTGGGTCTCTCGGGCGGGATCGACTCGGCCCTGGTGGCCGCCATCGCCGCCGACGCTCTGGGCGGGCCGAACGTCGTGGGCGTGTCGATGCCGTCGACGTACTCCTCGGACCACTCGAAGGACGACGCGGCCGACCTCGCCGCGCGGATCGGCGCGGACTACCGGGTGCAGCCGATCGCGCCCCTCGTCGCCGCCTTCGAGGCCCAGCTCGACCTGGACGGTGTCGCCGCCGAGAACCTCCAGGCCCGGATGCGCGGCGTGCTGCTCATGGCGATCTCCAACGCCGAGGGGCACCTCGTGCTCGCGACCGGCAACAAGACCGAGCTCGCCGTCGGCTACTCGACGATCTACGGCGACGCGGTCGGCGGGTTCGCGCCGATCAAGGACGTCGACAAGTCGCGGGTGTGGGCCCTCGCGCGGTGGCGCAACCGGGCGGCGCTCGACGCCGGCCGGATCCCGCCGATCCCCGAGGCGTCGATCACCAAACCCCCGTCCGCCGAGCTGCGACCCGGCCAGCTCGACACCGACTCCCTGCCGCCCTACCACCTGCTCGACGAGGTCCTCGATGCCTACGTCGAGCATGCCGAGGGCCGGACCGAGCTGCTCGACCGCGGTTTCGACGCCCGTGTCGTCGACCGCGTGCTCGCCCTGGTCGACCGTGCGGAGTGGAAGCGCCGCCAGTACCCCGTCGGCCCCAAGGTGACAGCGCTCGCGTTCGGGCGCGACCGTCGTCTGCCGATCACCAGCCGTTGGCGCGAGCCCGCGCCGACGGTCACAGCCGCCCAGGGTGCCGCCGAGGCGCACCACCGTGTCGAGGACCCGGAGGACCAATGACCGAGACCCCTGCCCCGCGACGCGTACGGGTGCACCACCTGCGCGAGGCGAAGGAGCGCGGCGAGCGGATCACGATGCTCACCGCCTACGACGCGCCGACCGCGCAGATCTTCGACGAGGCCGGCACCGACGTGCTCCTGGTCGGCGACTCCTTGGCGAACGCCTTCTACGGGCACCGCGACACCTTGCCGATCACCGTCGACGAGATGATCCACCACACCCGAGCGGTCTCCGGCGCGGTCCGCCGCGCACTCGTGGTCGCCGACCTCCCGTTCGGCTCCTACGAGGCCTCACCGCAGCAGGCGCACGCCACCGCGGTGCGGATGCTCAAGGAGGCCGGGGCGAACGCCGTGAAGTTCGAGGGCGGCCGCCGCGTTGCCGAGCACGTCCGCCTGCTCACCGAGTCCGGGATCCCGGTCATGGCGCACCTGGGCTTCACGCCGCAGTCGGAGAACACCCTCGGCGGCAAGCGCGTCCAGGGCCGGGGCGAAGGAGCAGCCGACCAGCTGTGCGCCGACGCCCTCGCGCTGCAGGAGGCCGGCGCCTTCGCGCTCGTCCTAGAGATGGTGCCCGCTCCGGTCGCGGCGCGGGTCACCGAGATCCTCACGATCCCGACGATCGGGATCGGCGCTGGGGTCGAGTGCGACGGCCAGGTGCTCGTGTGGGCGGACATGGCCGGCCTGAGCGACTGGACGCCGCGCTTCGCCAAGCGGTATGCCGAGATCCGGGCGACCCTGGCGCAGGCCGCTGCCGAGTACAACGCCGAGGTCAGGTCCGGCGCGTTCCCGGCGCCGGAGCACACCTTCACGGAGTGAACGAGGACCGCGACGCGCACCGAGCTCAGGTCGAGGTCCTTCCCGGCGCCCGGGTACCTCCGCAGCGACCGGGCCAGGGCCGGCGCGGCCGGGTCCTGATCGTCGTCGTCGTCCTGGTGGCCGGAGCGGTGGTCGCGGCGCTCGTCGTGCCCGAGAGGCTCGGGCTGGCGGGCCTGACCGTCGTCGCTCAGCTCATCGCGCTGCGCGGGCTCGTCGGCGTGGTCCTCGCGGTGGCCGGCCTCACGCTCGGCGTCCTCATGCCGGTGCTGCTGCGCGCGTCCCGGAGGCAGCGCGCCACGCCGCGCCGGCGACGCGTGACGGTGGTGATCGGTGCCCTCGCGGTCCTCGCCCTCCTCGGGGCCGGGACCGAGGCGAGCGTCCTCATGGCCCGCGGGACGCAAGGTCTTGGTGGGGACAGCCCCGCCCCGGAGGTCCGGGCCGGAGATCTCGTCGTCCTGGTGCAGAACACGAAGGCCACGCTCGATGCCGAGCAGCTGGCCACCGAGATCATCGAGCGGGGTGCCGAGATCGTGGTGCTCCCCGAGACGACCGAGGCGACGGCCGCTCGCGCCGCGGCCCTCGTGCGCTCACGGACCGGCCGCGACCTGCAGGTCCTCGCCCACGCCGCACGCCCGACGGACATCTCCTCGACGGCGCTGCTCGTGGACACGATGCTGGGCACCGTCGGCGTCACCGCGACGCTGCCCGGGATCCAAGGCGCCTTCATCGCCTCCGGAACCCCGGGCGCCCCGACGATCACTGCGGTCCACACCACGTCACCCTCGGGACCGGACCTCGACGGCTGGGCCAGGACGACGCTCACCGCAGTGGCCACGTGCGGGACCTCGAGCATCGTCGCGGGCGACTTCAACGCGACGCTCGACCACCCGGCGCTCCGCGACCTCGGCGGATGCCTCGACGCAGGCCTGGCCACCGGGACGGCCGGGGTGGCGACCTGGCCGGTCGGGGTGCCGCGCTGGCTCGGTGCTCCGATCGATCACGTCCTGGTCGACCCGACGGTCTGGCGCGTCGTGGGGACTGCCGTGCTCGAGCCGCCGGCCGGGACCGATCACCGCGGCGTCGAGGCCGTGCTCCGGCCCGTCGGCGGCTGAGCCGCGCTCAGTCCTTCTTCCAGCGGTCGTCCGCCTCGTCCCACGCCTCGCTGCGACGGTGGGCCTCCTCCAGCGCGTGCTCGGCGGCCTCGCGCGTCGGGTACGGGCCGAGGCGCTCCTCCCAGCTGCTCTGCCGCCCCTGCTCGACCGTCCGGCTCCGCACGTTGAACCAGAACTCCTCGGCCTCGTCGCTCATCGTCGCTCCTTCGGTCCGTCGGCTGCTCTCACCTCCGTAGACTGCCACCATGGCCACCGCTCACGCGCCCCTCGGCACCCTCGTCCCGGGCATGGTGAGCCCGTTGCGTACCGTCCCTCCGCACATCGAACGGCCCGAGTACGTCGGCAAGGACCGCGAGCTGCCGTTCACCGGCTCGGAGGTCAAGAGCGCCGAGACGATCGAGCGGATCCGGGTCGCCTCGCGGATCGCCGCCCAGGCGCTGGAGGAGGTCGGCCGGCACATCGTTCCGGGCGTGACCACCGACGAGCTCGACCGGATCGGCCACGAGTTCGTCTGCGACCACGGGGCCTACCCCTCGACGCTGCGCTACCAGCCGCACCCGCGGCAGGTGCCGTTCCTCAAGTCTCTGTGCACCTCGATCAACGAGGTGATCTGCCATGGCGTGCCGGACTCGACGGTCGTGGCCGATGGCGACATCGTCAACATCGACATCACGGCCTACCTCGACGGCGTGCACGGCGACACGAACGCGACGTTCCTCGCGGGGGACGTCGACGAGGAGTCGCGGCTGCTCGTCGAGCGGACCAAGGAGTCGATGATGCGCGGCATCGCCGCGGTGGCGCCCGGTCGCCAGATCAACGTCATCGGCCGGGTCATCGAGAAGTACGCGCACCGCTTCGGGTACGGGGTCGTCCGGGACTTCACCGGCCACGGGGTCGGCGAGTCCTTCCACTCGGGCCTAGTCGTCCCCCACTACGACTCGCCGTTCCACTCCACCATGATCGAGACCGGCATGGTCTTCACCATCGAACCGATGATCAACCTCGGCACCCCGGACTGGGAGCAGTGGGACGACGGGTGGACGATCGTGACGGCCGACCGCAGGCGCAGTGCCCAGTTCGAGCACACCCTCGTCGTGACCGAGACCGGAGCGGAGATCCTGACCCTGCCATGAGCCCCACCTCGGAACCACGCAGCGCACGCACCGGCGCCTTCGGCATCGACATCGGCGGGAGCGGCATCAAGGGCGCCCCCGTCGACCTGGTCGTCGGGGAGTTCAGCGCCGACCGGGTCCGCGTCGCGACCCCCCAGCCCGCGACGCCCAAGGCCGTGGCGGAGGCGGTCGCCGAGCTCATCGACTCCTTCGACCTGCCCAAGGACATGCCCGTCGGCGTGACCTTCCCGGCGGTCATCCAGCACGGCGTCGCGCTGAGCGCGGCGAACGTCGACGACTCCTGGATCGGTACCAACGTCGAGAAGGTCATCGCGAAGTCCACCGGACGCAGCGTCCACGCCGTCAACGACGCCGACGCAGCCGGGTACGCCGAGGCCGTGTACGGCGCGGCCCGCGGCCATTCCGGGGTCGTGCTCGTCGTCACGCTCGGGACGGGCATCGGCTCCTGCCTGGTGGTCGACGGGACGCTGGTGCCGAACACCGAGCTCGGACACCTCGAGATCGACGGGCACGACGCGGAGCGCCGGGCCGCCGACAGCGCCCGCGAGCGCGACGACCTGAGCTGGGAGGACTGGGCCAAGCGGCTGCAGCGCTACTTCTCCGTCATCGAGTCACTCTTCTCCCCCGACCTCATCGTCGTCGGCGGCGGGGTGAGCAAGAAGCACGAGAAGTTCCTTCCGCTGCTCGACCTGCGCGCACCGATCGTCCCTGCCACCTTGCTGAACGCCGCCGGGATCGTCGGCGCAGCGGCTCTCGCGGCGGCCAACGCCCCCGCCGACTGAGCAGCCGACCTGCGGACCCGAGACGTTCAGGATGCCGGACTGGGTGCGGGTGGCCGTCCCGCTGGCGGTGATCGCCCTGGTCGTCGTCGACCGCGTGCTGGCGCACCTGCCCGCGCGTGAGGACGACGGCCGCCGACGGCCACGTCGTCGCGGGGCCGGCGGCGGGGCCGGGCCGTTCGGCGAGCTGATGGCGTTGTTCCAACCGAGCATCCGGCACCTGCACGAGGAGCAGGAGCGCAAGCGGCACGACCTCGTGACCCCCGGGACCCCGGACCCGGAGTGGGCGATCGACCTCGACGCCGGGACGGCCACCGCACCGGGTACCGGGCGTCAGACGCCCGGTGGCACCGCGCCCCTGGTGCCCGTCGTCCCGGCCGTTCCTGCGCGGGACCACCACTGCGTCCTGGAGCCGGTCGCGCCGGGGGTGTGGACCATGACGGCACAACCCTGGTCCTCGCTGACAGCGCTCGTCGTCGGCCACGACGGCGCCTGCCTGGCCGTCGACCCGAACATCTGGCCGGCCGATCTCGCGACTCTCGTCGACGAGCTGACGCTGCACGGCTGGGCACCCACTGCCGGGTTCAGCACCCATCCGCACTGGGACCACGTGCTGTGGCCCGCCGAGTGGGCCGGCGTGCCCCGATGGGCGACGCCCGAGGCTGCGGCCGATGCGCGGGCGCGGCACGAGGAGCTGAGCGTCGAGGCCGACGAGGTCGCGCCGGGCCACGACCACCGGTGGACGGGAGACCTCACCGCACTCGAGACCGATGACCTGCCGTGGGACGGTCCGCGCGCCGTCATGCTGCCCTACGCCGGCCACTGTCGGGGCAGCGCAGCGCTGTGGTTGCCCGATCCTGGGGTCCTCGTCTCCGGAGACATGCTCTCCGACGTGGAGGTCCCCCTGCTCGCCGAGCCGAGCGCCCGGGCCCCTGACCCGGTCGCCGCGTACCGGGCGAGTCTCGATCTCCTCGCCGGCGTCGAGGCGAGGGTCCTCGTCCCGGGCCACGGGACCGTCACGGACCAGGCCGGGATGCGCGCGCGCCTCACGGCCGACCTCGCCTACCTCGACCTGCTCGACCCGGCGGCGGGAAGCGGGCCCGAGGTCGCGACACCTGACCCTCGTCTGGCCGACCCGGAGCAGGCCGAGCACCACGCGCGCCAGCTGGCGCTCGTGGCCACGTGGCGTCGGGGCGGATGAGTCGGTCGATACGCCGGGTTCTGTCCCTCGGTCCGGTTGCCCGGGCCCAGGTGGCGGCCATCCCTCTACGACGTACGTTGCCGCACGCCTCCAGCGGCCTACCCGGGAGCTCGGGCGAGCAGCCCTCGAACGCTCCCTGTCTGGCCTTGCTCCAGGTGGGGTTTACCTAGCCGCACCGGTCACCCGGCACGCTGGTGGTCTCTTACACCACCGTTTCACCCTTACCGCGGCTGCCGAGGCAGCCGAGGCGGTCTCTTCTCTGTGGCACTGTCCCGCGGGTCACCCCGGGTGGGCGTTACCCACCACCTCGCTCTACGGAGCCCGGACGTTCCTCGGCGAGGTCTCCCTCGACGCGACCGCCTGACCGACTCATCCGCAGGCCAAGCCTAGCCCCGCCGGGACGTAGAGTCCTCACCGTGCTCGTGCTGCTGCCGCCCTCCGAGGGCAAGACGAGCCCGCGCCGGGGCCGCCCGCTGGACCTGGCCGCGCTCGGCCACCCCGACCTGACGGCGACCCGCGAGGACGTGCTCACCGCCCTGACGGAGCTCTCCGCGCGCCCGGAGGCCGCGGCCGTGCTCGGGGTCGGCGCAACCCTCGGCGCCGAGGTGGAACGCAACACCCGGTTGCGCGAGGCACCGACGGCGCCCGCCCGCCTCGTCTACTCGGGCGTGCTCTACGGCGCCGCCGGCCTCGCGAGCCTCGGCGGGACGGCGCTGCGTCGCGCCCAGCGCTCGGTCCTGACCGTCTCGGCGTTGTGGGGCCTGGTCGCCCCGCTCGACCGCATCCCGGCCTACCGCCTGTCGATGGGGACCGACCTGCCGGGAATCGGACCGCTGGCCCGGCGCTGGCGGGCACCGCTTGCGACGGAGCTGGCGCAGCTCGCCGCAGAAGCGGGCGACCGGCTGCTGGTGGACTGCCGCTCGGCCGACTACCTCGCCGCGTGGCGGCCGTCGGGTCAGGACTGGGAGCACGTGTCCGTGCGGGTCCTGCGTGATGACGGCGACCGGCTCACCGTCGTCTCGCACGAGGCGAAGTACACCCGCGGGCTGCTCGTGGGCCACCTGCTCGGCCGCGCCGAGCCGCTCCCCCGCTCGGCCGACGGTCTCGCCGAGATGGCCGCCGGGATCATCGGTGTGGTCGGGGCCGGGCTCACCGGGACACCAGGGCGCCAGGTCCTGTCCCTGGTCACCCGGCCCGGCGAGCGCTGAGGACGAACCGCTCGCGCGTCGGTCAGCGGTCGCTCGGGGTGGACAGCGTCACGAGCTCGCGTCCGCCGTCGGCCCACAGCCGCAGGATCGTCACCGAGGCCGGCAGGATGCGCAGGGTCCCCCACCGTTCAGGGGCCAGGTCGAGGGCCCAGCCGACGCCGGCCCGGATCGCCATCGCGTGCGAGACCACGACGACCGTCCGGTCGACGCCGCCGGCGACCAGCTCGCTCAGCGCGGCACCGACACGTTCACCCACCGAGACGAGCGCCTCACCACCCGGGGCAGGCAGCCTCGGGTCGGCCGTCCAGCGCGCCAGCGCACCCGGGTCGGCGGCGTCGATCTCGGCAGGCGTGGACCCTTCCCAGCGCCCGAAGTGGCACTCCGCATAGCGTGCGTCGGTCGCCACGTGCAGCCCGAGCCGACGTCCGACGGCGGCGGCGGTCTCCTGGGCGCGCACCATCGGGGAGGCGACGATCGCCGAGGGGTGCGGGAGGTCCGGCCACCGGGCCCGGCCGATCCGGAAGACGAGGTCGGCGGCCTCGGCAGCCTGCACGCGGCCAGCAGGAGCCAGGGACGGACCCGGCGCACCCGAGCCGGAGAAGGTCCGGGAGATCGTCGAGGGCGTCTCGCCGTGGCGCACCAGGACGACGGTCAGTGCAGGAACGTCGTCGAACCGCATCGCGGCACCGCTCGGCCGGCCGGCGGGTGCGACCCGCTCGTCGTGCCCCGCCGTCACGACGCGGCGGCGCGGACGAGGATCCGGCCCCACTCCTCGCAGCGGACGACCTGCTCGGGTGCGGCCGCATTGAGCTGGGCGACGTCGCCCGGGTTGAGCTCGAGCCGGCACCCCTCGCAGGTGCGGCCGCGCAGGCGAGCGACCCCGAGCCCACCGAGCTGGCTGCGCAGCCGGTCGTACAGGGTCACCAGGCCGGCGTCGAGCCCGACGGCGCGTGCGGCGCGCTCGGCGGTGACGGTGGCGACCTCGGCGTCGATCTGTGCGATGCCCTCGGCGAGCTGGGCGTCCGCCTGCCGCTGTGCGTCGAGCAGAGCCTCGTGGGCCGCCGTGACCTCGGCGAGCGCGGTCTCGTGCGCCTCGAGCCGCACCATCACGTCGAGCTCGACCTCCTCGAGCGCCGCGGTGCGCCGCGCCAGGGCCTCGACCTCGGCGGACAGCGCCTGGACGTCCTTCACGCTCACCGAGCCCGAGTCCATCCGGACCTGGTCCCGCGCAGCACGGGACCGGACCTGCTCGACGTCGGCCTCGGCCTTCGTGAGCTCGCGCCGCAGGTCGACGACAGCGGTGCGGGAGTCCACGACGGCCCGCTCGACATCGGCACGCTGGGCGGCGACCTCGGCCACCCGGGCGTGCCCTGGCAGCGTCTTCCGCGAGTGCTCGAGCTGCTGGAGCCGGGTGTCGAGCGACTGGACGTCGAGCAGGCGCAGCTGGTCGGCCACGGGAGCGGTGGTCACGGGCGTCCTCCGGAGGGGTCGTGGGCCGGCGTCGCGGGGTCGGGTGCCGGTCGGGGCGGGGAGTCGACACGGAAGGTCCACGGATCGGTCCGCAGCGTGCTCACCCGGGTCTCCAACCTAGTGCCAGGCCAGCGCTCGGCCGACTCGCGGGCCAGTGCCTGCGCAGCCGCGGGCAGCCAGAGCCACTCGCTCGCCGAGTGCGCGACATCGACGAGGTACGGGGTCCCGACGCCCGGGTCGGAGGTCCCCGCCTCGAAGGCGGCCCGTTCGCGCAGCTCGGACGCCGGGTGGTGCCGCAGGTCCGCGGTCACGTACACGTCAACGCCCGCGGACCGCACGTCGTCGAAGAGCGAGTCGCCGGAGCCTCCGACGACTGCCACCGTCGACACGTGCCCGTCCGGTGCGCCGGCCACCCGGACGCCGTGCTCGGTCGGCGGCAGGGCCGCAGCCACCTGACGGGCGAACTGCTCGAGGGTCAACGGCACGGGCAGGTGCCCGACACGGCCCGTCCCCGTCGTCGCGTCGAGCGGCACGAGGGGCACGAGGTCCACCAGACCGATGGCCAGAGCGAGCGCCTCGGCGACCCCACCGGGAGCGGCATCGGCATTCGTGTGCGCTGCGTGGAGCCCGCAGCCACCGCGGATCAGCCGGTGGACGAGCGCGCCCTTGAAGGTGGTGCCGGCGACCGAGTGCACCGGGCGCAGGTACAAGGGGTGGTGCGTGAAGAGCAGGTCCGCTCCCCACGCCAGCGCCTCGTCGACCACGGCCGCGGTCACGTCGACCGCGAGCATCACGCGGCGCACGGGGGCCTTCGGGTCCCCGCAGACCGTCCCGGGAGCGTCCCAGGCCTCGGCGGTGGACGGCGGGTACCAGCCGTCCAGGACGGCGACGACATCGGCGAGGGTGGGGCTGGTCACGGGCCTGACGCTACCCGGCGAGCGGTCGACGCCGGGGCGGAACCGGGGGGGTGGGCCCGGCCGGTCTCGAACCGACGACCTCCGCGGTGTAAGCGCGGCGCTCTGACCAACTGAGCTACAGGCCCGACGGCCCGCAGCCTACCGGCCGTCGGTCACAGCGCCGCGAGCGCTGCCCGGTAGTCGTCGAGCGAGCGGGCCTGCCCGCGCGGGTTGACCACGGTCCACCGCACGATGCCGTCGGCGTCGAGCAGGAACGATCCGCGCAGCGCGATCCCGGATCGCTCGTCGAACACGCCGAAGGCGCGCGCTGCCGCACCGTGCGGCCAGAAGTCGGAGAGCAGATCGAAGTCGTAGCCCTCCCGCTCTGCCCAGGCACGCAACGTGAACATCGGGTCGCACGAGACGACGAGGAGCCGCACGCCTGCGTGCTCGAAGTCCTCGATCGAGTCGCGGAGCTCGCAGAGCTCGCTCGTGCAGGTCCCGGAGAAGGCGAACGGGACGAAGACGACGGCCACCGGCCCGCCGCGCAGCCCAGCCAGTGAGACGGGAGTCCCGTGAGTGTCCACGAGAGTGACGTCCGGGGCGGGGTCGCCCACCCGCACCGGAGCGGCGTCCCGGGTCTCAGCCATGCGCACGACCGTTGGTCGCAGCGGTGTCAGCGGCCACGCGCGCGGGTCCCGAGCCGGGTGCCGTTCCAGTCCGTGGCCAGTGCGAGGGTGCTCGTGGCGTGCAGGCCGGCCGTGGTGGCCGCCTCTTCGATCGCGCTGTGGGCCACGTGCCCCGGCCGTCCGGGCTTGGGCGAGAAGAGCCAGATGAGGCCGCCGTCGTCGAGGGCGGCGCGAGCGTCGACGAGCGCATCCGTCAGGTCGGTCACGTCGCCGTCGTCCGAACGCCACCACAGCACGACACCGTCGATGACGTCGTCGTAGTCCTCGTCCTCGAGGCCGGCACCGATGGCCTCCTCGATCCCGGCCCGGAGCTCACCGGCGACATCGTCCCCGTAACCGAACTCCTGAACGACGTGCCCGGCGGCGAACCCGAGTCGTCCTACTCCGGTAGCGCCCTGGCTCGCATCGGCCCCCGCGGTCGATCCCACTGGTCCGTCAGTCCTCTCGTACGGTACGTGCCGGTCCCGAACTGGGCCCGAGCCGGTCGTCTGCTGCCCCCGTGCTCTCCACCCGGGAACGCCCGAGGTCGCCTAAGCCCACAGCATCCTCCCCCACTGTGGCAAGCGCCACACGCCCGCGCGTCGCTCCGGGCTGCATCCGGCTGGCCCGGCCGGACGCTCGGTGTGACAGGCACGCCCGTTAGGTCGGACAATGGCCCGACGACCACCGGAGGGCGCACATCACCGCACCCCCGGGGCTGACCGTCAGGACCGACCGGCCCGCGACGGCGAGGAGAAGAAGTGAGGGTGCTGGTGGCTGCGAGCGACACGACCGGTCCGCTGATCAATGGACTGCTCAGCCAGGTTCCGGACATCGATCCGGACGAGACGGGCGAATGGCTGGAGTCCTTCGACGGACTCGTCGACGACCGCGGCGGTCCGCGGGCGCGTTACGTGCTCCTGAGCCTGCTCAAGCGGGCACGCGAGAAGAACGTCGCCGTGCCGACGTCGCTCAACACGCCGTACGTCAACACGATCGGCGTGCACGAGGAGCCCTACTTCCCGGGTGACGAGGTGATGGAGCGCGCCTACCGCCGCCTCATCCGGTGGAACGCGGCCGTGATGGTCACGCGCGCCCAGCGACCGGAGATCGGCGTCGGCGGGCACATCTCGTCCTACGCCTCGGTCGCGACGCTCTACGAGGTCGGGCTCAACCACTTCTTCCGGGGCAAGGACCACCCCGGTGGTGGCGACCAGGTCTACTTCCAGGGCCATGCGGCACCCGGCATCTACTCCCGGGCCTTCGTCGAGGGCCGGCTCTCCGCCGAGCAGCTCGACGGCTTCCGTCAGGAGGTCTCGGCGCCCGCCGGCGGGCTCTCCTCCTACCCTCACCCGCGCCTCATGCCGGACCTGTGGGAGTTCCCGACCGTCTCCATGGGTCTGGGCCCGGCCTCGGCCATCTACCAGGCGTGGACCAACCGC
Source organism: Actinomycetales bacterium (assembly GCA_038252305.1). GTDB lineage: Bacteria > Actinomycetota > Actinomycetes > Actinomycetales > Cellulomonadaceae > Actinotalea. Next base: position 31,183 of record JBBSAL010000005.1, on the reverse strand, counting down.
TACCTGCACAACCGCGGGGTCAAGGACACCAGCCAGCAGGCCGTGTGGGCCTTCCTCGGCGACGGGGAGATGGACGAGCCGGAGAGCCGCGGGATGCTCCAGCTCGCCGCCCAGCAGCAGCTGGACAACCTCACCTTCGTGGTGAACTGCAACCTGCAGCGCCTCGACGGCCCGGTGCGCGGCAACGGCAAGATCGTCCAGGAGCTCGAGGCGCAGTTCCGGGGCGCCGGCTGGAACGTCATCAAGGTGATCTGGGGCCGCGAGTGGGACGTCCTGCTCAACGCGGACAAGGACCGCGCGCTGGTCAACCTCATGAACACCACGCCCGACGGTGACTTCCAGACCTTCAAGGCGAACGACGGAGCCTTCGTCCGTGAGCACTTCTTCGGCCGCGACCCGCGCACGAAGCAGCTCGTCGAGAACATGACGGACGACGAGATCTGGGCCCTCAAGCGCGGCGGTCACGACTACCGCAAGGTCTACGCCGCCTACGCGGCGGCCATGGCCCACACCGGCCAGCCGACGGTCATCCTCGCGCACACCATCAAGGGCTACGGGCTGGGCTCCGGCTTCGCGGGTCGCAACTCGACCCACCAGATGAAGAAGCTCAAGCTCGACGACCTCAAGTCGCTGCGGGACACGCTGCACATCCCGATCAGCGACGAGGAGCTCGAGGCGAACCCGTACGCCCCGCCGTACTACCACCCTGGGGCCGAGGCCCCCGAGGTGAAGTACATGCTCGAGCGGCGCGCGGCGCTCGGCGGCTTCGTCCCCGAGCGGCGGCACGTCCACGCCCCGGTGACGCTGCCCGACGAGCAGGTCTACGAGGTCCTGGCCAAGGGTTCGGGCAACCAGCAGGTCGCCACGACGATGGCCTTCGTCCGTCTGCTCAAGGACATCATCAAGGACAAGGGCTTCGGCCAGCGGATCGTGCCGATCATCCCTGACGAGGCACGCACCTTCGGCCTGGACTCGATCTTCCCGACGGCGAAGATCTTCAACACGCTCGGGCAGAACTACCTCGCGGTGGACCGCGAGCTGATGCTCAGCTACAAGGAGTCCGAGGCCGGGCAGATCATGCACACCGGCATCAACGAGGCCGGCTCGGCCGCCGCGTTCCAGGCGGTCGGCACCTCGTACGCCACGCACGGCGAGGTCCTCGTCCCGGTCTACATCTTCTACTCGATGTTCGGCTTCCAGCGGACCGGCGACCAGTTCTGGGCCGCCGGCGACCAGATGACCCGCGGGTTCATCATCGGTGCCACGGCCGGCCGCACGACGCTGACCGGTGAGGGCCTGCAGCATGCGGACGGGCACTCACCGCTGCTGGCGGGGACGAACACCGCTGTCATCCACTACGACCCGGCCTACGGGTACGAGATCCGGCACATCGTCCGCGACGGCCTGCAGCGCATGTACGGCGACGACGGACGCGACCCCAACGTCATGTACTACCTGACGGTCTACAACGAGCCGATGATCCAGCCGGCCGAGCCGCAGGACGTGGACGTGGAGGGCATCCTGCGCGGGATCCACCAGATCTCCGTCGCCGAGGGCGAGGGGCCGCGCGCCCAGATCCTGTCCTCCGGCGTGGGCGTCCCGTGGGCCCTGGAGGCGCAGCAGCTGCTGGCCGACGACTGGGGCGTCCGGGCGGACGTGTGGTCCGTGACGAGCTGGAGCGAGCTGCGTCGCGACGGCCTGGCTGCGGAGAAGCACAACTTCCTGCACCCCGAGCAGCCGGAGCGGACGGCGTACCTCACCGAGAAGCTCAAGGACGCCGCCGGCCCGTTCGTCGCGACCAGCGACTACGACCACCTCGTGGTCGACCAGGTGCGTCAGTGGATCCCCGGGGAGTACGCGACCCTCGGGGCGGACGGCTTCGGCTTCTCCGACACGCGCGCCGCTGCCCGTCGCCACTTCAAGATCGACGGGCCCTCGACGGCCGTGCGGGTGCTGCAGCTGCTCGCCCGCCGCGGCGAGGTCGCACCGGACGCGGTGGCACAGGCGATCGAGAAGTACCAGATCCACGACGTGCGGGCCGGTACCTCCGGCACCGCGGGCGGTGACTCCTGACCACGGCGTGAGAGCCGCCCGAGCGGCGGTTCACGAGGACGGGCCCCGCAGACCAGATGGTCTGCGGGGCCCGTCGTTCGTCCTCGAGCCGTCCGGCTCAGGTGGTCGCGCGGCGCTCGGCTCGTTCGATCGCGGGCTCCACGTCCGCGCGGATCGACTCGACGGCCGTCTGGTCGGGATGCAGCCGCAGGGAGTCCAGGTGGTGTCGTGCCTCGGCCGGTCGCTCCGCCTCGATCGCGGCGAGCGCCAGGTGGCGGCCGACGGCCGGGTCGTGGTCCTTCACGCGCCAGTGGCCGATCCCGAGTCCGAGCGCATCGACCGGGAGGCCGGCCTCGCGCAGGACGACGAGCCCCTCGGCGAGCGCGGTGCCCGACGGGTCACGCTCCGAGGCGGTGGACAGACGGCGCATCGCACCCTCGCGATCGTCGTCGATCGACAGCCGGGCGAGCTCGATCAGCGGGTACCAGGCGCGGGGGTGACCGGCGAGCTCCTCGGCGAGCGCCCAGACCGCGAGGTCGGCGGCACGCCGCGTCGCGGCCTCGTCGACGTCGGCCGTCAACGGGTCTCTGTCCCCTGCCGTCTCGGCCGCGTGCCGACGGACGATCTCGGCGAGCGCAGAGAAGGCCTTGGCGTCGTTCGGGTTCTCCTGGAGCGTCGCCCGGACCGCGTCCTCGTGGATGGTGTCTCCGTGCGGCGCGGACGACGGCCGTCGCAGGCCGACCGTCGACGCGGAGACCGGTCGGCGGATCAGGTGGCGCAGACGCTGGATCAAACCCATACCCAGACGATAGCCGCCCGTGACCGTCGCCACCCGGGCCACGCACCGCCGGCAGCCGATCGTCACCGTCCGAGCCCGACCGCACCTTGTCGGCTTCCTACAAGCGCATGGTGCTGCGTCAGGTCACCAGCGCCTATGCTCGCTGCCATGGCGACGTCGACCGAGCCGCAGGCCCACACCCTGCGGCGCCTGCATGACGGCGCCGGTGTCCTGGCCGCCGCAGCGATGCGCAAGCTCGACGAGAACCTCACCTGGTACCGCGCGCTGCCGGCAGAGGACCGCTCCTGGGTGGGACTCGTCGTCCAGGCGGGGATCTCGAGCTTCACGAGCTGGTACGCCGATCCGTCGACACCGCCGCACGGCGCCGGGGAGATCTTCGCGGCCGCACCGCCCGAGCTGACCCGGTCGATCTCCCTGCAGCACACCCTCCAGCTCGTCCGCCTGATCGTCGAGGTCGTCGAGGACCACAGCGACCGGCTCGCCGCGCCCGGCAGCGAACGAGACCTGCGTGAGGCGGTGCTGCGCTACTCCCGCGAGGTCGCCTTCTCGGCGGCCGAGGTCTACGCACGCGCAGCCGAGGTCAGCGGCGCCTGGGACGCGCGCCTGGAAGCGCTCGTCGTCGACGCCCTCGTCCGCGGCGAGAACGACGACGCACTGCACTCCCGCGTCGCCGCTCTGGGCTGGAGCGGGCACGGCAGCGTGATCGTCATGGTCGGGACCTCGGCGTCCCCGCTCGACGAGGTCCGCACGGCCGAGCTGCGCCGTGCCACGCGCCGCGCAGCCGACGACGCCCTCGTCGGCATCCAGGGCGACCGGGTCGTCGTCGTGCTCGGCGGTGTCGGCGACCTGCGCGCCGCGGCGACCGGCCTCGTCGCGCGCTTCGGACCGGGTGCTGTCGTGCTCGGGCCCCCGGTCCCGAGCATCGGCGAGGCCGGCCGCTCGGCGTCTGCCGCGCTCGCCGGGCTGTCCGCCGCTCCCGCCTGGCCCTCGGCGCCCCGGCCTGTCTCTGCGGACGACCTCCTGCCCGAGCGCGTCCTGATCGGCGATGCGAGCGCCCGTCGCCTGCTCGTCGACCAGGCCTACGTCCCGCTGTGCGCCGCGGGCGGCTCGCTCCTGGACACGCTCTCGGCCCACATCGGGCACGGCCGATCGCTCGAGGCTGCTGCCCGGGTGCTGTACGTGCACCCGAACACCGTGCGCTACCGCTTGCGCAAGGTCGCCGAGGTGACCGGCTGGGACCCGCTGGACGCCAGGGAGGCGTACGTCCTGCAGATCGCGCTCGCCCTGGGTCGACTCGAGGCAGCTCGACCGTCGTTGTAGGTTCCGCACAAGAGTGCCCGGTGAGGTTGGTGCCCGTCGTTGGCCGGTCCACCCGGCGTGTGCGGGCACAGTAGACGGGTGCTCGCACTCGTCTGCCCTGGACAGGGCTCCCAGACCCCCGGCTTCCTCGCCCCCTGGCTCGAGCTCGCCGGCGTCGCGGAGCAGCTCGACGAGTTCTCCGAGGCCAGCGGGACCGACCTGCGGGCGCACGGCACGGTCTCGGACGCCGACACGATCCGTGACACGGCCGTCGCCCAGCCCCTCATCGTCTCCGCCTCGCTGATCGCGTTCGGAGCGCTGCTCGACGGCCGCGACGCGGCAGGCCTGGTGGACGTGACCGCCGGGCACTCGGTCGGCGAGCTGGCAGCCGCCGCCGTGGCGGGAGTGCTCGACCGGGCGGGCGCCGTCGGCCTGGTCACCGCACGGGCGAAGGCGATGGCCTCGGCCGCGGCGCTGGAACCCACCGGGATGACCGCCGTCGTCGGCGGCGACCCGGACGAGGTCCTGGCGGCGATCTCGGCCGCTGGCGCCTTCCCCGCGAACGTGAACGGCGGCGGCCAGGTCGTGGCCGCCGGCTCGCTCGCCGCGCTCGCCCGGCTCGCCGAGGCGCCGCCGGCCCGGGCCAGGGTGATCCCGCTCCAGGTCGCCGGCGCGTTCCACACCCCGTTCATGCAGCCCGCCCTGGACACCTTCGGCCCGGTCGCCGCCGGATGGCCGGCCCAGGCACCGCGACTGCCGTTCCTCTCGGACGCCGACGGCGCCGCCTACGCACCGGGGGCCTCGGGCAGCGACGTGCTCGCGCGCCTGGCCGCGCAGGTCGTCGCACCGGTCCGCTGGGACCTGTGCCAGGCCACGATGCTCGAGATGGGCGTGACCGGGCTGATCGAGCTCGCGCCCGCGGGTGTCCTCGTTGGCCTGGCGCGGCGTAGCCTCCCCGGAGTGGAGACCGTCGCCGTCAAGGGGCCAGCCGACCTCGACGCCGCCCGAGATCTCATCGCCCGACACTCGGGTGCCACGACCGACGAGGAGACCCCCGCGTGAGCCGACCGACCCTGCGCCAGGCCACCGGCCCGGCCCACACCCGCATCCTCGGCCTCGGCGCGGTGCGTGGCGAGAACATCGTCACCAACGACGAGATCGCCGGTCCGATCAACTCCTCCGACGAGTGGATCCGACAGCGCACGGGCATGGTCACGCGCCGTCGCACGACCGCCGACCGCGATGTCGTCAGCCTCGCCGAGGAGGCCGCTCGCTCCGCCGTGGCGAACGCCGGCCTGACCGGGGCGGACATCGACGCGGTGCTGATGTCGACGGTCACCTACTTCCACCAGACCCCCGCGGCCGCAGCCCTCGTCGCCGACCGGATCGGTGCGACCCCCGCGGCCGCGTACGACATCTCGGCGGCGTGCGCCGGCTACTGCTACGGCATCGCCCAGGCGGACGCCCTGGTCCGCTCCGGAGCCGCACGCAACGTCGTGGTGATCGGTGCGGAGAAGATGAGCGACTTCATCGACCCGACGGACCGCTCCATCTCGTTCCTGCTCGGCGACGGCGCGGGCGCGGTCGTCATCGGCGCGTCCGACACCCCCGGGATCGGCCCGACCGTCTGGGGCTCGGACGGCGGTCAGGCCGGCCTGATCACCCAGACGCACTCCTGGCAGGAGGCGTTTCGCGACAAGACCCCGTGGCCGACCCTGCAGCAGGAGGGCGCGAGCGTCTTCAAGTGGGCCGTCTGGAAGATGGCACCCATCGCCCAGCAGGCCATGGACGCGGCCGGGGTGACCCCCGACCAGATCGAGGCCTTCATCCCGCACCAGGCGAACATGCGGATCATCGACCAGATGGTCAAGCAGCTCAAGCTTCCCGAGTCCGTCGTGATCGCCCGCGACATCGCCGACACCGGCAACACCTCTGCCGCATCGATCCCGCTCGCCACCGAGCGGCTGCTGCGCGAGGGCCAGGTCTCCAGCGGTGCACTGGCCCTGCAGATCGGATTCGGCGCGGGACTGGTCTACGCGGCGCAGGTCGTCGCCCTACCCTGAGTCCCGCGCACCACCCACCCACCACGGCGCCCATCCGGATGCCGAGAACCACCACCCGAGGAGAGCACGATGGCTTACAGCGAGCAGGAGATCCTGACCGGCCTTGCCGAGATCGTCAGCGAGGAGACCGGTCTTCCCACTGACTCCGTCTCGCCCGAGAAGTCCTTCACCGACGACCTGGACATCGACTCGCTGTCGATGATGACGATCGTCACCCTGGCCGAGGAGAAGTTCTCGGTCCGCATCCCCGACGACGAGGTCAAGAACCTCGCCACCGTCGGCGACGCCGTCTCGTTCATCAACGGCGCCCAGGAGTGATCCGGCGCGCAGGTCGGGGCGCCTCGTTCCACGCGCCCCGACCTGCGCCCGCCCCGGCCCACGGCCGACCAGCCCTGCCTGACCTCGACCCGACCCGCGTGCCCCCGGCCGCCGGACATCGCCAGGAGACATCGTGAGCACCCAGAGCACCGTCCGTGACGTCGTCGTGACCGGCTTGGGCGCGACCACTCCGCTCGGCGGCGACGTCGCCAGCACCTGGAGCGCGGCCCTCGCGGGTCGCTCCGGAGCGCGCACCCTCGACAACGACTGGGCCGAGAAGTACGAGATCGCGGTCTCGTTCGCCGCTCAGCTGGCCGTGCCGGCCATCGATGTCCTGCCGCGACCGGAGACCAAGCGGATGGACCCCTCGGCGCAGTACGCGATCATCGCGACGCGCGAGGCCTGGGCCGACGCCGGCAGCCCCGAGGTCGAGCCCGAGCGCCTGGGCGCCGTGGTCTCCTCCGGGATCGGCGGCATCTGGACCACGCTCGACGCCTGGGACACGCTGCTGGCCAAGGGCGCCCGCCGCGTCCTGCCGATGACCGTCCCCATGCTCATGCCGAACTCCCCCGCCGCCTACGTCGAGCTGGAGATCGGTGCCCGCGCCGGCGCCCACGCGCTGGTCTCCGCCTGCGCCTCCGGCGCCGAGGCCATCGGCTACGCGATCGACATGATCCGCTCGGGCCGTGCCGACGTGGTCGTCGCCGGTGGCACCGAGGCCGCGATCCACCCGATGCCGATCGCCGCCTTCGCCGCCTCACGCACCCTCTCGACGCGCAACGACGACCCCGCCGCCGCCTCCCGGCCCTACGACCTGGGCCGCGACGGATTCGTCCTCGGTGAGGGCGCGGGGATCGTCGTCCTGGAGAGCGCCGAGCACGCCGCTGCGCGGGGTGCTCGGGTCTACGCCCGGATCGCCGGCGTCGGGCTCTCCTCCGACGGCTACCACATGACCTCGCCGGAGCCGAGCGGCCGCGGGCAGATCGCGGCCATGCGGATGGCGCTGCGCGAGGCCGGGCTGACGACGAGCGACATCGTGCACGTCAACGCGCACGCGACCTCGACCGTCGTCGGCGACCTCATCGAGGCACGCGGCGTGCGGGCCCTCCTGGGCTCCGACGCGGACCGCGTGGCACTCTCGGCCACGAAGTCGATGACCGGGCACCTGCTCGGTGGTGCCGGTGCCCTGGAGACGATCTTCACGGTGCTCGCCCTGCGCGACCGCCTGGCCCCGCCGACGATCAACGTCACGGACCCCGACCCTGAGCTCGTGCTCGACCTGGTGAGGGACACGCCTCGCGCGCTGCCGGACGGCCAGATCGCGGCGATCAACAACTCGTTCGGCTTCGGCGGGCACAACGTCGCACTGGCGGTCACGAGCGCCTGACTGCGCCCCACCGCGGCCGCTAGGGTGCGCTCGGTACAGATCGACGGTCGAGGGGGTCACGGTCAGGTGCTCAGGGCATTCCCGTTCGTCATCGAGTTCGCGCTGCTGGTGTACGCGCTCATCGACTGCATCCAGTCCGAGGAGGGCCGGATCCGCAACCTGCCGAAGATCGGCTGGATCCTGCTCATCCTCATCGTGCCGGTCGTCGGACCGGTGGCGTGGCTCGTCGCAGGCCGGCCCGCCGGGTCGAGCCGGCCCCGGTTGGCATGGCCCTCGACGCAGACGGCCGGATTCCCCAAGCACGAGCGCCCTCGTCGTCAGGTGGCACCCGACGACGACCCGGCCTTCCTGTCCGCGCTCGGGCAGCGCGACCCGGAGCACGAGGAGCTGTTGCGCAAGTGGGAGGCACAGCTGCGCGAGCGGGAGCAGCGCCTGTCCGACGGCGCGGCGGGCAGCGACCCGTCGGAGACGACACCCTCGACCTCACCGAGCACGGACGACGACGACTGAGCGATCCGTCGGGTCAGCCCACCCGGTGCAGCCAGCGGACCGGTGCGCCGGCCCCGGCGTAGCGGAACGGCTCGAGCTCGTCGTCCCAGGCCTGGCCCAGGGCGAGGTCGAGCTCACGCCGGAGCCGTGCCGGGTCGCCGGCGTGCTCGAGCGCCGCCCGGACCCTGTCCTCGGGGACGAGCGTGTTGCCGTGCACGTCCGTCGGCGCGTGGAAGATCCCCAGCTCGGGGGTGTGGCTCCAGCGGCCACCGTCGGTGCCGTGGCTGGCTTCCTCGGTCACCTCGTAGCGCAGGTGGGCCCAGCCGCGCAGCGCCGAGGTGAGGCGGGCACCGGTTCCCGCGACGCCCTGCCAGGAGACCTCGGCCCGGAACATGTCGCGGGCAGCGGGCTGGTCGGTCCAGTCCATGCTCACGCGCACGCCAAGCACCCCGCCGGCCGCCCACTCGACATGAGGGCACAGCGCACGGGGTGAAGAGTGCACGAAGAGAACACCGCGGGTGATGGCACCTGCCATGACGGCCTCCTTCCGGTTCGAGGTTCGTCTTCCCCAACGACCTCATCCGGAAACGGCTGCACGACTCACGCGGCGTACGGGTCAAGCATGCCGGACGGACCGGCACGAGCGCCAGCGGCGCGCAGGGCGAATCTTCGACGGCGGCGCCCGGAATCGCTCCGACGCGCCGAGAAGTCGGTCAGGCGAGCTGCTCGCGCAGCGTGCGCATGGCCTTCTTGCGCACCGAGCGCTCGAGGCGGTCGATGTAGAGCATCCCGTCGAGGTGGTCGCACTCGTGCTGCAGCGCCCTGGCCATCAGCTCGGTGCCCTCGATGACGACCTCCTTGCGGTCGAGGTCCTCCCCGATCACGCGGGCGTACCAGGCGCGCTTGGTCGGGTACCACAGGCCGGGGACCGACAGGCAGCCCTCCTCGCCGTCCTGGTACTCATCCTCCGAGAGCTCGACGATGCGCGGGTTGAGCACGTAGCCGATCTCGTCGTCGATGTTCCAGGAGAAGGCGCGCAGGTTCACGCCGATCTGGTTCGCGGCCAGGCCGGCACGGCCATCCTGGTCGACCGTCTCGAGAAGATCCTCGACGAGCGATCGCACCCGGTCGTCGATCTCGGTGACGGGGTCGCACGGGGTACGGAGGACGGGGTCACCGATCACGCGGATCTCTCGGAGCGCCATGGCGCCCATCGTCCCACGAAGCGGAGCCTGCTCGCTCGCCGCACACGCACTGCCGACGCACCTAGGCTGGGAGGCAGACCTGGCGCAGCCGCGCCCGACACCGACCGAGGAGACCTCATGGGCAAGAAGACCGCATTCGTCGCCGGCGGCGTCATCGGCTACCTGCTCGGCACCCGGACCGGGCGCGCCCGGCTCCAGGACGCGCTGGACGCAGCGCGGGACGCGTGGCGGGACCCGCGCGTGCAGGAGACCGTCGCGGACGCCGCCCAGCGGGCAGGTGAGGCGGCGCGCTCCGCGTGGGAGGACCCGCGCGTCAAGGAGGCCGTGAGCGATCTCGGGCAGCGCGCCGGCGACTTCGCCCGCGCCAAGGCCCCCGACGTCAAGGACGCCGTGACCGGAGCGGCCCGCGCTGCCGCCGACACGGTGCGCGCCCGGGCCGACCGCGCGACCTCGTCCGGCTCCTGAGGATGGTGTGGTTCTGGCTCGGGATCGGCGCGATCGGGACGATCGGCGGCGCCTGGATGCTCGTGACGGCCTTCCGGGGCGGTCAGCAGGGCGACAAGGCCCGTGAACGCTCCCTGTTCCGCTGGGCAGTGGGAGCGCTCGCCCTCGGGTCGCTGTCGTTCCTGGTCGCGATGATCGTGGGCACGCCGCGCGCGTGACAAGACGAAACGGCCGACACGGGTGGGCCAGGTGGGGCTTGAACCCACGACCGACGGATTATGAGGGAACTGCCGCGGGGTGCGACGTGCCTGGTCAGGTGTTCGAAACCCGGCCTGACCTGCGACGATCCATTCCAACGACTCTCGTCGGTTCGCCGCACTCCTCAGCAGATTGCGGACCAGGTGCGGACCGGACACCGCCGGGCGTTGCTGGCCGAGTCCAGCGCGTACGAAGGCGCGGTCGTCGTGAGCGGGCTCACTCTCCGAGCCGTTCCGTCCCGGGCGGCCCGGCGAGGTCGGGGACCGGAGGCCTGGGTGGATTCGAGCTGCCGACACCCGCTTCAGGAGAGTGTTCACTCCCTCGCGCACGGCGCTGATCTGCGGGAATGCCCGCGATGAGCGCCTCAGTTGCGAGGGCTACAGGTTCTGCGTTGGCCATCCGTTGGCCGCGCCACCGGAGCTCACCGCAGGGCTACTCGTCCGCGAGCAAGCGGGTCCGGCTGGTCTGTTGGAGGGCGACCAGCTCGCGATCGACCGGTCCAAGACCCCGAGAACGCGCCCGCGGTCCCGCTCGATCGCCTCACGCAGCGACCGGCTCGCGACCGTCGGCACCACCATGTGCCCAGGGTAGCCACCGCGCTCTCCAAGGGCACCGACACAACCCAACTGGCGCTCGCACATGCTTGATGAGCGGGCGTCGCCACCCAGCGAGTGAGTGCCTACTTCACCACCGGGCCGGGCGGTCGCCCGGCCCGTCGACGCCGACGAACGCCAGCACGCGGAACCTCAACCCAGAGGTTGCCGCTCCACCACTCCACGAATGGACCTCGCGCGGACCCGCTCGGCGGCAGATCCGGGCGAGCGTGCCCGCCTTCAACGCGGTCGGACGTAGGCGCCGATCTGCGGAAGTGCGCGCGATGGGTGCCGCCGGCGCGGTGGCTACGGGTTCTGCGTTGGCCCCCCGGTGGCCCCGTCAACGCTGCTGCGGGGTCGCGAGGCGCCGACAAGGGCGGCTCAGGTCTGGTCACCCGCCACGCTGGTGACCGTGGTGAGCAGGAAGACGCTGTCGTCGAGGGCGAGCACGGCGTGCCGCTTGTGGGTGAGGACGGAGATCTCCCCGGCCTCGAGCACTGGCTCGTCGAAGCCCGTCACGCGGACTCGGCCCTCCAGGAGGTAGAGGCTGGCCGCCGGAGGTGAGTCGTGCTCGCCCAGCTCCGTGCCGGCCACCAGGGCGATGACGGACTGGCGGAGGACTCCGTCGTGCACGATCAGCTTGGCGCTCCGTCCGTTGTCTGAGGCCCGTGCGGCGGCGAGGTGCGCGGCGGCCAGCTCGATGAGGTTGGTCATGGGTTCTCCTTCTGGTCGTTGGCTCATCGCCGCGTGGAGGCGCGACGGGTATCGGCCCGCTCCCAGCCGCGCCGCGAGCCGCGCGCACCCAGGCGGTCCGAACGGGAGCGGTACACGATGTAGGGCCGGCCGAGATACCAGACCGGGACGCTGAAGACGTGGACCAGCCGCGTGAACGGCCAGAGCGCGAACAGGAAGAACGCAGCCACGGCGTGCAGCTGGAAGCCGAGCGGTGCTACGGCCATCAGCTCCGGCCGCGGCGAGAGGAAGAAGATGCTGCGGAACCAGACCGAGACACCGTCGCGGTAGTCGTAGTTCCCGCCGAGGTTCAGGATCGACCCGGCGATCGTGTTCCACATCCCCAGGGTGATCACGATCGCGAGGACGAGGTACATCGCCTTGTCCATCCGGGTGGTGGCGCTGAACACCGGCCCGCTGGTCCGGCGCCGGTAGATGAGCAGTGTCATGCCGACGATCGTGCCGACGCCCGCCACGGCGCCGATCGAGATCGCAAGGAAGTGGTACAGCGCTTCGGACATTCCGACGGCCTCGGTCCAGGACTTCGGGATGCCGAGCCCCATCACATGCCCGAAGAAGACGGCAAGGATGCCGAAGTGGAACATCGGACTGGCCCAGCGCAGCAGGCGGCTCTCGTAGAGCTGAGAGGAGCGCGTCGTCCACCCGAACTGGTCGTAGCGGTAGCGCCACACGTGCCCGACGACGAAGACGGCGAGGCAGACGTACGGGTAGACGAGCCAAAGGATCGTCTCGACGGCGGTCATCGGCGAGCTCCTTCGAGGGGCGCGTGGGTGTCCGGGGCGCGCGGGTCCGGCATGTAGGACGGCGGTGCGAACGGCTCCAGCCCGACGTCCTCCCCTGGAGGGCCCTGCGCCGCCAGGAGCGCGACTGCTTCGCGGTCCTCGCCACGCAGCGCGGGAAGCGTCGCGCTGACGGCGGCGAGCGCGCCCGCATACGTGGAGCCCATGTCCTGAAGTGCGAGGCGCAGCAGCTCGAGGCCCGCTCGGTGCTCCAGGAGGAGCGCGATCCCGGCCTGCCAGTTCTCTGCTCCGCCGCTCGCGGCGAACTCGAGGACCACGGCCAGGTGGTCCGGGAGCTCGTCCTGCGCGATCTCGAAGCCGCCCGCCCGGTAGGCCTGCTTGAAGGTGACGAGCGCCACTCCGCGTTTGCGGGTGTCGCCGTAGGCGTAGTAGCTCAGGTACAGGGCACGCTGCCGCTTGAGGTCGAAGGTGGTGACGTACTCCGCCTCGAGGTCGGTCAACGGCGAGGACTCCAGGTGCTCGACCACCTCCAGCAGCGGCCCAGCGAATCGCCGGTCGAGCTCGGCCGCAGCTGACCGGATCGTCGGCAGCAGCTTGAGAAGGTCCTCGCTCGGGTACTCGATCAGCAGCGCGACGATGCGGTGAACGACGGCGTGCTCGCGCGAGGTGGATGAGCGCGCCAGCGCGCGGCGGGCGATCCGGTTCATGAGGCCGCTCCCGGGCCGTCGGACGGACCAGCTGTGTCGGGCGGGGGCCCCTCGGACGCAGGCTTGGGTGGGAAGAGCCCGGCCGGCTTGCCACGCCCGTCCCAGTTGAGCAGGTTGACCTTGGCCTTGCGCGAGCTCGGGTCGGCGACGGTGTCCGCCGTCTGTCGCTCCTGGAGCATGAGGAAGTTCTCGACGGCGACCGGCTCCAAGGGCCCCGATCCCTCACCGAATGGCCCCGAGCCGCCCATCCCTGGCCCGCCGTCGTAGTTCAGGCTGCAGTCCGTGGCGAGCTCCTCGAGGCCGTGCGCCTGCTCGGCGTGCGCGCTCGGGATGACGTACCGGTCCTCGTACTTGGCGATCGCCAGGAGCCGGTACATCTCCAGCATGGTCTCGGAGTCCATTCCCACCGATTCGGGGATGGCCGGGTTCGCCTCGCGACCCATCGAGATGTCGCGCATGAACGAGCGCATCGCCGCGAGCTTCTTGAGCACGGCGGTCACCGGCACGGTGTCCCCCGCGGTGAACAGCTCAGCGAGGTACTCCACCGGGATGCGCAGGGTGTCGATGGCAGCGAAGAGGTTCGTGGAGTCCTCCGAGTCCTCCCCTGTCTCGCCGACGACGTCGACGACCGGTGACAGCGGCGGGATGTACCAGACCATCGGCATCGTCCGGTACTCCGGGTGCAGCGGGAGGGCGACCTGGTAGGTGCTGATGAGCTTCCAGATCGGTGAGCGCTGCGCAGCATCGATCCAGTCCCTGGCGATCCCGGCGGCCTCGGCCTCGCGGATCACCTCCGGGTCGAACGGGTCGAGGAACACGCCGCGCTGGGCCGCGAGCAGCTCGTGCTCGTCGGTGACCGATGCGGCCTCGAGCACCTTGTCCGCGTCGTAGAGCACCAGGCCGATGTAGCGCAGCCGTCCGACGCAGGTCTCGGAGCAGACGGTCGGCAGGCCCACCTCGATCCGTGGGTAGCAGAACGTGCACTTCTCGGCCTTGCCGGTCTTGTGGTTGAAGTAGACCTTCTTGTACGGGCAGCCGGTGATGCACTTGCGCCAGCCGCGGCAGGCGTCCTGGTCGACCAGGACGATGCCGTCCTCCGACCGCTTGTAGATCGCCCCGGACGGGCAGGAGGCCGCGCACGACGGGTTGAGGCAGTGCTCGCAGATCCGCGGCAGGTAGAACATGAAGGTCTGCTCGAACTCGAGCTTCACCTTGTCCGAGACCTTGCGCAGGATGGGGTCGTTCACGAGGAGCTCCGGCCCGCCACCGAGGTCGTCATCCCAGTTGGCACTCCAGGACACGTTCATGTCCTTGCCGCTGATCAGGGACTTCGGCCGGGCGACGGGGGTGTGCTCCTGGAGCGGCGCGGTGGTGAGGTTCTCGTAGTCGTAGGTCCACGGCTCGTAGTAGTCGGTGATCGACGGCATCTTGGGGCTGGAGAAGATCGTGAAGAGGTTCTTCAGCCGGCCGCCGGCCTTCAGCTGGAGCCGGCCGCGCTTGTTCAGCACCCAGCCGCCCTCCCAGCGCTCCTGGTCCTCGTAGGTGCGTGGGTAGCCCTGACCCGGCCGGGTCTCCACGTTGTTGAACCACACGTACTCGGTGCCCGTGCGGTTCGTCCACGCCTGCTTGCACGTGACCGAACAGGTGTGGCACCCGATGCACTTGTCGAGGTTCATCACCATCGACATCTGCGCCATGACTCTCATCGGGTGGCTCCCTCTGCCGTTGCCGCACTCGCCGCTGGTCGCGCGGCCATGTCAGTACTCCACCGTCTGCGAGCGTCGTCGGATGACGGTCACCTCATCGCGTTGGTTACCCGTCGGGCCGAGGTAGTTGAACGCGTAGGACAGCTGCGCGTACCCGCCGATGAGGTGGCTCGGCTTGACCAGCAGCCGGGTCAGCGAGTTGTGGATGCCGCCGCGCTTGCCGGTGGTCTCCGTGCGCGGGACGTCGATGAGCCGGTCCTGGGCGTGGTGCATGTACACCGTCCCCTCAGGCATGCGGTGCGAGACGACGGCCCGTGCGACGACGACGCCGTTGCGGTTGACCGCCTCGATCCAGTCGTTGTCCTTGACGCCGACCTTGTCCGCGTCCTTGTTGCTCATCCAGATCGTCGGACCGCCACGGGACAGCGAGAGCATGAACAGGTTGTCCTGGTACTCGGAGTGGATGGACCACTTGTTGTGCGGAGTCAGGTAGCGCACGGTGACGCCGAGTGCGCCCGTGTCGCCGATCTCCGGCTCGCCGAACAGTGCGGGCATGTTCAGGGGCGGCCGGAACACGGGAAGGTTCTCGCCGATCTCGCTCATCCAGTCGTGGTCCAGGTAGAAGTGCTGGCGACCGGTCAGCGTGTGCCACGGCTTGAGCCGGTCGACGTTGATCGTGAACGGGGAGTAGCGCCGCCCGCCGCTCTCCGAGCCGGACCACTCCGGTGAGGTGATCACCGTCACCGGACCTGCCTGGGTGTGGGCGAAAGTGACCTGCTTGCCCTCATGCTCCGCGGCGAGATCGGCCAGCTGTGTGCCGGTGCGCTTCTCCAGGGTGTGGAAGCCCTGGGTCGCCAGGCGACCGTTCGTCGTGCCGGACAGGGCGAGGATCGCCTCGCAGGCGTGCACGTCGCGGCTCAGCAGCGGGCGCCCGTCAGCGATCCCGCCACGGGTGTTGCGGGCCGTGCCGTTCTTGCGCCGCAGGTACTCGATCTCCTTGTCGACGGTGAAGGTCACGCCCTTGGTCGTCGCGCCGAGCGTGTCGAGCAGCGGGCCGAGCGCCGTCATCTTCGTCGCGACGGCCCCGAAGTCACGCTCGACGACGACGAGCTTGGGCATCGTGACCCCGGGGACCGGCTCGCACTCCCCCGTCTTCCAGTCCTGGACCCGGCCGTGCGGGTTGGCCATCTCGTCGGGGGTGTCATGGGTCAACGCGACGGCGACGACGTCCTTGCGGGTGCCCAGGTGGGTCTCGGCGAGGGCGCTGAAGGCCGTCGCGAGGGTCTGGAAGGCGTCGAAGTCGGTGCGGGTCTGCCACGGCGGGGCGATCGCGGGGCTGAAGGAGTTCACGAAGGGGTGCATGTCGGTGGTGTTCAGGTCGTGCTTCTCGTACCACGTCGCTGCCGGCAGGACGACGTCGGAGTAGATCGTTGTGCTGGTCATCCGGAAGTCGATCGACATCAGCATGTCGAGCTTGCCGGTGGGCGCCTCCTCGCGCCAGACGACGTCCTTCGGTCGGTGCTGCGGCTCCGCCTCGGTCGCACGCAGGTTGTTGTCCGCGCCGAGCAGGTGCTTGAGGAAGTACTCGTTGCCCTTCGCCGAGCTGCCCAGCAGGTTCGCCCGCCAGATCGTCAGCACGCGCGGGAAGTTCTCCGGGGCGTCCGGGTCCTCCGCGGCGAACCGCAACCGGCCGGCCTTCAGCTCGCGCGGGACGTACTCCCCGACGGGCAGACCGGCCGCCTCCGCATCGTCGGCGACCTGCAGCGGGCTGCGGTCGAAGGTCGGGTAGGAGGGCATCCAGCCCATCCGGGCTGACTGGGCGATGACGTCGGCCGTGCTCTTGCCGGTCAGCTGCCGCTTGGCCACCGGCGTGGTCGCGGCCGCGACGGTGTCGGCGCTGAAGGAGTCGTACCGGTACTGGTCGGTGTGCAGGTACCAGTAGGCGGTCTGGATCATGGTGCGGGCCGGCCGCGTCCAGTCAGCGGCGTTCGCGTACTGCCCGTGGCCGGTGAGCGGGCGGACCTTCTCCTGGCCGACGTAGTGCGCCCAGCCACCGCCGTTGACCCCCTGGCAACCCGTCAGCGTGGTGAGCGTGAGGAAGGCACGGTAGATCGTGTCGGAGTGGAACCAGTGGTTGGTCCCGGCTCCCATGAGGATCATCGAGCGCCCGCGGGACTCCTCGGCGTTCGCGGCGAACTCCCGGCCGATGCGTTCGGCCTTGGCCGCGGGCACCCCGGTGAACTCCTCCTGCCACGCGGGGGTGCAGGGCTGGGAGGCGTCGTCGTAGCCCGTCGGCCAGGTGCCGGGCAGGCCGTCGCGGCCGACGCCGTACTGGGCGAGGAGCAGGTCGAAGACCGTGGTGACCAGGTGCCCGGCGATCTCGCGGACGGGGACCCCGCGGCGGATCACCGAGGAGGACCCGTCGAGCGAGTCGAAGCGCGGAAGGTCCACCTCGACGGCCGACGGCGCACTCCCCCCGAGCATGCTGAGCTCCGGATCGACCTCCCCGAGGTCGAGGTTCCACTTCCCGGCGCCCTCCTGCCCGTAGTGGAAGCCGAGAGATCCACCGGGAACCACGGCCTCGCCGGTCGCCGAGTCGACCAGGACCGTCTTGAAGTGCGCGTTCTCGCTGTGCGCGACCTCGCCCGGCAGGTCGGACGCCGTGAGGAATTTCCCGGGGAGGTAGGCGTCGCCCTCCTTCTCGAGCCGGACGAGGAACGGCAGGTCGGTGTACTTCTTCACGTACTGGCTGAAGTACGGGACCTGGCGGTCGACGAAGAACTCCTTGAGCGTGACGTGGCCCATCGCCATCGCCAGCGCGCCGTCGGTTCCCGGCTGCACGGCGAGCCACTCGTCGGCGAACTTGACGTTGTCGGCGTAGTCCGGGGAGACCGCGACGACCTTCTGGCCGCGGTAGCGCGCCTCGACCATCCAGTGGGCGTCGGGCGTCCGGGTGACCGGGACGTTCGAGCCCCACATGATCAGGTAGCCGGCGTCCCACCAGTCCCCCGACTCGGGGACGTCGGTCTGGTCGCCGAAGACCTGCGGTGAGGCGACAGGCAGGTCGGCGTACCAGTCGTAGAAGGAGAGCATCGGGGCGCCGATGAGCGAGTGGTAGCGGGCGCCGGCGCCGTGCGACACCATCGACATCGCCGGGATCGGCGTGAAGCCGGCGATCCGGTCGGGGCCGTAGGTCTTGATCGTGTGCACCTGCGCGGCGGCGACCATCTCGACCGCCTCGTCCCAGCTCGCGCGGACCAGTCCGCCCTTGCCGCGGGCCGACTTGTACCGGCGCGACTTGGCCGGGTCCTCGACGATGCTGGCCCACGCCAAGACCGGGTCACCGGTGCGCGCCTTGGCCTCGCGGTACATCTGCAGCAGGAGACCGCGGACGTACGGGTAGCGGATCCGGGTCGGGGAGTAGGTGTACCAGCTGAACGCCGCACCGCGCGGGCAGCCGCGGGGCTCGAACTCCGGGCTGTCCGGTCCGACCGTCGGGTAGTCGGTCTGCTGGGTCTCCCAGGTGATGATCCCGTCCTTGACGTAGACCTTCCAGGAGCACGAGCCGGTGCAGTTGACCCCGTGGGTGGAGCGCACGACCTTGTCGTGGCTCCACCTGTCCCGGTAGAAGACGTCAGCGTCGCGGCCGCCGATCTGGTGCAGCGTGCGCAGGTCCGCCGACACCTCACCCTTGCGCAGGTAGCGGCTCAGCTTGAGCAGGACGTCGGACGCCGGGCCGTCCAGACCGGCGGTCGCGGGGATCGTGGGGTTCATCCGATGCTCCTTCGCTGGACCTCTATGGTGCTCTGCATCGCTCGGTCACTCACCACTCAGCTGGGCTTGGGCGCTCCCGGGCGGGCGTAGTAGTACCAGACGAGCCCGGTGCACGCCGCGAAGAAGACGGCGCACCCGAGGAAGAAGGGCCGGGGCGCGACAGCGGCAAGCCCGATGCCGACGAGGAAGGGTCCGAAGGCGGCGATCGACGAAGTGAAGCCGATCACGCCACCCGCCTGGCGCCGGGGGAAGATCATCGGCATCTGCTTGAAGGTGCTGGCATTGCCCATCCCGGCGAAGAAGAAGATCGCGAGCATGCCGGTGAGGAAGCCGGTGAACTGGCCGACGTCGCTCGGGCTGAGGAAGAGCACCGTGACCACGGTGCTCACGGTCATCCCGGCTCCGGCGACCAGCGTCCAGATCGCCCCGCCGAAGCGGTCGCACAACGGTCCCCACAGCGCACGCGTCGCGGACCCGACAAGCGGGCCGAGGAAGGCGAACTTCAGCGGGTCCGGCGCGTTCGCGAAGCTGCCGTACTCGTTGACGATGAGCAGGCCGAGCTGGGCGGCGAACCCGCTGAAGGCCCCGAAGGTCATCAGGTAGACGGCCGTCATCACCCAGGTGTGCTTCTCCCTGAAGATGTCCAGCTGCTGGCGGAAGTTGGCCTCGATGGGGACGCTTCGCAGGAAGAGCCCGGCGAGGATCGCACCGAGGATGACCCACGGGATCAGGACGAGACCGGCGTTGTGCAGCCAGATCTGCGATCCGTCGGCCTTCTGCTGCGGCGTCAGGGCCGTCGCGCCGAGGAGGCCGAAGCCCACGACCCACGGCGTGACGAACTGGATCAGGCTGACCCCGAAGTTGCCGACGCCCGCCTGGAGCCCGAGGGCCGTCCCGGCCAGCCGCCGCGGGAAGAAGTAGCTGGTGGACGGCATGAACCCGGAGAAGGCCCCGCCACCGACACCGGCGGCCGCGGCGAGCAGCAGCAGCATCGCGTAGGACGTCCCGGGGTCGCGCACCGCGAGCGTCCATCCCACCATCGGGAGCAGCATGAGGCTCGCCGACCCACCCACGAGTGTGCGTGTCCCGAGGACGGGCGGCAGGAACATGTAGATGAGCCGCATGACGCCGCCGGCGAGTCCCGGGACCGCCACCAGCCAGTACAGCTGCGGCTTGGTCAGGTCGTAGCCGATGCTGTTGAGCCGTGGGGCGATGGCGCTGACCAGGTACCAGACCGCGAACGCCAGCATGAGCGTGTACGTGGTGATCCACAGGGTCTGCCAGGCGAAGCGCTTGTCCCAGTGCTCGTCGTCCTCCGGATCCCATGTCGCGAGATCCACGGCTGGTCCGCGCAAGACCGCCATCCGTCCTCCAAGTGCCGTGCCGGTGTGTCGTCGTCGACAACCCGTAAGCCTGGCGCAGCTGGGGCGCACAAAATGCGTGAACTGCCGTAACAAATACTGTCGTGCGGCGAGATGAACTACAAGGGCGGGTCGTCGGGCCGCACGGCCAGGTGCAGGATGCAGTGCTCCGGCCCGATGAACGGATCGAGCCTGTCGGCCCTCAGCGGACCGCCGCTCCTGGCGAGGACGCCACGCGCAATGCCGAGGTGGACGCTGCACACCACGTCGGTGTTCGCCCGTGCCAGGTCGAGGAATGGGCAGTGGTGCAGGTGGATGGCCGTGCCGTCCGGTTCGACCTCCGGGGCGAACCGCAGGTCGTCGAGGTGCGCCTCGAGCTCCGCGAGCTGACGCAATGTCGGGTCCTCCTTGCAGTCGGTCCCGCCATCCTCACGGCTCGCCAGCCAGGTCGACGCCAGCTCTTGCCCAGCGCGCGCCGCTGCTTCCTGGCGCGAGGGGAACCTCTTCCCGTACCCGTCGAGGAGAATCGTCATCAGGCTCGCGCGGAACCAGTTGTCGGCATCGGCAAGCGCTTCACGCTGGGCGGCCTCGTAGAGCATGTGGGGTCGACCGCGAGTGGTCCGGACCTCTGGCCTCTTCGACACGAACCGCCCAGCGACCAGACGATCGAGGTGCTCACGTGCGGTGCTCTGGTGCAGACCAGCCGCCTGGGCCGCCTCGACAAGGGTCAAGGGTCGACCGGCCTGCTGCAGTGCGTGCAGGAGCGCGATCCGGCTCGACGATGCGAGGGTGCGGTACGCGCTGACGGATCGGGCAGTCACAGGCCCATTATTCGCGGGAATTCCCCGTTCAAACCAGGACCGGGCGCAGGTACCGTGACGGAGTGCATCCCCACCCCATGGCAGCCATGTGCTTCGACGGCGTCATCGCCGCGGACATGGTGAACCTGCCGGGCGGCCCCGCGGCCGTCGCACGGGGATTCGACGTCGTTGTCCCGCCCCTGCGGCACCTGCTCGACCAGATCACCGACGGTGACCACGCATGAGCCTCGCCGCGATCACCGACCAGGCGATCTCGTTGGACGCCCACCTCGCGGGGGTGTCGGTGCCGGTCGCCGGGGCGGTCTCGCTCTTCGTCGGTCAGGTCCGTGACCATGACGCGTCCGTGCCCGGGCCGGTCGCGGCCCTGGAGTACACGGCCCACCCGGACGCCACAGCGGTCCTCGAGCGGCTCGTCGCGGCCACCGCAGCGCATCCCGGTGTCCTCGGTGTCGCGGCCACACATCGCGTCGGGCTGCTGGTGGTCGGGGAGATCGCCGTCGTCGTCGCCGTCTCGACGGCGCACCGGAGCCTCGCGTTCGACGTCTGCGCGCACCTCGTCGAGACGATCAAGAAGGAGCTACCCGTGTGGAAGCGCGAGATCCTCGTCGACGGCACCCATCACTGGGTCGGCCTCGTATGAGCGCCGGTGCGCCGGCCCCTGGCCTGGTCGACCGGTTCGGACGCGTCCACCGTGATCTGCGGATCTCGCTGACCGACCGTTGCTCGCTTCGCTGCACCTACTGCATGCCTGCCGACGGCGTCCCGTGGCTCCCCGGCGAGTCGATGCTCAGCACCGCCGAGCTGGTGCGGGTCGCGAGCGTTGCTGTCGACCTCGGCATCCGAGGGATCCGGCTCACGGGCGGGGAGCCGCTGCTCCGTCCCGATGTCGTGGACGTGGTCGCGGCGCTGGTCGAGCTGGGCCCCGCCGGCGACCACCCGGAGATCTCGCTGACCACCAACGCCCTGCGACTGCCGGCCCTGGCCGGCCCGCTCAAGGACGCGGGTCTGAGCAGGGTGAACGTGAGCCTCGACACGCTGGATCGGGCGAGGTACCAGCAGCTGACCCGGCGCGACCGGCTTCCGCAGGTGATCGCTGGACTCGCTGCTGCCCAGGCCGTCGGCTTCGCGCCGATCAAGCTCAACGCCGTCGCGATGCGCGGCGTCAACGACACCGAGGTCGTGGACCTGGTGCGCTTCGCCATCGACCACGGCTACGAGATGCGGTTCATCGAGCAGATGCCGTTGGACCCGGGTCACACCTGGGACCGCACGCAGATGGTCACCCAGGCCGAGATCCTCGAGCAGCTCGCTGCCGAGTTCACCCTTACCGAGATGCCGGGCCGCGGCACCGCCCCCGCCCAGAAGTGGCGGGTGGACGAAGGACCCGGGACGGTCGGCGTCATCGCCTCGGTGACCTCACCGTTCTGCGGGTCCTGCGACCGGCTGCGGCTGACCGCCGACGGTCAGCTGCGCGCGTGCCTCTTCTCAGCGACCGAGACCGACGTGCGGACCGTGGTGCGCTCCGGCGGGGACGACGAGGCGATCGCGGCGGCGCTGCGCGCCTGTGTCGCCAGCAAACGAGCCGGCCACGACATCGACGACCCGAGCTTCCTGCAGCCGAACCGCCCGATGAGCGCCATCGGCGGCTGATCCGGCACGTCGCAGGCGCCGCAGCGAGCGGCCCGGCGGAGCGGTCTCCTCAGCCGCCGGCGAACGGCGGAAGGATGTCGACGGTCGTCCCGTCGCTCAGCGCGATCGCGTCGTCGGCGACCCGGAGACCGCCTGCCAGCAGCGAGGCCTGGCCGAGCACACGTTCCATCGCCGCGCCGTGGGCTGCCCGAAGCATGGCGCGCAGCTCACCCACCGTCGTGGCTTCCAGCTGCTCGCGATCGGTCCCTGCCGCCTCGGCGGCGGCAGCGAAGTGGCGAACGGTGATCACTCGCCGTCTCCCCCGGCTGCCCAGCCATGAGCAAGGGCCGTCACGCGAGCCGTCACACGATCGAGCTCGGCGCGATCCCTGGTCCCTGCGGCGACGGCGTAGCCGACGAAGAAGCCGGTGAGCGGGACCGCTGGGCGCGCGACGCCGTGTGCCGTCTCCCTGGCCAGGTCCAGGACCGTCTGGATGTCGACGGCCGAGTGGTCCACGCCGAACTCGCTGGCCAGCAGCGCGACCCACGCATCGAGGTCGTGCCCGGCGTGCTCATGGCTGGCGCCCGACGTGCGGGGCTCGTCGGCTGCGCGGTCAGGGCTCACAGGTCCTCCTGGTGATGATCTCGTCCAGCTCGGCGACAGCCTCCCATGTGTCCCCGTCGCGCGCGGCGCCCGACGGGTCAGGAACCTCCAGGAGAGTCATCTGGTCGAGAAGCTTCCTCATCGACGCGCCGTTCACGCCACCGGAGACCTCGAGCCGCGCGACAGCGGCGCGAAGTGACGGGCGCCGATATCCCGCGAGCAGCGACTGGCGGCGGCCGTCGGAGTCCACCAGGACGGCGCCGTCGGCAGTGTCGTCGCCGACAAGGGCGACAAGGAGGTCGGGAACAACCAAGGCCGCGAGCGGGAGGTCGCAGGCGAGGACCACCACGGCTGTCTCACCGTCGTGGCCGAGGTGGGCGAGCCCAGCGGCGAGCCCTGCGGCGGGACCACCGAGTGGCGGGTCCTCCTGGACCCGGTCGACGCCGAACGTCTCGAGCTTCGGCGGGCCCACGACGACGGTCCGCCGCGCACCGGCCACCGCATCGAGCACATGCGCGAGCATCGACCGCCCACCGACGACGACGGCCGCCTTGTCCACGCCTCCGAGTCGGGTCCCCTCGCCTCCCGCCAGGATGATCGCGTCGTACGCCATGCCGGTGATTCCGTTCATCGGTTCTCGCCCTCCTGGGTACGGCTCCATGCGCCCGAACGCCCGCCGGACTTGGCGAGCAGGCGGACACGCTCGATCTCGACCGTCCGGTCCAGGCCCTTGACCATGTCGACGATGGCGAGGGCAGCGACGCTCACGGCCACCATCGCCTCCATCTCGACACCGGTACGGTCCGCGGTCCGCACCGTCGCGCGGACGGCGACACCCGCGTCGACGACCTCCAGATCGACGACCACACCGTGCACGCCGATCACGTGAGCCAGTGGGAGCAGGTCCGGGGTGCGCTTGGCCGCGGCGATACCGGCAACCCGGGCCACGGCAAGCACGTCACCCTTCGGGACCTCTCCGGAGCGCAGCGCCGCGACGACCGTTGTGGTGCACCGGATGAATCCTTCGGCGGTCGCCTCCCGCGCGGTCGGCGACTTCTCGGTGACGTCGACCATCCGGGCCTGGCCCGCCGCGTCGAGGTGGGCGAAGGGCTGGTCGGGAATCACGGGGTCCTCAGGATGTCGAGCTGGTCGCCGGCCCGGACGCGATCGACGTCGGCAGGGACGATGGCGAGCCCGTCGGCGCGTGCCAGCCCGGGCCACGAGATGCGACCCGGAACCCCCGGGGACGGCGCGGCGGACGTGCACGTCGGGCTCCCGCCCGGTCAGCACCACGGGCATGTACTGGGTCCGACCCAGCGGCGTGCGCCACTCGTCGTCCGCCGTCGCCCGGAACGGAGCGGACGCCGGGCCCGGTCGCCCGTCAAGGCGGTCCAGGACCGGGCGGACGAAGACCTCGAACGAGACGAACGCGCTCACGGGATTGCCGGGAAGGCACAGGATCGGGGTCCCGCCTGCCAGCGTCCCGAGGCCCTGCGGCTTGCCGGGCTGCATGGCGACCTGGACGAACGCCATCGACGGCAGCCCGGCGAGCACGTCGCGGACGACCTCGTAGGCACCCATGCTCACACCGCCGGAGGTCACGACGAGGTCGACCGCCCCGTCCAGCTCGTCGAGTACGCGCGAGAGCTCGGCCGGGTCGTCCGCGACGCCGCCGATCCGTCGTACGAGGCAGCCGGCGCTGCTGAGCAGTGAGGCGAGGAGCAGGGAGTTGGAGTCGGGGATCTGCCCGCGATCGAGCGGGGTCCCCGCTGGCACGAGCTCGGATCCGGTCGAGATCACGGCGACGACCGGCCGCCTGCGGACCATCACCGTCGCCGCGCCGACCGAGGCGATCGCGGCGAGCTGCCGGGCTCCGAGCCGGGTGTGCGCAGCGACGACGAGGTCGCCGGCGTGGAGGTCCTCGCCCGCGCGCCGGATGTGGGCACCGGCCACGGCGGCGGCCGAGACCAGGACGGTGCTGGTCCCCCCGTCGGTCGCCTCTACTGGGACGACCGCGTCGGTCCCCGGCGGCAGGGGCGCGCCGGTCATGATGCGGGCCGCGGTACCGGGGCCGACGACCGGGGCTCCCGCGCTCCCGGCGGGAAGGTCGGCGATCACCTCCAGTCGCACGGGCTCCGATGAGGCACCCATGGTGTCCGAGGCCCTGATCGCGTAGCCGTCCATCGCCGAGTTGTCCCAGCGGGGCAGGTCCGTCCCGGAGACGACGTCCTGCGTGAGCGTGCAGCCCAGTGCCTCGGCGAGCGGCAGCTGCGCGGACGGCAACGGCGAGACGAGCGCCAGCGCCTGCGCCAGGTGCTCGGCAACTGTGCGCATCGGCTGCTCCCCCGTCATGACGACATGTCGTCGGTCGTTGTCTGCTCGCCGCGCCACGCGAGCATCCCACCCTCGAGGTGAGCGACGTCGCAGTAGCCCGCAACTAGCAGGAACCTGCCCGCGACCTCGGAGCGAACTCCGGCGTGACACACCAGCACGAGCGGGCCGTCGGGCAGGTCGGCGGGCCCACGGCCGGCGAGCAGGTCCCCGAGCGGGATCGAGATGGATCCGGGGATCGAACCGGCCGCCCGCTCCGCGACCTCACGGACGTCCAGGACGGTGACCGGACTCGCGTTCCCGGCGACCCCCGCGTCAAGCAGGGCGGCCAGTGCGGCCGCCGAGATGGTCGGAACGGCGTGGGCGGTCGCGGCAACGGTCGGCCATGGGCGCGCGACCCCAGAGCCGGAACCGAACGCACCGGTGAGGTCCGTCGGGGCGGCCCGCGCCGCTCCGATCAACGGGATCTGCGTCCACCGCTGCTCGAGGGCGTCGAGCACGAGCACCCTGCCCAGCAAGGGACGGCCGATCCCGGTGATCAGCTTGATCGCCTCGGTCGCCATCAGCGACCCCACCTGCCCGCACAGCGCACCAAGCACACCCGCCTCCGCGCAGGAGGGAACCGATCCGGGCTCGGGCGGCTCGGGGAACAGGTCCCGCAGCTCGACCGGAGCCACCTCGGAGCCCACCGGTGGGCGGCCCCAGAAGACGCTGACCTGCGCGTCGAAGCGCAGCACCGACCCCCAGACCTCCGGCAGACCCCAGCGGACGCAGGCATCGTTGACCAGGTAACGCGCGGCGAAGTTGTCGGTCCCGTCGATGACCAGGTCGTAGTCGGCCAGCAGGTCGACCGTGCCCGGATCGAGCCTCAGCGCATGGGGGACGACGACGATCCCCGGGTCGATGGCGGCGACCGCCTCGGCGGCGCTGGCGACCTTCGACCGCCCGAGGTCGCCGGTCCCGTGGACCACCTGACGCTGCAGGTTGGACAGCTCGACGACGTCCGAGTCGACGATCCCGATCGTCCCCACCCCGGCCGCAGCCAGGTACTGCAGGACCGGCGCACCCAGCCCACCCGCACCGACGACGCACACCCGCGCGTTGCGCAGCCGTTGCTGACCGGCGGCGCCGAGCCCCGGCAGCAGCAGGTGCCGGGCGAACCGGGCCACGTCCGAGCCGCTCAGCGGCGGACCCGGCTCGACCAGCGGCGCCACCGCTCCCGATCGGGCGACGCCGTCCTGGAACGGGGCGCTCGGCGCCGGCGTCACGCGCGCCTCCTGCGCCAGCGGTCCAGCGCGGCGTGGACGAGGATGCCAGCGACGACTGCCCAGCCGAGCGAGGTGAAGAACCCCACCACGCCGACACCGACCGCGACTCCCCACGCCGCGGCGCCCCGCAGGTCGGACAGCAACCGCACGTGGGCGACCGCCGCCACCAGGAGCAGGGCGGCAAGAACGGGCAGCGGGAACCCGGTGAGGATGCGCGCCAGGCCCGCGCCGCCGAGCAGCGCTGCGAGCACCAGGGCCCCGCCGATCAGGGCCGGGGTCCGCCAGGTCCGGCCACCGAAGGAGTAGTGCGCCGACATCCCCCCCGCCCCATGGCACACCGGCATCCCGCCGACCGCCGCCACGAGAATGTCCGCCACCCCGAGGGTTCGCGCCAGACGACCCGGCGTCACGATCGCGCCACGCTCGCCGAAGTACACCCGCGCAGCATCGGCCGGAGCCAGGCAAGAGTTGGTGAACGTGAGCGGCACCTGCGGGAGGACCAGGAGCGTCGCCGCGGTGGCGAACGAGGCGAGCGAGAAGTGCGGAAGGGCAAGAGCGGACGGACCCCACTCGAGGCCGGTCGAGCCCCCGGTGCTGACGACGGCGACCACGAGCGCGAGAGCGACCACGCCGAGCACGAGCCGCCGCGGCCAGCGCAGGAGCGCCGCGGTGAGGACCACTGCCACGGCGATCGCGACGAAGGAGGTCGGTGCGAGGTCGAACTCCGCCGGCGGGTGCGTGAGAAGCCCCCACGCGATCTTGACGAACGTCAGGCCGACTGCGAGCTGCACGCCACGGGTGACGGCGACCGGGAAGACGCGCGCCACCCGGTCGAGCAGACCCGTGGAGCCGAGGACGAAGAAGAGCACTCCCATGATCAACGCACCCGACGCGATCACGTCGACCCCAGCACCTGCCGCGATCGCCACCGCTGCGAAGGCCTTGAGCGGCTGGACCGCGACCGGGACCTGGTACACCCGGGCGACCAGCAGGTACGCCAGCCCGGCCGGGAGCAGCACAGCCGTCGCCGACAGCCCGTTGCCGACGACCAGGACCACAGCGAGGGGCACCAGCACCCCGAGATCGGCGACCGAACCGGACGCTTCGCGCCACCACGTCCACGCCACGCGCGGCGTCTGGAGGGTTTCCGTCACGAGCTCACCCCTCTCCTGCGGAACCGCTTGTCGGACCGGAACTGCCGCTCGTCCTCGACGGGCGCGCAACGGCCCGCGCACCAGCATGCAACGCCCGCCGCGGGAACTGAATCGACGAGAGCCGTGACAAAGCGCAACGGACCTGAACAGGCCGCGGTCCGCGCGCCCTCACATCAACCCGTACCCGTGCCGCTGGCTCCAGCGACCGAGAGCCACCACGACCGGCAGTGCGATCAGCACGAGCGCGGCGAACGGGAGGAAGCCTCGCGCGTACCCGTCCGCCCCTCCGACGACCCCGGCGACCACACCCATCACGGGCGGAATCACGAACCCGCCGAGGGCGCCGAGACCACCGATCCACCCGGAGGCGCCACCGACCGCGTCCGGCAGGTAGCGCGGCAGGAGCTTGAAGACGATGGCGTTCTGCAGGCCCATCCCGGCCGCCACCGCCAGGGTCGCGATCAGGGACACGGAGAAGGTGCCGGAGAACGAGAGCACGACGGTCCCGGCGAGCATCAGAAGGAAGTTGCCAGGGAGCGCGTACCGGATGGAGACCCGGTCGGAGAGCAGACCACCGGGCACTCGGATCACTGCCGACAGGAGGGAGAACGTGGCCGTCAGGCCGCCGGCCAGGGCCAGGCTGCTGCCGTACATCGACGACCAGAACGTCGGGAGCCAGGACGTGAACGCCAGGAACCCGCCGAACGAGAGGAAGTAGAAGAAGACGAGCATCCACGTGGCGGGGATCCGCGCCGCGAGCCTCAGACCCGCCCACGCGCCGGAGGTCGGCGCGAACTCACCGCCGCCCAGCGCGGCCAGCTCGTCGGCCGGGACGCTCAAGCCGTGACGCTTGAGCTGGAACCAGGGTGCGTCCTTGATGAAGAGTCCGTACACGAGAGTGACGGAGAACAGCACCACGAACCAGACGGTGTATGCGCCGAGCATCCCCATGGCTCCGACTGCAAGCGGGAGCAGCAGGCTGGAGAGCCCTGGGCTGGTGTTTCCGAGGCCGGCGTAGACGCCGAGCGCACCTCCCTGGTGCCGGCGGGGGAACCAGTAGGAGACCTGCCCGATGCCGACCGAGAACGTGGCGATCCCGCACCCGATCAGCGCGCCGAGCAAGAGCAGGAGCGGATAGCGGCCCTGCATCGAGTCGGGGTAGGAGGTGGCGAGGAGGGCGAGCAGCCCCAGGACACCCACGTTGGTGATCAGCAGGAGCACGAGGAACGGCTTGCGCCCTCCAGCTCGTTCGACGGCGGCGCCGAACGGAATCCGCAGGAGTGAGCCCGTCAGTGCGGGGATCGCTGCCAGCATGGCGGCGGCGAAGGGGCTCAGGTCGAGCAGGTCCGTGAACTTCGGGACGAGCGGCCCGAAGACAGACACCCCGGCGAATCCACCGAAGAAACCCACGGTGGCGAGCCAGAGGGCCTGGTTCCGTGTTCCCCGAACTGTCGCCCGCGCTCCTGGAACATCCTCAGGGTGCGATCGCATGATCGTCGTGGCCGTCCTTCCTGGGTCCGTCAGGCCGCCGGGCGGCCGACGAAGGCCTCCGGAAACCCTACCGAGTTCAGTCCGGCCCAGCACCGACGGCAGCGGCGTTGCCGGGCAGTCTCCGCCGCGCCACCTCCGCGTCGGCGCCTGACGTCGAGGGCATCAGGACGTGAAGGAGCACTCGCACAGCACGTTGAACTCGACCACCTGCTCGCCCTCCTCGGGCCTGGCCCAGGCGCTCGCTTCGTCGCGCGTAGCGAAGTGGCGGCCGGCGAGCCGCCCGTTCGCCATCAAGACCCCCACCTCGATGTCCTCGCGCGGATCGTCGGCGTCGATGGGGTCGGTCGCTGCCCGTTCCGCGTTCTGCTGCGTGGGCTCGGTGCTCATGGTGCTGCCCTTCTGCTCGATGGTCGGGCGGCGATCGTGACGCCTACCGTGTGCCGCCTCGTCGGTCACGTCAATTGCGTTCTGCTGAGGCGGGAGCCGCCCGGTCCTTAGGCTCGGATGATGGCCGACACATGCGTCTCGCGGGTCCCCGTCTTCGCCGGGCTCTCGGCACACGACCAGCAACGGGTTGCGGGGCTGGCGCGTCCGACCCGTCTGCGCGGGGGCGAGGTCGCCTACGCTGCCGACGAAACCGCTCGGCTCATCGTGGTGCACACCGGACGTCTGAGGATCTCCCGGCTCTCGGCCGACGGGTCCGAGCAGCTCATCCGGGTCCTGGGGCCGGGTGATTTCACCGGTGAGACCTCGGTGTTCAGCGGCCGGCGGCCCGATGACCGCGCCACCGCGTTGGACGACTGCGGGCTCTGCGTGTTCCGCCACGACGACCTGGCTGCCCTGGTCCGGGAGCATCCCGGCATCGGGCTACGGATGCTGGCGACGGTCACCGAGAGGCTCTCCGAGACCGAGCATCGGCTCAACGCCCTGACCTCGCGTGGAGTGGAGAGCCGCCTCGCGGAGTACCTGCTCGGCCTGCCCAGCACCTGGCAGGGCCAAGTGGCCACCGTCACCTTGCCGCTCGCCAAGAAGGACGTGGCCTCCCTGCTCGACACCTCCCCCGAGAGCCTGAGCCGCGCGCTGCGGAGCCTGGCCGGGCGGGGTGTGCTCTCGATCGGGCCGGGACGGTCGGTGTCGATCACGCAGACCGACCGGTTGCAGCAGATCGCCGACGACGTGTGAGGTCACGGGACCGGCCCGGGTGTGCCAGGCGACCGGTGACCGTCGCGTCGACGCTCTCGGCCGCGACGAACGGCTCGTCCCAGACCCGGGAGTCGTCCGAGAGGGCCCGGTTGTCGCCGACCAGGAAGTAGCTCGCCGCAGGCACCCGCCAGGTCTGGGTGTGCGCGCCGCGCACGCGGCGGCGCTCGTCCACGGACGCACCGTTGACGAAGAGGCGTCCGGCCTCCAGCTCGACGACGTCTCCCGGTAGACCCACGACGCGCTTGACCATCCGTAGTGCGCCTCGGCGGAAGACCACGACGTCGTCGCGCGACGCCGCCACCACGGGCCGTCCGGCCGGCCGGGTGAGCAGCAGGTCGGAGGAGCGGTAGGTGGGGGCCATGGAGTCGCCGGCCACCCTGACCAGCCGGATCATCTGGACCTCCTAGTGCTCGTGAGCGCTGTGGGCGAGGTCTTGGTGCCCGTGGTGCTCGTGGTCCTCACCCTCGGCGTACTTGAAGAAGCTGACGTAGGCGGCGAGGTAGCGGCGGCCTGCGACGACGTCGTCCACGTCGAAGTCCGTGAGGGCCGACGCGGCCCGGAAGCGCCGGTCGAGCTCGGCGCGCCGATCCTGCGCCACCATCGGCAGAAGGGCCGCGTCCGAGCCGAGTGCGATGGCCTCGTCGGCGGCGATGACAACGGGTTCGATCTCGGTACCGGTGGGCTGGATGCCGGTGAACCCGACGCCCTCTCCCAGCCGGTGGATGCGGACCAACG
>JBBSAL010000004.1:0-110019 GCA_038252305.1 Actinomycetales bacterium | reverse complement strand
CTTGGGGTCGACCTTGGTGATCACCACGACGTCTGCCGGAAGGCCGCCCGCCTGCGCGATGCCCGCGCCGATCCGGCGCTCGCTCTCGCCGTCGCTGTAGCCGTTGGAGGTGTCGATCGTGCGGATGTCGCTGTCGAGCACCGCGCGCACCGTGCGGATGCCCTCGTCGGCGCTCACCTCCCGGCCGTACAGCATCGGCATGCTCCCCAGCGGGCTGCCGCCCGCCGTGATCGCCGAGACCGAGATCCCGGTCCGTCTGAGCTCTCGCATCCATCCGGGTCCGGTCATGTCGTTCCTTCGTCTCGGTCTCGTCCTCGGCCGGCCACGGCGGCGTCAGCGGTCACTGCCCGAAGGGCCGGCCCAGAATGCGCTGCGGGCACGCCCGTCGGATCCGCTGATGATCGCAGCCGGCGGCTCAGGGCGCACGAACAGCTCCGGTGCCAGGGCATGACGCTGAACCTCGCAGGCCGCATCCTGTCATCTCGGCCTGCTCTCGGCCGATGGGAACCTTGGCACCGGCACGGGCCGGGCGTCGGACATCGAGGGGGTCGTGGTGGCTCGAGGCCGCGAGCTCGATCGTCTCGAGTCGCTCAGCACCTACGGCGTGATCGGCGGGACCGGTCCCGACCTGGTGGACCTCGTCGCGCTCGCACTCCAGGTCACCGGGGCCCCTGCGGGGTTCGTCGGCTTCCTCGCCGGGGACCGTCTCGTCGTCACCTCCGCCATCGGGCTCGACTTCGCCGAGCTTCCGCGGGGCGACGCGCTGTCGACGGCAGTGGTCGAGTCGGGGGAGGAGCTCGTGCTCCCCGACGTCGGCGCCGTGATGGGCTGCCAGCACCCGGCGGTGGTCGGAGCGGCCCGCGCACGCTCCTACGCCGGGATGCCGCTCATCGGGAGGGACGGACTGGCGATCGGTGTCCTGGCGATCTCCGACTCCGTGCCGCACGTCTTCGCACCCGAGGCGCTCGCCTCGCTGCGCACCATCGCCCGCCAGGTCGTCGCTCAGCTCGAGCTGTCCCGGCTGGACGCCTGGAGCGGCAGGGCCGCGCCGGACGGCGGCTTCGGCCCGGTTCGCCTGCGTGAGGCGCTCGACGAGGGTGAGCTGGTGCCCTACTTCCAGCCCATCGTCGACCTACGCACCGGACGACCGACCGGCTTCGAGGCACTGCTCAGGTGGGAGCACCCCTTGCTCGGCCTCGTCGAGCCCGGCCGGTTCCTGCCGTCGATCGAAGCAACCGGTCTGATGCTCCCGGTCGGACGCCACGTCCTTGCCGAGGCGCTCGGCTACCTCACCGTGCTCCAGCGGGGCAGGCCGGACCTGGCGGACCTGCGCATGGCGGTCAACGTCTCCCCCTCCGAGCTGATCCAGCGGGAGTTCACCTCCACGGTGCTCGACGAGCTCGCGATGCACGGGCTGCGGCCGGAGTCGTTGGTCATCGAGATCACCGAGGCGGTCGCCTTCGTCGACGCCGCTGGTGCGGTGCGGCAGCTGACCGAGCTGCGGGAGGCGGGAGCCCAGGTCGCGCTGGACGACTACGGGGCCGGTCACTCGTCCCTGCTGCGCCTGCTGAGCCTTCCGCTCAGCGTGATCAAGCTCGATCGCGAGCTCACTGCCACGGTGGTCGAGGAGGCCCGCGCGAGGGCCGTGATCAGGTCCACGGTGTCGATGGCCGACGACCTCGGCCTCGTCGTCGTCGCAGAGGGCGTGGAGAGGATAGGTCAGCGCGACGCCCTGCGGGGGCTGGGCTGCCAGCTCGGGCAAGGGTGGTTCTTCGGACGGCCGGTGGCTGCGGACCACATGGGTGACTTCGTGCCGTTCGCCGCCGTCCCGGAACAGGGGCCGCGCTGGTTCGCCGGGGCCCCGCTCTTCGCCGGAACCTAGGCCACCACGGCGGGGTGCTCCGTGCCGCAGTAGCGTGGGTTCAGAGCGACCGATCGCGAGCGAAGGGCCGAGCCATGGCGTCGACTGACCCCGATCCGGAGGCGAGCAGCCTCACGCCGAGCCCTCCGACGTCGCCTCGCGTACCACCCGAGCCGGTGACCTCGGTGCCGGTGACGCCCGCGCCGGCCGAGGGGCCCACGGTGCCGGTCGGCCCGCCCGTCGTGCCGGGGACGCCGGCCGGCGCCGCGGACGCGCCCGCGACGGGCAAGGAGGCCCGGTCGGTGCTCGACGACGCGAGGTCGCTGTCGACCACGCGTGCGGCGGCCGCATGGCTCGCCACGGCAGTCTCGCTCGTGATCCTCGTGCTGCTGATCATCCTGATCCTTGAGAACCAGCAGACGGTGCAGGTCACCTACCTCGGGCTCGAGGGCTCGCTACCGCTCGGGACGGCGCTGCTCATCGCGGCCGTCGCCGGTGGTGCGATCGTGACGATCGTCGGTGTCGTCCGCCTGACGCAGCTGCGGATCCTCGCGCGGCGAGCCCGTCGTCGTGAGGCGGCGCGCCTCAAGGTGAAGGGCTGAGCCCTCGGGCGGTCAGTCGTCGTCCTCGACGAGCTCGCCCTCCCAGGCCTCACGGCCCTCACGGATCGCGAAGGCTGCGATGACGAAGGCGGCTGCCGGATCCAGCCAGGCGGCACCGGTCAGCGTGTAGAGCCCGAGACCGGCGAGCGTCGAGAGGCTCAGCAGCACGCAGATCCGCGTCTCGGCCGCGTCGGCGAGGATGAGGCGGTCGCCCAGCCGGTTCCCGACGCGGCGCTTCGCAGCGGCGAGAACAGGCATGATCACGACGGAGGCGACGAGGATCGCGACGCCGAGCGGCGAGCTGCTCGGCCTCTCGCCGGACACCAGGTCGCGGATCCCCGCGATCGTGACGTAGGCCGCCAGGACGAAGAAGGTCACCGCGACGAGGCGGAGCACCACGCGCTCCTTCGCCTCGTCCGGTTCGCCGTCGCGCAGGCGGGCCGCCAGGCGCAGCCCGACGAGCACGGCAGAGATCGACTCGATGCCGGCGTCGAGCCCGAAGCCGACGACCGAGACCAGCCCGGCGAGCACGCCGGCGGTGATCGCGACGGCACCCTCGACCACGTTGTAGGCGACCGTGAAGCGTGCGAGGTGCAACCCTCGTCTCGTCAGGGTCTCGACCTCGGCGGCGTCCGGTGCTGTGACGATCACCGGACGTGCCCGCGCGTGGTGAGGTCGCCGCGTGCCCTGGCGCGGACTCCGTAGACCGGGCACAGCGTGACGGCGTCCCCGGTCAGGCCCAGGAGCCGCTCGGCGGCCGCGAGAAGCTCGAGCAGGGCCTCGGGGTGCGCGAGCGAGTAGATCGATGCCCTGCCGCGTGGCTCGGAGGTGACCAGGCCGCACTCGCGCAGGCAGGCCAGGTGCTGGGAGACGGTCGACTGCGCCAGCCCGAGGTGCGCGGTCAGATCCACCACGCGGTGCTCGCCGAGCGCGAGATGGCGCAGGATCGCCAGCCTCGAGGGCTCGCTGAAGCCGTGGAACAGGCAAGCCGCAGCCGTCAGGGAGGCGGTCTCGTCCACCTCGGCATCGGCCAAGACCATTGGCATCGTCATATGCCGATGATACGTCGGGGAGGTGTGCTGTGGCCAGGCCCGACGGCGAGCATGATGGAACGGTGCGATCACCCCGAGTCCTCGCCCCGCTCGTCCAGGTGCCGTCGCCCGCGCTCTACCGGCGGCTGACCCCCAGTCAGCGCGCCGGGATCGTCGCTGCCGCCACGACGGTCCCGCTGAGCCTCGTCCCGCTGCTCCGGCCCCGCTCGTGGCTCGACCAGGGTGTCATCACCGGTCTCTCGTCGGCAGCGAGCTACGCGCTGACCGCGGCGCTGCACGACGTCGTCCTCGGGGCGTCGGACAGCGCGCTGCGTCTGGTGGGTCGACCTGATGGCATCGCCCGCACCGCCCGCGCGACCCTGGTGGTCGACCTGTGCGGTGCCGCCGCTTCCGCCGTCGTGCAGGCTGCGCTCCCGCGGCGGGTGGACGAGTCGGTCCGGCGTGCTCTGGTGCGCACCGGGGCCCGGATGGTGACGGGCGCGTGCCTGTCGGGAGCGGTGCCTGGGCTCGTCGACGCCCTGCCCGGTCGCCTCGGACCCGACCGCCTGTCAGGACGGGCGCTGCGTACCGTGCCTGCAGCGGCGGCGGTCGGGGCGCTGATCGGGGGCGCGGTGCACGAGCTCCGCGAACGGCGGGCGGGTGCGGCCGGGCTCGACCTCTTCCCGGAGCGTCGGGCACCGGTGGGCCCGGCTCTCGACGGTGGCGTGCTCGTCGTCCTCGGGGCCCTCGCACCGATCTGGGTCGAGCGCGGGCTCTCCCGGTTCGCGGCCGCCGGTTACCGGCGGCTCACCGGTCTGCCGCCCGACGGTCCGCTGCGCCACCGCGTCTCGGTCCTCGGCCACGGCAGCGAGGCGCTCGCGCTCGCCGGAGGCCTCTACGCGTTCGGTGCCCTCGTCTACCGTCGCACGGAGGCTCGGCAGGGGGTGCCCGATGTCGCTCTGAACGACCCGCCGACACAGCCGGGGCTCAGCGGCTCCGTCGCCAGCGCGGTGGACTGGCAGCTGCTGACGCGCGAGCCCCGCCGGCACCTGGCACGGGTGCGACCCGTGGAGACGATCTCCGCCGTGATGGGCGAGCCGGCGACCGATCCGATCCGCCTGTACGTCGGCCTCACCAGTGCCCCGACTCTCGCCGCGCGGGTCGACCTCGCGATGCAGGAGATCGCCCGCACGCGGGCGCTGGACCGCTCGCTCCTGGTGCTGTGCTCGCCGACCGGTTCCGGTTACGTGAACCATGCCGTGAGCGCGGCCTGGGAGTACCTGACCCGCGGGGACTGCGCGAGCCTGACGCTGCAGTACTCCCGGCGGCCGTCCCCGATGTCGCTCGACCGGGTCGACGACGGCCGCGAGCAGAACCGCGCGATCTGGCAGGCCGTCGCGGCCGAGGTGCTGCGGCGCGAGCCGGGGCGACGCCCCCGCGTCGTCCTCTTCGGTGAGAGCCTCGGGGCGCACACGAGCCAGGACGCCTTCCTGCACACCGGGACCGACGGGCTCCGCCGGACGATGGTCGACCGCGCCCTCTGGCTCGGCACCCCCTATGCGAGCGCCTGGTCGCGCGCGGCCGACAGCCTGGAGCAGGGCCGTACCTCGCCGGACGGTCTGCTCAGGCTCGCCAGCGCCGCGGAGATCGACCGCCTCGACCCGCAGGATGCCCACGCCGCGCGATACGTCCTGCTCGCGCACGACGACGACGCGGTCGCCCTGTTCAGCCCCGAGCTGCTCATCCGCGAGCCGGCGTGGCTGGCCGAGCGGCGCCGGCCCGCCGTGCCGGGGCAGGCACGCTGGTCGACACCGGTGACGTTCCTGCAGTCAGCCGTCGACGTGAAGAACGCGAACAACACCGTGTTCGGCGAGTTCGGAGCCGCGGGGCACGACTACCGGGCCGACGTCGCCCGCGCGGTGCGGTTCGCCTTCGGGCTCCCGTGCTCGCCCGGCCAGCTTGCCGCGATCGAGGTCGCGCTGCGCAACGAGGACCGCGAGCGGGCAGCGCTCTGGGGCTGAGCACGGACCGATGCCCGGAGGTCCCGTCGGGCGGCCCGTCGCTGTGCCAGGCTGCTGAGCATCGGAGATGGGGGGGCATGACCAACGTCATCGAGATGACCGGGGTGCACAAGAGCTTCGGGAGGCTGGCCGCTCTCGACGGCCTCGACCTCGAGGTCAGACAGGGGGAGGTGCACGGCTTCCTCGGCCCGAACGGCGCGGGCAAGACGACGACGCTCCGCGTCCTGCTCGGCCTGCTGCGCACCGATGGCGGGACGAGCCGGGTGCTCGGCCAGGACCCGTGGACGTCCGTCTCGGCTCTGCATCGCCGGTTGGCCTACGTGCCCGGTGACGTGGCGCTGTGGCCGAACCTCACCGGTGGCGAGGTGATCGACCTGCTCGGTCGCCTGCAGGGCGGGCAGGACGCTGCGCGCCGCGTGCGGCTGCTCGAGATGTTCGACCTCGACCCGACCAAGAAGGCGCGCACCTACTCCAAGGGCAATCGGCAGAAGGTGGCTCTGATCGCCGCCCTCGCGACCGACGCCGAGCTCTTCCTGCTCGACGAGCCGACGAGCGGCCTCGACCCCCTGATGGAGGAGGCGTTCCGCGGACACGTCCGCGAGCTGCGCGACGAGGGCCGCACCGTCCTGCTGAGCAGCCACCTGCTGAGCGAGGCCGAGGCGCTCTCCGACCGGGTGAGCATCATCCGGGCCGGACGCGTCGTGGAGACCGGCGGGCTCGACCAGCTGCGGCACCTGACGCGGACCTCCGTGACCGCCGACGTCGTGACCGTGCCGACCGGGCTCGGTTCGCTCACCGGGGTGCACGACGTCGTGGTCACCGACCACCGGGTCACCGCGCAGGTGGAGCAGTCCGGCCTCGAACCATTGATGCGGGCGCTGACAGTGGCCGGGCTGCTCGCGCTCACCAGTCAGCCGCCGACCTTGGAGGACCTGTTCCTGCGGCACTACGGGGTGGCGGACGGAGGCGCGCCGGTCGGGACCGGTGCTCCGGGCGACGGACGGCCCGACGGTGCCTGAGGCCCTGGTCGGCACCG
The DNA here is from genome assembly GCA_038252305.1 of Actinomycetales bacterium. Taxonomy (GTDB): domain Bacteria; phylum Actinomycetota; class Actinomycetes; order Actinomycetales; family Cellulomonadaceae; genus Actinotalea. The sequence continues at coordinate 103,468 of JBBSAL010000004.1, read as the reverse complement.
GCATGCTGGTCAGGCTGGCCCTGCGGCGCGACCGCTGGCTGCTCCCGCTGTGGGTCGTGGCCTTCGCGGCGATGGCCGGATCCGCCGCATCGGCGGGTGCCGGGCTCTTCCCTGACGTCGCGAGCCGCATCGAGGCCGCGACGGCGCTCAACGCCTCGGCGGCGATCGTCGCCATGTTCGGCCGGGTCTACGACCCGTCGTCGCTCGGCGCGCTCTCCGTGCTCAAGTACACGGCCTTCATGACGGCGATCCTCGCGGTCCTCATGGTCGTCCTCACGGTGCGGCACACCCGCGCCGAGGAGGAGACCGGCCGGCTCGAGATCCTCAGCGGCGGTCGGGTGGGGCGGGACGCGCCGCTCGCCGCAGCACTGGTCGTGAGCGTGGGCACCAGCCTCGTCCTCGGGCTGCTCTCGGCGGCAGCACTCGCCGCGGGCGGTCTTCCCGGCGCCGGGTCGCTGGCGTTCGGGCTCGGCTGGGCGGCGACGGGGATGGCGTTCAGTGCGGTCGCAGGAGTGACGGCGCAGGTCTCCGCGACCAGCCGGTCAGCGACGGGGGCTGCTGTCGCGGTCGTCGCCGTCACCTACGGCCTGCGGGCCGTCGGTGACCTCGCCGAGCCCGGCCCCTCAGCGCTGTCCTGGCTCTCGCCGATCGGCTGGAACCAGCAGGTCCGCGCCTTCGCCGGCGACCGCTGGTGGGTGCTGCTGCTTCCGCTCGCACTCTTCGCTGCTCTCGTCCCCCTCTCCTTCGCCCTGCGCGCGGCACGCGACCTCGGTGGAGGGCTCCGAGCGGAGCGCCCCGGGGCTGCCGACGGCAGGATCGGCGGCACCCTCGCACTCGCGGTCAGGCTGCAGGGGCGCCTCTTCGTGGCCTGGGCCGTCGGCTTCGTGGTGTTCGGGGCGCTCATCGGCTCGCTCGTGAGCACGGTCGCGGACTTCCTCTCGTCCTCTGTCGCCCAGGACCTCATCAAGCAGATCGGGGGTGAGCAGGCACTGACCGACGCCTTCCTGGCGGCCGAGATCTCGGTGATGGGGGTCGTCGCCGCCGGCTTCGCGTTGAGCGCCACCGGTCACCTGCGCAGCGAGGAGGCGGCCGGTCACCTCGAGACCCTGCTGGCGATGGGGGCCACGCGGCTTCGCTGGGCGGCCAGCCATGCCGTCGTCGCCGTGGTGGGGGCCACGCTGCTCCTGGCCGCCACCGGGCTCTCGATCGGGCTGGGTGCCGCGATCTCGCTCGGCGATCCGGCTCAGGTCGGACGGGTGATGGTGGCGTCGCTCGCCGAGGCGCCTGCCGCCTGGGTGCTGGCGGGCGCGGTGCTCGTCGTCTTCGGCTGGGCGCCGCGACTCGCGGCCGGCGTCTGGGGGCTGTACGTGGCCTTCATCGCGCTCGGCGAGTTCGGCGTGCTGTGGCACGCTCCGGCCTGGCTGATGGACGTCTCGCCGTTCCGGCACTCCCCGTTGCTCCCGGTCGGCGCGGACGGCCTGCCGGCACTGCTCGTGCTGGCCGGCGTCGCCGCCGCGCTGGCCGGTCTCGGCTGGCTCGGCTGGCGGCGTCGTGATCTGGCGGCCTGACCTGGACGGCTGACCGGATCGTCGGACGGACTGCCCGGTGCGGCAGAGCCTGCAGACCGCCGGCTGGAACCTTTTGGCCGTTGTTCACCGGGAGTATCCCCGCCATCCGTGCTCCGCGCGTTCCACTACTGCGGTCAGGGCGACGGGCCCTGCTCTCAGGAGGCATCGACATGAGCACCAGACATCAGGTGGGTATCGCCGCGGCTACCGTGGCGGTCATCGCGGCAGCGCTTGCCGCAGCTCCGGCGGCAGCGTCCGGGTCCTCGTTCAGCGCCTTCTCGGGTGCCGGGAACGCGAACCCCCGCAGTGGGGTCCAGAACAACGTCCTGGGCGCCGGTCTGTCCCAGACGTCCGTCGCGTGGGGCTCTCTCCCTCTCGCCAACCCGGACACCGCCAACGGCGTCAGCTACTACGGCTACAGCACGGCGAACGGCGGTCCGCTCACGCAGGACCCGAAGGAGACGTTCAAGACCGAGCCGGACAAGAACGTCTACCTCGTCCTGGGCGGTCACCACTACCTGTTCCAGGGGCACGAGACCGGTCCGCGCGGGTACGTCACCCGGATCGACCTCGACCAGGCCGACCCCGCCAAGCGCGTGTCGCTCGTCGCGGACGCCGATGCGTCGGGCGGTGTGCTGCCCACCTTCGACGGCATCACCTGGGACCCGTTCAGCAAGCAGCTGCTGCTCACCGCCGAGTCCAGGGCGCCGAAGGGCGGGGTCTGGGCGGTCGCGCTCGACGCGGACGGCAACCCGACGACCGGCGTCGCCGACGCGCTCCCCGGCATCGGCTCGGGCGGCTTCGAGGGCATCCAGAACGACTCCGACGGCAACGTCTGGCTGGTGGAGGACGTCGGCGGCTCGACGGTGGCCGGCGCCGACGGCAAGAAGCCGAACAGCTACGTCTACCGTTTCGTGCCCGTCGACAAGGCGGACCTGACGAAGGGCGGGGCGCTCCAGGCCCTGCAGGTCTCACGCCACGACGGCACCCCGGTGACTGCCGCGCAGCTCTCGGCCGACGCGTCGGACCCGTTCATCGGCGCCCTGCACGCCTACGGCGCGAGCTTCCGCACGACGTGGGTCACGGCTCATGAGGGCACCGACGCGTTCGACGCGACCGCGGCGGCCGCATCGGCCGGTGCGACGCCGTTCAAGCGTCCGGAGAACGGCGTCTTCCGGCCCGGCACGCACTTCGGCGAGTTCTACTTCACCGAGACGGGCGACACCAACGCCGACACGACTCTCCCCGGCGGCTTCGGAGCGGTCTTCCGGATCTCGCAGAAGTCTCCGAGCGCCGCGACCGGCACGCTGTCACCCGTCTGGATCGGCGACGTGCAGCACACGGGCTTCGACAACATCGCCTTCGCGGGCAACGACCAGCTGCTCGTGGTGGAGGACGCCGGCGACTCCCTCCACGCCCAGCGTGACGCGCTCGACTCGGGCTACCTCGTCGATCTGCGGGGCAACGCCAAGAAGGCCCCGTCGGTGACCCGATGGCTGGCCGAGGGCCGCGACGCTTCCGCCCTCTTCGACGCCACCACGAGCCCGGGCTACAACGACGGCGACAACGAGATCACCGGGATCCACGTGTCCGACGGCGACCCCACGCCCGCCGGCCTGCTCGGCGCGAAGACCCCCCGCCCCTTCGATGGCTCGTGGCGTGTCTTCTGGACCCAGCAGCACGGCGACAACGTGACCTGGGAGGTCACCGGCCGCTACGTCCGCCACAGCGGCTGGGGCTGGGGCCACGACGACCACTGACCGCAGCTGATGCGCAGGACCGAGCGCCCCGGCCACCGCCGGGGCGCTCGGTCGCTCTCAGCAGCGGGCCGTCGCCGGCGGCGACCGGGACGGCTCGACGGTGGCCGCGTCCGTCAGGCAGGGGCATCGGCGAGCAGATCGCGCACTCGCGGGACCACGACGGTGCCGTAGAGCTCGATCGCCGCCATGAGGTCGCGGTGTGGCTGGGGGCCGGAGGAGTACTTGAGGTCGAACCGGTCGATGCCCAGGGTGCGGAACACGCCGGCGACGCGCTGGGCGACGGTCTCGGGAGAGCCGACGAGCAGGGCGCCGCTGTCCGCCTCGGCCTCGAACTGCGCACGCGTCGCCGGAGGCCAGCCGCGCTCGCGGCCGATCCGGTTCCGGTTGGCCTCGAAGTGCGGGTAGAGCAGCTCGCGGGCCTGCTCGTCGGTCTCGGCGACGAAGCCGGGGGAGTGCACGCCGACGGGCAGCCGGCCGCCGCCGGGCCCGGTGCCGAGCTCGGCGGTCGCGCGGTGGAACAGGTCGACGAACGGCAGGAAGCGCTCGTGCGCCCCACCGATCACCGCGAGCATCATCGGCAACCCGTGCCTGGCGGTGCGGACCACCGACTCGGGGGTGCCGCCCACGCCGACCCACACGGGAAGCGCGCCGCGCTCGGTCCTGGGGTAGACCTGGGCGTTCCTCAGCCCTGCGCGGGTGCGTCCCGACCAGGTGACCGGGCGCTCGGAGCGCAGCGCCGCGAGCAGGTCGAGCTTCTCCTCGAAGAGCTCCTCGTAGTCGGCGAGGTCGAAGCCGAAGAGGGGGAACGACTCGGTGAACGAGCCACGGCCGACCTGGATCTCGGCACGTCCTGCGCTGATCGCGTCGAGGGTGGCGAAACGCTCGTAGACGCGCACCGGGTCGTCCGAGCTCAGCACGGTCACGCCCGAGGCGAGCGTGACGCGCTCGGTCCGGGAGGCGATCGCGGCCAGGACCACCTCGGGTGCGGCGATCGCGTAGTCGTCGCGGTGGTGCTCGCCGACGACGAAGTGATCGATCCCGCTCCTGTCCGCCAGCGTGCCCTGATCGACGACGTCGCGCAGCACCTGGTGCATCGGCACCCGGTCGCCGTTCTCGTCGAGCGTGACGTCGCCGAAGGTGCCCAGGCCGAAGGTCGGTGCGTTCATGGTCGGGTCAACCCCGGCAGGTGCGCGCGTGTTCCGGGGAGGCCGCGCCGACGGGTCCCGTCAGTCGGCCAGGCGGTGCTCCATCAGCACGGTGTCGCGCCAGGTCCCGGCCAGCGGGCCGTGCTCCATGCGCCCGATCCGGCGGCGCGTGCCCACCGTACGGAAGCCCGCGGCGGCGTGCAGCGCGAGGCTGGCGGTGTTCTCCGGGAAGATCCCGGACTGCACGGTCCAGATGCCGGCGAGGGCGGTCGAGCGCAGGAGCGCATCGAGCAGGAGGCGGCCGACCCCTCGCCCACGTGCATCGGCGTCGACGTAGACGGAGTGCTCGACGACGCCCGCGTACACGCACCGCTCGGAGACCGCGCTGACGGCGACCCAGCCGAGCACCGTGTCCCCGTCGAGCGCGACCAGGCGGTGCTCGGGCAGCCGTGTGGCGTCGAAGGCCTCCCACGGGGGCGGCTCGCTCTCGAAGGTGGCATGCCCCGTGGCGATGCCGGCGGCGTAGATCTGGCGCACCCGCGGCCAGTGGACTGCCGTCATCGGGGCGCTCGTCACGGTCCCCGCGCCCGTCGAGACCGACGTGCTCACGCGCTGGCGCCCGGCGTGAGTGCGTCGGCCAGCGCGGACAGCGCCTCGGGGACGACGGCGTAGAACGCCCAGGTCGAGCGCTTCTCCCTGGTGAGGAGGCCCGCCTGGTGGAGCACCTTGAGGTGATGGGAGACGGTCGGCTGGGAAAGGCCGAGCGGTTCGGTCAGGTCGCAGACGCAGGCCTCGCCGTCGGGGCTGGCCGCGAGGAGCGAGACGAGTCGCAGGCGTGCTGGCTCGGCCAGCGCCTTGAGTCGTCCGGCGAGCACGACGGCCTCCTCAGGGGAGATGCGCGCTTGCGTCAGAGGCGCGCAGCAGGCCGGCTCGATCAGCGGGAGCGACGTGGTCATGACCGCACGGTACCTCCGGACATCGATGCATGTCACCATTGACAGCCATCGATGTGCGATGCCATGTTGTCCCCTGAACATCGATGACAGTCAATGGAGGTGGTCCCTGTGACCGAGACGACCGGAGCGGCGAGCGCCCTGCAGGACGAGGTCCGTTCCCGCTACGCCCGCGTGGCGCTGGAGGTGACCGCGGGTTGCTGCGGGACGAGCGAGTCGAGCCCGGCCGGATGCTGCGCGCCTGACGACGCCGTGGCGGTCGACGGCGGCGAGGCGGGCTTCTCCGACGGGGTGTTCGGGTCGGGCCTCTACGGCGCGGAGACGACGGTCGGCCTGCCACCCGCCGCGCTCCAGGCCTCGCTCGGTTGCGGCAACCCGATGCTCGTCGCCGATCTCCGGGAGGGCGAGCGGGTGCTGGACCTGGGCTCCGGTGGGGGGATCGACGTGCTCCTGTCGGCGCGTCGGGTCGGGCCCACGGGCTTCGCCTACGGCGTGGACATGACCCCCGAGATGCTCGCTCTCGCCCGAGCCAACGCGGTGCAGGCCGGCGCGCAGAACGTGGAGTTCCGCGAGGGCACCATCGAGCACCTCCCGCTGCCCGATGCCGCGGTCGACGTGGTGATCTCCAACTGCGTGATCAACCTCTCGGTCGACAAGGCAGCGGTGCTCGCCGAGGCCTACCGCGTCCTGGTGCCCGGCGGGCGCTTCGGCGTGTCGGACGTCGTGGCCGAGGACCGGCTCGGCCCCGCAGATCGTGCCGAGCGGGGTTCGCACGTCGGCTGCATCGCGGGTGCGCTCTCGCGCAGCGAGTACCTCCACGCCCTGGCAGCCGCCGGGTTCGTCGATGTGGAGGTCCGGTTCACCCACGAGGTCGCCGACGGCATGCACGGCGCCGTCGTGCGAGCCGTCAAGCCCGGGACTGCAGGCTGACCGGGCCGCGCCGAGGGTGCCCGCGCCGCCCGCCGACCGCCGACCCGTCACTTTCGGCTGCTACCTGTCGATAGGGAGATCTGGACGACCGATCGGCGGCGCGACCCAAGGGCGGGAGGGCGGACGTGAGCGAGGCGAGGACCGTTCTGGTCCTGACCCCGAGCCTGGGCGGTCACTACTTCGGCGAGCTCGTGGCCGGGCTCACCCGCGAGGTCGCGGGTGCCGGTGGTCGTCTCGTCGTCGTCGCCACCCTCCCTGAGGGCGACCTCCGCGGCGAGCTGAGCGTGCCGGGTGTCTTCGCGATCCCCGTCGCGTGGTCGCTCGTCGACGGTGCGGTCGCGATCACGACGGCCGTCGACGCTCGCTACCTCCAGCAGCTGCGTGACCGAGGGCGGGCCGTCGTGCTCTCGAGCGCCCTCCTCGACGGCTTCGCTGCGCCGTCGGCGATGCCCGACAACGACCGCGGGACCGTCGCGGCGGTCGAGCACCTCGTCCGGCACGGGCACACGCGCATCGGGTTCGTCGGCAACCTGGGCCAGCAGGACATCCGTGAGCGGCACGCGGCCTATCGCAGGGTCCTGGAGGGCCACGGCCTCGTGCCGGACCCGGCGGATCTCTTCGTCGTCTCCGACAACACCGAGCGGGGCGGCGGTGAAGCGGCCCGCGCGCTGCTCGAGCGGGCACAGCGGCCCACGGCCCTGATGGTCGGCACCGACCTCAACGCGCTCGGCATGATGCGGGTGCTGACAGCTGCCGGGCTCGCCCTTCCCGAGGAACTCGCGATCGTGGGGTACGACAACGTCGAGGCGGCCGCGTTCAGCGTCCCGTCGTTGACGAGCGTCGACCAGCGGTTCGAGGAGGTCGGGTCGCTTGCCGGTCGGCTCGTCCTGGCCGCCGCCCGCGGCGAGGAGGTCCCCGCGGTCACCGTGACCTCGGACTCGGTCGACCTGACGGTGCGCACCTCCTGCGGCTGCCCGGCAGGGGGGAGCCGCGGGCGTCCGGTGGGAGCCGTGCCGACCGTCCTCGCGCGTGATGCCCTCCGCGACGAGCTCCGGGCCGCGCTGCTCGCGGCGCTGCCGGGCGGGGAGGGCGAGGGCGTCGGATCGCTGCGCAGCGACGTGGCCGCGACCGTCAGCAGGATCGAGCATCTGATGACCAGCGGTGAGATCGTCACCGACGCGCAGATCCGTGAGCTGACGGGGTCGCTGCGCGTCACGGCCTCGCGCCCCGCCGCATCGCGCCGGATCAGCGCCGCCCTCGTCGCCTACGCCGAAGGGATCGACGATCTCCGGGGTCCGGGCACGGACAAGGGAGCAGGGGACGTCGCCACCGCCCTCTGGAAGGCGCAGGCGGGTGCCTTCCTGCGTCGGGCCGAGACCACGGAGCTGGCGATCGCCGAGCAGTACGCCGTCGACGCCGGGCTGCTCGACACCGTCGCGAGGGACCCACGCGACCTGGACTGGCTGGTCTGCACGCATGTGAAGGCAGGCGTCCTCGCGCTGTGGGACGACGGATCGACCACCGGTCCCCTGAGCATCGTGGGCACCTACGGCCCGGTCGCGCGGCTCGGGGACCTCGTCGGGACGGTCCTCGGCGCCGAGCACTTCCCGCCGGAGCCCCTCATCGCGTCAGTCGACGCCGGCAAGCAGGAGGTCTGCGTCGTGGTCCCCGTCCGTTCCGCTCGTCGCGAGTGGGGCGTCCTCGCCGTGGTCGGTGCGATCGACACCACCTCGGTGCGCGAGACCTATCAGCACTGGGCAGCCCTCCTGGCCGTGGCCCTGGAGTCGCAGCGGCTCCAGGGCGAGATCCGGCGGAGCGCCTTGTACGACCCGTTGACCGAGCTGCCCAACCGCCGCCTCTTCCTCGAGCGGCTCGATGGGGCGATCGCCCGAGCAGCGCGATCGGGTGTCCCCTTCGCGACGCTCTTCCTCGACCTCGACGGCTTCAAGGCGATCAATGACTCCCTCGGCCATCATGTCGGCGACCGTGTGCTGGCCGTGGTGGGCGAGCGGATCGCGCGCGAGCTGCGCTCGGTCGACACCGGTGCCCGGTTCGGCGGCGACGAGTTCGCGATCCTGCTCGACGACACGGGTCTCGAGGGCGCGCTCCTCGTCGCCGATCGGGTGCGCGACGCGCTCAGGGAACCGATGGACCTCCACGGCTCGAGGGTGTCGATCGGGGCGAGCACGGGCGTGGCGACCAGTGCCGCGGGTTACCGGTCGAGCGAGGAGGTCCTGCGTGACGCCGACGCCGCCATGTACCGTGCCAAGGCGCGCGAGCCGGGAGCGGTCGTCGTCTTCGACCAGGTGATGCGCGCGGCCCCGGCTCGCGCACTGGCGCCGGAGCCGACCCGGTCGTGAGTCGCACGACCCGCGAGCGGCCGGCGCGACGGCGCGTTTGCCGTCGGCCGTCGTCGAGGAGTAGGAACACGGAGGACCCGCACGGCGCCGCCGGCGGCCGAAACCCCCAGGAGCCCTCATGGACATGCTTCCCCTCGTCTCGTCAACCTCTGTCGCCACCGAGCCCGTCGCGGAGACGAGCGGCGGCTGCGGCTGCGGCGGGTGCGGCTGCGGTGGCGGCGGCGCGGCCGAGGTGACCGAGCGCGCCGAGGTGCTCCCCGCCGACCCCGACGTCCGCGCGGGCGGCGCCTGCTGCTGAGTCGCGGCGGACCCCGCTGATCGGCGGGGTCGCCGGGCGGCCGGTTCGACAGGTCGCTGCCGCCGCGGCATGGTGGTCCTGGCGTCCGGCGGCTGCGCCGACGTCCCGCTCGATGACGAGGAGTTCCCCTGATGGAGTACCGCCAGCTCGGCCGATCCGGCCTCCGGGTCTCGACCTTCACCCTCGGCACGATGGGTTTCGGCGGAACGGGCTGGGCGAGCGTCATCGGACAGATCGGCGTCGACGGTGCGCGTGAGCAGCTCGCCGTCGCGCGCGAGGCCGGCGTCAACCTCGTCGACACCGCTGACGTCTACTCCGACGGAGCCTCGGAGGAGATCCTCGGCAAGGCGCTCGGTGCCACGCGGGACGAGTGGCTCATCGCGACCAAGGCGCGCATGGCGATGGGAACGGGCCCGAACGACGCAGGGCTGTCGCGGCACCACCTCGTGCGTGCGGTCGAGGCGAGCCTGCGTCGGCTCGGCACCGACCACATCGACCTCTACCAGGTGCACGAGTGGGACGGCCTCACCCCGCTCGAGGAGACACTGAGCGCCCTGGACGACATGGTGCGCAGCGGCAAGGTCCGCTACATCGGCGTCTCCAACTACTCAGCCTGGCACGTGATGAAGGCGCTCGGCGTCTCCAGCCTGCGCGGCTACGAGCGCTTCGTCAGCCAGCAGATCTACTACTCCCTGCACAACCGTCACCCGGAGGACGAGCTCGTCCCGGTGAGCCTCGACCAGGGTCTTGGCATCCTCGTCTGGAGCCCGCTCGCCGGTGGGCTGCTCTCGGGCAAGTACCGCCGTGACGGCTTCGCCCCCGAGGGCAGCCGTCACCTGACCGAGTGGTCCGAGCCGCCGGTGCACGACGAGTCCAGGCTCTTCGACATCATCGAGACCGCCGTGGCGATCGGCGCGGACCACGGCGTCTCGGCCGCGCGCGTCTCGCTCGCGTGGACCCTGACGAAGCCCGGCGTGACCTCGCTGATCGTCGGCGCGCGGACGACGGACCAGCTGCGCGACAGCCTCGCCGCTGGGGACCTCGTGCTGAGCGACGTGGAGATCGCCCGGCTCGACGCCGCGAGCGCCGAGCCGTTGCGCTACCCGCTGTGGCACCAGGCGCAGACCTCGGGCGACCGCCTCGGCCCGGCGGACCTGCCCCGGCTGCGGCCCTTCCTGGGCTGAGCCCGGCGAGGGGAATGCCGCGCGGGTCGCGGCGGGTTGACGAGGTGTTCGCCACCACCCGAGAGGCGGTCCCTCATGACCAGCACGACGCCGTTCACCGTGACCCCCGGATCCGTCCAGCGGGGCTCGACCCGTGTCCGCGCCTTCAGCCAGGGCGAGCTCGTCGTCGACGCCCCGGCACCGCTGCACGTCTGGGAGCACCCGTACTTCCCGCAGTACTTCTTCGCTCCGCAGGACGTCGAGGTCGAGCTGGTGCCTGCCGGGCACGGCCCGCGGTCGAAGGTGCTCGGTCCGAGCGAGGTCTTCGACGTCGTCCTCGGTGACCGCGTCCTGGCACGTGCTGCCCAGCGCTACGCCGAGGCGCCCGATCCGGCGATGCGGGAGGCTGTCACGTTGACCTGGTCGGCGTTCGACACCTGGCTGGAGGAGGACGAGCTGCTGCACACCCACGCCCGCAGCCCCTACGTGCGGATCGACGTGCTGCCCTCGAGCAGGCACGTGACGGTCGTCCTGGGTGGTGTCGTGGTCGCCGACTCGACGCACCCCGTCGTGCTGGCAGAGACCGGGCTCGTCCCGCGCTACTACCTGCCGCGCGTCGATGTCCGGATGGACCTGCTGACCCCGACCGCGACCACCAGCCACTGCCCCTACAAGGGTGAGGCGCGCTACTGGAGCGTCGCCGCCGGTGGCGTCGAGCTGACCGACGTGGTCTGGGGCTACGACACGCCGTTGCCCGAGTCCGTGCGGCTCGCCGGGCTCGTCTGCTTCTGGCCGGAGAAGTCGGCCGAGCTCGAGCTGTACGTCGACGGGACGCGCATCGGCCAGGGTTGAGGGGAGGTCGGGAATGTCCTCCTGGGCGCCCACCGTGCTCGCCGAGGACCGGCTCCCGCCTCGTCCGCTCCCGCTGACGATCGGCCTGGGCGCCCGAGCGGGCCGTTCGGCCACGGTGCGACGCGACGCGGACGGCTCGTGGTGGCGGGCAGAGCAGGGCCCGAACGGGCCGACGCTGCTCCACGTCGTGCCCAGCCGCGAGGCCATGACGATCCGGGTGCTCGGGGATCCGTCGACGTCACCGGACCAGCGCGCCGCTGCGCTGCAGGCCGCCCGGTGCTGGGTCGGGCTGCACGACGACCTGACCGGCTTCGACGCCCTCGTCGCCGGGCACCCGGTGCTCGGCCGGCTGCGCACGGTCCTCGGCCCTCCGCTCCTGGGGGCCCTGCCTCGTGCCGCGGAGTCGTTCGGCCTCGCGCTGCTGGCCCAGAAGGTCCAGGGAGCCGAGGCGGCCCGCTCGACGGCGGGGCTCGTGAGGCTGCTCGGCACGGTGTCGCCGTCCGGGCTGACGGCCTACCCGAGCCGAACCGCGCTGCACGCGGTGCCCGCCCACGCGCTGCGTCCGCACGGGATCTCCGCTGCCGCTGCTCGGGCGCTGCACCTGTTCGCCGTGGACGAGGCCGCCGCGCAACGGCTCGCCGCCGCTCGCGACTGGGACCGGCTCGACGCCCTGGTGCGCCGCATCCCCGGCTGCGGCGGGTGGACCTCGGCCGAGACGCGTCTCTTCCTCGGCGACGCTGACGCCGTCAGCTACGGGGACTTCCACACCGCGACGACCGTCGGCTGGGCGATCGGGGACCGCAGCGAGAGCGACGAGGCGATGGCCGAGCTGCTCGCGCCCTTCGCCCCGCACCGCGGCCGGGTCGTGCGGCTCATCGAGCGGGCAGCAGGTGCCGGGCTCATCTCGGTCAGACCGCGGCGGGCTCCGCGGGCGGCGATCGCCGAGCACCGCTTCGGTGAGCCGACCCGGTGAGTGCCGAGCTACGGCGGTCCGTCTAGGCTCCGCTGGTGCCGTCCTACCGGGTGAGACTCGTCGTGGGTGCGATGCGCCTCGGCGTCGACCCGGCGAGCGTGCTGCCGGCCGCTCAGAACGCCGCCCGGGAGCACACGGCGGTCGAGGCGGGACAGATAGAGATCGTCCGCGGCCAACCTGTGCTCACCGTCCGCTACGAGTCCGTGGACGACCTCACGGCCGCCCAGGTGGGCCGCGTGGTGGTCGAGCGCGTCGACGCGATGGTCGTGGTCGAGACGAGCCGCGTGATGCGGCGGTTCGGCAACCGCTGGTACCCGATGCGCTGAGCTGCGCTCGGAACCGTCACCCGTTCGGGTGTAGCGATTGCCCGATTTGTCCTTCTCGTCCACGATGAGGATCTGCCGTCGACCCGGGCGGCGACCTCGCGGAAGGTCGACCTCATGCCGGAGACCCCAGCCTTCAGCCTTCGATCGGGCCAGCACGACATCGCCCGAGAACGTGATCGCGTGCGGCGCCGGCGGGTCTACCGGTTGGCCGTCGTCGCGCTGGCCGTGGAGGCCTACTTCATCGCCATGCCGATCATCGGTCGCTCGCCGATGCCGACGATCCCCGCGGTCGACCCCTTGATCCTCGTGCCGGCGCTCTTCTTCCTCGCACTGCTTCTCCTCCTCGTCGGCTCGCAGGTCGTCGCCGGCCGGTCGCCGCACCTGACCTACCGCCCCGAGCAGGTCGACGTCACGCTCGACGACGTGATCGGCATCGACCCCGTCCTGGAGGACGTGCGCCGGTCGATCGACCTCTTCCAGACGCACCGCCGCTTCGCGGAGCAGATGGGTGGCACCCCGCGTCGCGGCCTGCTCTTCGAGGGGCTTCCGGGGACGGGAAAGACGATGACTGCCAAGGCGATGGCCGCCGAGGCGGGGGTGCCGTTCCTCTTCGTGTCCGCGACCTCGTTCCAGTCGATGTACTACGGCGCGACGGCGAAGAAGATCCGCGCCTACTTCACGGCCCTGCGCAAGGCCGCACGGGCCGAGGGTGGGGCCATCGGCTTCATCGAGGAGATCGACGCGATCGCGATGGCCCGCGGTGGTCTGGTGGGCTCGGCGGCCGGCGTGCTGGGGCAGTCGCATGCCGGTGGCCTGCTGCGTGCCCTGGCGCCCGCGATGGTCCGCAACGCCGTGATCAGCGAGGGCACCGGTGGCGTGGTCAACGAGCTGCTGGTGCAGATGCAGTCGTTCGACGAGCCGACGGGATCGGCACGGCTCGTCAACAAGGTCATCGCCGCGGTGAACCTCCTCCTGCCGAGCGATCGCCAGATCCTGCAGATGCGGCCCGTCCGGGCCCCGATCCTGCTCATCGCCGCGACCAACCGGGCCGACTCGCTCGACCCGGCACTGCTGCGGCCCGGTCGCTTCGACCGCCGACTCACCTTCCAGCCACCCGACGTGCACGGGCGTCGGGCTCTCGTCGACCACTTCCTGGCGCGACGCTCGCACGAGGCCCTCCTGGACGACCCGACCCTGCGCGACCGGGTGGCCGCGGCGACCCAGGGGTGGACGCCGGTGATGATCGAGCACCTGCTCGACGAGGCACTGGTCAACGCGCTCCGCCGGGGATCGGGCGAGATGTCGTTCGCGGACGTCGAGCGCGCGCGGGTCACCGAGATGGTCGGCATCGGCCAGCCCGTGACCTACTCCGAGGAGGAGCAGCGGCTCATCGCCACGCACGAGGCGGGCCATGCCGTCGTGGCCTGGCTGGTGGCCCCGAACCGCAGGCTCGAGGTGCTGACGATCGTCAAGCACGGCGAGGCGCTCGGCCTCCTCGCGCACGGCGATGCCAGTGAGGTGTGGACGCACTCGTCGACGGATCTGCGGGCCCTCGTGCAGATCGCGATGGGCGGGCTCGTCGCAGAGGAGCTCTTCTTCGGCTTCACGACCACCGGCCCCGTCGGCGACCTCGCGGCGGCGACCTCGACGGCCGCGCAGATGGTGGGCGCTGCCGGGATGGCCGGTTCGCTCGTCTCGTTCGCGCCGACCGGGCACAACCTGGTCGACGCAGTGCTCGCCGACTCGGCTGCCCGGGCCAAGCTGGAGACCGTCCTGGACGAGGCCCGCAAGACCGTCGTCTGGCTGCTCTCGCGCAACCGCCACCTGGTCGAGGCGCTGCGCGACGCGCTCCTCGACCGGTACGAGCTCGTCGGGGACGAGATCTCCGAGGTGCTGCTGACCGCCTCGCGGGCTGCAGGCGGAAGCGTGCGTCCGACTCGTGAGGAGGCCGCCCTCGCCGGCGAGACGCTCGACTCGATCACCGGGCGACGAGCCTCCGTGGCCTGAGCGCCTGCGCCGGTTCGGGCGACGGACGGAGTCGGTGCAGGTGCTCTGCGGTCCGGTGGGGAGGAGAGGAGTTCCTCGCGCTGCTTCGGGACGTGGACGAGGTGACCCTCGGGGCGATCGCCGAACGGGTGCGCATGCTCGTCGACCACTCCTGGATCCAGCAGGGACCGGACCGGGTGCGGGTGACCGTCTCGATCGGGGCCACGCTCGTGCGGCCGGGTGAGCCGAGCGGCGCCCTGCTCGAGCGGGTGGACGCGCACATGTACGCCAGCAAGCGCGCCGGCCGGAACCGGGTCACGACCGACGTCGGTGAACGGCGATCGGAGCCCGCCGTGCCGCCCGCCGATCCCGTCGGCCAGGTGGGCTCCTAGATCCCGTTGCTGCCCGCGCGACGGGCCAGCGGCTAGTGTCGCTCCTGGTCAACGCGACATCGGTCGCCGCACGTACGAGTCGAGCACGGCAGGAGCAGCCATGGGCGATGACGCCATGAGCCCGGCAGCGCCCGAGAGCGCGCGCACCCTCGACTCCGTCGTCGGTGACTGCGGCCACTACGTCGCCGGCCGGCGCGAGGGTGGACGGCTGCCCGTCCACGGCGCCGGGCAGCGATCGGCGGATGGGCACGGGTTCGTGTGGATCGGTCTCCAGCAGCCCACCGCGCAGGAGGTCGAGCGTGTCGCTGCCGAGTTCCGCCTCCCGGCGCTCGCCGTCGAGGATGCGGTGAACGCGCACCAGCGACCCAAGCTCGAGCTCTACGGCGATGTCGTGTTCATGGTGCTCAAGCCCGTGCGCTACGTGGACCACGTCGAGGTCGTCGACGTCGCCGAGATCGCTCTCTTCCTGGGGGAGTCGTTCGTCGTCACGGTGCGGCACGGTTCGACCGAGGTGCTGCACCAGGTGCGCCGGGAGCTCGACGGCGGAGTCGCCGGAGCGCGGGTCCAGTTCGGTGCTGCCGCCGTGCTCTACCGGGCAGCCGACCTGATCGCCGACGGGTACGAGCGCGCGATCGCGCTGATCGACGAGGACGTCGACGAGATCGAGGCACAGGTCTTCGGGCCGGGCGGCGACGACCATGCCGAGCGGATCTACAAGCTCAAGAGCGAGGTCGCCGAGATGCGTCGTGCCGTCGTCCCCCTCGGGAGGGCGCTCGACCGGATCGTCTCGGACGGGTTGCTGCACATCCCGGCGGAGGCGGGACCCTACTTCCGCGACGTCCACGACCACGTGCTGCGGGCGAGCGACGCGATCGAGCTCGTCGAGCGCCAGCTGGCCGATGTCCTCCAGGCGAACACCGCGCGGGTGACCACGGGCCAGGCGGCGATCGCGCTGCGGCAGAACGAGGACATGCGCAAGATCTCGGCGTGGGCCGCGATCGCACTGGTGCCGACGGCGATCGCCGGGGTCTACGGGATGAACTTCGAGCACATGCCCGAGCTCGGCTGGGCCTACGGCTATCCCGCGGTCATGCTCGTGATGGTGGCGGCCTGCACCGGCCTCTGGAGGGCCTTCCGGCGCAACCGCTGGCTCTGACCGGCGGTGTCCTCCTTGCGGCGGCGGCGGCGGCGCTACCGCCAGATCGACTCCGGCACGTCGTACGGGTGCGGCTCGCCGCCCTGCGTGACGGACGAGATCTCGAACGCCTGCGACGGCGTCGTCTCCACGAACCGCCGGCGCAGATCGATGCGTGCCCAGTCGTCCGGCGCGACCATGATGTGCCACTCCACGTGCATCTCCCACTCGGCGGAGAAGAAGACGTAGTGCGAGACCACCAGCCATTGCGGGCTGACCATCGTGCCCTGCCATGCGGTGGCCTCGGTGATCCCCGGCTCGGGTCGGTTCGCTGCCAGCCACGGAACGAACATGTCACGGATCTGCGTGGCGTAGGCGGCTCGGTCATCCTCGCCTCCGATGACCTCGAAGCTGACCTTCGACTGCTCGGTCACCTCCGCGGCGGTGCCGGTGATCGTGACGGTGACGGTGGCTCCGGTGGAGTCCGGCTCGGGGATGACGACGACCTCCGCGACGTCGTCGGCCTCGGAGAGGGTGGGCTCCAGGACGGTCGTGGCGGCGTTGGTGGCATCCGCGGTGATGGTGATCGGGAGGTCCGAGGCGCTGGCGCGGCGAGTGTCCGACTGGTCCGCGCCGCCCGGCGCATCGCCCGAACCGCCGGGGCCGGGGCCAGGGGAGTCGGTGTCGACGGCCTGGGAGAGAGCGACCAGGAACACCACCTGCTGGCCGGCGATCGCGAAGCCGTTGAGCTGCTGCGGGAGGACGAGGAGGCCGCTGGCTGGGGAGGGATCCGAGGGCCCCGTGGTGTCGGTGGGCTCGGCGGGTGCCGGCCGGGTGGGGACGGCGGTGGGTGAGCCGCCGGGGGTCGGGGTGGTGCCGTCCTCGGCGGAGCCACAGGCAGTGAGGGCGGTGCAGGCAAGGACGACGAGGACCGCGACGAGGCGGCCGTGGACTCCGCTCACAGGAGCCACCTCCGATCGGGCCACGCTCGACTGGGCACTCTGGCCGTCGTGCAGGACACCTCGGTCTTGGTCTACTCCTCGATCGGCGGTTCACGAGGCCCGAACGCCCCGGGCGCGTGTTCGACCCGGATCGGGGACGGGTCCCGGCGATCATGCACGGACCTGCTGCTGAGCATCCGTTCGATCGACGGGGTCGCCAACAGCTGGACGAGCCGGCTGCTCAGCTCCGTGCCGGCCTGAGCTCGCGGGCGTAGCGGACCTCCGGGACCGTGATGCCGTTGATCTCGGCGGTCCGCTCCACGGACTCGGCCACCCAGCCGTGGCGCTCGTAGAACGCGCGGGCGCGGAGGTTGCCCGGCACCACCCAGAGGATCGCCTCGGCGTGGCCCACGTCAGCGAGACCCCGGTGAGCGGCGGCGAGCAGGGCCGAGCCGGCTCCCACGCCCCAGTGGTCCGGGTGGACGTTGAGCGCGAAGAGCTCGCCCTCCTCGCCCGACTCCGCGTCCCTCGCCCGGCCGAACCAGGTGAATCCCGCGACGTCGTCGTCGACCGTGGCGACGAGCAGCGTTGCGTCGTCCCGTCCGGTGGCCAGCAGGCGTTGCCAGCCGGTGGTCCATCGTGCGAGGTCCAGTCCGTCGAGGTACTCCTGGGGCATCATGCCCCGGTAGGCGGCCTGCCACGCGGCGACGTGCGCGGACGCCAGGTGCGCAGAGTCGGCGGGGTCCGCCGGGCGCACGGCGACGACAGGCCGCGGACCGTGCGTGGGCACTCAGTCGCCGAGGCTCGTGCCGACCTTGCGGGCGGCGCGGACCCAGTCGTGGTCGGAGGGGACGAGCTTGACCTTCCCGGCGACCTCCGACAGCGGGACGGGCTCGGTGCCCTCACCGCGCGCCGCGACCATGTGGCCGTAGTCGCCGTCGGCAGCGAGGTCGGCCGCCGCGGTGCCGATCCGGGTCGCGAGCAGGCGGTCAGCGGCGCAGGGCGTGCCGCCGCGCTGCACGTACCCGAGGATCGTCACCCGCGACTCCAGGCCCGTCGCGGCCTCGAGGGACCGCGCGAGGCGGAAGCTGTGCTCGCGCTGGGTGTCCTCGACGTGGGCGAGGTGCGCCTTCGCGGCGCGCACCCCCTCCGGGCTCTTCGCGGACTTCACCAGCCGTCGCGCCGCCTCGTAGTCGGCGGTGTCGGCGGCGTCACGGGCGCCCTCGGCGACGGCCACGACGCTGAACGAGCTGCCGCGGGACATCCGGGCCGTGATCATCTCGGCGACCTTGTCCACGGTGTACGGGATCTCGGGGATGAGGATGACGTCCGCCCCGCCCGCGATCCCGGCGGCGAGGGTCAGCCAGCCGGCGTTGTGCCCCATGACCTCGGTGAGGATGATCCGGTGGTGGCTGTGCGCCGTGGAGTGCACCCGGTCGATCGCCTCGGTCGCGATCTCGGTCGCCGTCGCGAAGCCGAAGCTCGTGTCCGTCCCGGCGATGTCGTTGTCGATCGTCTTGGGCAGCATGAGCACGTTCATCCCGGCGTCGGCCAGGCGCATCGCGTTCTTCGCCGTCCCGCCGCCGCCGATGAGGATGAGGCCGTCGAGCCCCTCCTTCTCGTAGTGCTTCGCGACGGTGGGCACCATGTCGACGCTCTGGCCGTCGACGGGCATCTTGTGCACCTTGTCGCGGCTGGTGCCCAGGATCGTCCCGCCGACGGTGAGGATCCCCGAGAGGGCAACGCCGTCCAGCGGGACGTGGTGGTTCGCCACCAGCCCGGTGATCCCGTCGCGGAATCCGATGAGCTCCATGCCGTGGTGCCCGATGGCGGTCTTGCCGACGGCGCGGATGGCGGCGTTGAGGCCGGGGCTGTCGCCTCCGGCGGTGAGGATGCCGATGCGCTTCGGTGCCTTGCCGGCCATCGTGAGCCTCTTCTCCGGTCGGGGACGTGCGCGCCAGTCTGGTCATCGCTGCCTCCCGGGCACAACAACGACGGGCGGCCGTCCACGGGTCGAGACCCGGACGGTCGCCCGTCGTGGCTGCTCGCCTCAGGCGACGAGGATCGCGTCCATCTGGGCCATGGCACCCTCCATGCCTTCCGCCATGCCCATCTCGAGGAGCTGCTCCATCTGCGCCGTATCGGCGAAACGGCTGACGATCGTCGCCCGCGTGCCGCCGCCGATCGCCTCGAGGACGACGCTCATCCGGGTCACCGGCATCGTCAGGTCCGGCTCGCCGTCCTCGCCGGTGAAGCCGTCCTCCACCTCGAGACGCCACGGCTCCTCGATCGCGAGGATCGTCCACCAGCCCGGTGCCTTCTCGCCGTTCGGCCCGGTCATGTAGTAGGTGAACCGACCGCCGGGACGGAGGTCGTGCTCGACGAACGTCGCCGGCCACGTCGGCGGGCCCCACCAGCGCTCGAGCTGGCGTGGGTCGGCCCACAGCTGCCAGGCCCGGGACGGGGGAGCGGCGAGCTCGGCGACGACGGTCAGGGTCAGTGCCTGCGGGTCCTTGGTGATGCTCGTGACGGTCATGCCGGTTCTCCCTGGTCGGTCGGCCGGTCGGTGTCGAGGGGGTCGAGGATCGCGTCCATCGCGGCGATCCGATGGAGCCAGATCTGCTCCAGCTGGTCGAGCAGGCGGGCTGCGGTTCGTACGGTGCCCACCTCCCCTCGCACGAGCTGTTCACGCCCGCGCCGGTGCTTGCTGACCAGCTGCGCGCGCTCCAGCACGGCGACGTGCTTCTGCACCGCTGCGAAGCTCATCTCGTAGTGCCGGGCGAGATCGGTGACGGAGGCCTCGCCGCTCAGGACCCGGGTGACGATGTCCCTCCGCGTCGCATCGGACAGGGCGGCGAAGATCCGGTCGGTCTCTCGCGTTTCTACAACCATGTGGTTGTACGTTACGTCCTCGACGCCCGGTCGACAAGGTCCTGTCGGCCTCAGGGTCGTGGCGCGAGGCTCGCTCGTGCGCGCGAGGTCGCCAGGCGCACCGGGTCGCCGCGCCGTACGGTCGTGCGCATGTCCCGCCCTGCCCGCGCCGTCGACCCGCGCCCCCGAGTCCGTCCCGGCGTGCCGGCACGGGCCTACCTGCCGGCCGCCGTCGCGCCGATCGCGATGATCGGCGGCTGGACCCTCGCTGCCTCTCGGCAGCCCTCGTTCGACCCGGTGCGCGAGACCATCAGCGCGCTGGCGGCCACCACCGCCACCACCCCGTGGATCATGACCGCCGGCCTGGTGTTGACCGGCCTGGCGCATGTCGGCGTGGCGGCCACGGTGCGCGGGCTCCCGCCTGCCGCGCGGCTGGTGCATGCCGTCGGTGGCCTCGCGACGACCGCCGTGGCAGCGCTCCCCGTCGACGTGGCGCCCCGGGCCCACGGGATCGCGGCCGGGATCGGGTTCGGCGCGCTCGCGCTCTGGCCGGCGCTCGCGGCCCGGCGGGTCCCCGACAGGGCGGGCGTCCCGCGCGGGCTCGGTCTCGGGACGGCCGTCGTCCTCACGGCGCTCGTCGCCGTCTTCGTCGCCGAGCTCCAGGCGCTCACCCCCGACGGTGGCGCGGCGACCGGCCTGGCTGAGCGGGCTGCCGCCGGCGCGCAGGCGCTCGCGCCGCTGCTGGTCGTCGCCACGCTGCGCCGAGCCGCAGCTCGCGACTGAGGGCTCAGCTGGTGGCGGCGTCCTCGGCCGCGGCTGCGGCAGGGCTGCCCGCCAGGACGACGCAGCCCGCGACCGCCACGGCGACGCCGAGCGCTGCGGCACCGGCCCAGCCGGGGCGCACCTGGTCGCCGAGCAGGACCATCCCGAGGGTGCCGGGGACCAGGACCTCGACCACGGCCACGATCGCGGCGGCCATGCCGGCCGAACCTCGCCGCAGCGCTCCCAGGTAGGCCATCACGGCGACGGCGCCGCTTCCGACGATCACCAGGGCGAGCGGCTGGGCGACCACGGCGAGCAGGCTGTCGCCCCCGTGCGCCCCGCGGGCCGCCAGTGCCACGCCGGAGTAGCCGAGCGCGGCGAGCAGCGACAGCAGCCACGCCGGACCGCGCCGCAGGGCGAGGGCCGTGCCGGCCGCGAGGACGAGGGTGCCGACCAGCAGCGCGGCGGCGAAACCGGCAGGTGGGGTGCGTGGGCGCGCGTCCCCGGCCGCTCCGGCAAGGACGGTCAGCGCGAGGACGACGACGCCGGCGGCCGCGAGGTCCGACCGGCGGACCGCCACGCCGAGCATGCGAGGTGCCAGCAGCACCGTGACCACGAGCGCCGCGGCGAGGACGGTCTGGACGAGGAACAACGGGACGCGTGCGTAGGCCAGGAGCGAGAGCAGGAAGCAGGCGCCGTCCAGCGCCAGGCCGAGGGCGACCACCGGGTGGATCAGCCCGGTGCGACCGGTCGCGGCTCGCGTGCCCTTGGCCTGGAGCAGTGTCGCGAGACCGTAGCCGGCACTCGACGCCAGGGCGGCCACGAGGCCGAGGATCATGCGTCCTCGCCGCGCCCGAGGAACCGGCCGATCACCGGCAGCTCGGTGACTCCTTCCGCTCCCGCGACGACGAGGGCCTGTGCGGCGACGAACTTAGCCGCGTCCAGCACGAGGTAGCGGGGAACCCAGGCCGGCCCGAACTTCTCGTTGAACGCACTGAGGCTCGCCATCTGCGTCCCGCGGGAGAGTCGCTGGAGGACGGGTCGCACGAGCTCGTCGACGCGCGTCTGCGGCTCGGAGGTGAGCGTCTCGCGCATCACGGCGAAGTTGAGCCCCAGCCCGCGCTGGCCGCGCCGGGCGACCTCTTCGATCGTCGCGACGATGGTGGCGTCGATCAGGCCGTTCGGAAGGTCGTCGACGTCCAGGCGACGGCGCATGACGTCGAGCGACCAGCCGTCGACGTCGGCAGCCGGCGTCCACTGGCAGAAGGCGTCGACGCGTCCCGTCGCGTCCCGGGTGACCGAGACCAGCAGGCCCGTGTCGTGCGCGTCGAACATCCTCGACAGCGTCATCGAGAACCCGCGCTCGGCCTCGCCGCGGCGCGACTCGCCCGAGATCTGCTCGATCTGCTCACGATCGGTCGCCGAGAGGCTGAGCGGGTCGTGGAAGGTGGTGGTCCAGCCACCCCGTGCCACCCGGCCCACGGCCTGGCGCAGCGACTTGCGTTCGCCGCCCGTGAGGCCGAACGTCGAGCAGTCCACGACGGCCTCGTCCCCGAGGTACACCGTCCGCAGGCTGCTCGCCTCGTAGATGTCGCGCCACTGCGCGGAGGCCCCGATCACGCACACCGACCAGCCGAACTCGTTGGCGTAGCGCAGGAACTCCGCCCACGTCGCCGTGCGCTCGCTCGCCGGCCCGATCGGGTCGGGCGAGACCAGGCACACCCCGCCGCGCACGGAGTGCGCGACGAGGCTGTCGCCGACCATGAACCAGTCCTTGTCGTCGCGCAGGGCGAAGTAGTCAAGGGTTCCGCCGCCGTGCCGCTCGACGATCGACCGCGCGTGCTCCCGGTCGGCGAGGTGGTCGCCCGCGCTCTGCCGGCGTGGCGCGTGGGGCGCCGTCAGCGTCCAGCCGACCGCGGCGACGAACACGACGAGGAGCACCGACTCGATGCCCTCGCCCACCACGCGTGCCTGCTCGACGCCCTCGCTGTCGCCGTGCAGCAGCGCCCGGACGAGGACCGCGGCGACGGCGATGGCTGCGAAGACGGCCACGAGCTCGAGCGCACGGCGTACCGCGCGTCGGTTTGGCAGGACGGCGAAGGTCCTGCGCTGGGAGAGCAGGGCGCCCGCGCAGCCGAGCACCACGAGCGCGGCGATCACGTCGAGCCGGTGCACCAGGTGCAGCACGGCCGAGAGCGTGAGGACCCCGATGGCTCCGATCCAGGACAACCGGTGCCCGCGCCGCAGGCCCCGGGACAGCAGCACGAGCCCGATGGCCACGAACAGGAGCGAGGTGCGAGCCGTCTGGGCGAGCAGCCCCGGGAACTCCTGGTGCAGCAGGCCGACCGGTTCCCACCGTCGGGGTCGCAGGACCGGCAGGACCGTCAGCACCGCGAGCGCGATGACCAACCGGGACGCGGTGGCTCGCCATCGCGCGCGTCGCCTGAACTCTGCGAGGGCCGCGCGATCGGGTGCCTGCGGGGCGACGGAGGGGAGCGTGACGGTCATCCGCGGATCTCGGCCCGTCGCGCGCCGAGCCGGCGCTCGGGGAGCGTGACCGGCCGGTTGCCCCGGAGGTCGTCGGCGGAACTCATGCGTCGAGTCTGCCATCGGGAGACGAGCGTGCAGGCACGGTCTTCCCGGTGACGCCGAGGTGCCCCGTCCGTCGTCCGCCGGTGCGAGCCCGAGTGGCGGATCTCGACGAACCTTGACGGCGTGCCGTGGCGCACTAAGAGTGGTGCACGTCACAGTCGTGCCCTCATCCCTCAAGGAGCCCGTCATGGTCACGCGTCTCAACCCCTACGTGTCCTTCCGCGACACCGCTCGCGAGGCGATGGAGTTCTACCGCACGGTCTTCGGTGGGGAGCTCGTGCTGAGCACCTTCGCCGAGGCAGGCATGCCCGTCGTGCCAGGGGAGGGCGACCGCATCATGCACGGCATGCTCGAGACGCCCGGCGGGCTCGTGCTGATGGGTGCCGACACGCCGAGCTCGATGGAGCACACCCCGGCGGCGCCGTCTCGGTCTCGCTCAGCGGCGACGACCTCGGCGAGCTGCGGGGCTACTGGGACGCGCTGTCCGACGGCGGCACGGTGACGATGCCGTTCATGCGGGCCCCGTGGGGTGACACCTTCGGCATGTGCGTCGACAGGTTCGGTGTGGCCTGGATGGTCGATGCCGCCGATCCGGGTGCCTGAGGCGGGACGCGGGACCCGTCACCAGCCGAGTGTGCCGGGTTCGCCCTTGAACGGACCGACGACGGCGCTCGTTATCCAGCCGCCGTAGAAGCCGCCGGGCTGCGGGGTGACCGTCTCGCCGTCGACGGCGCAGCGGTCGACCGAGGCGGCCATCACCGCGACCGCACCCGCGATCACCTCGAACCCGGGGCTCGGTTCCGGGTAGGTCCAGGCCGCACGCTCGGCAGGGCGCCCGTCCGCGACGAGGTCGAAGTACGCAGCCCGGCCCTTCCACTCGCACCAGCTGGACCCCGGGACCTCGTGCAGCACGCCGGGGACGAACGCCTCGCGCGGCAGGTAGTACGTCGGCGGGTGGCTCGTCTCAAGCACACGCCACGACCGGTCGGTCCGTGCGATCACGCGTCCGCCGAGCTCGATCTCGATCAGGGCGCGGCACTCCTCGACGCGCGGCGGACGGGGGTAGTCCCAGACCGACTCCTGGCCGGGACCGGGCGGGACGGGTGCGGGGTGGACCATCGGGCGAGGCTACGTCGGCTCCGGACCGCGCGCTCGGGGAGAATGGCCGGACCGACGCCGCGTCCCGCGCCGGCCGTGACACCGCCCGGAGGTTCCGCCCGTGACCAGCCCGCAGCTCCCCGGTCGGCTCGGCGCGGACTGGTGGAAGTCCGCCGTCG
The DNA here is from genome assembly GCA_038252305.1 of Actinomycetales bacterium. Classification (GTDB taxonomy): domain Bacteria; phylum Actinomycetota; class Actinomycetes; order Actinomycetales; family Cellulomonadaceae; genus Actinotalea. Next base: position 79,184 of record JBBSAL010000004.1, on the reverse strand, counting down.
TCTACCAGGTCTACCCGCGCTCCTTCGCCGACTCCGACGGTGACGGGATCGGCGACCTGCGCGGGATCATCACGAGGCTCGACCACCTGGCCGTGCTCGGCGTCGACGTGCTGTGGCTCTCACCGGTGTACCGCTCGCCGCAGGACGACAACGGCTACGACATCAGCGACTACGAGGACATCGATCCGATGTTCGGCTCGCTGGCGGACATGGACGAGCTGATCGCCCAGGCCCATGTGCGCGGCATCCGGATCGTCATGGACCTCGTCGTCAACCACACCTCCGACGAGCACCCGTGGTTCGTCGAGTCGCGGTCCTCGCGGGGCAACCCCAAGCGCGACTGGTACTGGTGGCGGCCGGCACGGGCCGGCCACGAGCCCGGGACCCCGGGCGCGGAACCCACCAACTGGGGCTCGTTCTTCAGCGGCTCGACGTGGGAGCTCGACGAGGTCACGGGCGAGTACTACCTGCACCTGTTCTCGCGCAAGCAGCCCGACCTCAACTGGGAGAACCCCGAGGTGCGCCAGGCGATCTACGCGATGATGCGGCGCTGGCTCGAACGTGGGGTCGACGGCTTCCGGATGGACGTGATCAACCTCGTCTCCAAGCGCGTCGGCCCCGAGGGCGCGCTGCCCGACGGCGACACGCACGGCGGAGCCCTCGGGGACGGCTCGCCGTTCTACACGAACGGCCCGCGCATCCACGAGTTCCTCGCCGAGATGCACCGCGAGGTCCTCGCCGGTCGCGAGCTGATCACCGTGGGGGAGACCCCCGGGGCCTCGCTCTCCGATGCGGTGCTCTACACGGACCCGGCCCGCGGCGAGGTGGACATGGTCTTCACCTTCGAGCACATGAACCTCGACTCGGTGCCCGGGGGCTCGAAGTGGGACCTCGCCCCGCTGCGCCTCGTCGACCTCAAGGAGAACCTCTCGGCCTGGCAGGTGGGGCTGGCCGACGTCGGCTGGAACTCCCTGTACTGGGACAACCACGACCAGCCGCGCATCGTCTCGCGCTGGGGCGACGACGGCGAGCACAGGGTCGTCTCGGCGAAGGCGCTCGCCACGGTGCTGCACCTGCTGCGCGGGACGCCGTACGTCTACCAGGGCGAGGAGCTCGGGATGACGAACGCGCACTACACCTCGCTCGGGCAGTACGAGGACATCGAGTCGTTGAACTGGGCGCGCGAGGCCGCGGCCGACGGTGTGCGTCAGGAGACGATCCTGCGGGCGCTCGCGGTCAAGTCCCGGGACAACGCCCGCACGCCGGTCCAGTGGGACAGCTCGCCGCAGGCCGGCTTCACCAGTGGCACGCCCTGGTTGGCGGTCAATCCGAACCACGTCGAGATCAACGCCGAGGCCGCGCTCGCTGACCCGGACAGCGTGCTGCATCACTACCGCCACCTCATCGATCTGCGGCACGCGCTGCCCGTCGTCGTGCACGGGGACTACCGGCTGCTGCTGCCCGACGACGAGCAGGTGTTCGCCTACGTGCGTTCGTTCGACGGGGTGCGGCTGCTGGTGGTGGCCAACCTCTCGGGCGAGCCGGCGGTGCTCGACCTCGGGGCGGACGCCGCGCTGCTCGACGGCGAGGTGCTGCTCGCGGCCCCGCCGTCCACCTCCGAGCGCCTCCGGCTCGCTCCGTGGGAGTCGCGGGTCGTCGTGAGCACCTCGAGCTGAGCGGGGTAGCCGGCGGTTACGACGCAGCTCACCGACCCCATCCGCCGTCGACGCGTGGCGGGAGCCAGGCGGCGACGGCGTCGTCGTCGAGGAGGCGCACGCGGTCGATCCACACCGAGACAGCATCTCGTGGGGCGGCCCGCCGGTCACGCTGTTTCGCGATGGGTTGCCGGCGCCGAGCGGCGCCCGGCGGGCGACCGAGCGACCGAGCGACTCAGGCGATCTGGAACGAGCGCCGGGCCATCCCGAGCCAGAACCCGTCGATCGCCGTCGTTGCGAGGGCGGTCGGATCCGAGGCGGCGCCGAGGGTGACGAAGAGCGGGGTGAAGTGCTCGACGGTCGGGTGGGCGTAGGGCATCCCCGGGGCGCGTGCGCGGAAGGCTGCCAGCTCGTCGACGTCGCCGGCGGCCAGCGCGGCGGCCGCCCAGTCGTCGAACTCCGCTGACCAGCCGGGGACGGCATCTGGCCGGTTCCACTGGATGAACTGCAGCCCGTGGGTCATGAATCCTGAGCCGATGATCAGCACGCCGTGCTCCCGCAGACGGCGCAGCCGCGCGCCGAGGGCGAGGAGCCGGGTCGCGTCGTGCGTGGGCATGCTCAGCTGGAGCACGGGGATCGAGGCGTCGGGGTACATCGCGCTGAGCGGCACCCACGCCCCGTGGTCCAGGCCGCGGCCGGTGTGCTCGTGCAGGTCCTCCGTGTCGGGAAGCACCGAGCGGACCAGGCGGGCGAGCTCGCTCGCGTCGGGGGTGTCGTAGCGCATCCGGAAGAAGACCGGGTCGAAGCCGCCGAAGTCGTAGACGAGGTTCGTGCTCGCCGCCGTGCTCGACAGCGACAGGGGCGCGGACTCCCAGTGCGCGGACACGATGAGGACGGCGCGCGGCGTCGGCAGCGTGCTCGCCCAGTCGTAGAGGGCGGCCATCCAGGCGGGCTGCTCGAGCAGCGGCGGGGCGCCGTGGCTGACGTAGAGCGTGGGCAGCGGCCCGTCCTGCGGGGTCCAGGGGCGGCGGGGCGTGGACGCCTGGAGCGCAGCGGCGCGCTCGACATGGGCGAGGAAGCTTGTCGGGCCGATCGTCATGGAGTCTCCGTGGTGCGTGCGCCGGGTCTGGGCAAGGGTGCTGCGAGGTCCGGTGCGGGCAGGCGGCCCGCCCTGCACCGGTGCTTCAGTCGACGACGGTGAGCCCGCCCGTCCACGGGAGCTTCTCGCCGATCGCGAGCGTCAGCTGGAGGAAGCCGGTCGCCTCGAGCTCCCGCGCGCGGCGCAGCGAGCCTGCGTCGATCGCGCGCAGGCCGGCGGCCTCGATGAGCCCGGCGAGGGTGTCCTTGGCGGAGGTGTCGTCGCCCGCGATCAGGACGGTCGTCTGCAGGTGGCCACCGACGGTTCCCGTCGCGAGGGTGGCGGCGAAGGTCGTGTTGAAGGCCTTGAGCACGTGCGACTGCGGCAGCGCCTCGGCGATCATGGCGGCGGCGGAACCGTCGGCCGGAACGGCGAGCGAGTCGAAGGTCCCGAAGTCGACCGGGTTGGTGATGTCGACGACGGTCTTGCCGACGAGGGCCGAGCCGTGGCGAGCGAGGACGTCCGCGACCTGGTGGTGCGGCACGGCCAGGACGACGATGTCGGTGGCGGGGTCGAGCGTGCCGTCGCGGCCCACGAGGACGACGTCCGCCCCGCCGCGCAAGAGGACGCCGGAGATCGCCTGTGCCATCGAGCCGGTTCCGATGATGCTGACGTGGGTCATGACTGCTCCTTGATCCCGCTGCGCAGGTAATGGTTGAAGCGACAACCGAATGACTCGAGCCTAGGTCGAATTCGTTGTCGCGTCAACTGAACCGCTAGGCTGTCCCCATGACCAGGTGGCTGGACGACGAGGAGCTCGAGGCGTGGATGCGCCTCGTGGCGCTCGTCGAGCTGCTCCCCGGAGTGCTGGAGTCCCAGCTCAAGCGGGACTCCGACCTCACGCACTTCGAGTACGTCGTGCTCGCCATGCTCTCCGAGGCACCGGAGCGCAGGCTGCGGATGAGTGCCCTGGGCGCCGCGACGAACGCGACGCTCCCGCGGCTGTCGCATGTGGTGAGCCGGCTCGAGGATCGCGGCCTGGTGCGGCGCGTCCCCTGCCCGGCCGACCGTCGAGCGACGAATGCCGAGCTGACCGATGCCGGCTGGGAGCTGCTCGTCGAGGCCGCGCCCGGTCACGTCGAGCAGGTTCGCGCTGCCGTGCTCGACGCGCTCACTCCCGCCCAGGTGGGGCAGCTCTCGCAGATCGGCGCCGCCGTGCTCGGTCGCCTCGACCCGGACGGGACGCGGCAGGCCGCCGTGCCCCGGCGCTGAGCCCTGGGTCCCAGCCTCGTCACCGGCCCGTCGCTGCCGGTCCGATGAGGTCGAGGAATCTCGAGACCAGCTGGTCGACGGGCAGCTCGAGGTCGAGCGTCGCGCCGGGCTCGTCGTCCCCGAGCGGTTCGAGCGTGGCCAGCTGGGAGGCGAGGAGCGAGGCCGGCATGAAGTGCTCGCTCCGTCCGGCGACCCGTCGCTCCAGGACCGAGCGCTCACCGGCGAGGTGCAGCATCAGCATGTCGGCAGCATGGGAACGCAGCACGTCGCGGTAGCGCCGCCGCAGCGCGGAGCACGCCATCACACCGCCTGCGGGGTGCGTGGCCAGCCAACGGCCGACGGCGTCGAGCCATGGCGCCCGGTCCTCGTCGTCGAGAGGCTCCCCGGCCGCCATCTTCGCGACGTTCGCCGGCGGGTGCAGGTCGTCGCCATCGGCGAACGGGACGCCGATCCGCGCCGCGAGAGCACGGCCGACCGTCGACTTCCCGCTGCCGCTCGCCCCCAGGACCACGACGAGCGGTCGGCGTGAGCCAGCGGTGGGCTCAGCCCGCACGGGAGCCCACGAGCAGCCCGAGGACATAGGTGGCAGCGGCCGCGCCGAAGCCGATCGCGAGCTGACGCGCTGCACGGCGCCACAGGCTCCCGCCCGAGAGCAGGCCCACGACGGTCCCGGTCGCCATCAGCGCGAGCCCGACGAGAGTGGCGGCCACGAGAACGGCAGCTGTGCCGGTCAGGCCGAGGAGGTAGGGCAGGACGGGCACGACGGCGCCGGAGGCGAAGAAGGTGAAGCTCGATGTGGCCGCCTGCCAGCCGGTACCGATCGCCTCGTGCTCGTCGGGACCGTCCTCCTCGGCGACGCCGAGGGTGCTGCGCAGGTCGGTGCCCGCGAGCACCGCCGCGGCCTGGGTGTGCGCGTCCTCGGCCGACAGCCCGCGTGCGCGGAAGACGAGCGCGAGCTCGTTGGCCTCCAGGTCCAGGTGCGCGACCGCTGCGTGCGTGTCGGATCCCGGTGTGCTCGCGTCGAGCAGCTCGCGCTGGGAGCGCACCGAGACGTACTCCCCGGCCCCCATGGACAGGGCCCCGGCGAGCAGGCCGGCCAGCCCGGTGGCCAGGATCGTGGCGGTGGTCACACCGGTCGCGCCGATGCCCAGGACGAGGGCGAAGTTGGAGACGAGCCCGTCGTTCGCGCCGAAGACTGCTGCACGGAAGGTCCCCGAGAGGCGGCTGCGACCGCGTGCGGCCAGCCCTCGCACCACCTCCTCGTGGACGCGCTCGTCGGCCGCCATGCGGGGTGTGGCGTTCGCGTCAGCGTCGTAGGGGGAGCGACCTTCGGCGCGCTGCACGAGGGCGAGCACGAAGACGGAGCTGACGTGGGCGGCGAGCCAGCCCAGGGCGCGGGTGCGCAGATCGGGCCGGAGCGGCGTGCCGACCTCCTCGCCCAGGAGGTCGAGCCAGTGCTGCTCGTGCCGTGCCTCGGCCTGGGCGAGGGCGAGGAGCACGGAGCGCTCCTCGCCGGTCCGCCCCGCAGCGAGTCGTCGGTAGGTCTCGGCCTCGGCCCGCTCGGCGGCCAGGTACTGGCGCCAACGGTGCAGGTCACGCGCGGTGGGGGCGGCGGGTCCGTGGGTGGTCGGGTCGCTCACGGTCGGCTCGCTTCCTGCCTGATCGGGTCCGAGGTCCTGGCCCGTCGACGTGCCGCCGGGAAGGGAACCGTTCCCCAGCAGGGGCCCCGATCGTATCGGGAGCCGTCCTCCTCAGGCCGTCGGCCGGTGCGGCACCAGGCTGAACGCGATCTCCTCCTCCTGGGCGTTGTGCAGTCGCAGGACGGCGTAGAGGCCGTAGAGCACGCGCCGGAGCTCGACGACGTCCTCCGGCTCGACCTCGTCCTCCAGCCCGCCGACGAGCCGGTCCAACCGGCTGACCTGGTGCTCGATCTCGGCGTGGGTGCGCGAGAGCGCCGTGACGGCGTCGGTGCTGCCCAGGGCGCGGGCGACGATCGGTACCAGCACGGCCTCGTCGGCGCGCTCGTGGGGGAGCAGGTCCACCTCGAGGGAGTCGCGCAGCGCGCGCACCGGCGCCAGCTCGGGGTCCGTGGTCCTCAGCCCGTCGGCGACCGACCGGATCTGCTCGACGAGAGGAAGGACGGCATCGTGCTCCGAGCGGAGCCGGTGCGCCTCGGTGAGGTCGGCCTCGGGGATCCGTACGGTGTGCAGCCGGCCCGGCAGGACCGCCTGGAGTGCCAGGCCGATGGCGAGCAGGTCGATCACCTCCTGGAGCGCTGCTCCGGCCGCCGGCGGCAGGTAGCCGGCCGCGGCGACGACCATCGCGACCAACGAGAGCCCCATGCCGACGATCACGGCCCGCAGCGCGATCCGCCGAGAGCGACGTGCGACGAGGATCGCGTCCGCCAGGGCGTCGATCCGGTCGACGGTCAGGACGACGTCCGCCGCCTCGGAGGACGCGGTGGCGCCGCGCGCTGCGAGAGCCACGCCCACCCCGGCGGCCGCGAGGGCCGGAGCGTCGTTGATCCCGTCGCCGACCATGATGGTGGCGCCGCGCTCGGACTCGCGGGCGAGGGTCGCGAGCTTTCCCGCCGGGTCGCACTCGGCGACGACGGCGTCCACCCCGACGACCCGGCCGACCATCTCGGCGATGTCGCTCCGGTCGCCCGTGACGAGCACCACCCGCTCGATCCCCGCATCCCGCAGCGCCCGGATGGTCCGTGGCGCGTCCGGGCGGATCGGGTCCTCGAGCAGCAGGGCGCAGGCGGGCTCGTCGTCCACGCCGACGAAGACCGTGAGCGATCCGTCGAGATCGGCACGGCGCTTGACCTGGCGGACCCAGCGTGGGGTCGCGTCCCCGACGATCCACGAGGACTTCCCGACGCGCACCCGATGGCCGGCGACGTTGCCCTCGATCCCGTATCCGTGCACCTCCTCGACCCCGCTCGGCATGTCGAGCTCGAGTCCGCGGTGGCGTGCGGCGTGCACGACGGATCCCGCCATGACGTGCGCCGAGACCTGGTCGAGGGACGCAGCGAGGCGTAGGGCCGTGTCCGGGTCCGTGCCCTGCGCCGTGACGACGTCGACGACCTCGGGATGGCCCTGGGTGAGCGTCCCGGTCTTGTCGCTGAGCAGCACCGTGCCGGCGGCGAGGCGCTCCAGGGCGCCACCGCCCTTGATCACGACACCCAGGCCGGCGGCCCGGGAGAGGCCCGACATGATCGCGATGGGGGCCGCCAGCAGCAGCGGGCAAGGGGTGGCGACGACGAGCACCGCCACGGCGCGGACCGGGTCGCCGGCCAGGGCCCAGGCGACACCGGCGAGGACGAGGGTGAGCGGGACGAACAGCACGGCGAAGCGGTCGGCGGTCCGGATGAACGGGGCCGAGGTCGCCTGGGCCTGCTCGACCAGGCGCACGATCCCGGAGTAGGTCGACTCCTGGGCCGAGGTGGTCGCGATGAGCTCCACCGGGCCGCCCGCGTTGACGACTCCCGAGCGCAGGTCCTGGCCGGCCTCGAGCTCGACCGGTCGGGACTCTCCGGTGAGGGCGGCCTCGTCGAGAACGGCGTCGCCGAGCAGGCGACCGTCGACCGGGACGACCTCGCCGGTGCGGACGAGCAGGTGGTCGCCGACGATGACCTCCTCCACCGGGATGTCGTCGACCGTGTCGGTCGCGCCGTCGACCGTCCTGCGGTGGGCGGTGCGTGGCGCGCGGGCGATGAGCAGGCTCAGCTCGCGACGGGCACGGGCATCGGCCTTCGCCTCGAGCAGCTGGCCCGAGGCGAGCATCACCGTGATCATCGCGCCGGCGAACGGTTCGCGGACCCAGATCGCGCCGGCGAGGGCGAGGACGGCGATGACGTCGACGGTCGGCCGCCGGTGCCGGGCGGCATCGACCGTCGTGGCCACGGCGGAGACGAGGCCGAGGGCGGTCCCCACGAGCCAGAGCGCGTCGGCCGGTCCGGTGGCGTCGAGCAGCCAGGCGACGCCTCCAGCGAGCAGCAGGACGGTCGCGGCGACGAAGGTCGCGGACTGGGCCGAGGGGCGGTGGGTCATGGTCCATCGTCCCGCGGCGCGGGCGGGCCGACCACGGACCTCGGACCAGCGGCCCGAGGAGGGCGCCACTACCCTGGACGGCGTTCACCGAGGTCGCGCGTGACGCTGCGCGCTCGGCCGAGGCTCCCGGACCGCGCCGACGGCGCTCGCGTGGGCCCCGCTCCGCTGAGCTGCCGCCCGATCCTCAGGTGAGGCACAGGCTCATCTCAGGCTCCGCCCAACCTGACCCGAGAGTCTTCGGGCATGACGACGACATCGAGCGCTCGCACCGGCGCCCCCGAGCCCCGGACGGAGCTGCGCGGTCCCGCCGCCGCAGGTCCCGTCCTCGACCTGGTGATCCCGGTCCACAACGAGGCCGCCGGCCTCGAGGCCTCCGTCCGTGCCGTGTGCGCCCACCTCGCCGGTGAGCTCCCGTTCAGCTGGCGTGTGACGATCGCCGACAACGCCTCGACGGACGGCACGCTCGAGGTCGCCGAGCGTCTCGCGGCCGAGCTGCCCCAGGTCCAGGTCGCCCACCTCGACGCCAAGGGCCGAGGTCGTGCGCTCAGCACGGTGTGGTCGAGCTCGGACGCCCAGGTGCTGGCCTACTGCGACGTCGACCTGTCCACGGACCTGTCGGCGCTGCTGCCGCTCGTCGCACCCCTGGTCTCCGGTCACTCCCACGTGGCGATCGGCACGCGGCTCGCACGATCCTCCCGGGTCGTCCGCGGGCCCAAGCGTGAGTTCATCTCCCGCTCCTACAACCTCCTGCTGAAGACCTCGCTCGCCGCGAAGTTCTCCGACGCGCAGTGCGGGTTCAAGGCGATCCGGGCCGACGTCGCTCGCGAGCTGCTCCCGCTCGTCCAGGACGCCGGGTGGTTCTTCGACACCGAGCTGCTCGTGCTCGCCGAGCGGGCCGGGCTGCGGATCCACGAGGTCCCCGTCGACTGGGTCGACGACCCGGACTCGCGCGTGGACATCGTCGCGACCGCGGTGGCGGACCTCAAGGGCGTCGTGCGGGTCGGCAAGGACCTGATGAGCGGGGCGCTGCCCCTGCGCGAGATCGGTGAGCACCTGCCGCTGGTCGGCGACTCGCAGACGAGGGTCGTCCAGGGCGTCGTGGAGCCGGCCGACGCCCCGGCGCAGACGGCGCTGCTGCACCAGCTGGTCCGGTTCGCCGTCGTCGGGGTCGCCTCGACGGTGGCCTACGCGCTGCTCTTCCTGCTCCTGCGCGGACCGATGGGTGCGCAGGCGGCGAACTTCGGCGCGCTGCTGCTCACCGCGATCGCGAACACCGCAGCCAACCGGCGCCTGACGTTCGGGTTCCGTGGGTCCGCGAACGTCGCCCGTCATCAGGGACTGGGGCTGCTCGTCTTCTTCTTCGGCTGGGCGCTCACCTCGGGCTCCCTCGCGCTGCTCGTCGCCGTCGCACCGACCGCCCCGCACTCGGTCGAGCTCGTCGTCCTCGTGGTGGCGAACCTCGTCGCAACCGTCCTGCGCTTCGTCCTGCTGCGGCACTGGGTCTTCCGCCCGCGTGCCACGGCCACCCTTCCTCGACCCCCGATGCGCTCCGGAGCCTCGGATCCCGCAACCGATCTGGCCGGCTCTCGCGCCGCGACCGACCTCACCCGTGGAGCCCTCCGATGACCGTCCCCGCACGCACCGACGTCCTGGACGACGCGCCTGCGTCGCAGGTCCTGCCCGTCGCCCCCCGGGCGCACGCCGCGGCCGAGAGGTTCGTCCCGGCTCCGCGTCGGGGGTGGGAGCGCCCGGCGCTCCTCGCCCTCCTGCTGGTCACCGGTCTGCTGTACCTGTGGGACCTGTCCGCCTCCGGCTGGGCCAACTCCTTCTACGCCGCGGCCGTCCAGGCGGGGTCGGTGAGCTGGAAGGCCTTCCTCTTCGGGGCCTCGGACGCGGCGGCGTCGATCACCGTGGACAAGCCGCCGGCCTCCCTGTGGGTGATGGCGCTCTCGGTGCGGGTCTTCGGCCTCAGCTCGTGGTCGATGCTCGTACCGCAGGCGCTCATGGGTGTGGCTACCGTCGGCCTCGTGTACTCCTCCGTGCGTCGCTACTTCAGTGCGCAGGCGGGGCTCATCGCGGGCGCGGTCCTGGCCCTCACGCCGGTGGCCGCGCTGATGTTCCGGTTCAACAACCCCGACGCGCTGCTCGTGCTGCTGCTCACGGCCGCCGTGGTCGTGACCCTGCGGGCCGTCGAGGACGGACGCACCCGCTGGATGGTCCTCGCGGGGGTGCTCGTCGGCCTCGGCTTCCTCACCAAGCAGCTCCAGGCCGTCCTCGTGGTCCCGGGCATCGCCGTCGTCTACCTCGCCGCCGCGCCGCTCTCGCTGTGGCGGCGGATCCGTGACGGCCTGATCGCGGTCGGCGCGATGCTCGTCTCCGCGGGGTGGTGGGTGGCGATCGTCGAGCTCACCCCCGCGGCCGACCGCCCCTATGTCGGCGGCTCGACCAACAACTCCTTCTTCGACCTGACCTTCGGCTACAACGGGCTCGGTCGGATCTTCGGCCGCGCGGCCGGCACCGCAGCGGTCGGTGCCGGGACGGCCGGGACCGGAGCCGTCCCGCCAGGCGCCGCTGACGCCGCGGGCACTTCGCTGGCCGGCGGCCCTCCGGGCGGGATGGGTGGTGGGATGTTCACCTCCAACATCGGCCTGATGCGGATGTTCACCGGCGACCTCGGTGGCCACATCTCGTGGCTCATCCCCGCCGCGCTGATCCTCGGACTCGTCGGCCTGTGGATCATCGGCCGGGGCGCACGGACCGATGTGCGCCGGGCCGCCCTGCTGCTGTGGGGTGCGACGCTCGTCGTCACCGCCCTGACGTTCTCCCTGATGGACGGGATCTTCCACCAGTACTACACGGTCGCGCTCGCTCCCTCGATCGGGGCGCTCGTCGGCATCGGGGCCTGGCTCCTGTGGACGCGTCGGGCCGAGCGGTGGGCCCTGCCCCTGCTCGCTGCGGTGTCCCTGGTCACGACCGGCTGGGCGTACGTCGTCCTGGCGCGGTCCCCGGAGTGGAACCCGTGGCTCCGCTGGGTCGTCCTGCTCGTCGGTCTCCTCGCCGCGGTCGGTCTGCTCCTGGGCCGCAGGCTCGGGGAGACGGTGCTCCGCACCGGCGTCGTGCTCGCCCTGGTCGCCGGGCTCGCCGGACCGACCTCGTGGACCGTCCAGACGGTCCTGACCCCGCACGCCGGCGGAGCCGTGACGACCGGTCCGGCCGTCGAGGGGAGCCTCTCGGGCGGTCGAGGTGCGTTCCCGGGCGGTCCGCCCGCTGGTCAGGTCGCCGGCGCTCTCGCTGGTCGACCGGGTGCACGGCTCGGTGGGCAGGCCGCCGGTGGGCAGCCGACGGGCCCGCTGGGCGCCGTCCCCCAGGGGATCGGTGGCTTCGGCGGTGCCCAGGGCGGGCCCGGCGCGACGGCCGTCAGCGACGCCGTGGTCACGCTCCTGCTGACGGACGCGGACTCCTACACCTGGGTCGCGGCGACCACGGGGGCCGAGAACGCTGCACGCTACCAGCTGCCGACGCAGAGGTCGGTCATGCCGATCGGGGGCTTCAGCGGGTCGGACCCCTCGCCGACGCTCGCGCAGTTCAAGGCGGACGTCGCGGCTGGTCAGATCCACTACTACATCGACGGCGGTTCCGGCGGCGCCGGGGGGCAGCGGGACGGTTCGTCCTCGTCGATCGACACCTGGGTCAGCGAGGGTTTCGCCGCCCAGACCATCGACGGCGTCACGGTGTACGACCTCACGGCACCGATCGGCTGACGGCGACGAGCGTCCCGCGCGGCGCGACCGTGCCATGCGGTCCGTCGGCGACCTCCTCTGCGAGGATGCGACGGTGAGGCAGACACCAGCGCGCCGCCGTGCGTCGATCACCGACGTCGCCAAGGCGGCAGGCGTCGCGGTCGGCACGGTCTCCAACGTCCTCAATCGGCCGGAGATCGTCTCGGTCCCGACGCGGGACCGGGTCCTGGCGGCCATCGAGGAGCTCTCGTTCGTGCCGAACGGCTCGGCGCGCCAGCTGCGGGCCGGGACGATCACCACGGTCGGGGCCGTGGTGCTCGACATCCGCAACCCGTTCTTCACCGAAGCGGCGCGCGGTGTCGAGGACCGCCTCGCCCTGGACGACTTCACCCTCATGCTCGCCAGCTCCGACGACGATCCCGTCCGTGAGGCCAAGTACCTGCGGCTGTTCGAGGAGCACGGGGTCTCCGGGCTGCTCGTCGTCCCTACGACGGACAACCTCGAGCACCTCCGGCAGATCCAGCGTCGGGGCGTGCGGGTGGTGCTCCTCGACTCGCCGTCCTCCGAGCCGGAGATCTCCTCGGTCTCCGTCGACGACCGTCGCGGAGGGTGGCTGGCTGCCGAGCACCTGCTGTCCCTCGGTCATCGCCGGATCGTCTTCCTCAACGGCTCGCACGCGATCCGTCAGTGCCAGGGTCGCCGCGAGGGTGTCGACGAGGCCGTGGTCGACGCCGGCCTCGACCCGGCGGAGGTCGTGCAGGAGGTCCTGCTGCCGTCCTTGGACGCGTCCTCCGGCGAGCGGGCGATGCGCGCTCTCGTCGAGGCAGCGGGCGGCCGGACCCCGGACGCGGTGTTCTGCGTCAACGACCTGGTGGCGGTGGGGGTCCAGCGGGCGCTGCGTCTGCTCGGCGGGACGGCGCTCCTCGGCGAGACGGCCATCGTCGGGTACGACGACATCGACATCGCCAAGGAGCTCGCGCTCCCGCTCACGTCCGTGCGGCAGCCGACCCACGAGATGGGTTACCAGGCGGCCGACCTCCTGCTCCGCCAGGGTGGCGGCGTCACCGAGCACCTCGTCTTCCAGCCCGAGCTCGTCGTGCGCGAGTCCAGCGGCGCGCGTCTGCCCTCCTGACCGGCTCGGCCGCCCGGTTGCGGGACTGAGGTCCTCCGGGTGGGGATCTGTGCATGAAACGATTCATATGTGCCAACCGAGTGGCGCGTCTGGCGTGAGGGGGGCGGAGTGTCGCATCGGATGGTCACGGCGCGGCCGGCGCTTGCCGGCGCCTGCCGGCCGTCCTCCGCCTCGGCGGAACCGGCGCCGCCACGTCGCGCCGAGACGGTGATCGTGCCGGACGCGTCGGGGTGCCTACCGATCTCCGACGTCGTCGGGGTCTCGTGCTCCGGCGGCAATCCTGCTATGTTCCCCACAGTATGAATCGATTCAGCGCCGAAAGGATCCATGCGATGAGCACTCCGGACCAGGTTCTCCATCAGCTCGAGGCGTTGGCCATCGAGGTCCCGTCCTGGGCGTACGGGAACTCCGGCACCCGGTTCCGCGTCTTCGGTACCCCCGGTACCCCGCGCACGGTCGAGGAGAAGCTCGAGGACGCCGCCCAGGTGCACGCGTTCACCGGGCTCGCCCCGAGCGTCGCCCTGCACATCCCGTGGGACAAGGTCGAGGACTACACGGTGCTGAAGGAGCGTGCGGCCGAGCTGGGGCTGCGGCTCGGGACGATCAACTCCAACACCTTCCAGGACGAGGCCTACAAGTTCGGCTCGCTCGCCTCGCTGGACGCCGATGTGCGTCGCAAGGCGATCGACCACCACTTCGAGTGCATCGACGTGATGGACGCGACGGGCTCGAAGGACCTGAAGATCTGGCTCGCCGACGGCACGAACTACCCCGGCCAGTCGGACCTGCGGCGCCGTCAGGACCACCTGGCGGAGTCCCTGCGCACGATCTACGACCGGCTCGGCGAGCACCAGCGTCTGGTGCTGGAGTACAAGTTCTTCGAGCCGGCGTTCTACCACACGGACGTGCCCGACTGGGGAACGAGCTATGCGCACGTGAGCGCGCTGGGGGAGCGGGCGACCGTCTGCCTCGACACGGGGCACCATGCGCCCGGGACCAACATCGAGTTCATCGTCGCCCAGCTGCTGCGTCTGGGGAAGCTCGGCTCGTTCGACTTCAACTCGCGCTTCTACGCCGACGACGACCTCATCGTCGGTGCGGCCGATCCCTTCCAGCTGTTCCGGATCATGGTCGAGGTGATCCGTGGCGGGGGCCTGGACGAGGGCTCGGACCTCGCCCTCATGCTCGACCAGTGCCACAACATCGAGGACAAGATCCCAGGGCAGATCCGTTCGGTGCTCAACGTCCTGGAGATGGTGGCCCGCGCGCTGCTGATCGACCACGAGGCGCTCGCGGCGGCCCAGGAGGCCAACGACGTGCTCGGGGCGAACGCGGTCTACATGGACGCCTTCTACACGGACGTGCGCCCCGAGCTCGCGGCGTGGCGGGAGTCCCGCGGCCTGCCGGCCGACCCGATGGCGGCGTTCGCCGCGAGCGGGTACCTCGCACGCATCGCCGCCGAGCGGGTCGGTGGGGCTCAAGCGGGCTGGGGAGCCTGATGGCCCGTCCTCCGCGCTATGCGGCCGTCGATCTCGGAGCGTCCAGCGGGCGTGTGCTCGTCGGGCACCTCGAGCACGGCCGGCTGCACGTCGCGGAGGGCTCGCGCTTCACGAACGTCCCCGTGCGCGTCCCGTCCGGCAGGACGTCCACGCTCCACTGGGACGTGCTGCGGCTGTGGCGCGGGGTGCTCGACGGGCTGCGGGTGGCCGGTCGCGACCACGGCTCCGTGGCGTCGATCGGTGTCGACGCGTGGGCGGTGGACTACGGGCTGCTCGACGCCGACGGGGCCCTGCTCGGCAACCCGGTGCACTACCGGGACGCCCGGACGGCCGGCCTCCCGGCGAGGCTCTTCGCACACCTGCCTGCCGCCGAGCACTACGCCAGGACCGGGGCGCAGGTGCAGCCGTTCAACACGGTCTTCCAGCTCGGTGCGGCGTCGGGGAGCGCCGGCCTCGCCACGGCGCGGCGCCTGCTGATGATCCCCGACCTGCTCGGCTACTGGCTGACCGGGGCACAGGTCGCCGAGCTCACGAACGCCTCGACGACGGGGCTGCTCGACGCGACGACCCGCACCTGGAGCCCCGAGGTCCTGGCGGGCCTCGCCGCCGCGACCGGTGCCGAGGTGGCGCACCTCCTGGCACCCGTCGTCGAGCCGGGGCACGTGCTCGGCGGCCTGCGACCCGAGCTCGCCGCCGATCTCGGCCTGCCGGGCGCTCAGGCGGTGGCCGTCGGCTCCCACGACACCGCGTCCGCGGTGGCCGCCGTGCCGATGGACCCCTCGCGCTCGGCCTACATCTCCTCGGGCACCTGGTCGCTGGTCGGTGTCGAGCTCGACGCCCCGGTGCTCACCGAAGCGAGCCGGGCCGCGAACTTCACGAACGAGCTCGGTGTCGACGGCACCGTGCGCTACCTGCGCAACGTCGCGGGCCTCTGGCTGCTCTCGGAGTCGATGCGCACCTGGGCCGAGCAGGGCCGTGCGCAGGAGCTCTCGGCGCTGCTCGCGGCGGCCGAGGCGGCACCCGCACTCGACTGTGTCGTCGACGTCGAGGATCCCGCGTTCACCGCGCCAGGGGACATGCCGACGCGGATCGCCGACGTTGCGCGACGCAGTGGCCAACGCCCGCCGTCGGACGAGGCCTCGACCGTGCGCTGCATCCTCGACTCCCTCGCGCTCGGCTACCGGCGGGCGGTCCGGCAGGCCGTCGAGCTGTCGGGCCGGCGGGTCGAGGTCGTGCACGTCGTCGGTGGTGGCTCGCGCAACGCGCTGCTGTGCCGACTGACGGCCGACGCGACCGGGCTGCCCGTCGTGGCCGGGCCCGCCGAGGGCACCGCGATCGGCAACCTGCTGGTCCAGGCCTGGGCGACGGGAGCCCTGACCGGCGGCCTGCCCGCCATCCGCGAGGTCGTCGCCGCCTCGTTCGAGTCGACCCGGTGGGATCCCACCGGGAGTGCGGCCGCGTGGGACGCGGCCGAACGCATCCTGTGGCCTTGAGCCACCACACGAAGGAGAGACCATGCCCCTGCACGAGCCGTTCCCCGAGCTCGACGAGCTCCTGGCGTCCATGGGCGCCGGCGGGACCCGGATCAGCGAGATCGACGCGTCGGAGGCCGGTGCGGGCAACATCTCGGTCTACATCGGCTGGGACATCGAGCTCCGCCGACGGTTCCCGATCGAGACCGAGATCGACCTGCCGCTCCCGGCCCCCGCGCTCGCGGGCAAGAGCATGCTGGTGACCGGCTCGGGGCGACGGCTGCGCCAGATCCACGAGGACCCGCTGGCCGCCGTCGGTGCGCTGCGCATCCACGAGGGCGGGCTGACGGCCACGCTCTACACGTCACCGCGTCGGCTCTTCGAGAAGCTCACCTCGGAGTTCAACTCCCACCTCGGGGTCCACCAGGACCAGGTCGCGCGGCGCGGTGTCGACTTCCAGGCAGTCGTCCACGCCCAGCCGCCGCACCTGACCTACCTCTCGCACATCCCGGCCTACCGCAACGACGCCGCGATGAACGCCAAGATCCTGCGCTGGGAGCCCGAGAGCATCGTCGCGCTGTCCCAGGGGGTCGGGGTGCTGCCGTTCCTCGTCCCGGGATCGGCGGGGATGATGGCGGCGAACGTCGCCGGCCTGCGCGACTTCGAGATCGTCGTCTGGTCCAAGCACGGCGTGATGTCGCGCTCGGACCTGTCGGTCACGCGCGCGGTCGACCGGATCGAGTACGCCGAGACGGGCGCGAAGTACGAGTACATGGACCTCGTCGCCGGTGCCCGCGCCGAGGGGCTCACGAAGACCGAGATCAAGGCGGTCGCCGACGAGTTCGAGATCGACTCCCCGTGGGTCTGAGCGCGCACCGTTGAGCGTGGCGGCGGACGTCGGACGCCGCCGAGATCCTCGTCGTGACCAAGGACGGGATCGCCTACCTCGCCTCCTCGCCCCTGCGCGGGCTGGGGACACCGCAGCAGCCGCTGCCGCGGGGTCGAGAGGTGGCACGCCAGGCGGGAGTCTCGCTCCATCGGCTGATGCTCGCGTGGTTGCTGCGGCTCAGCGAGGTCGTGCGGCTGGTCGGTGCCACCCGCGGGGAGTCCGCACGGCAGTCGCCGTCGTTGACGATCCCGGACGCAGGGCCTACGCTCGATGAAACGATTCATGCAAGCAGCGCCTCCCCGCCTCGCCGGTTCCCAGGGTCGAAGCGAGCGGCGCACGACCCGGGAGACATCGATGTCCCAGACCCCCGTGACCGACCTTCTCGCCCGCTCCCACGCCCTCGGCGCCGACCCGCGCGTGACGAACTACGCGGGCGGCAACACCTCGGCGAAGGGCGCAGCGACCGACCCCGTCACCGGCAGGGACGTCGAGCTGCTGTGGGTCAAGGGATCGGGCGGTGACCTCGGCACGCTCACCGAGGCCGGCCTCGCCGTCCTGCGCCTGGACCGCGTGCGCGCCCTCGTCGACGTCTATCCCGGCGTGGACCGCGAGGACGAGATGGTCGCGGCCTTCGACTACTGCCTGCACGGGCGCGGGGGAGCCGCACCGAGCATCGACACGGCCATGCACGCCCTGGTCGACGCGCCGCACGTCGACCACCTGCACCCGGACGCGGGGATCGCCTTCGCGACGGCCGCCGACGGCGAGGCACTGACGCGCGAGGTCTTCGGCGACACGGTCGCCTGGGTGCCCTGGCGCCGTCCGGGCTTCCAGCTGGGCCTGGACATCGCCGCCATCGCCCGGGACAACCCGCGGGCGATCGGTGCGATCCTCGGTGGGCACGGGATCACCGCCTGGGGTGCGACCTCCGACGAGGCGCAGCAGCGCTCGCTGGAGATCATCCGGACGGCCGAGCAGCTCATCGAGACCCGCACGGGCGCGATGGCCGCCGAAGGCCGGCACCCCTTCGGTGCGGTGCGCCCGGAGGCGCAGCCGCTGCCGCGGGACGAGCGTCGCGCCCGCGCCGCAGCCCTGGCGCCCGTGATCCGCGGTCTGGCGAGCACCGACCGCCCCCAGGTGGGTCACCTGACCGACAGCGGTGAGGTGCTCGACTTCCTCTCCCGTGACCGTCTGGCCGAGCTCGCGGCCCTGGGCACATCCTGCCCTGACCACTTCCTGCGGACCAAGGTGCGGCCGATGGTCGTGGACCTGCCGGCGGACGCGCCGCTCGAGGACGTCGTCGCCCGGCTGCGCGAGCTGCACCTGGTCTACCGCGAGGACTACGCCGCGTACTACGCGCGGAACGCGGTGGCCGACAGCCCCGCGATGCGCGGGGCCGACCCGGCGATCGTGCTCGTGCCGGGCGTGGGGATGTTCTCGTTCGGCAAGGACAAGCAGACCGCCCGCGTGGCCGGCGAGTTCTACGTCAACGCGATCAACGTGATGCGCGGGGCCGAGGCGATCAGCACGTACGCCCCGATCGGCGAGGCCGAGAAGTTCCGGATCGAGTACTGGCTGCTCGAGGAGGCCAAGCTCGCCCGGATGCCGAGGCCCAGGCCGCTGGCCGCGCGCGTGGCGCTGGTCACCGGCGCCGGCTCGGGCATCGGGCGAGCGATCGCCCAGCGGCTCTCGGCGGAGGGCGCCTGCGTCGTGGTCGCCGACCTCGACCTGGCCAAGGCCCAGGAGGTCGCGGCTGAGCTCGGTGGGCCGGACAAGGCCGTGGCGACCTGCGCAGACGTGTCGGTCGAGGCCGAGGTCGCGGCGATGTTCGGCGAGGCGAGCCTCGCGTTCGGTGGGGTCGACCTCGTGGTCAACAACGCCGGGCTGTCGATCTCCAAGCCGCTGCTGGAGACGACCGAGCGGGACTGGGACCTGCAGCACGACGTCATGGCCAAGGGTTCCTTCCTCGTCTCGCGCGAGGGGGCCCGCGTCATGCTCGACCAGCAGATGGGCGGGGACCTGCTCTACATCTCCTCGAAGAACTCCGTCTTCGCCGGGCCGAACAACATCGCCTACTCCGCGACGAAGGCGGACCAGGCGCACCAGGTGCGTCTGCTGGCCGCCGAGCTCGGCCCGCACGGCATCCGGGTCAACGGGATCAACCCCGACGGAGTGGTGCGCGGCTCGGGGATCTTCGCCTCCGGCTGGGGAGCCCAGCGGGCCGCCGTCTACGGGGTGCCCGAGTCCGAGCTGGGCGCCTACTACGCCAAGCGCACGCTCCTGGGCAAGGAGGTGCTGCCCGAGCACGTCGCGGCCGCGGCCTTCGCTCTCGTCGGGCCGGACCTGGGCCAGACGACGGGTCTGCACGTGCCGGTCGACTCGGGCGTCGCCGCCGCGTTCCTCCGCTGAGCGCGGGGTTGCGCGGCCAGGGGTACGGTCGGCCGGGCGGTGCAGCGGTGCACCGGTGGAGGGAGGGTCCAGGATGCGGATCGCGCTGATGGCGACCTGTCTGGCCGATGCCCTCGTGCCGTCCGTCGCGCGCGCGACGGTGACCGTGCTCGAGCGGCTCGGCCATGAGGTCGTCTTCCCTGCGGGGCAGACCTGCTGCGGTCAGATGCACGTGAACACCGGCTACCAGCGTGAGGCCCTCGCCCTGGTCGAGCACCACGTCGAGGTGTTCGACGCCGCGCTCCAGACCTGTGACGCGGTCGTGGCGCCCTCCGGTTCCTGCGTGGGCTCGGTGCGGCACCAGCACGGCATGCTCGCCGAGCGGGCGGGTCGGCCGCAGCTCGCCGGACGGGCGCGTGACGTCGCGTCGCGCACCTACGAGCTCTCCGAGCTCCTCGTCGACGTGCTCGGTGTGACCGACGTCGGTGCGTACTACCCCCACCGGGTCACCTACCACCCGACCTGTCACTCGCTGCGGATGCTCCGGGTGGGCGAGCGTCCGCTCACGCTGCTGCGCGCCGTGGCGGGGATCGACCTCGTCGAGCTGCCGGCGGCCGACCAGTGCTGCGGCTTCGGCGGGACCTTCGCGCTGAAGAACTCCGCGACCTCCGCCGCGATGCTCGCCGACAAGGTCCGTCACATCGGCGAGACCGGGGCCGAGCGCTGCACGGCCGGTGACGCCTCCTGCCTGCTGCACATCGACGGCGGCCTGCGCCGGTCCGGTCCCGACGGACCGGGCGGGGGAGCCCGCACGATCCACCTGGCCGAGATCCTCGCGTCGACGCGAGCGGTGGTCTCGTCATGAAGGTCGCCCTCGGGATGCCTGCCCTTCCGCCGCCCGCTCCGGCCGGGGTCGGGCACCTGCACGCCGCCGAGCCCTTCCCGGTCGCGGCCCGCCGCGAGCTCGCCGACCCGACGCTGCGCACGAACCTCGCGCACGCGACCTCGACGATCCGCGCCAAGCGCGCCTCCGTGGTCGCGGAGGTCCCCGACTGGGAGGAGCTGCGCGACGCCGCCTCGGCGATCAAGACCGATGCCATGGCGCGGCTGCCCGAGCTGCTGGTCCAGCTCGAGGAGCAGGTCACCGCGCGCGGCGGCACCGTGCACTGGGCGCGCGACGCCGCTGAGGCCAACCGCATCGTCACCGAGCTCGTCCGCGCCACCGGCGCCCGCGAGGTCGTCAAGGTC
Organism: Actinomycetales bacterium; assembly: GCA_038252305.1. GTDB lineage: Bacteria > Actinomycetota > Actinomycetes > Actinomycetales > Cellulomonadaceae > Actinotalea. The sequence goes on along the minus strand of JBBSAL010000004.1, from coordinate 58,756 downwards.
AAGTCGATGGCCACCCAGGAGATCGGCCTCAACGAGGCGCTGGAGGCCGCCGGGATCGAGGCGACCGAGACGGACCTGGCCGAGCTGATCGTCCAGCTGGCGGGGGACACCCCGAGCCACATCCTCGTCCCGGCGATCCACCGCAGCCGCGCGCAGATCCGCGAGATCTTCCTCGAGCACATGGCCGGGGTCGACCCGGAGATCACCGACGAGCCCCGACTTCTCGCGATGGCCGCGCGCTCCTACCTGCGCGAGCGGTTCCTGCGGGCGCAGGTCGCGGTCAGCGGCGCCAACTTCGCCGTCGCGGAGACCGGGACGCTCGGTGTCGTGGAGTCCGAGGGCAACGGGCGCATGTGCCTGACCCTGCCGCGCACGCTCATCACGGTCATGGGCATCGAGAAGGTGCTGCCGAGCGCACGTGACCTCGAGGTCTTCCTCCAGGTCCTGCCGCGCTCGTCCACGGGCGAGCGGATGAACCCCTACACCTCGATGTGGACGGGGGTGACCCCGGGCGACGGCCCGCAGGAGGTGCACCTCGTGCTGCTCGACAACGGCCGGACGGCTGCGCTCGCTGACGAGATCGGGCGCTCCGCGCTGCACTGCATCCGTTGCTCGGCCTGCCTCAACGTCTGCCCGGTGTACGAGCGGACCGGCGGGCACGCCTACGGCTCGGTCTACCCCGGCCCGATCGGCGCGATCCTCACCCCGCTGCTCACCGGTACCGCGGAGCACGGCGACCCGAACGCCTCGCTGCCGTTCGCCTCGACCCTGTGCGGGGCCTGCTACGACGTGTGCCCCGTGAAGATCGACATCCCGTCGATCCTGGTCGAGCTGCGGGCCCGGCAGGTCGACGCCGAGCGGGGCGGGATCCCGGGAGCGCTGGAGGCCGGGATGCGCGTGATGGGGACCGTGATGGGCTCGCCCCGACTGTTCTCGGCTGCCGAGCAGCTCGCCGGTCTCGGCCGGCTGCTCGCACGCGACGGGGCGATCCGGCGGCTGCCGTGGCCCGGCTCGCTGTGGACAGACAGCCGCGACCTGCCCGCGCCGCCCGCGGAGTCGTTCCGTGCCTGGTGGGCGCGGGAGCGGAAGGAGCAGTCGTGAGCGAGGCGCGCGCCGAGGTGCTCAGCAGGATCCGCGCAGCCCTGGGGGCGGGGGACGGCCCGACGGTCGAGCACGCCCGCGCCTACCACGCCGCCGACGACCCGTGGGAGACCGGGGCGTCGCCCGCCGAGCTGCTCGCCCTGCTCACCGAGCGGATCGAGGACTACCGCGCGACCGTGACGCGGGCCACGCCGGAGGAGGTCGCAGCCGTCGTCGCGCGACTCCTCGCGGGCGCGAGCAGCGTCGTGGTCCCGGCCGGCCTGGACCGGGCCTGGCTCGCCGCGGCCGAGAGCGCCGGGGTCGCGGTCGTGACCGATGCCGCTGATGCGCCCGTCCCGCTCGACGAGCTCGACGTCGTGGACGCCGTCGTCACCGCGAGCCGGCTCGCCGTGGCCGAGACCGGCACGATCGTGCTCGACGCGGGCCCGGACCAGGGCCGCCGGGCGATCTCGCTCGTGCCTGACCACCACGTCTGCCTCGTCCGCGCCGGCGACGTCGTGCGCGGCCTTCCGGCAGCGATGAGCCGGCTGGACGTCACCCGGCCGCTGACCTGGATCTCGGGACCGTCGGCGACGAGCGACATCGAGCTGGACCGCGTCGAGGGCGTGCACGGACCCCGCCGCCTGGACGTGGTGCTCGTGCAGGGTTGACCCGGTCGAGGTCGAGGAGCTGATCGGACGGCGCTGGGACCATCGGCCCCCATCGGCACACCCCGGCGGTCCCGATGATGGGGTGTCCGCCGCTTCCGGCGGCGGTCCTCGACGACGAGAGGCTGCCAGATGCCCGACGCGTCCGCCCTGTTCCGTCCTGGCAGCTTCGGGCGCCTCACGGTGCCGAACCGGATCGTCTTCGCACCGCTGACCACCCGGATGGCGTCCGCGGACGGCTCGGTCAGCGCCCGCGAGATCGCCTACCTCGTGGCACGCGCACGCGGCGGGGCCGGCCTCCTCGTGACCGCGCCGCTGCTCGCCTCGACCACGCACGAAGCCTTCTCGGGGGCGATGGCGCGCGCCGACGACGACAGGTTCCTGCCAGGGCTGCGGGCGATGGTCGACGCGGTCCACCGCGCGGGGGGCCTGATCTCGGTCCAGCTCTCGCCGGGGAGCGGGCGGCTCGGTCCGTCGGAGCCGGGTGGCCTCGCGCCGGTCTCCGCCTCACCCACATCGTGGGTCCGGGACCCCACGGTCTCCTGCCGGGCCCTGACCGGCGCCGAGATCCGCCGACTCGTCGGGGACGTCGGGGCGGCCGCGGACCGGCTGGCCCGCGCCGGCGTCGACGCGATCGACGTGCACGGGCACGGGGGATTCCTGGTGGACCAGTTCCTCTCGGGGCTGTGGAACCAGCGGACGGACGGCTGGGGCGGCTCGGTCGAGGCACGGGCCGCGTTCGCCCGCGCACTCGTCGAGACCGTCAAGGAGGCCGCCCCCGGGCTCCCGGTCAGCTTCCGGCTCTCGACCGTCCACCACCTGCCCGGGGGGCGCGAGCTCGAGGAGTCGCTCGAGATCGCCGGGCTGCTCCAGGACGCGGGTGTCGATCTGCTGATCAGCGAGGAGGGGGCTGCCGGGTCCCCGGCCCGGATGGCGCCACCGGTCTACGTCCCGGCCAACTCCCACCTTGACTCGGCCGCCGCCCTCGCCCGGCGGCTGAGGATCCCGGTCATGGTCGCCGGGAGCCTGTCACCCGCCCGGGCTGCCCGAGCCGTGCACGACGGCGAGATCGCCTTCGCGGGGATGGGGCGGGCACTTCTCGCCGATCCCGACCTGCCGCGTCGGCTCGCGGCCGATCGTGCCGACCTGGTGCGCCCGTGCATCCGGTGCGACGACTGCCTGGATGCCGTGCGCTCCGGGCGCGCACTGCGCTGCGCGGTCAACCCGCTCGTGGGTCGTGAGGCCAGCGTCACGGTGCGGCCGGCAGCGCGAGCGCGCCGGGTCGTCGTCGTGGGCGGCGGCCCGGCCGGGCTCGAGGCAGCGCGGGTCGCCGCGCTGCGGGGCCACGTGGTCGATCTCTACGAGACGCGGTCCGTGCTCGGCGGCACGCTCGCCGAGGCCGCGTCGCCCTCCTTCAAGGCCGAGCTGCGTGCGCTCGTGCGGTGGTACGGGACCACGCTCGCCGGGCTCGGCGTGACGGTCCACCTCGAGCGCCCGGTGCGGCCCGGCTCGTCGGTCCTGTCGCAGGCGGAGGTCGTGGTGGTGGCCACGGGTGGTCAGCTGGTCCGGCCGTCGGACGTCCCGGGCCTCGGGCGCCCGGAGGTCCTCGACGTCCGGGCCGTGCACACCAGCGCGGTGATCGGGCACCGCGTGGTGGTCGCCGGTGGTGGCTTCGCGGGCGGCGACGCGGCGCTCGCCCTCGCGGAGGCCGGTCACCGGGTGACCCTGGTCGAGGAGAACCACGAGATCGCTGCGGGCCCGGCCCTCGTGCGGCGCGGTGCCCTCCTGGCGGCACTCGAGGCCGGCGGCGTCGAGGTGCTGACCGGTCATCGGCTCGTGGCGGTCGAGGACGGAGGCGTCCGGGTCGAGGGCACCGACGGGCCGGTGGCGCGGCCGGCCGACACCGTCGTGCTCGCGCTGGGAGTCCGGACCTGCGACGAGCTCGTCGGCACTGGCGTGCTCGAGGACCCGCGGGTGTGGGTCGTCGGCGACGCGGCGACGCCCGGCGACGTCGGCGCCGCGATCCACGCCGGATTCGACGCGGCGCTCGCCTTCTGAGGACGCGCCGACCGCGGGCGCTGCGCCCGGCCGCGGGCCGGGGCGTCGCGCACGAGGAGACCAAGGTCCCTGGTGCGGTGCGGATGCGGTGGAGACGGTGGAAGGGTCACCGGGAGGCGTCCAATGGCGGACGACAGGATCACAGGGCTCGCTGGGCTCCAGGAGCTGCTCGACACGTTGCATGCGCGCGGTTTCGAGGTGATCGGTCCGCAGGTCCGCGACGGTGCGGTCGTCATGGCACCGATGAGCTCGGTCGACCAGCTGCCACGAGGGGTCGGCGACGAGCAGGATGCCGCGCACTACCGGCTGCGTGAGCGCGGGGACGAGGCCCTGTTCGGCTTCGCCGCGCCCGTGCAGGCGGTCAAGCCGGTCCTCTTCCCGACCGAGGAGGTCATCTGGCGGGGGCGGCGCAGCGGCACCGAGTTCGACGTGCGGGAGCGGACCACGCCGGCGGGTGGGCCGTACGCGTTCGTCGGCGTCCGTCCCTGCGACCTGCGAGCTCTGGCCGTGCACGACGTCGTCCTGGCCGGCCGGGGGTTCACCGACGCCCGCTACGTCGAGCGTCGCACCGACGCGTTCCTCGTGGCGATCACCTGCGCCGATCCGGGCGGGACCTGCTTCTGCTCGTCGATGGGTGGCGGCCCGCATCCCGATGAGGGCTTCGACCTCGCCCTGACGGAGCTGCTCGACGGCGAGCACCGGTTCCTCGTCGAGGTCGGCAGCGCGCGCGGCGCGGAGGTGCTCGAGGACGTGAGCACCACGCCCGCCGAGCCCGCCGACCTGGCCGCTGCCACGGCCGTGGTGCAGGACGCCTCGGGCCGCATGGGCCGCACGCTCGACACCGACGGGCTGCGCGAGCTGCTCTACGCGAGCGCGGAGAGCCCGAGGTGGAACGACGTCGCCGCACGCTGCCTGGCCTGCACCAACTGCACGATGGTCTGCCCGACGTGCTTCTGCACCTCGGTCGAGGACGTCGCCGACCTGGCCGGCGACGTGGCCCAGCGGAACCGGGTCTGGGACTCCTGCTTCTCGGAGGACTTCGCCTACATCCACGGCGGCAGCCTGCGGGCCGAGACCGGCTCCCGCTACCGCCAGTGGATCACCCACAAGCTGGGCTCTTGGCAGGACCAGTTCGGCATGTCCGGCTGCGTGGGCTGCGGCCGGTGCATCACCTGGTGCCCGGCAGCGATCGATCTCACCGTCGAGGCGGCCGCGCTACGTCCTGCAGCGCAGCCGGCGGGGACCTGAGGAGGCGCAATGACCACCACCCTTGCTCCCGGCGCCGCGGCTGCCGCGGTCGACCCGATGATCCCCGAGCGCTACCGGATCAGTCACACCCGGCAGGACACCCGCGACGTGTTCACCCTCGAGCTCGAGCCGCTCGACGGCCCGATGCTCGCCTACCGCCCCGGTCAGTTCACGATGCTCGACGCCTTCGGGGTGGGGGAGGTACCGATCTCGATCAGCGGTGACCCCACCCGGCCCGGTCGGCTGGAGCACACCATCCGCGACGTCGGCCCGGTCACGCATGCACTGGTCGCCGCCCCGGTGGGGTCGGTCCTCGGCGTGCGCGGTCCGTTCGGGACCTCGTGGGACGTGGCAGACGGCGTCGGCGGCGACGTCGTCTTCGTTGCCGGGGGCCTCGGCCTGCCGCCGCTGCGTCCCGCCCTGCTCCAGGTGATCGCCCAGCGTGAGCGGTACGGCCGCGTCGTCCTGCTCTACGGCGCGCGGACCCCGGAGGACATCCTGTTCGGCGACGACCTGCACCGTTGGGCCAAGGAGAACCGGATCGTGGTCGAGGTCACCGTCGACAACGGTCAGCACGCCTGGCAGGGGAAGGTCGGTTTCGTGACCGAGCTCGTCCCTCGGGCGGGCTTCGACCCCCGCTCCGCCCTCGCCCTGGTCTGCGGTCCGGAGCCGATGATGCGCTACGCCGCTGCGGCCCTGGTGGACCGGGGTGTCCCGGAGCACCGCGTGCGCCTGTCGATGGAGCGCAACATGAAGTGCGGCGTCGGTCTGTGCGGCCACTGCCAGCTGCGTGAGCTGTTCGTCTGCGTCGACGGCCCCGTGCTGGCCTACGACCGTCTGGCGCCACTCCTGACGACGAGGGAGCTGTGATGTTCACGAGCGCGCACCAGCACCCGAAGCCGACTCTCGCGGTCTGGAAGTTCGCCTCCTGCGACGGGTGCCAGCTGACCCTGCTCAACTGCGAGGACGAGCTGATGGCGCTCGCGGGCGCCGTGACGATCGCGTACTTCCCCGAGGCGACGCGCGCCGTCGTGGACGGCCCGTACGACGTCTCGCTCGTCGAGGGTTCGGTGACCACGCCGGAGGAGATCGAGCGCATCGCGGAGATCCGCGAGATGTCGCGCACCGTGATCACCATCGGCGCCTGCGCGACGAGCGGCGGGATCCAGGCCCTGCGCAACTTCGGCGACGTCGCCGAGTTCCGTTCGATCGTCTACGCCCACCCCGAGTACCTGTCGACGCTCGCTCGGTCCACCCCGATCAGCGCGCACGTCAGCGTGGACTTCGAGCTGCGCGGCTGCCCGATCGACAAGAACCAGCTGCTCGAGGTGCTGGCCGCGTCGATCCAGGGCCGCAAGCCACGGATCCCCACCTACAGCGTCTGCGTCGAGTGCAAGCGCCGGGGCGTGGTGTGCGTCGCGGTCGCCGACGGCACCCCGTGCCTCGGCCCGGTGACCCAGGCCGGCTGCGGCGCGCTCTGCCCCGCCTATGCCCGCGGCTGCTACGGCTGCTTCGGCCCGCAGGACACGCCGAACACCTCATCGCTCGCCGACCGTCTGCTGGCCCAGGGCATGGCGCGCGGCGACGTGATGCGGATCTACCGGACCTTCAACGCAGCGTCCGAGCCCTTCCGGCGGGAGAGCGAACGTCAGGAGAACGCGCTCGCGGCAGCGCCCACCGGGTCGAGCCAGGAGGCGAGGTCATGAGCCACAAGCTGACCGACGGCGGCCAGGTGCTGCACGTGGGGACCCTCGCCCGGGTCGAGGGCGAGGGCGGGATGCACATCGAGATCCACGACGGGCACGTCACCCAGGTCGAGCTGCGGATCTTCGAGCCGCCGCGCTTCTACGAGGCGTTCCTGCGCGGACGCGCCTGGACCGAGCCGCCCGACATCACCGCCCGGATCTGCGGGATCTGCCCGGTCGCCTACCAGTTCTCGGCCTGCATGGCGCTCGAGGACGCCTGCGGGGTCACCGTGCCCGAGCAGATCGGCGCGATGCGCCGGCTGCTCTACTGCGGGGAGTGGATCGAGAGCCACGCGCTGCACGTGTACCTGCTGCACGCCCCGGACTTCCTCGGGTACCCCGGGGCGATCGAGATGGCCAAGGACCACGGCCCCGTCGTCGAACGCGGGCTGCGGCTGAAGAAGGTCGGCAACGAGCTGATGACCCTGGTCGGCGGACGGTCGGTCCACCCGGTCAACGTCCGGCTCGGCGGCTTCTACCGGATGCCATCGGTGGCCGAGCTCGCGGCGCTGCGGCCGTCCCTCGAGCAGGGCCTGGCCGACGCGCTGGAGACCGTGCGCCTCGTCTCGACGTTCGACTTCCCCGAGATGGAGCAGCCGTACACCTACCTGTCGTTGCGTCCTGAGCACGGCTACCCGATCGAGGCCGGACGGGTGGTGACCTCGGCTGGCGACTCCTGGGACGTGCGCGAGTGGCCGGACCACATCCACGAGCAGCACGTGGAGCACTCGAACGCCCTGCACGCGACGCTCGACGGGACCGGGCCCTACGTGGTGGGGCCGCTGGCCCGGTACACGCTCAACCACGACCGGCTCTCGCCGCTGGCCAAGGCCGCAGCCGCCGAGGCGGGTCTCGGGTCGACGTGCCGCAACCCGTTCCGCTCGATCATCGTGCGCTCGGTCGAGCTCGTCGAGGCCTTCGTCGAGGCGTTGCGGATCGTCGACGCGTGGCGGGACGGCGTGCCCCCGTCGGTGCCGGTCCCCGCCAGGGCAGGGGAGGGCTTCGGCGCGACCGAGGCGCCGCGCGGGGTGCTCTTCCACCGGTACACGCTCGACGACGCCGGGACGATCCTGGACGCGCAGATCGTGCCACCGACCTCGCAGAACCAGCCGAGCATCGAGGCGGACCTGCGCGAGCTCACCGAGGCGTGGGTGCGTCTGTCCGACCACGACCTCTCGCACCGCTGCGAGGAGGCCATCCGCAACTACGACCCGTGCATCTCCTGCGCGACCCACTTCCTCGATCTCCGGGTGGAGCGGTCATGACCTGGCTCGTGGTCGGTCTGGGGAACCCCGATCGTGGCGACGACGCCGTCGGGCCGGTGGTCGCTGCGGGGATCGCCGGTCTCGGGCTGCCGTGCGTCGACGTGATCGCCCACGAGGACCCGACGTGTCTGCTCGACGCGTGGAGCGAGCACTCGGCAGTCGTCGTGGTCGACGCCGTGTGCAGCGGCGCCGCCCCGGGGACGGTCGTGGCGATCGAGACGGGTGGCCACGACGGGCCGGCGATGGGCCAGGCGTGGGACCGCACCGGACGAGGGGGTACCCACGCCTTCGGCCTCGCCACCGCGATCGAGCTCGCGCGGGCCCTGGGGCGGATGCCGGAACGGCTCGTCCTGGTCGGGGTCGAGGTCGGCTGCGTCGAGCACGGGGCTGGGCTCTCGCCCGCCGTCCGCTCGGCACTGGGCAGGGTCCAGGAGGTGGTCGTCGGCCTGGTCGCCCAGGCGCCGCCGGTGGCCGTGACGGTCCCCCACGGCACGGGGGCGAGGACGCATGTGCCTCGGTGAGCTGCTACGCGTGACCGCCGTCGACGAGCACGGGCTCTGGGCCGCGGCCGACGGTCGGCCGGTGCGTGTCTCGGCTGTGACGCTCGACGGACCGGTGCAGGTCGGCGAGTGGCTGCTCGTGCACTCGGGCTTCGCGCTGGCGAGGCTCGACCCCGCGGAGGCAGCCGATGCCCGGCGACTGCGCGGACTGGACCTGCCCCTGACGACGAAGGAGTCGACGTGACCAGGACCCGACGGACCGGACTGCTGCTCGCCCTGGCCACCGCGGTCATCAGCGGTGTGGCGATCTTCCTCAACGGTTACGGGGTGCGCGCCTACGGTGACGCCTCGTCGTACACGACCGCGAAGAACCTCGTCTCGGCCCTGGTGCTCGGCGGGATCGTGCTCGCCGCGACGGGTGCGGGGCGTGGGCCCGTGCGGCTGACGCTGCCGCACGGCTGGCGCCAGTGGCTCGCCCTCGGCGCGATCGGGGTCGTCGGCGGGAGCGTGCCGTTCCTGCTGTTCTTCGAGGGTCTCGCCCGGGCGTCGTCGGCACAGTCGGCGTTCCTGCACAAGACCCTCGTCGTCTGGGTCGCCCTCCTGGCGGTCCCGCTCCTGCACGAGCGGCTCACCTGGGTGCACGGCGTGGCGATCACGCTGCTCGTCGCGGGGCAGGTCGGCCTGGTCGGGGGTGTCGCCACAGCGATGGGATCCGGCGAGGCGATGATCCTCGGTGCCACCCTGCTCTGGTCGGTCGAGGTGGTCGTGGCCAAGCGGCTGCTCGCCGACGTGTCGTCCTGGACGGTCGGACTGGCCCGGATGGGCGTCGGGTCGCTCGTGCTCCTGGTGTGGGCGGCGCTGCGCGGGCAGCTCGCCGCCGTGGCGCCGGTCGGAGCGGCGCAGTGGGGGTGGGTGCTGCTCACCGGGGTGCTGCTCGCCGGATACGTCGCCACCTGGTACGGGGCCCTCGCCAGGGCCCAGGCCGTCGACGTCACTGCGGTGCTCGTGCTCGCCGCGCTCGTCACCGCTGCGCTGTCGGCCTTCGTCGACGGCGTCGCGCCCGGGCCCCAGGCGATCTGGCTCGGCGCGCTCGCCGTCGGCGGCGCGCTGCTCGTCGGGCAGCTGTGGCGCCCGCGGCCGGCCGGACCACTCGGGCTCTCGGCGTAGGACGGGACGGTGCCGCTGACCCCCTCGCGCGACCCGTCACTCGGCGGCGCCGTGCTGTTCGCGCAGTACGCCTACCCGCCGAACGCCCTCGGGTACTGCGGGCCCGACGCTCCGGGGGAGCTGCTCGAGCGGGCGAGTGCGGCGCACGGGGCGGAGCGTGCCGACACCGGGCTGCGTCGCCTCGCCCAGGGTTTCGAGGGGGCCTGGCCCTACCTCGAGCTCATCGCGGCGGCGAACGGGCTGGGTGACCCGCTGGACCGCCGGGTCGTCGAGGCTTACTGGATCGGCAACCCGCTGCTCGACCGGGTACCGGTCGCCCTGATGGTGCGGTCCCTCGAGGAGCGCTTCCGCGGTCGGGTCGCGGGCTCGTGGGACCGGCTCGTGGCGACGGCCGGCGGCGCGCGCCCGCACCATGCCTTCCACGTCTTCGGGGTCTACCCCTGGCTCGGGCTGCTGCGTGGCGGCCGGGTCGACGAGCCGCTGCAGGTGCTCGACCGCTGCCGGATCCGCGTCGGCGAGGTGGTCACGGTCGAGGGGGACCGGGCCGTCGTCCGGTCGCGGCCGCTCGAGTGGGACGGGCGCATGCTGCGCGAGGGGGAGCCGCGCGCAGAGACGGTCATGGCCGGCACCGGCGGCCGCTCGCTCGCCGGGCCGCTCGCGCCGGGGGACCGGTGCACGCTGCACTGGGACTGGGTGTGCGAGCGTGTGGGACCGCGTCAGGTCGCTGCGCTGCGCCGTCGCTCGGCGCAGCAGCTCGCGGTGGTCAACGACGTGCCGTTCTCCGCACCGGCGAGCGTCCTCGCATGAACCGACCGACCGGTCGCGCAGCTCGGCGGGTGCCCGACGCCTTGCGGGTCGTCGGGATGTACGGCGTCGTCCTGACCTTGCACGTGCTCGGCATCGCGCTGTTCGTCGGGCACGGTGGCACCTTCGGCCTGTCGGGGGCGGCGGGTGCGTCCGTCGCCTACTCGGGCGCCGGGCTGACGGTCTACGCGCTCGGGCTGCGGCACGCGTTCGACGTCGACCATGTCGCGGCGATCGATGACACGACGCGCTACCTGGTGGCGGTCGGGCGCCGCCCCCTCGGGGTGGGGCTCATGTTCTCGCTCGGGCACGCGAGCGTGGTGCTCGGTCTGTGCCTGGCCATCGCTTTCGCTGCGCACACGGTCGCGGCCGGCTGGGACGGCGCGGCCGTGGTCGGCAGCGTCGTCGGCGGCGTGGTGTCCGTCGTCTTCCTGCTGCTCGTGGCAGGCATCAACGGGGTCGTGCTGCGCGATCTCGTGGCGACCCGCCGGGCCGCCCGGGGCGGTGCGGTGGACGAGGCGCGGCTCGCCGACGTGCTCGCCCGGCGCGGCCTGGTCAACCGCCTGCTGCGTGGGCAGTACGCGCGGGTCGTGGCGCACCCGTGGCAGGTCTTCGTCGTCGGCCTGCTGTTCGGCCTCGGGTTCGACACGGCGACGCAGGTCGGGGCGCTGGCCCTGGCCGCGGGTTCGGCCTCGGGGCCCGGCTCGAGCGCCGCGGCGATCCTCGCCCTGCCGCTGCTCTTCGCGGCCGGGATGACGCTCGCGGACACGACGGACGGGCTGCTCATGGCGCGGGCCTACGGCTGGGCCGCCCACCGCCCGCTCCAGCGCCTCACCTACAACCTCACCCTGACCGGGGTGTCGGTCGCGCTGGCCGCGGGCACCGCGGTGGCGCAGACCGTCGGACTGGTCTCGCGCGCGCTGGACCCTGTCCGCGGTGATACGGACGCCTTCGGCGGGCTCGACCCCGCGGCGGTCGGCCTCGGGGCGGTCCTGCTCCTGGCCGCCCTCTGGGCGGGGGCTGCCCTGCACGCCCGGGCGCGGCAGCCCGAGCGGCTGGAGGCCTGAGCTGCCCCCGTACGCCCGGCCGGGCCCCGGCACGCCCTGCCGAGCGTCCACGCGGCCACGGCCGCCCCGTGCCGGACGGCGGGGAATGCGGGGTGTGCCATTGCTGTTGAGCGCGACGAATGGTTGAATCTTCTACAACCCATCGCTCAGGAGCTCTCATGATGCAGTTCGGTGTCTTCAGCGTCGGCGACGTCACCACCGACCCGACCACCGGTCGCACGCCGACCGAGGCCGAGCGGATCCAGGCGATGCTGGCGATCGCTCTCAAGGCCGAAGAGGTGGGCCTGGACGTCTTCGCGACGGGCGAGCACCACAACCCGCCCTTCGTCCCCTCCTCGCCCACGACGATGCTCGGCTGGATCGCCGCGCGCACCGAGCGCATCCTGCTGTCGACCGCGACGACGCTGATCACCACGAACGACCCGGTGAAGATCGCCGAGGACTACGCGATGCTCCAGCACCTCGCGCAGGGACGCGTCGACCTCATGATGGGCCGCGGCAACACCGGCCCCGTGTACCCCTGGTTCGGCAAGGACATCCGGCAGGGTCTTCCGCTCGCGGTGGAGAGCTACGACCTGCTGCGGCGCCTGTGGCGTGAGGACGTCGTCGACTGGCAGGGCAGGTTCCGCACCCCGCTGCAGTCGTTCACCTCGACGCCCCGGCCGCTCGACGGCGTCCCGCCGTTCGTCTGGCACGGCTCGATCCGCACGCCGGAGATCGCCGAGCAGGCCGCCTTCTACGGAGACGGCTTCTTCCACAACGCGATCTTCTGGCCGATGGAGCACACGGCGCAGATGGTGCAGCTCTACCGGCAGCGGTTCGAGCACCACGGCCACGGCGGCGCCGACCAGGCGATCGTCGGCCTCGGCGGGCAGGTCTTCATGCGCCCGAGCTCGCAGGACGCGGTCCGCGAGTTCCGACCGTACTTCGACGTCGCCCCGGTGTACGGGCACGGTCCCTCGCTCGAGGAGTTCGCCGCCCAGACCCCGCTCACCGTCGGAAGCCCCCAGCAGGTCATCGACCGGTATGCGGCGATGCGCGACCAGGTGGGCGACTACCAGCGCCAGCTCTTCCTCATGGACCATGCCGGTCTGCCCCTGCACACGGTGCTGGAGCAGATCGAGATCCTCGGCAGCGAGGTCGTCCCGGTCCTGCGACGTGAGCTCGCGATCGGGCGCCCGGCGCACGTCCCCGACGCCCCGACGCACGCCTCGCTCGTCGAGGCCGCAGGCGGTGCACGCGACGTGACGGTCCACGCCGCGGCCGACGACGTGACCGGGCGCTCGCCGGACGTGGCGGTGGCCCGATGACCGCCGCGACGGCCCCCCGGCGCCTGGTGACGATCTCCGCGGGCCTGCGCCAGCCCTCCAGCACGAGGCTGCTGGCCGATCGGATGACCGCCGCCGCCCTCGTGGCGACGAGGGAGGCCGGTCTTGAGGTCGAGTCGACGACGATCGAGGTCAGGGAGCATGCGCGTGACCTGACGACGATGATGCTCACCGGCTTCCCGTCGCCCACGGTCAGCGCCGTGCTCGACATGGTTGCGGAGGCCGATGCGCTGATCGTCGTCACCCCGATCTTCTCGGGCTCCTACCCGGGGATGCTCAAGGATCTCGTCGACCTGCTTCCGGAGAAGGTGCTGGCGGGGGTCCCGGTGCTCATGGGGGCGACGGCCGGCACCTCGCGTCACGCCCTCGCCCTCGAGCACGCCCTGCGGCCGCTGCTCAGCTATCTGCGGGCGCTCGTCGTGCCGACCGGCGTCTTCGCGGCGACGGAGGATTTCGGCGAGTCCGCCGGGTCGACGTCCGCCACCGCGCCCCTCGCCGAACGCATCGACCGGTCGGCGCATGAGCTCGCCGGGCTCGTCGCCGCTCGCCCCACCCGTGTGCTCCGGGACCCGTTCGCCGTCCCCGACCTCGCGGCGCTGCTCGGCAGGCCGCCCGCCGAGGGCTGACACCGGTCCGCCTCCCGGCGCGTCGCTCAACCCGTCGGGAGGCGGGAGGGGAGCCCGTCGAGCACCGCGGAGATGCTGCGGACCGCCTGGTCGATCTCCTCGACGGCTCGGGCGTGGTCGACGCCGCTGCCGCCGTAGGGGTCGGCGATCTCGTCGTCGGACGCCGTCTGCGGCGGGCGTCGGGCCGCATCGGCCCGACGGGCGAGCTCGGTCACGCGCTCGGCCATCGATGCCGGGACCCGGCCCTCGAGCGAGACCGTGCGCGCCAGTCGGGAGAGCTCGCGCAAGGTGAAGGTGCGACGGACAGCCTCTGGTCGCAGGCAGACGATCTCCGCCCGGTGAGCGAGGGTCATCCCCAGGATCAGCGCCGGCTCACGCAGCAGCGCCGGGGTCAGCTGCCGGGCTCGGTGGTCGACCGGCAAGACGGCTCTCGCGTCCAGCAGGTCGGCCATCGCCGCAGTGACCCCGCTCCCGACCTCGGCGTGCGTCCCGGCGCTGTGGACCACGACGGTCCCGTCGGCCCCGATCGACCGACCGAGGAGGGCCATGGCCGCGGGGGAGCGGCAGGTGTTGCCGGTGCACACGACGAGCACCGAGACCTGTGCCTGCACCGGTGGCGCTGCGGTGGACTCGGACCCGGGAGCCATGTCCGAACTGTGCCCCACCGGGGGACCGGACGCCAGATCGGGCCGGATCAGTCCGCGGCGGTGCCGAAGAACGACGCCATCGCCCCGCTGAAGAGGTCGGCGCCCTTGATCCGGCTGGTCTCGACCGGTCCGAGCACCCGGCGGGTGCCGTCCGCGTCGACGAGCTGCGAGGCACCGCCCTCGGGCCCGAGCGGCAGGACGAAGAGCTCGGCTGCCGCGTGGTAGGTGGCCGTCGGCTCGCCGCCCTCGATCACGGAGCGGATGTTCGCGGCGACCACCTCGGCGTGGGCACGCGCCGCCGTCGCACGCTTGTTCTCCGGGACGTCGGTGACGTCGCCGACCGCCCAGACGGTCGGGTGCCCGACGAGCTGCAGGTGCGGCGTGACCGGGAGCGTGCCGTTGTCGTGCATGCCGACCTTGAGCTGGGCGTCGAGATGGTCGGACGGGGCGTCGGTGCCGTAGCAGCGGAACCACATCTGCGCGTTCAGTCGCGTCCCGGACTCGGTGTGCACCGTGAACGGTTCACGGACGCCGACGTCGGGCCGTGGCAGGTAGGCGAGCGTGGTGCTGAGCGCGAGCCGCACCGAGCGCTCGCCGAGCTGGTCGAGGAGCAGCTGACGCAGCTCTGGCAGGTAGTCGCCCGGCAGGATGTGGTCCTCCCGCTCGACGAGGATCACCTCGAGCTCAGGGAACGCCGAGGTGAGCTCTCCGGCCAGCTCCAGGCCGACGGCGCCTGCCCCGACGACGAGGACCTCCTCGCAGGCTTCCAGGTCGGCGCGCAGCCGCTCGAGCCGCGCCTTCGCCGCCTCGCCGCTGGTCTCGAGGTACCTCGCCGGGAACGGGTAGCCCATCCCGGTGGCCAGGACGATGTGATCGGCCTCGATCGCCTCATGGGAGCTCAGACGCACGAGCCCGGGGGAGACCGAGCGGGCGCGGTCGTGGATCACCCGACCCCGCGCGAGGAGGTGGTCGTAGGGGTAGAAGACGCGGTCGTTCCAGTCGGGGTCCACGACGGCACGCAGCGCGGCGGTCGTGTGCACGAACGAGTCCTTCGGCTCGACGAGCACGACGTCGGCGAACTCGTCGAGAGCCCGGGCCACCGCGCTCCCGCCGTAGCCACCGCCGACCACCACCACGCGTGTCGCCACCAGAGCCTCCTCGGTTCCCGTACCTGTTCTCGTATCTGCTCCCCGCGCGCATGGCCGGGCGATGCCATTGTCCATCGTCCGCGGCTCGTCCGGTGGCACGGAAGGCCCACCGTCGCCGCGGCGCGTCGGCCCGGCGCGCGGGGCCGCGCCTCATGAACCGTTCGGGGGTGCCGATGAACAGGTGAACACATGCGGAGGTGCGGGTGGTCGAGGAGGTCGGCGCGGGGGGCGAGGATCGCGTCCCGAGCCCGAGGTGGTCGCTGACCACTCCCGTCGTCGCGCGTCCGCCCGCCTGGCTCGTCGTGGTGGCGGCCGGTGCGGCTCTCCTGGCTGGTGCGATGCTGGTGGGGGTACCGGCCCGCTGGTGCCTTGCGGTGGCGGCGTCCGTCACCGCGCTCCTCCTCTTCGGCCCCCGCGGGCCGGTGCCCGATCGGCCGGTCGCCTGGAACCTCTTCGCGCTCGCCTCCGCCATGGTCGCGGTCGGAGCGGTCGTCGGTCCGTCCACGGGACCCGTCACGATCGAGACTCCCGCCACGGTTCTCGGTGGCCTCACGTTGCTCGGGGGCGCGGTGGCGCTCGGTCGCCGGCGCGACGAGCACTCCTGGGGAGCGGCTCTGCTCGACTCCGTGGCACTCGGGGTCTCCGGCGGTGTCGTGCTCTGGGCGCTGGTCGTCCTCGGTACCGGTGACGCGTCCTCGGCGCTGCTTCCGTCGATCGGGCTCACGTTCGACGTGGCGGCACTGGCGCAGGTCCGCTTCCTCAACGCGTCCAGGACGGCAGGTGCGCGGGTGCTGCGGCTGCTCTCGGCCGGTCTGCTCGTCGGTGTCGCGCTGGACGTCGTGGACGCGCTGACGGGCGCAGGTCTGCTGCACCAGCCCGGCGCCGTTGCGGCCGTGTCCGCCGTGCCGTTCATCCTGTGGTCCGGTGCCGCCGTCGATCCTTCGCGTGCCGGTCTCGGTGGCGGGCACGCCGTCCCACGGGCCTTCAACCTGCGGCGGGTGCTGATCGTGGTCCTCGCGACCCTCGTCGCGCCGGCCCTGGGCGTCGTCGCCCTGCAGCGCGGAGACCTCGCCCTGCTGGTCCCCCTCGTCGTGGTGCACATGGGGATGATCGGGATGGTGCTGGCCCGGATGTACGGGCTGGTGGCTCGCCTCAGGTCGCAGGCCGATCGCCTCGCGGCGAGCGTCAACACCGACCGGCTCACCGGGCTCGAGAGCGACCGCCGGTTCACCGCGAGGCTCGACGCACTGCTCGCCTCGCCCGACCGGCAGGAGCGGTACGTGCTCGCGCTGAGCCTGTCGGGGATCTCCGAGCTCAACGACACGTTCGGTCGAACGGTCGCCGACGACGTCATCGCCCTCGCGGCGTCGGTGATCCGCCGCGAGGGCGGCCCCGGCGCGACGGCAGCCCGGACGGGTGCCGGTACGTTCGCCGTCTTGCCGCCAGCGGGGACCGACCGACAGGAGGTCGACGCGCTCGCCCTCCGCATCCGTGGGGTGCTCGACGAGCCGCTCCCGATCCGCGGCATGCAGGTGCCCGCGCCCGTCGCCGTCGGGATCGCCGAGCTCAGCGAGGGCTGCGGGGACGGGGCCGCCGTCCTGCACCACTGCGGGCACGCGGTGGCCGCCGCGCGCGAGAGCCGGACCGGCGTGGTCTGGTACGGGCCGTCGATCGCCGAGGGGGCCGAGCTCGCTGCCGAGCTCATCTCCGAGCTGGGGGACGCGATCGCTGCCGGACAGCTCGTGGTGCACTTCCAGCCGCAGCTGGATCTCGTGACGGGGCGAGTGGTCGGCGCCGAGGCGCTCGTGCGCTGGGCCCACCCGACCCGTGGCCTGCTGCCCCCGATGGCCTTCGTCCCGGCTGCCGAGCGGAGCGGGGCGATCCGGCTCCTCACGCTCGTCGTGCTGGACCGTGCGATCGCTCAGTGCGCGGCGTGGGACGAGGACGGCCGCCACGTCACGGTCGCGGTGAACCTCTCGGCACGGAACCTGCTCGACCCTGCCCTCGTCGACGACGTGCGCATGCTCCTGGCGACCTACCGGCTGCCCGCCGGGCGGCTCGAGCTCGAGATCACCGAGACCCTGGCGATGCTCGACCCGGTCCGCTCGGGTGAGGTGCTCCAGTCGCTCGCCGATCTCGGCGTCACGCTCTCGGTCGACGACTACGGGACGGGCTACGGCTCGCTCGCCTACCTCCAGCGGCTCCCGGTCTCCCGGCTCAAGATCGACCGGTCCTTCGTCGGCGAGATCGTCACCGACCCGGTGAGCGCGGCGATCGTGCGGTCGACGATCGATCTCGCGCAGCAGGTCGGCCTCGAGGTCGTCGCCGAGGGGGTCGAGGACCTCGAGACCCTCGGCGCGCTCCGTGCGATGGGCTGCCACGTCGCCCAGGGCTTCGTCCTCGGTCGCGCTGTTCCCGGCTCGGCGGCCCAGGCCCAGTGGAAGGAGATCGAGGACCGGATCAACGAGCCGACCGTGCCCACCCCGCGGCACGGGTAGCCCCTGCGCCGGGCGCACCGGTCCTCAGGGGCCCGCACGACGGGTTCGGACAGCCTTGCCTTGCTGGCGCGGACGCGGTGCGCTGCCTAGGTTCTGCCTATGAGCTCCCTCGAACCCGACGCCCTCGTCACGGATGGCGAACCGCACGGTGGCAACGGCATGCGCGCGCGACTCAACTGGCTGCGCGCGGGAGTGCTCGGCGCGAACGACGGCATCATCTCGGTCGCCGGCCTGGTGATCGGTGTCGCGGCCGCAACACCCGACCGCACCGCGATCCTCACTGCCGGCTTCGCCGGCCTGGTCGCCGGGGCCGTCTCGATGGCTCTCGGGGAGTACGTCTCGGTGAGCAGCCAGCGCGACACGGAGCGCGCGATGATCGCGCAGGAGCGTCGTGAGCTGGAGGAGGACCCGGAGGGCGAGCTCGCCGAGCTGGCCGGCATCTACCAGTCCAAGGGCCTGTCGGCGGGCACGGCCAGGGCCGTCGCGGAGGAGCTCACCGCGATCGACCCGGTCAAGGCGCACCTGGACGCCGAGCTCGGACTGGACGCGGAGGACCTGACGAACCCCTGGCACGCGGCCATCGCCTCGGCGATCGCCTTCGTCATCGGTGCCGGGCTCCCGTTGACCGCCGTCCTCGTGGCTCCGGCGTCGAGCCGGATCCTCATCACGTTCGCTGCGGTGCTCGTCGCCCTGGTGGCCACGGGCTCGGTCTCGGCGCACCTGGGCGGCGCCGGACGGCGTCGGGCGATGGCACGCCTCGTGGTCGGTGGAGCGCTCGCCATGGCGGCGACCTTCGGCATCGGCGCCCTGCTGGGAGCCAGCGGGATCTGAGCCGTCCGCCCGGGCCGGCTCAGGCCGAGGCGCGGACGATCAGCTCGGCTCCGAACAGCTCCGGCTCGCCCGGAAGCTGTCCACCGGCGAGGATCCCGGCGAGGATCTCGCCGGCCCGCGCCGCCATCGCCGCCACCGGCTGACGCACGGTGGTCAGCGGCGGGACGGTGCTCTCGGAGATCTCGAGGTCGTCGAACCCGACGACCGCGACGTCGTCGGGGACCCGTCGGCCGTGCGCCGCGAGCACGGGCAGCGCGCCGGAGGCCATGAGGTCCGAGGCGATGAAGACCCCGTCGATCTCGGGATGGGCCGCCAGCAGCCGGGTCATCGCCGCTGCGCCGCTCGCGGCCGTGAAGTCGCCGTACTCGACGGCATCCGACGGCTGACCGGCGTCCTCGAGCGCGGCACGCCAGCCGGCGAGCCGGTTCACGCCCGGGGTCATGTCCTGCGGGCCCGCGATCGTGGCGAGGTGCTGCGCGCCGCGCCGCAGCAGGTGCTCGGTCGCCAGCCGCGCGCCGAGCGTGTTGTCCATGTCGACGAACAGTGCGGTCGGGACGTCGATCGGGCGACCGATGAAGATCGTCGGCAGTCCGGCATCGACGATCTTCTGGTTGAGGGCGTCGTCGCGATGGTGGGAGGCGATGACGGCGCCGTCGACGTGGCCCGTGGTGAGGAAGTGCCCCGCGCGGCGGGCACCCGCGGCGTCCCGGGCGATCAGCAGGACCATCTGCAGGTCCGCGGTCTCCAGGGAGCGCGACAGGCCGTTGATGATCCCACCGAAGAACGGGTCCGTCAGCAGTCGTGAGTCAGGCTCGGGGACCACCAGGGCCACGGAGCCCGTGCGCCGCGTCGCGAGCGATCGGGCTGCGGGGTTCGGTGTGAAGCCGAGGGCTGCGATCGCCGCGTCGACCGCCTCGCGTGTGGCGGGGCTGACGAGATGGCCGCCGTTGATGACACGCGAGGCGGTGGCCCGCGAGACACCGGCGGCCGCCGCGACGTCTCGGATCGTGGGGGCCGATCGCCGCGCCCCGTTGCTCGTGATCACGGTTCCACCGTAGCGCGGACGGCTGTGGGTCCCGGTCCGGGTCGGTGGCCCTCGGCGGAGGGGAACCGACCAGGACGGCGGGCGTCCGCCGGGGCCATCAGCGTCAGCCCTTGACCGCGCCCTGCATGATCCCGGACACGAGCTGGCGCCCGACCACCGCGAACAGCGCGATGAGCGGAAGGGTCGCCGCGACGACGCCGGCCATGATGAGCGAGTAGTCCTTGAAGTACGAGGCCTGGAGCAGCTGCAGTGCGACCGGCAGCGTGGGATTCGACGATCCGAGCACGATGAACGGCCAGAAGAAGCTCGTCCACGAACCGACGAACGTGAACAGCGCCAGCATCGACGCCGCCGGACGCGCCGCGGGCAGCGCGATGTGCCAGAAGGTGCGGATCATCGAGCAGCCGTCCACCCGCGCTGCCTCGATCAGCTCGTAGGGGAGCGCGGAGTCGAGGTACTGGGTCATCCAGAACACCCCGAACGCGGTGACCATCGCGGGGACGATCACGGCGACGAGCTTCCCGGTCCAGCCCAGCTTGGCCATCACGATGAACAGCGGGACGACACCGAGCTGCACCGGCACGGCCATCGTGGCGATGATGAAGACGAGCAGGCCTCTGCGTCCGCGGAAGCGGAGCCGGGAGAACGAGTACCCGGCGAGGGTCGCGAAGAAGACGACGGAGATGCTCGTGATCACCGCGACGATCAGGCTGTTGAGCACGGCGTGCCAGAACCCGATGTCGGAGGTGACCACCCGGTGCAGGTTCTCCCACAGGTGCGGGCCGGGGATCAGCGAGGGGACCGGGCGCTGGGCGATCGTCTGGGCGTCGGAGCTGGCGAGGAGGATCGCGTAGTAGATCGGGTAGGCGGCGGCCAGCGTCACCACGCCGAGAACGAGGTAGGTCAGCCAGCCAGGGCGCCGGGAGGCGCCGATACCGCGGTGACGGCTGGCCGCACGTGCCGCGCCGGCGCCGGCGCGCTGACGGGTCATCGCGACGGAGGTGCTCATCGGGCGACCTTCTTCCTGGTCGGGGTGGAACCTGAGGACGCGATCCGTTGGGTGATGGTGAAGTTGATCAGGCCGATGACCACGATGATCAGGAAGAGGATCCACGCCACCGCGGCGGCCTTGCCGAAGCTCTTCTGCGAACCCCAGCCGAGCTCGTAGAGGTACATCGTCACGGTCATCCACTGCCGGTCGGCGCCGCCCTGGCCGAGCTGGTCGAACATGCGGGGCTCGTCGAAGATCTGCAGGCCACCGATGGTCGAGGTGATGACGACGAAGATGATCGTCGGGCGCAGCATCGGCACAGTGACGGAGAAGAACTGCCGGGCGCGGTTCGCACCGTCCAGCACGGCCGCCTCGTACAGGTCTCCGGGGATCGCCTGCATCGCGGCGAGGAAGATGAGCGCGTTGTAGCCGGTCCACCGGAAGTTGACCATCGTGGCGATGGCGACATGGCTCGCGAGCGGGTCGGCGTGCCAGCGGATCGGGTCGACGCCGATGCCGTCGAGCAGGGAGTTGACCATCCCGGACTGGTCGGCGAACGCCCGCGAGAAGATCAGCGCGACGGCGACGGGCGCGACGACGTACGGGAGCAGGATGCCCATCCGCCAGAACGTCTTGGCCCGCAGGTTCGCGTCCAGGACGAAGGCGATGACGATCGCGAAGACGACCTGTGGCACCGAGGAGAGCAGGAAGATCGAGAACGTGTTGCGCAGTGCCGTCATGAACCGCGGCTGCTGGATCACGTCGACGAAGTTCCCGAAGCCGACGAAGTCGCCCTGGCCGCCGATGAGGTTCCAGTCGTGCATGGACACGAAGGCGGTGTACGCGAGCGGGAAGAGGCCGACGATCGCGAAGAGGATGAAGAACGGGGAGATGTACAGGTACGGCGACAGCTTGACGTCGACCTTGCCCCAGAAGTTGCGGCGGCCCTGACGGGCCTCGTCACGCGGTGGTACCGGGCGATCGGCCCCGGGTCGTGGGCCCGGGGCGGTGCCCCGGGATCCGGTCTCGGCGGTCATCGCCATCGTGCGCTCCTGCAGGTCGTCTGGGAAGAGAGAGGGCAGACCACAGGGCCGGGCCACCGACGAGCGGTGGCCCAGCCCTGGTCAGGTCAGTTCAGGCCGAGGTTGGAGAAGTCGGAGACGGCCTTGTCCCACGAGGTGGCGGCGTCGTCGGTCTTGTCGACGTCCACGCGGGTGATCGCGTCGGTCACGGTGGTGTTGATCGCGAAGTAGTTCGCGCCCTTGAACGGGGAGACCGTGACGGCTGCCGCCCGGTCGGCCAGGATCTGGCCGGTCGGGGCGTCGGCGAAGAACGCGTTGGTCTGGCTGAGCAGGTCCTGGCTCTTGAGCGCGTCGACCTGGCTCGGGAAGGTGCCCTTGGCCTTGAAGGCAGCGATCTGCTGCTCGGGGGCCGTGAGCCACGCGGCGAACTTGCGGGCCGCCTCGGCGTGCTTGGACTGCGCCGGGACGGTGAGGAACGAGCCGCCCCAGTTGCCGCCGCCGCCGGGGAAGACGTTGGCGATGTCCCAGCCGGTGACGCCGGCAGCGTTGCCCTCGATGACACCGAGCATCCAGCCCGGGCAGAGCATGGTGGCGAAGCCGTCGTTCTGGAAGGCGTTCGTCCAGTCGTCGCTCCACTGGCTCAGGTGGGCCGAGAGGTTGTCGCCGACCGAGGCGTTCAGGACGGCGTTGTAGGCGTCCTTGACCTCGGTGTCGTCGGCGAGGGGCTTGGCCGTGCCGTCGGCGTTCTCGTAGGCGGCGGGCATCTGGTTGACCATGCCCTGGTAGATCGCGCCTGCCGAGTCGAACCACGGGACCGTCGACTTGGACGCGAAGTCCTTGCCGACCTTGAAGTAGGTGTCCCAGCCCCCGGTCAGGAGCTTGGCGACCTCGGCGCGGTCGGTCGGCAGATCGGCGGCCTTGAAGAGGTCGGAGCGGTAGCAGACGCCCTCCGGGCCGATGTCGGTGCCGTAGCCGATGAGCTTTCCGTCGGGCGTGGTGGCCTGGGCGGCCTTCCAGTCGAGCCAGCGGCCCTTGACGTCGTCGTTGGTGAGGTCGACGAGCTTGTCGGGGTACTGCATGAGCTCGGGGAGCCAGTCGACCTCGATGGCCTCGACGTCGGTCAGGCCGGAGCCGGCAGCGAGGCCGGTCATCATCTTGTCGCGGGCCTCGTTCGACGTCGCAGCCTTGGTGGCCTCGATCTTCACACCCGGGTTCGCGGCCTCGTACTCGGCGTACAGGTCGTCGTAGCCGAACTCGTTGAACGTGGTGATGGTCAGGGTGACGTCCTCGGCGGTGGCCGAGGTGCTGGCCGAGCCGCTTGCGGCGGGCGTGGAACTGCTGCTGCATCCGGCGGCGAGGGTGGCGATGCTCGCCATCCCGACCGTGAGCATCAGCCACGGCTTCCTGATCGTGCGCACGTGTGACTCCTTCGTCGTCCGGCGGCATCGGTGCCGCCGAGGGTGGGCCGAGCCGGTGACGGCTCGGGTGCTTCCTGGGGTACTGCTCCGGCAAGGCGCGGCCTGGTCGGCAGCACCCTGGAACCGGTCCCATCCTCGAACGTCTGGAACCGGTCCCATTTCCGAGACCAGCGTGCTGACCCAGCATTGGGACCGGTCTCAGGGACGAGACAGACCGTCCACCCTGATCGCGCTTGCAGTCAATTCCCGTGACCGAACTGTGACGAACCTGTGCGGCGGCCGGTCGGGCCCGCCATCGAGCGATGGGCCCGATGTGGTCAGTAGGTCCCAGGTTTCGCCCTCGTCGGGCCGTGAGAATCAAGACATGGTCCGATGGGACGAGCACCAGGCACTGGCGTCACCGAGCCGCGTGGCGCTCCTTGAGCTGCTCCGGGCGCGCGAAGACCCGGTCGGCGTCGAGGAGCTCGCCGTGGCGGTGGGTCTGCACGTGAACACGGCGCGGGAGCACCTCGACCGTCTGGTCGCGGTCGGCTTCGTCGAGCGCGAGCGCGAGCACCGCACCGTGCGAGGGCGTCCGAAGATGCTCTACCGGCCGACCAGCGCCGCCCCCGACGGACCGGCGACGGTGCGCGAGCGGCTCGACGAGGTCCTCGTCGCCGGCTACGGCCGGGCGGCCGACTCGCCTGCCACGGCAGCCCGTGCCGCGGGACGTGCACTCGTCGCAGGCCTCCCGCCGCTCATCGGCGAGCCCCAGCAGGACGCAGCGAGCCAGCTCGGCGCGCTGGTCGAGCACCTCGAGACGCTGGGCTTCGACGCGAAGGTCGACGGCTTCGACGTGCACCTGAAGCAGTGCCCGCTCGCGCATCTCGCCCAGAGCCGGTCGGAGGTCGTCTGCTCGGCGCACCTCGGGATGACCAGCGCGCTCGCCGAACGTCTCGGTGGTCCGCTCGAGGTCGACGGGGTCGACCCGTTCTCCGCCTCGTCCGGTGCCTGCGTGCTGCACCTGCGCGAGGCCTGACCGCCCGCTGTCGTGACGGGCGGCCAGGCGCGGGCTCAGAGGTATCGCGTCGGGTCGAACTCGGCGAGCGGGATGATCCGCACGCGGGGCAGGCGCGAGGTGAAGGCCTGGACGTCGTGCTCGAGGTCGAAGATCTCCAACCCGCCCTCGGCGAGCGCGCGCAGCGAGCTGCTGACGAACTCCCCGAACGCGAGGAGACCCACTCGGCGGCCCGGGCCGAGCAGCGCACCGAGCTGCGGGGCGAAGTCGCCGTCGTGGGTGGCCAGGAGCACGTCGCCCGGGCGGTCGGCCAGTGCGTCGAGGGTGCGCTGGATACCGATGTCGACGACCTTCTCGCTGGCGTCGCCCGAGAGCGGGATCGGCTGGAAGCCGATCGCGAGGAGCGCCTGCACGAAGCTCATCGGCAGCGAGCCGTTGGAGGCGTTGAGGAAGAAGAGGCCCTTGGCCTCGTCCCCGCCCCACACCGTGCGCGCATGCTCGAGCACGCGTTCCCAGCGCGGTCGCTGGTCCGGCGCGGGACGCCCGCCGAGGCTGGACCCGCCGAGGGTCGCGTCGATGTTCTCGCCGTCGACGAGGAGATAGGTGGTCACGGGTAGAGCCCCCGGATCTTGTGGGCCTCGGCGACGCGTCGGACGCTGAGCATCAGGGCCGCGTCGCGCAGCGAGATCTTCTCGCGCCTGGCCACCTCGGCGACGGCATCGTAGGCGTGCAGCATGCGCTCCTCGAGCCGTTGCTCGATCTCGGCCTCGGTCCACCAGTAGGCCTGCTGGGCCTGGACCCACTCGAAGTAGGAGACGACCACGCCGCCGGCATTCGCGAGGATGTCCGGCACGACGACGATGCCGCGCTCGGCAAGGATCGCGTCCGCGGGTGCGGAGGTCGGTCCGTTGGCGCCCTCAACCACCCACTGCGCCTTGACGTGCGGCGCGTTCTCGCGGGTCAGGACACCCTCGACGGCGGCCGGGACGAGGACGTCGACGTCGAGCAGCAGGAGGTCGTCGTTGCCGACCGGGTCGGCCTCGGCGAACCCGACCACGGAGCCGGTTCGTTCGACGTGCTCGACCAGCCGCGTCATGTCGAGGCCGCCCGAGCGGTGCACGCCGCCGTACTGGTCGCTCACCGCTTCGACGCGCGCACCCGCCTCGGCGTACATCACGGCGGCGTGGGAGCCGACCTTGCCGAACCCCTGGACGGCGACCCGCACGTCGTCCAGCTCGCGACCTGCCTCGCGCAGCGCAGCCCTCGTCGAGTGCACGACTCCTCGTGAGGTGGCGGTCGCCCGGCCGAGGGAGCCGCCGATCTCCAAGGGCTTGCCGGTGACGACGCCGGGGATCGTGTAGCCCTGGCTCACCGAGTAGGTGTCCATCACCCAGGCCATCGTCCGGGCGTCGGTCCCGATGTCCGGTGCCATGATGTCGCGTGCCGGGCCGATCATCGGCATGATCTCGCTGGTGTACCGGCGGGTCACGCGCTCGAGCTCGGCAGCGGAGAACTGCCGCGGGTCGATCGCCACCCCACCCTTGGCCCCGCCGTAGGGGAGCTCGACGACGGCACACTTCCAGGTCATCCACATCGCGAGCGCGCGGACCTCGTCGATGTCGACCGACGGGTGGTAGCGCAGGCCGCCCTTGCCCGGCCCTCGCGAGACGTTGTGCTGGACGCGGTAGCCGTGGAACAGCGCCGTCGAGCCGTCATCACGACGAAGCGGGATGGAGACGTTGATCTCTCGACGGGACGTCGCGAGCATCGCATGCAGGCCCTCGTCGTATCCCAGCCGAGCGATGGCGCCGGCGAGCTGGGCGTGCGCGGTGGTGAGCGGTGAGTCGTGCGTCGCGGGGCTGGGAGTGCCGGTCATGCCGAAATCCTCCTGCTGTCGGTCGATTCCGGCAGGGTGACCCGCGCCGGCCGCTCCCACTCTCGCACCCCGGTGGGCCTGGCGCGCGCAGCCTTGCGTGCGGCGCGCGGAGGACGGGTGCCGCCGACGGCACGAACGGCTCTTCGAGGTGCCGGTGCCGGAGGCTCGCTCTAGGGTTCCGGCCATGGCAGATGCGATCACCGCCACGGGGCTCGTCAAGCGATACGGCTCCGTCACCGCCCTCGCGGGGGTGGACCTGACCGTTCCCGAAGGAACGGTCCTCGGGCTCCTCGGGCCCAACGGTGCGGGCAAGACCACCATCGTGCGGATCCTGGCCACGCTCCTTCGCCCGGACGAGGGCTCCGCGCAGGTCGCCGGCATCGACGTGCTGGCGCACCCGCGTGACGTCCGGCGCCGGATCGGCCTGTCCGGCCAGTACGCAGCGGTCGACGAGTACCTCACCGGCTTCGAGAACCTGCACATGATCGGCCGGCTCTACCACCTCGGTGCCAAGCGTTCGCGGGAGCGGGCACGTGAGCTCCTGGCCGCCTTCCGGCTCGACGACGCCGCGGACCGACCCGCGCGGACCTACTCCGGCGGCATGCGTCGTCGCCTCGACCTCGCGGGTGCGCTCGTCGCGGATCCGCCCGTGCTCTTCCTCGACGAGCCGACCACCGGTCTCGACCCGCGCAGCCGTGTCGAGATGTGGGGCGTGATCGAGTCCCTCGTCGAGCGGGGCACGACCCTCCTGCTGACCACGCAGTACCTCGAGGAGGCGGACGCCCTCGCGAACCGGATCGTGGTGATCGACCACGGCCGGATCATCGCCCAGGGCACGGCGGACCAGCTCAAGGGCCAGGTCGGGGGTGAGCGGCTCGAGGTCACGATCACCGACCCGAGCCGGCTCCGCGAGGCCGCCGGCCTCGTCGAGCCGCTCGGCGTCGGCCCCGTCGTCCTCGACGAGCACCGACGTTCCCTGCTGGTCCCCGTCAGCGGGGGCACCAGCGTCCTGGTCGACGCGCTCCGTCGGCTCGACGGGGCACAGATCGCGCTGGACGACGTCGGCGTGCGTCGGCCCACGCTCGACGACGTGTTCCTCAGCCTCACCGGCAAGCCGGCCGAGGAGAGCGCCGACGAGGTGACCGAGGACACCGCCGGTCGGTCCGGTCGTGCGGGCAAGCGCACGGGCAAGGAGGCACGTCGATGAGACTCCCCGCCGTCATCGCGGACGCGCACGTCGTCGCGACCAGGAACATCATCAAGATCAAGCGGGTGCCCGACCTGCTCGTGTTCACCGTCCTCTCGCCGATCATGTTCGTGCTGCTCTTCGCCTACGTCTTCGGCGGGGCGATCGGTGGCACCGTCGGCCCCGGTGCCGACAGCGGTGCCTACCGCGAGTACCTCATCGCCGGGATCTTCGCCCAGACGGTGATCTTCGGGGCGACGATCACCGGCGCGGGCCTGGCCGAGGACGTGAAGAAGGGCATCATCGACCGCTTCCGGTCCTTGCCGATGGCCCCGTCGGCCGTGCTGACCGGACGGACGCTCTCCGACGTGGTGAACAACGTGATCGTCCTCGTCGTGATGTCGCTGACCGGTCTGGTCGTCGGCTGGCGGATCCGCGGCTCGTTCCTCGAGGCGGTCATCGGCTACGCGGTGCTCCTCGTCTTCGCCTACGCGATCTCCTGGATCATGGCGT
Organism: Actinomycetales bacterium; assembly: GCA_038252305.1. Taxonomy (GTDB): domain Bacteria; phylum Actinomycetota; class Actinomycetes; order Actinomycetales; family Cellulomonadaceae; genus Actinotalea. The sequence continues at coordinate 31,028 of JBBSAL010000004.1, read as the reverse complement.
GGATCGGGATGCTGGTGCCGAGTCCCGAGGTCGTGAACAACGCCTCGTTCATCGTCATCTTCCCGCTGACCTTCGTGGCCAACACCTTCGTGCCGCTCAGCACCCTTCCCTCTGGCCTGCAGACCTTTGCCGAGTGGAACCCGGTCTCGGCGGTCACCCAGGCGGCGCGTGAGCTGTTCGGCAACATCCAGGCCGGCGCCCCGGAGCCCACGTCGTGGCCGCTGGTGCACCCGGTGGCGTACACGATGCTCTGGTCGCTCGCGATCCTGCTCGTCTTCGTCCCGCTCGCCAACGCGCAGTACCGCAGGTCGACGAGTCGCTGAGGCGATCGTCCTCAGCCGGTGAACTCGTAGTGCCAGTACTCGGGGTTGCTGCCGTCGACGCGGGCCCAGGTGGGGGCCACCCAGCCGTACTCCGGTGCGTGGAGCACGAGCCAGTCGTACCGCGGGGCGCCGAAGGAGTAGGCCGCCCACTCGAAGATGTCGATCGCCGTGCCCCAGCCGTGGCTCGAGGTGCCGGGCGTGGCAGCGAGCGAGCCGTAGTACGCCTTCATCGCGACCTGCTGGTCGTAGGAGCGGTAGCTCAGGTCGATCGCGACGTTCTCGCCGAACTCGGCACGGAACGCGTCGTTGAGGCGGGTCATCGCCGCCGCGGCATCTGCGCGCAACCACTGATGGTCGCCACCTGACCCCTGGCACCAGGCGAGAGGTGCCATCGCCGAGGCGGGGATGCGGCCGTTGCTGCCGTCGCCGGTGGCGGTGGGGGTCGAGGTGTAGAAGATCGGGCGCCCGTCCTGGACCGGGGGTTCGTAGGAACCGGGGCCCCCGCAGTCCGGACCGGCGCCGGCCGGCTGTGCGGCGCTCGGCGTCGGCGCGGCCGCGGTGGGTGGGGGGGTCGAGGTCGCTGACGGGACCGGGTCCGCGGGCGGGGTCGGCAGGCTCGTCGGGGTGGGGGTCGGGCTCGACGGCGGGGGCGGGGTGGTCCGCACCGTCGACCCCGGAAGCTCGGCAGCGGCACGGGCCTCCTGCTGAGCGACCGCGCGGCGTTCGGCGGCCTGCGCCGCGCGTACCTGCCAGCCGACCGCACCACCCGCCAGCACGGCGACCGACACGGCGCCGGCGACGAGGGCGCGCTGCCGGCGGGTGGGCAGGCTGCGCCTCCGACCGGACGTCCCGGGAGTGCTCCTCACCCGACGAGTCTCACCTGCGCTGCCCGCGATGTCGACAGAGCGCTGCGGTGGCCCGCGTGCCGCATGGCTCCGCGGCCCGCGGGACCTGCGACCCAGGCGCCGCGCGGCCGGGTCCGCGAGTCTGGAACCGGGGCCCTCTCGGCCGCCGGGGCAGAGGCAGGAGGTGCTCGCCGATGCAGGTTCTCGTCGCTGTGGCGTCACGACACGGGGCGACCCGGGAGATCGCGGACGCGATCGCCGAGGTGCTCCGGGACAACGGGCTGGACGTCACCGTCCGTGATCCCGACGACGTCGAGGACGTCGACGGCTACGACGCGGTGCTCCTCGGCTCGGCGGTCTACGTCGGTCGCTGGGCCGCTTCGGCCTGCGCCTTCGTCGACCGCTACGCCCACGCCCTGGTCCGACGCCCGATCTGGCTGTTCTCCTCCGGGCCGCTCGGCTCGCCGCCCGCTCCGGCCTCGGAGGCCGACGAGGTCCCGTCGCTCGTGGGCCGCCTGGGTGCTCGCGGCCACCGATCCTTCGCCGGTCGCCTCGATCGCGGAGGGCTCGCGCTGGCCGAGCGTGCCGTCGTCGCGCTCGTCCAGGCCGAGAACGGTGACTTCCGCTCGTGGCCCGACATCCAGGACTGGGGGCTCCAGGTCGCGCAGGAGCTGCACCGCATCGAGATCAGCGGGGCGCAGGCGAGCCGCTGAGGGTCAGCCGGCCAGCCAGTCGGCTGCGGCGCGCTCCTCGGCCCGGACCGCACCCTCCATCGCGTCGGCGATCGCCCGCTCGACGGCCGAGGCGAAGAAGGGGATCGACGCCTTGAGGTCGCCCTCGAGGTTGAGGGTCGTCACGGCGCCGTCCGCCGAGGACAGCCGCAGGGTGCCGGTCAGTCGGACGGGCGCCCCGGTCACCTCGACCACGACGGTGCCGTGCCGGGCGTCGGGTCCCTCGGTCGCCGCCTGCCATGCCTGCACCTCGCGGACCTCGAGCGTGCTGCCGACCAGGGCGCGGAACTGCGCCGGGACGTCCGTGGCGGGCATCTGCCGCCGGGTCGTGACCGTGAAGGGGCCGGCCGGGGAGCCGACGACGTCGGCCTGCTGGGAGACGGCGCCCGTGGCCCGGACCTTCGTCTCGACGAACTGGAGGTCGGCGAACATCGCAGCGACCCGGTCGGGGCTCGCGTCGAAGCTCGCCTGCGCGGACAGGTGCACCGTCGACCTCCTGGAGTTGGTGCCCTGAGGCTAACAAGGCGGAGGGTGCCTGCACCTACGCTTTCCGGGTGTCCACGTTGAACCAGCTCGTCGCCCGCCACTCCGACCTCCCGCCGTCGGACGTCGAATGGCTCCATCTGCTGGTGGGTGACTGGCAGATGATCTCTGACCTCGCCTTCGCCGACCTCGTGCTCTGGCTGCCGACGGGTGACGGCTACGTCGCCGTCGCCCATGCCCGACCCACGACGGGCGCCACGGTGCACTACGACGACGTCGTCGGCAACCCCGCGCCCGACGGTCAGCGGCCCCAGCTCGACCGTGCGATGAGCGAGGTCGCGATCCAGCGCTCGCGCGAGCCCCGATGGTTCGGCACCTACGCCGTGCGTGAGGAGGCCGTCCCCGTCGTGCGGATGGGGCGGGCGATCGCCGTCGTCGCCCGCCAGACGAACCTCGGGGGGACCCGGACGCCGAGCAGGCTGGAGCTGAACTACGTCGAGTCGGCGGACGAGCTCCTCGCGATGATCTCCCGCGGCGAGTTCCCGGCGCCGAACGCTGCGACCGGGCCGCGGCGCGGGGCCCCGCGTGTCGGCGACGGTCTGATCCGGCTCAACTCCGAGGGCGAGGTCCTCTACGCCAGCCCGAACGCACTGAGCTGCTTCCACCGGTTGGGGCACCTCGGCTCGCTCGTCGGGATGTCGCTGGCGGAGGTCACCACCGAGCTGCTCGAGGACTCTGCCGGCACGACGGACGAGTCCCTGCCGCTGGTGGTCATGGGCCGGGCCCCGTGGCGCACGGACGTGGAGAGCCGAGGCGTGTGCCTCTCGCTCCGGTCGGTGCCCCTGACGGAGGAGGGCCGTCGCACGGGTGCGGTGCTGCTGTGCCGCGACGTCTCCGAGCTGCGTCGTCGTGAGCGGGAGCTGCTCAGCAAGGACGCGACGATCCGCGAGATCCACCACCGGGTGAAGAACAACCTGCAGACGGTGGCGGCGCTGCTGCGGCTCCAGGCGCGGCGGATGACCTCCACCGAGGCGCGCGAGGCGCTGGGCGAGGCGATCCGCCGGGTCACGACGATCGCGCAGGTGCACGAGACGCTCTCGCAGACGCTCGACGAGATGGTCGACTTCGACACGCTCGTCGACCGCAGCCTGCGCCTGGCGGCCGATGTCGCCTCCGCGGGGACCTCGGTGCGCACGATCCGTGCGGGGACCTTCGGGATGGTGCCTGCCGAGGCGGCGACCGCGCTGGCGCTGGTGCTGACCGAGCTGGTGACCAACGCTGTCGAGCACGGCTTCGCGAACGGACGCGGTGGCACGGTCGAGGTCACCGCAGAGCGGGTCGGTGGCCATCTGCGGGCGATCGTCACCGACGACGGCGAGGGCCTCCCGCAGACCGGAGCCGGGCCGGGCGCCGGACTGGGCACCCAGATCGTCACGACGCTGGTGACCTACGAGCTGCGGGGGACGATCGCCTGGCAGCGGCGCGAGGGCAGGTCCGGGACCCAGGTCGTGCTGGAGCTGGAGCTCGACGAGCTCAAGTCCTGAGGCCGGACACAGCTCGACCCCGGTGCGCTCGGTACGAGCACGGCCGGGGTCGGGCGGGTGTTCGTCGACCGGTCCTCGGCGGACCGATCAGCGGGGGTCGGTCAGCCGGCGCGCCGGGCGCGAGCGGTGCGGCGCTTGAGGGCGCGGCGCTCGTCCTCCGACAGGCCACCCCAGACTCCGGCGTCCTGACCGGACTCCAGAGCCCACTTCAGGCAGGTCTCCGTCACGGGGCACCGTCGGCAGACGACCTTGGCCTCGTCGATCTGCTGCAGGGCAGGCCCGGTGTTCCCGATCGGGAAGAACAGCTCGGGGTCCTCGTCAAGACATGCAGCGCGGTGGCGCCAATCCATGACATCTCTCCTTGCGGGCACACGGCTCAACACCTCCCTGTGAGAGGCGGAGTCGAGAGGGGGTGTCGTGCGTAACGTCCTACGACTGCGGACAAGCGTCACACGCGACGAGCAGATGCACAAGTGGTGACCATCGTGTTTCATCCTGATAACAGTGAGTCCTTCGTCACATCTGTCCGACGGGCATGTAAGCGCGTCCAGCGGTGGCCGTCCCGACCGCGCGGAGCGCGCCCGGCGGTCGGGAGGAGTCCCCGCAGGAGTCGCGTCGTAGGGTCTGGGCCATGAACGATGCGCAGGCGCCCGGGCGGGGCATCGGACCAGGTCGTCCATGGCGACGGCTCGCCGCGGCCGGGCTCCTGCTCGAAGCCGCTGCGCTGGTGGTCGGCGCGGTGTGGGCGCTCGTGGTCGTCGTCAGCGGGGGTGCCGACTCGATCGCTGTCGCGCTGTCCCTGGCGGCGTTCGCGCTGGTGGTCGGTGCGCTCCTGGCGGTGGCGTCGCGCGCCGTGCGGCAGGGCCGCGAGCGTGCCCGCGGGCCCGTCCTGACCTGGCAGCTGCTCCAGGCGGCCACCGCGGGGACACTGATCGGCGGCGCAGGGGACGCCACGCCCGTCGCCGCCCGCCTCGCCTTCTGGGCCGCGGCCCTCCTGGCCGTGCTCGTCGTCGGCGCGCTGGTCGTCGACGCGGTGCGGAGCGCGGAGTGAGCGGCGGGCCGGCGGCGCGTCCCGGAGGGCGGCCCCGGCCCTCAGGTCGCTGAGCCCACGCCCGCGTCCGCGCGGCCCAGGGGGTCGATGCGGCCCACCTGGATCGGCACCACCGTGGTCGGCAGGACGAGCACGCCACGCCCGGCATGACGAGGCAGCGCCGGGTCCGAGGCCGCCAGGACGCAGCGTCCGGCGGCCTCGGTCGAGCCCGGGGTCGAGGGGGCGAGGACGAGGATCGGGGCCACCCTGCGCAGGGCTGCGACCGCGCCCCGAAAGCTCGCCGCAGCGGCGTCGGTGCTCGTGGCGGCGACGAGCACCGGTGCGCGCCCGCCGTCCGCGCGTCGCTCGATCCACTCGGTGAGCACCTCGTCGAGCGACGGATGGGCGCGCAGCGTGCGGTCGAGGTCGTCGAGGAGCAGGACCGCCTCGGCTGGGCCCTCGGCCGCGGTGGCCCACCAGGACCTCAGGTCGGCGGTCGGGTCGGGCACGCCGACCGGAGCGCGTCCTGGTCGGCGCTCGTCGGCGGGGCGGGGGAGCCCACCGAGCAGGGCCGCACCGGTGAGGCCGGACCGGATCGTCGCGAGCGCGGTGCTGCGCCCGGACCGTGGCGGGCCCACGACGAGCAGGCCGGCCTGCAGCGGGACGGCGACGAGCTCGGCGTGGTCGCCGCCACGACCGAGAGCGACCCGCATCCCGTCCTCCCGCCCGTCCGCGGGATCGGTGCTCGCGCCGAGGGTCGGCGCCGGCGCGTCGACCCTCGGGAGCCGCGCGCCCTGAACCTGGCGCGCGAGGCTCACCCCCAGGGGGATCGGCTCCAGGCGGAGACGTGCGCCAGGGGCAGTCGCACGGACCGGGTGGACCGGGCCCGCCGGTGCCTGACCCGGCCCCACGCTGACCTGCACCTCGAGGTCGCCCGGGAGCAGGACGCCCCGGCCCGGTACCGCGCGGCCGGGTCTGCTTGAGGGCACGCCGAGCAGGGCGTCGTCGTGCCTGTCGGCCGTGGCCAGGACCACCCGGGTCGGCGCGAGCGGGAGGAGGCGCCGGACCTCGGCCGGCCCGCCGGCAGCCACGAGACCGATCCCCAGGCGTGCCGCGTCGCGCACCAGGTCGGCGAGGGCCTCGGCACCCGGCCCGACGCGATCGGAGTCCAGGACGCGCAGGACACCCCCGACGTCGTCGACGACGAGCAGGTGCTCAGGGGTCCCGTGACCGGCCTCCGCGCGCAGCAGGTGCAGCAGGCGGTGGATGCGCCGTGGGTCGCGGACGTCCGAGACCGTTCCCCACGCTCCCTCGCCCGTCCAGCCGGGTCCGCGTTCGTCGCCCGGGACGGGCCGACCGCGCAGCAGGTGGACCGTGAGCCCGGCGCGCAGCGCCGACCTGGCGACCGCCTGCAGAGCGGTGGTGCGCCCCGAGCCGGGACGGCCGACCACCAGGAGCGCGCCGCTGGTCGGCTGCCACCGGGCGAGGCCCGCCGTGCGCTTCTCGGGTCGATCGGCCAGCCCGAACGGGAGGCCAGGGCCGCTGTCGACGACGGTGGCCAGGCCCGCGTCGTCGACCTGCGGGGGCAGGGCCGGCGACCAGAGCGGAGCCGGTGGGGGACCGTCCTCGGCGACCCGCCTCGCCAGGTCGACGAGGAAGGGGACCTGGTCCACGTGCGGCCGGACCGGCACGCCGGCGAGAGGCCGTGCGGCGGTGGGCGTCGGCCAGCGCGGCGCCCATCGGGCGGTGGCCGTGGCCGGCCCGAGCGCCGCCCAGGCCGTCTGCTCGACGACGGTCGCGGCACGCCCGCGCCGGACCACGGCCCGACCGGGTCGGTCGGCCGGCAGCCCGGCGGCGTCCGGGACGTCGACGACGTCGAGCGACTCGGCCGGATCCGTCACGCGCAGGCACAGGCGCAGGGCGACGTTGGCGCGGACCTGCGCGTCGACCGCCCCGGCTGGACGCTGGGTCGCCAGCACGAGGTGGATGCCCAGTGAACGGCCCTGTGCGGCGAGCCGGATCAGCGCCGGGAGCACGTCGGGCAGGTCCTCGCGCAGCGCCTGCAGCTCGTCGACCACGACGAGGACCCGGGGTGGCGCGGGGACACGGGCGCGGAGCGCCTCGAGGTCGGCCACGCCGGCGGCGCGCAGCAGGTGCTCGCGCCGTGCGAGCTCGCGCCGCAGTCCGTCCAGCGCGCGCGCGGCGAGCGAGGCGTCGAGATCGGTCACCTCGCCGACCACGTGCGGGAGCAGCCGGCACGGGCCCAGCCCGGCTCCGCCCTTGAAGTCGACGAGGACCAGGGCGAGGCGGTCGGGCGGGTACCGCAGGGCGAGGTCGAGGACGAGCGACTGCAGGAGGGCGGACTTCCCTGAGCCCGTGGTCCCGGCGACGAGCGTGTGGGGGCCGTCGGTGAGCAGGTCGAGCGTGGTGGGCCCCGTGGCGTCGACCCCGATGCGGGCGCTCAGGGACGTCATCGGCCCGCGGTGCTGCGACCACTGCGCTGCCAGGTGCGCGGCATCGGTCGGGACGCCCAGGTCGATGAGACCGATCCGGTCCGGAAGGAGCGTCGTGGTGCGTGCGAGGCGCCCGTCCCTGGCCGCCACGCGTCGGCTCTGCGCCTCGGCCCACCACAGGCCGGCCGCCGGCGGGTGGCGCTCTCGTGGTGCGCGCGCGGCCGGCCCGCTGCCTGATCGCCCCCGTCCCTCGTCGTCGAGCGTCCAACCGCACCAGGCGGGTACCTGCAGGTCCGCGTTCGCCACCAGGAGCACGCCGCTGCTCGCGTCGCGGGCGAGCGACCAGCGGTCGAGGGTGGCCCGGTCGGCTCCGTCGGCGACGAGCAGGGTGCGTACCGCGTCGCCGAGGGGGCTCGTTCCGCAGCTGCGGTGCTCGACCCAGCGGCACCAGGCCCAGTCGCTCGCCGCGGCGGTGCCGAGTGCGAAGGTCAGGTGCACGTCTGGCTCGGCGAGCGCGGCGCCGACCCATGCCCGCGCCCGAGCGAGCGCCGCCGGTCGCGGCCCGACGAGCGCCAGTCCGTCGCGCAGCGCCGGCCACCACGCGTCCGCATCGCCCGGCTCCACCCGCGCGCCCGCCTCCGCAGCGCCACGGACGGCGCTCGCTGCCAGGTCCGGCCACGTCCACCGCGCGGGCGCCGTCGCAGGACGGTGGAGCCGTGGCAACCGACCGAGCGCCGGGACGACGGTGGTCACCGCGAACAGGAGCGGGACCACGCTGTGCAGCAGCACCGCGAGCGCGACCGAGACGATGCCGGGCAGCAACCAGGTGGTGGTCGGCACCCGTGGTCGCTGCGCCTGTCCGTGCGGCGTGGTCTCGAGGGCCGGGACGGCGCGGCGACGCACCGCCAGCACCGTCGAACCGACGGTGACCTCCTGCCCCAGGGCGAGCCGGCGGCCCCGGTGGACGCCGACCCGTCGGGCCGCGCCACGTCCGATCCGGTGCCGACGACCCGGCGCGCGTCGCCAGGTCCCGTTCGCCGAGCCGAGATCGCGGATCACCCACCGGCCGCCAACCGCGCCCACCCGGGCGTGCTGCGTGGACACGGCGGGGTCGCTCAGGAGCAGGGATCCGTGCGGCGTCGTCGCCCGGGACGCGCCGCGGTCCGGCGCTCGTCCCACGTGGACCGAACCGTCGCTCCCGGGGACGGCGACGAGCCCGGCGTCCGGACCGGCGAGGACGGCGAGGTGCCACGGGGCGTCGAGGGCGGAGCGCGCCGGGTCGGGCCGCGGCCCGCCCTGGGGCGCTCCGACGCGCACGACGCAACCGGGGACCCACGGCTCCGCACCGGCGACCTGTCCGTCGGCCAGCGGGTACCCGTCGACCCCCAGCGGCGCGATGCCGAGCGCATCGATCCCGGTCAGTGCGGCCAGGCCCGCCCGGCAGGCAGCCACGGTGCTCCCGTCGGGGACGTCGACGTCACCGATGTCCTCGAGCGTGAAGCGCATGGGCGACAGGCTTCCGGGCATGCCGGGCGGCACCCGATCGGTCACCGCGCCGGTGTGGGCGCGCGCTCGTCCACACGATCCGTGCGCAGGGCGGCGACCGGCTCGGCCCGGCTCACCGGTCTGTCGCGCGCGGTGTGGCAGCATGACCTCATGACGCATGTGGTCTTGGCCGAGGACGACCCTGCCATTGCCGAACCCTTGGCCCGCGCCTTGGCTCGGGAGGGCTACGAGGTCGTCGTGCAAGGGACTGGTCAAGGAGCGATCGGTGCCGTCTCTGCGGCCGACCTCATCATCCTTGACCTCGGGCTGCCGGACATGGACGGCCTCGACGTCGCGCGATGGATCCGCAACCAGGGGATGACGATCCCGGTCCTGGTGCTGACCGCGCGGGCCGACGAGGTGGACCTCGTCGTCGGTCTCGACGCCGGCGCCGACGACTACGTCACCAAGCCCTTCCGGCTCGCCGAGCTCCTGGCACGCGTGCGCGCCCTGCTGCGCCGGTCGAGCGCCGACGGCACCGAGGAGGACGAGCTGCGGGCGCAGGACGTCCGGATGGACCTCGCCGCGCACCGCGCCTTCCAGGGCGAGCGCGAGCTGCACCTGACCGCCAAGGAGTTCGACCTGCTCCGGGCACTCGTGCGCGATGCGGGCAGCGTGGTCCCGCGTGAGACGCTCATGCGCGACGTCTGGGAGCTCGACCCGACCGGCTCGACGAAGACCCTCGACATGCACGTCTCGTGGCTGCGCCGCAAGCTCGGCGACGACGCGAACGCGCCGCGCTACATCTCGACCGTCCGCGGCATGGGCTTCCGCTTCGAGTCCGGCAGCGACTGAGGATGCGTCGCCGCGTCCTGCAGGCGACGATCGCGGCGGTGACCGTGGCCGTCGTCCTCCTGGGCATCCCGCTCGCCTTCTACGGGGCTCGCCTCGTGCGCGACAGCGAGCTGCGCAACATGAACGACCGCGCCTCGGCCCTGGCCCGCCAGGTCGAGAGCCGGCTCGCCCAGGGCCGGCCGATCACCGAGGAGCTCCTGGCGTACTACGTCGGCGGCCAGAACGGGACCTTGAAGGCCTCCGTCTCGGTCGTCGCGCCTGACGGCACCCGGATCCGGGCGGGGGACCCGATCGCAGGTCGTGGCTACCCGGCGGTCGAACGCACCGACTCCGGGGCCGTGATCCTGCTCACCTTGGACTGGTGGGACGTCTTCTGGCAGTCCAGCAAAGCCGTCGCCCTCGTCATCGCCGCCTCGCTCGTCGCCTTCGCCGCAGGCATCTCGATGGCCCTGCTGCAGGCGAGACGGCTGGCGGCACCCCTGATCTACCTGGCCGCCAGCGCCGAGCAGCTGGGCTCGGGCCAGGTGCGTCCGCACCTGGAGGCGTCGGGCGTCGAGGAGATCGACCTCGTCGCGGCAGAGCTCGGGCGCAGCGCCGACCGTCTCGCGGGCCGGCTCGCGGCCGAGCGGCAGTTCGCGGCCGATGCCTCCCACCAGCTGCGCACGCCCTTGACGGCGCTGACCATGCGACTGGAGGAGATCACCCTCGCGAGCGATCAGCCCGAGGTGCACGAGGAGGCCAGGATCTCCCTGGAGCAGGTCGAGCGTCTGGTCGCCGTCGTCGACGACCTCCTCGCCCGTTCGCGTCGCGCCTCCGGCGGGACGACGGAGCCCGTGCGTCTGCTCGAGGTCGTGCATCAGCAGGAGGAGGAGTGGTCGCCGTCGTTCCACGCCGCGGAGCGCCGACTGGTGGTCGAGGTCGGGAAGGACGTCTCGGTGCTCGCGACCCCCGGTGCGCTCGCCCAGGTCCTGGCGACCCTGCTGGAGAACTCCCTGCGGCACGGCGGTGGGACGACGACGGTGCGCTCGCGGCAGTCCGGCGGCAGCGGCGCGATCGTCATCGAGGTCCTGGACGAGGGCGACGGCGTCTCGGACGAGCTCGCGCCACGGATCTTCGAGCGAGAGGTCACGTCCGGCAAGGGGACGGGACTCGGCCTGGCGCTGGCCCGTGACCTGGTCGCTGCGGACGGCGGGCGTCTGGAGCTCGCGCAGCGGCGGCCGGCGGTCTTCTCGATCTTCCTCGCGGGTGTCCCGCGGATGCTCGACCCGGACGAGGTGCTCCCGCGGGGAGCTCCGCTCTCGCTACGGCGCGGACGTGGTCGCCGGCGTACGCACGAGTGACCCCGCGTCGCCGGTGAACACCAGACGGCGGTAGGCGAGGTAGCGGAACGCGGTGCCGAGCGCGAGCCCGACGACGTTCGCGGACACGTTGTCCGCGAGCGGGGAGCGCAGGTCGAGGATGTAGTGGGAGAACCACAGGCAGCCGACAGCGATCGCCATGCCGCCCACGTTGACGACGGCGAAGCCCACGAACTCGCGTCCGCGGCTCGTCGTGCGCTTGCCGGCGAAGGTCCAGTACCGGTTGCCGAGCCAGGAGACGACGGTGGCGACCGAGACGGACACGACCTTCGCGGTGAGCGGGCGGTCCCCCAGGAGCGTGCCGGGGCCGAAGCGGAGCAGGTTGAACAGACCGACGTCGACGACGTACGCGAGCGCACCGATCGAGCCGAACCGGATCAGCTCGAGGAGTCGCGCGCGCATGGACCAAGCGTAAGGCCGGTCCGTACCTTGTTACGCTCGGCCACCGTGACCAGGGTCGTAGCGGTGGTAGGTGGCGGACAGCTCGCCCGGATGATGACGCCGGCGGCGACGGCGCTCGGCCTGCACCTGCGCGTGCTGGTCGAGGGCGAGACCGCCTCGGCGGCGCGGGTGGTCGTCGACGCACCGGTCGGCGCACCGCGCACGATGGACGACGTGATCGCCCTGGTCGACCCCGCCGGTGGCGGCCCGCGCGCTGAGGTCCTCACCTTCGAGCACGAGCACATCCCCGCGGAGGTGCTCGCCGCGGTCGAGTCGAGGGGGATCCCGGTCCGCCCGAGCCCCGCGGCGCTGCTCCACGCCCAGGACAAGATCGTCATGCGTCGCAGGCTCACCGAGCTCGAGGTGCCGTGCCCGCGCTGGGCGCCGGTGCCGGATGCCGCGGCACTGGAGCACTTCCTCTCGGAGTTCGGCGGCGAGGCCGTGGTGAAGACCTCGCGCGGCGGCTACGACGGCAAGGGCGTGCGCGTCGTGCGCGCGGCGTCCGAGGTGGCCGACTGGTTCGAGGCCGCGGCCGAGGGCGGCCCCGCGCTGCTCGCGGAGGAGAAGGTGCCGTTCGTCCGCGAGCTCGCCGTGCTGCTCGCGCGGCGCCCCTCCGGCGACGTCGCGGTGTGGCCCGTCGTGCAGACCGTCCAGGTCGACGGTGTCTGTGCCGAGGTCATCGCCCCCGCGCCCGGCCTCGACCCGGCGCTCGCGGCACAGGCGGTCGACGCGGCCGTCGCGATCGCGGCCGGTGTCGACGTCACCGGCGTCCTGGCGGTCGAGCTCTTCGAGATCCCCGCCCGTGGTGACCAGCCGGCGCACGTGGTGGTCAATGAGCTCGCGATGCGTCCGCACAACTCCGGGCACTGGACCCTCGACGGGGCGGTGACGAGTCAGTTCGAGCAGCACCTGCGCGCCGTGCTCGACCTCCCGCTCGGTGATCCGAGCGCGCGGGCGCCGTGGTCGGTGATGGCCAACGTGCTCGGCAGCAGCCTCGAGCGGCTCACCGATGCCCTGCCGGCGGTCGCCGCCGACCCAGGCGCGCGCGTCCACCTGTACGGCAAGGACATCCGCCCCGGGCGAAAGCTCGGGCACGTGACGGTCTGCGGGGACGACCTCCTGGACGTGCGCGCGCGGGCTGCTCGCGCCGCCGCGCTCCTGCGGGGCGACGCCCCGACCCCGTGAGCGCCGGCCGTTCGCCCTCGGCGCACGGCGCACCGATCGTGCCCGGGACGTGCCAGGGTGGGGCCCGACGAAGGGACGCAGGATGAGCGAGCAGGCACGGGTCGGCGTGGTCATGGGGTCGGACTCCGACTGGCCCGTCATGGAGGCCGCGGCGCAGGCGCTGGCAGAGTTCGGGATCGCGGTGGAGGTCGACGTCGTCTCGGCGCACCGGATGCCCGAGGACATGATCGACTACGGCCGCTCCGCGGTCGAGCGCGGGCTGCGGGTCCTCGTGGCCGGGGCCGGGGGAGCCGCACACCTGCCCGGGATGCTCGCGGCCGTCACGCCGTTGCCCGTCATCGGCGTCCCGGTGCCGCTCGCCCACCTCGACGGGATGGACTCGCTGCTCTCGATCGTGCAGATGCCCGCCGGTGTGCCGGTCGCGACCGTGTCCGTGGGAGGTGCCCGCAACGCCGGACTCCTCGCCGTCCGGATCCTCGCCTCCGGCGCCGGTGAGGAGGCGGCAGCGCTCCGCGAGGCGATGGTGCGGTTCCAGGGCGACCTGCGCGAGCAGGCGATGGCCAAGGGCGCCCGGCTGCGCTCGCGTCATGGCGGAGGTGTGCCGTCCCCCGGGACTGCCGGGTTCAGCCCTGCATCCTCAGCGGAGCCCACCCGGGCGATCGGCTTCTCCGGCTCCTGAGCCCTTCGGCCCCGCGCCCTGCGCGTCCGGGATGCTCAGCCGACGGGCAGCCCGCCGACGAACCCCGCGCTGAGGGTGCCGTCCTCGACGGACCGCCAGAACGCCGGAGCCTTCTCCGGGTCGAGCAGGACCGTCGAGCCGACGCCGCCCGGGCGGTAGTCGGGGTTCTTGATCGGTGGCGTGCCTCGGACGCCACCGGGGCCCGTGGCACTCCGGAACGCGAGCGCCATGCGAGCCAGGTCGAGAGCGCTCGACCCGTCGCTGAGCACCAACGCCCCGGTACCGGCGTCGATCAGCGCGATCTGCTCGCTCGGGTGGAGCACGAGCGAGGGGCTGGCGATGGTCGTGGTGAGCGCCGCGATGACGCGTTGCTGACGCCGTGCTCGGCCGATGTCACCCTCGCGGTCGGCCTTGCGCATGCGTGAGTACGCGAGTGCGACCTGACCGTCGACCGTCTGGCAACCCGGCGCCGCCCAGACGAGACCGGAGTCCGGGTCGTTCACCGGGAAGTCCACCTTGTCGACCGGCGGGCTCAGGCACAGCTGGACGCCACCGACGGCGTCGACGATCTTCTCCAGCCCGCCGAGACCGATCTCCACGTAGTGGTCGATCGTGAGGCCGGTGATCGACTCGACGGTCGAGACCAGCAGGGCCGGCCCGCCGTAGGCGAACGCGGCGTTGAGCTTGGCGTGGCCGTGACCGGGGATGTCCACATAGGTGTCACGGGGCAGGCTGATGAGCGAGGTCGGCCCGGAGGGCGGGACGTCGAGCACCATGATCGTGTCGGTGCGGGCTCCCACGGTGCCGTCCTGCGGGATCCCGCCGTCGCCGCGCGAGTCCGAGCCCGCCAGCAGGTACGTGGTCCCCGGGGTGCCGGGGGCTCCGGAGAGTGCCGGCGCGTGCTGGATCTTCCCGTTGGCCCAGACGGCGAGCCCCACGGGCCAGGCCAGCACGAGGGCGAGAACGGCCGCGAGCACGAGCAGCACCCGGCGCGGGCGGCGCGGGCGTCTCTCGCGCACCGTGCCGACCGGCGCAGGGGGGCGCTCCACGGGGCCCCGAGAGGCGGGGCGGACCACCGCGGGCCGGGACGCGGCCGGAGCGGGCGTCCGTGCCTGGCCGGGGCCCACCGGTGCCGACGGACGACGCACGGGCGTCGCCGGCGCGTCCGTGCGGGGCCGTGCCGCCGGCGGGGTCGGTCGCACGGGGCGCTGGCTCGCCGGAGGCTGCCCGACCCGGACGGGAGCGCCGGCGTCCGGTCGGGGCTGCGCAGGACGCGTCGGGGCGAAGCTCGGCGGGACGGCCGAGCCCGCGGCGGGGGTCCCGGGCCGCGGGTGCCTGGCCGTCACGGGACGCGCGGAGGCTCCGTCGCGAGCCCGGCTCGTCGCTCGCCCGTCGCGCGGGTCACGGTCTGAGGGCACGCTTGAGGGTACGTGGCGCTCGTCGGGCACGCGGGTGCGACGCGCGCAGCTCAGCCGCAGACGCCGGTGACGTCGTTCGCGGTGAACGGGTCGACGCCGGGCTTGGCCGTCGAGGTCTCGGTCGGTGTCGGACCCAGGCTGGGTGGCGTCGTCGGGGACGAGGTGGCGCCCGCGGAGGGCGTGGCGCTCGCCGACGTCGCCGGGGACGTCGGGGTGTCGACCGGGGCGACGATCGGCTGGTCCGACGCCATCCGCTGCCAGATGGTGGTGGCCGCCGAGGTCCACACGACGCGGTTGTGGTCCTGCGGCCAGTCCGTCACCGGGATCGTCATGAACGTGATCGCGCTGCGGTTGATGTTCCGCAGGCTCAGCGCGAGACCGGCCATGTCGGTCAGGTTGCGGATGCCCGGGTCGACGGTGAGGGACGAGGTGGCCGCATTGAGGAAGGACATCAGCTGCGGGACGTTGGTGAGGATGTTCTTCGCCTGGATCTGGCGGACCATCGCGGCGATCAGCTCCTGCTGGCGTCCGGTGCGCATCAGGTCCGAGCCGTTGAGGTTCGTGCCCTTGCGGGCCCGGGCGAAGCCGAGCGCCGTCGGGCCGTCGAGCGTCTGGTAGCCGGCCGCGAGCGAGATGCCGGCATCGGGGGAGTCGATCGCCTCGGGGATGCAGATCGGCACGCCGCCCAGGGCGTCGACCATCGCGATGAAGCCGACGAAGTTGACGACCGCGAAGTGGTCGATCGTCAGCCCGGTGGTGGCCTGGACGGTCTTGATGGTGCAGGCGGCCGCCGAGGCGATGTCACCCCCGTCGTCCCAGCCCGTGGCGAACGCCGCGTTGAACATCGCGTTGTGCTGAGGGCCGGAGGTCTTGCCGTTGGTCATCGTGCAGGAAGGGATGTCGACGATGGAGTCGCGGGGGATCGAGACGAGCTCGGCGCGCGACCGGTCGGCGGAGAGGTGGACGACGATCGTCGTGTCGGAGCGCATCCCCTGGACCACACCGCCGATGGCCCCGTTGGCGCCGTCGCGCTCGTCGGAACCGAGCAGCAGGATGTTGACGTCACGTCCGGCGAGCGGGTCGTTCGGGTCGGGGGTCACGGTCGGTGTCGGCGCCGCGCCGACGAGCGCGCTCACGTCCGCCACCGCGACGTTCCCCTGGAGCCGGTTGTACGCGGCGGCGCCGCTGCCGATCGTCATCGCCAGCGCAGCCGTGACGCCCAGGGCGACCCCACGCAGGACGCGGTGCCTGCGCAGGCTACGGGCGTGGCGGATGGACCGGCGCGGCCGGACGGCATGACGAGGGGACACAGCGGAATCTTAGAAGGTCGCGGGCCCTCGTTCGGCGGAGCATCCGGGCCGATCAGGTGGAGGGAGTGTGGAGACCCGTCCTCAGCGGCCGAGTGCCGCGTACTTCGCCTCGGTCGCGTCCTTCTGCGGACGCCACCATGCCTCGTTCGCGCGGTACCACTCGACCGTCGCGGCCAACCCGTCGCGGAAGCTCTCGTACCGCGGGGTCCAGCCGAGCTCCGTGCGCAGCTTCGAGGCGTCGATCGCGTACCGCATGTCGTGGCCGGGCCGGTCGCTCACGTGGTCGTACGCCTTCGGGTCCTGGCCGGTGAGCTCGAGGATCAGCTCGATGACGTCCTTGTTGTTCTGCTCGCCGTCGGCGCCGATGAGGTAGGTCTCGCCGGTCCGGCCACGCTCGAGGATCGCCAGGACGGCGGAGTTGTGGTCGTCGACGTGGATCCAGTCGCGCACGTTCTCGCCGGTGCCGTAGAGCTTGGGACGGACGCCGTCCACCACGTTGGTGATCTGCCGCGGGATGAACTTCTCCACGTGCTGGTAGGGCCCGTAGTTGTTCGAGCAGTTCGAGATCGTCGCCTTGACCCCGAAGGAGCGCACCCAGGCCCGCACCAGCATGTCGCTCGCGGCCTTCGTCGAGGAGTACGGGCTCGACGGGTTGTACGGGGTGCTCGGCGTGAACTTGGCCGGGTCGTCGAGCTCGAGGTCGCCGTAGACCTCGTCGGTCGAGATGTGGTGGTACCGCACCTCGTGCCGGCGCACGGCCTCCAGCAGGGTGTAGGTACCGATGACGTTCGTCTGGACGAAGGGCCAGGGGTTCGACAGCGAGTTGTCGTTGTGGCTCTCGGCGGCGAAGTGCACGACGGCGTCGGAGGCGGCGACCAGCCGGTCGACGAGCGGGGCGTCGGTGATGTCGCCCTCGACGAAGGTGATCTGCTCGGCGACCGGTGCCAGCGAGGCCTCGTCCCCGGCGTAGGTCAGGGCGTCGAGCACGGTCACGGCCCAGTCCGGTCGCTCGCGCACGACGTGGTGCACAAAGTTCGCTCCGATGAATCCGGCACCGCCGGTGACGAGCAGACGCACGGGGGACCTCCAGGTCGGGGTGTTGTCGAGGGTCAGGCTACCCGTGCGCACCCCTCCGGCTCCGCCGAGCGGGCGGAGGAAAGGGGACGTTCCGGGCGAACGGTCACCGCCGCCTTGACCCCTGGTGCGAAGGACCAGACACTGGGCCAGAACCCTCGTCACATGCGTCACTTCCGTCACACGAACGTCAGGACAGTCATGATCCTCCGTCTCGTCCTGAGTGCTGTCCTGTCCCTTGCTGGCGCGCACCTCCTCGCTCCCGCCCAGGCCGCACCGCTCGCGCCCGGGACAGCCCTGTCGGCGACGGGGCTGGCCGCCGCGCTCGACGCAGCGCCGGGCCAGGAGATCGCTCAGGGCGCGGCCGCGGTGGCACCGGCGGCGTCCGACCCTGGGGTGTCGGTCCAGCAGGTGCCGGTCGTCGTGGGGCCTTCCGTCACCGCCCCCGCGGGTGGGCTCGCTGCCGACCGGCTCGTGGCCGGGGCCCCCGGCGACGCGACGCTGGCGATGGATCCCGGGTTCGGCCTCCGCCAGGAGTCGGGAGTGCTCGAGACGGGAGCCTTCCAGACCCTCGGCCTGACCTGGGGCGGCGCAGACCCCGCCGCGTCGCTCGACGTCCAGGCTCGTGCCAGGGCGGCGGACGGGACGTGGAGCTCCTGGCGCCCGCTCGCGGTCGCCGATGACGCTCCCGACGCGGGGACGGCCGACGCGGCGCGAGCCGTGCGCAACGGCACGGACTCGGTGTGGGTCGGCGACGCCGACGCCGTCCAGCTCTCCTTCGCGGCGGGGGCCGCCGTGCCCTCCGACCTGCGTCTGACCCTCGTCGACGTGCCCGAGGCCGCGACGCCGACGCCGACGGTGGCTGTGGCGGCCGCGGTGAGCGGAGCTGCCGCGACCGGCACCATCGCTGCGGACGCGAGCATCGCAGCGCTCACGACCGCTCCCCGGGTGATCAGCCGCGCCGAGTGGGGTGCGCGGCCGCAGGCCTGCACGCCCGACGTCGCGAGCACGATCGTGGGAGTCGTGGTGCACCACACCGCCGGCTCCAACGCCTACTCCTCGGTCGCCGAGGCGGAGGCTCAGATCAGGGGAGACCAGGCGTTCCACATCGATGGACGCGGCTGGTGCGACATCGGATACAACTTCCTCGTCGACAAGTGGGGAAACATCTACGAGGGCCGCGCCAACAGCCTGACGAAGGCGGTCATCGGCGTCCATGCCGGCGGGTTCAACACCGGGACCGTCGGTGTCTCCATGCTGGGCGACTACAGCACGCTGACGCCGCCGGCAGCGACCCAGGAGGCCGTCGCGCAGATCGCCGCATGGCGCTTGCGTCAGTACCACCGCGACCCGGCGGGAACCCTGACCTACAAGACCTACGGCGGGGAGAACTCCTCCTACCCGGCAGGGTCGACCGCGACGCTCCCGGTCATCTTCGCTCATCGCGACGTGGCCTACACGGCGTGCCCCGGCCAAGCTGGCTACGCCACGCTCGGAACGATCCGTGCCCGCGCACGGGCACTCGTGGGTCCCTCCCTGATCTCTCCCGTGGCATCGCCGTCCGTGCCGGTGCAGGGGGCATCCGTGACCCTGCGGGCCCCGACGATCTCCAACATCAACTGGCGCCTCGACGTCGTCGACCCCACCACGGGCGCGGTGCTGACCTCGTCCGTGGGCTATGCGCAGGAGGCGTTCGGGGGCGTCGTGGCGACGTGGAACGGGCGTGACGGCACCGGTGGCGTCGTCGCGCCCGGCACCTACGGCCTGGTCCTGTCAGGCACGGAGGCGGGGACCGGGACGACGGTGCTGCCCGCGACGACCACCGTGCATGTCGTGCTCCAGCAGAACCCCCCGACGGTTGCGGCGGTGCCGCTCGTCGGAGGGCTCCGCTTCGTCCCGCTGACACCGACCCGGCTGCTGGACACCCGTCCGAGCGGCGTGCCCCTGCGCGCAGGTTCCCGGGTCGATCTGACGGTCGCCGGTCATGGCGGGGTGCCGGCCGACGCCAAGGCCGTCGCGCTGAACATCACCGCCTCAGGCTCGACGGCCACCACCTACGTTCAGGCGTGGCCCGCAGGGCAGGCACAGCCGAGCTCGTCCGTGCTCAACAGCGACCCCTCACGCTCGGCCTCTGCTGCCGGGGTCATGATCGGGATCGGTGGCGAGGGCAAGGTCAGCCTCTACAACAACGCCGGGTCGACGCACCTCATCGTCGATGTCGCGGGCTACTACACGACGGGTGCCGGTGCGGCGTTCGGGGCCCTCCCGGCCGCGTTCCGCGCCTACGACACCAGGACGTCGGGCGGCCGGATGGTCAACGGCGAACGCCGCACCGTGACGGTGGCCGGTCAGGGCGGCGTCCCGTCCGGCGCCACTGCCGTGGTGCTCAACGTGACGTCGGTGGTCTCGGCCGGGAACGGCTATGTCTCGGTCGTCCCGTCGGGCGCCGCTGCCGGCGCGACGTCGAGCGTGAACCACCTGCCTGGCCAGGACGTGGCGAACAGGACGACCGTCTCCCTCTCGGGCGGGAAGGTCGACGTCCTCCTCGCGGGGGCCTCTGCCGACGTCGTGCTGGACGTCGTCGGCTGGTTCGGTGCGGGTGCGACCTCGACCTTCACCCCGATCGCTCCCGAGCGAGCGGTGGACACCCGGGTCACGGGTGGCGCGATCGACGCCGGCGGCAGCCGAACGGTCCCGATCAGCTCCGCCACTGCCGTCCCGGCGGACGCGACGAGTGCCGTCATGACGCTCACCGCCGCCCGGCAGACGTCCGGAGCGACCTACCTGACCGTCTGGCCGACCGGCGCTGCGCGACCGGGGACGTCCGACCTGAACACCGGTGCCGGTCGTGACCAGTCGAACGGTGCCGTGTCCGGGCTGGGCGCCGGTGGCGCGATCGACGTGTACAACAACCGAGGCTCGGTGCAGGTCATGGTCGACGTCTACGGCTACTACCGCTGAGGCAGTCGCTGCGGCACCGCCTGTCGGTTCAGGGTCCGGCCTGCTCTCCGCCGGTATGCTGGCGCGTCACAGTGCGCGGACGAGGAGAGTGAGCCGGGATGTCCCAGTACGACACCACCCTGGATCCCACGGTGTCGAACAACAGCCACTCGCAGATCCTCGACCTGGTCGGCGGCAACCGGACGGTGCTGGACGTCGGGTGTGCAACGGGCTACCTCGCGCAGGCGCTGAACCTGCAGGGATGCACGGTGAGCGGTATCGAGTACGACGCCGAGGCGGCCGAGGAGGCGCGTCCTCACCTGGACCACCTCGTGGTCGGCGACGTCACGACGATGGACCTCGCGGCCGAGTTCGGCGATCGCCGGTACGACGTCATCGTGTTCGGTGACCTGCTCGAGCACCTTGCTGATCCGGCGCCGGCGCTGGCGCGACTCACCTCGCTTCTCGCCCCGGGGGGCTCCGTCGTCGTCTCGATGCCCAACGTCGCCCACGGCTCGGTGCGACTGGCGTTGCTGCAGGGCCGTTGGGACTACCAGACGCTCGGCCTCCTCGACCGGACCCACATCCAGTTCTTCACCCGACGCACGCTCCTCGACCTCCTCCACGGTGCAGGGTTGACCGCCCTCGAGGTGCGCACGACCGTGAAGGACCCGCTGGCTTCGGAGGTCGCGGTCGACCCCGATCTGCTCCCGCCCGGAGTGGTCGACTGGGTCCGGGCCCAGCCCGACGCGCTCACGTACCAGTTCCTGGTCCGCGCCGTGCGCGACGACGCGGTCGGCGCGGTCGACGCGGCCCGCCGCGAGCGTGAGGAGCTCAGGGCGCGCCTCGCAGAGGCCGAGGCCGGGCTGGCCGAGCAGCGCGAGGCGCGCGAGCGTGCCGAGGCCGACGTCCGCGCGCTGCAGGCGACGAAGACCCTCCGGCTGCTCGCCGTCCCGCGCGCCGCCGTCGCCAGGGCCCGCGGGATCCTCGGCGGGTCGACGCGGTGATCTCGCTCGTCACCGACCTCGCTCGCTCGCGTGAGCTCCTCGTCAACCTCACCCGGCGTGAGGTCAAGGGGAAGTACAAGCGCACGACGCTCGGACAGCTCTGGTCCCTGGCCAACCCGATCGCCTTGATGATCATCTACACCCTCGTGTTCTCGGTGGTCATCAAGGTCGGGTCCGAGCCGGGTGACCCCAGTGGTCTCGACGTCTTCGCCGTGTGGCTCATGTGCGGACTGCTCGCCTGGAGCTTCTTCACCAACGTGGTCACGGGCGGGATGAACTCCCTCGTCGGCAACGAGAACCTCATCAAGAAGGTCTACTTCCCGCGCGTGACGCTGATCGTCTCGAGCTCTCTCGCAGCGCTGTTCACCTGGTCGATCGAGATGTCGGTCCTGGCCGTCGTGCTGCTCCTCATCGGGGCGCACCTCTTCCCGTGGATCGGGCTGGTGCTCCTGACGATGGCGCTGCTGACCCTCTTCGCCACCGGCGTGGCGATGATGCTCGCGATCGCGAACGTCTACTTCCGGGACACTCAGCACTTCGTGACGATCCTGTTCCAGGCGTGGTTCTACCTGACCCCGATCCTGTACCCGGTGTCACTGGTGGCGAAGGAGTCGGACAAGATCGGGCCGCTCGTGGGGTCGATCACCGTTCTCGATCTCTACCGGATCAACCCCTTGGAGCGCTTCGTCGAGGTGTTCCGGAACCTCCTGTACGACAACCGCATGCCGGCACTCGACTCCGTGCTCTTCTGCCTGGGATGGACCGTGGTCGCGGTGGTGGTCGGAGGCTGGGTCTTCAGTCGGAACCAGGCCAAGCTGGCGGAGGCGCTGTGAGCAGCTCGACGGGTGCCGCCGTGACGGTGGACGGCGTGACCAAGAAGTTCCGGGTGTACCACGAGCGCAACCAGAGCCTCAAGGCCGCGATCATGCGTGGGCGTCGCTCGTCGTTCGAGGACTTCCAGGCCTTGCGTGACGTCGCTTTCGAGATCCCGAGCGCGACCACCTTCGGGCTGGTCGGTGACAACGGCTCCGGCAAGTCCACGCTGCTCAAGTGCATCGCTGGGATCCTCACCCCCGACTCCGGCTCGATCACCTCGCGAGGCCGGATGGCCGCCCTCCTCGAGGTCGGGTCCGGGTTCCACCCCGAGCTCTCGGGCCGGGACAACGTCTATCTCAACGGTTCGATCCTCGGCATGAGCCGCAAGGA
Source organism: Actinomycetales bacterium (assembly GCA_038252305.1). Classification (GTDB taxonomy): domain Bacteria; phylum Actinomycetota; class Actinomycetes; order Actinomycetales; family Cellulomonadaceae; genus Actinotalea. The sequence continues at coordinate 8,661 of JBBSAL010000004.1, read as the reverse complement.
GATCGACCGCAAGTTCGACGGGATCGTCGACTTCTCCGGCGTGGAGAACTTCATCGACCAGCCCGTGAAGAACTACTCGTCCGGCATGTACGTGCGTCTCGGCTTCTCGGTGGCGATCAACGTCGACCCGGAGATCCTTCTGGTCGACGAGGTGCTCGCTGTCGGGGACGCCGCCTTCCAGGACAAGTGCACGGAGAAGTTCACCGAGTTCAGGCGCGAAGGGCGAACGGTGGTGGTCGTCAGCCACTCGATGCCTTCCCTGCGGAACATGTGCGACCAGGTGGCATGGCTCGAGCACGGCCGGCTCGTCGAGACCGGGGAGGCCAAGCCGATCCTCGAGCACTACCTGGACTCCACGCGCCGCGACGGACGGACCGGCGAGGCGGGTGAGGCGCGCTGGGGCAGCGGCGAGGCCGAGATCGACGGGGTCGACCTGCTGAGCGACGGCCGCCCGGTCACCTCCGTGCGCACCGGGGACGAGATGACGATCCGGATCCGCTACACCGCGCGCGAACGGATCGAGAACCCGGTCTTCGGGCTCGCCCTGGAGTCGCACGACGGCGTGTACCTGTGGGCCAACAACACCCGGGACCTCGGCCACAAGATCGACGCGATCATGGGCAGCGGGACGATCGAGTGCCGCATCCCGCGGGTCATGCTTCAGCCAGGGACCTTCCAGCTGATGGCCTCGATCGTCGACAGCTCGACGACGCATGTCTTCGACTACGTCCGCGAGGCGGCGCGCGTCGCGGTCGACTTCGGGTCCCCGATCGAGTCGGGGGGCTACATCGCCCTCGACGGACAGTGGTCATGACCGCGGCGGTCCCCGCGCTCGGGCGGCGGCGTGTCCTCGTGGTCACCCTCGACACGCTCGCCGACGCGATGGCCGGTCCGGCGATCCGCGCGTGGGAGATCTCGCGTGCACTGTCCCTCGAGCACGACGTCCGACTCGTCACCTTCGGCCGGTGCTCGCGCGACGGCGACGGGTTCGTCGCCACGCAGATCGGTGTCGGTGACTTCCGGTCAGAGGTCGAGGCGTCGGACGTCGTGGTCATCCAGGGGTTCGTCTTCAACGCCTTTGCCTGGCTCCAGACCTGCCCCCAGGTGATCGTGGTCGACCTGTACGACCCGTTCCAGCTGGAGACCCTCGAGGTCGACCGCTTCAAGCCGCCGGCGGAGCGGGAGCGAGCCCTGGCCTTCGCGCTCGGTGAGCTCGCCGACCAGGTGCGGCGCGGCGACCTCTTCCTCTGCGCGTCGCGACGCCAGCGTGACCTCTGGATCGGGCATCTGGCGGCGGCGGGCCGGATCAACCCCGACACCTACGACGCCGACCCGAGCCTGGCCTCCCTCATCGCGGTGGTGCCCTTCGGGACCTCTCCCGAGCGGCCCGTCAGCCGCCGGCATGCCATCAAGGGCGCGGTTCCCGGCATCGCCGAGGACGACCAGGTGCTCCTCTGGGGCGGCGGGGTCTACAACTGGTTCGACCCGCTGACGCTGGTCAGGGCGGTGGACGCGCTCCGCCCACGGCTGCCGAGACTCAGGCTCTACTTCCTCGGCATGAAGCACCCCAACCCCGACGTCCCGGAGATGGCGGTCGCCACCAGGTGCCGCGAGCTCTCCGACCAGCTCGGCCTGACCGGCACGCACGTCTTCTTCAACGAGAGCTGGGTCCCGTACGAGACCAGGGCCGACTACCTCCTCGACGCCGACGTCGGTGTGAGCTGTCACTACCCGCACGTCGAGACGGAGTTCTCGTTCCGGACCCGCATCCTGGACTACCTGTGGGCCGGCCTGCCGATCGTGGCGACCGAGGGGGACAGCTTCGCCGAGCTCATCGATGCCCGTGGCCTGGGAAGGACCGTCCCACCCGAGGATGTCGACGCCCTCGCTGCTGCGCTGGCGGACATGCTCGAGCCCGGTCCTGCCGCTGAGGCGAAGGCTGCCGTCGGTGTCGTGGCGAGCGACTACACGTGGCCGGTCGTCCTGGCGCCGCTGGTCGAGTTCTGCCGGAACCCGCGGCGTGCGGCCGACGCCGGTCGGCTGGTCGGGGCAGGTGACACCGCGAGGGCGGACCGACCGGCGGACGAGGGCCGGATCCGGAAGGTGACGACCGGGCTTCGACGCGACCTGGCCGCCGCTGCGCGTCACCTTCGGGCCGGCGGTGTCCGCCAGGTCGTCGCGAAGGTCCGCTGGCGGTTGGCGCGCCGCCGCTGAGCTCTCGGCCGCGCCCGGCTCAGCGCGCTGCGCGGTGGTGGATGTGCGGGTCCGCCTCGGCGAGGCGGATCGTGTGGTCCACCAGGTACTGGCGCTCGAAGGGCCGCACGTCGGCCACGCGTGAGCTCGACTCGTAGTGGTAGAGCGCGGCGAACGGGGTGCACACGACGTCCCGTCCCGCCGCGACGACCTTGTGGCAGTAGTCCACGTCGTTGAAGGCCATCGGCAGCTCCTCGCTGAAGCCGCCCAGCTCGACGTACAGGTCGCGCGGGGTCAGGAGGCATGCGCCGGTGACCGCGAGGTAGTCGAGGTCGACGATCTTCGCCCCGAAGTGGCTCGCGTCGTCGGCGTCGAGCCGGTAGGCGTGCACCGGGAGCCACTTGTCGTCGTGCACGATCCCGACGTGCTGGATGGTGTCGTCCTCGAAGAGGAGCTTCGCACCCACGACGCCGACCCTCGGATCGGCCGCGACGGCCACCATGCGGTCGAGCCACCGCGGCTCGATGATCTCGGTGTCGTCGTTGAGCAGCACGACGAGCCCGCCACGGGAGGCACGGACGCCCTCGTTCACGGAGTGCGAGAAGGAGAACGTCCCGGTCACCGGCGCGACGGTGAGCCGGTCGCCGAGGATCTCCCGTGCGAGCTCCACGACCCCGTCCGGCGTGCCCTGGCTGGGCACCAGGACGAGCTCCCACGTCGGGTACGTCGTGCTCTCGACGAGCGAGCGCAGGCAGGTCTCCAGGACGAGGACGGACTCGCCGCGCACCTCACGGTGCCCACCGCCGGTGGGGACGACGATCGAGACGAGCGGGGGTGGCTCGACCTCGCGCCAGACGCGGACGTAGCCATCGGGATGCGCGAGCTCGACGGTCGCGGGGACCCCGAGCCGTGCATAGCGGGCCGCGACGGCGGCGCGACCGGCCTCCGCGACCGTCGGGGACATCGGTCGGGCGGCGCGCCTGGTGACACCGATGACCGGAAGGTGCTCGATGGCGGCCGTGCGCTCCGTCGCCCGTAGGTGCAGGTCCCACTCCAGGGCGTCCTCGGCGTCGTCGCCGAGCGCGCCGACGCCGGTGGCCAGCGTCGCCCGGACAGCGCAGAGCCGACCGAGGTAGTCCCAGCCCTCGAGGTAGCGCGGCGTCCAGTGCGGCTTGGTCTCGATGCCTTCGCTCCCGGGGGCCGGCCACTGCTCGTCGGTGTAGAGGAGGTCCACCTCCGGCCGTTCGGTCAGGTAGTCGGCGGCGGCCCGGAGCACCCCGGGCTCGACCTCGTCGCCGGGCCCGATGATCGCGAGGTAGCGACCCGCGGCCGCCGCGGCGGCGGCGCGCAGCGTCGCTGCTGCTCCGCCCTGGCCGTCGTGGAAGCGCACGGCGAGCGGTGCGATGAGCTCGAGGCGGGAGACGGTCCTGACGGCAAGGTCCGCCCGTGGGATGACGATCTCCCACGGTCCGTGGCCGCTGCGGGCGATCGACTGGGCGGTGCGCAGGACGGCGGGCTCGTCGCCGCCCGGCAGCAGGAGAAGCGAGAGGACCTTGGTCATCTCTGACGCAGGCCCGCACGGACGAGCCGACCGGCGACCGTCCGCCCCTTGCGCACGACCGACCGCAGGGCCCCGGCCACCTTGCGCTGGCGCGGGGCGGACGACTCGAGGAGGCGCAGGCGCGCATCGCGCTCCTGCAGGGCGAGCCCCTGCTCGTGGAGCAGGCGTGACCTGCGGTCGACGGCCGCGCGAAGCACCGTGAGCTCGGCTGACATCCCGTCGATGCGCCGTCTCAGGAGTGCGACCTCGCCGGCGTCGGCCACGTCGGCCATGCGCTGGTGGGAGGCCTCGTCACGGGAGGCAAGGGACGAGTGCCACTCTGCACCCGCCGAGGGGGGATCGGACGGCATGTGCCGAGGGTAGAGCATCTCCGGCGGCCGCAACGGCTCACCGGTTCCCTCGGGCCCGACGGCCTAGAGTGACCCGGTGCGTGTCGTTCAGGTCTCTGCCCACTACCCACCGAACCATGTCAGCGGGGGCACGTTGGTCCCGCAGCGGCTGGCCAGGGGGATGGCCGCGCGTGGGCACGACGTCTTCGTCTATGCCGGTCATCTCGACGCCGACCGGGAGCCGTTGGAGACGTGGACCGAGGACGACGGTCAGGGGGTCACGGTGCGCTGGATCGTCACCACCCCGTGGACCGCGTGGGCCGATCCCCGCAACAGCGTCAACCCTGAGGTCGAGGCGGACTTCGCGGCGTGGCTGCGCGAGGTCCGGCCCGACGTGGTGCACCTGCACTCGCTGCAGACGCTCGGCGCGGGCCTCGTGACGGCAGCCCGGGCGAGCGGCGCGCGCGTGCTGGTGACCATGCACGACTTCTGGTGGACCTGTGCGCGCCAGTTCCTGGTCGCGCCGGACATGCACCCGTGCAGTCTCGTGGTCTCCTGCGGCTCGTGCCCCTGCGCCGGCGGGCACGCCTGGCTCGAGCGCCGCAACCGGACGCTGCGGGCGGCGCTGGCGGACGCCGACCTCGTCCTGACGCCCTCGCTGAGCGCCGCGCGGGTGATGGTCGCGAACGGGGTCGACGAACGCCGCGTGCGGGTGGACGAGAACGGGCTCCCGGACGGGGGTGCCGCTCCGGCTGCGCCCGCAGTGCGGAGCGGGGTCGCGGAGGTGTCGCAGCGGCCCCTGCGGATGATGTTCGCCGGTGGCCCCGACCCGATGAAGGGCCTCGACGTGCTCCGCGAGGCGGTCGGCTCGGTACCGGACGGGGCGTGGAGCCTCGACCTCTACGGGGTCGACCAGGGCTCCGTCCCTCCCCGTCCCGGCGTTCGCTGCCATCCGGCCTACGGGCGCCAGGAGGTTGCCGCCGTGATGGCCGAGCACGACGTCCTGCTGCTCCCGTCCGTGATGCGCGAGTCCCACTCCATCGTGACCAGGGAGGCGCTGGGGGCCGGGCTCGCCGTCGTCTGCACCGACACGCTCGGGCCCGAGGAGGTCGTCTCGCACGGCGTCAACGGACTGGTCGTCCCGGCGGGGGACCCCGCGCTCCTCGCGGACGCGCTGACGCGCCTGATCGACGAGCCGGACCTCGTCGGTCGGCTGCGCGCCGCGCCGCTGGTCGCGCCGATCCGCGACCTGGCGGACCAGGTCGCCGGGCTCGAGGAGATCTACCAGGAGCTGCTCGACGGCCCCGACGCCGCACTGGAGGTCTCCGAGCGCGCGGGCGAGGAGGTCATGGCCCGCGAGAGCCTGATGCGCAGGGTCCTGGTGGTCGTGGGGATCGCCGGCGCCGCGCTGCGCTACCGGGGCCACCTCCCGGCCGAGGCGCTGCGGCTGCACGGCCTTCAGGTGGACGTGCGGCACTACCGGGACCCGTCGAACCTCGAGCTGGCCGATGCCGCCGACGCGGTCGTCCTCTACCGGGTCCCTGCGACGATCCAGGTCGTCGAGCTCGTGGCACGTGTCCGCGCGCGGCAGCGACCCGTCCCGGTGCTCTTCGACATCGACGACCTGATCTTCGATCCGTCGCTGCGCGGGGACGTGCACGGCCTGAGCGTCCTCTCCTCGCAGGAGGAGGACCTGTGGTGGCGTGGTGTGGCGCGCTACCGGACCACCATGGAGCTCTGCGACGCCTACGTGGGCAGCACCGAGGCGTTGTGCGAGCACGCCACGGCGACCACGGGGATGCCGGCCTTCCGGTACCCGAACGGGGTCGGGACGGACCTCGCCCGGCTGAGCGAGCTCGCGCTCGAGGCTCCGCGCACGCCGGGGCCGCTCCGTCTCGGATACTTCAGCGGGACCAACACGCACGACGCGGACTGGGCGGTGGTCGAGCCCGCCTTGCTGGATGTCCTCGAACGGCGACCCGACGTCGAGCTCTGGCTCGGCGGCCTCCTGACCACGGGTCCTGCGCTCGAGGCCCATGGCGACCGCGTGCGCCGGCTGCCGATGCTCCCCTGGACCGAGCTTCCGGCGCGGCTGCGCCAGGTCGACGTGAACCTGGCGCCACTCGTGCTCGACAACCGCTTCAACGAGGCGAAGTCCGCCATCAAGTGGCTCGAGGCAGCGTTGGTCGAGACCCCGACCGTCGCCTCGCCGACGCAGCCCTTCCGTGAGGCGATCGAGGACGGCCGCACCGGCCGGCTCGCCTCGACGCACGAGGAGTGGGTCGAGGGCATCCTCGCCCTGCTGGACGACCCGCTCGGCCGGCGGCGCACGGGTGTGCTCGCCCGACGTGAGGCGCTGCTCAGGTGGGGACCGCACGTCCAGGGTGCCCGCTACCTCGCTCTGCTCGACGCCGCGGCCGGGCACCGGCGTGAGCACGGCCCGCGCGCGACGGGCGACTGGGAACCGGTGCTGGAGGACGAGCCGTGGGACGCGGCCGCAGGCTGGCTGGAACCGCATCCCGGGCTCCGCTCGCCCCTCGTCCCGCAGGCCTGGAGCGAGGTGACCGAGTCACGCTTGGGCCAGAAGCTGCGCGCGGCGGTCCGGGTGACCCGGGCCGGCGGTCCGGTGGCGCTGGTCCGCAAGCTCGCCGAGGTGGGCGCGCGACGCTGACCTCGGTGTGAACCCGCGGCCACGCCTGGTCGACGGATCCCTCCGATCGGCCAGAGGTTCCGTATCCTCGAAGGGTCATCACCCTTCCCGGAGGTCTCTGTGCGTCCAGTGCGCCGTCTGCTCGGCTCCGCCGTCGTCCTCGCTCTCACGCTGGGCGGTCTCGGCGCCGTGGCCGGACCCGCTGCCGCCTCCGAGGAGGTCTACCCGGCTCCCGCCTCCGGATCCTGGACGGTGGACGGGCGCGCCTGGGGTCACGGCCGCGGGATGTCGCAGTGGGGAGCCCAGGGCGCGGCCCTGCAGGGGGTGTCCGCCGATGCGATCCTCGCGTTCTACTACCCGGGGACGACCTCCACGTCGATCAGCGGCCAGTACGTCAACGTCTCGCTGAGCGCCTTCGCCCCGGCGACGACCGTGACGATCTGGAGCCCGGAGAACCGGCCGATCCGGATGGGCCTGATCAACGGTGAGGTCGTGGTCGGCCCGGGGCGCTGGACCATCACCGTCGCTGACGGCACGGTCACGGCCCAGCGCCGCGACACACCCGGCGGCGCGATCACCGAGACCCAGACCTACGCCGGGACGCTCCGGATGGAGTCCCAGCAGGAGTACGGGATGGTGATCGCCGCGAACGAGTCGGCCACGACCGGGAGGTGGTATCGCGGCGACCTGAGGATCGTCCCGACCACCGGCACGGGCTTCAACGTGACGAACAGCCTGCCGATGGAGGACTACCTGCGCTCCGTGGTCCCACGCGAGTCGCCGGCGAGCTGGGCGGCCGCGGCGCTGCAGGCCCAGGCCGTGGCGGCGCGGACCTACGCCTGGTACAAGGTCGTCCACGGGAGCACGCTCTGCGACACCACCTCCTGCCAGGTGTACTACGGCAAGGGAGTCGCCGACGTCGGCGGGACGCTCACCACCTCCTACGAGGACCCCCGCTCGGACGCCGCGATCACGGCGACCGCCGGACGGGTGCTGCTCTACGGCGGCGCCGTGGCCTTCACCGAGTTCTCCTCGTCGAACGGCGGCTGGACGACCGCCGGTTCCCCTCCCTACCAGGTCGCCAAGTACGACCCGTGGTCGGGGACCGCGCCGGGTGACACGAAGACGCGATGGACCGGGACCTTGAGCGTCGCGAGGGTCGAGGCCTCGTGCCCGGGCACCGACGGGAAGCTGCGCAACCTCGTCGTCGTCAGCCGCACGGGTGACGGCGAGCTCGGCGGTCGGGTGCTCCAGGCCCGCGTCGAGTGCACCACCGGCAGCGCGACGGTGAGCTCCCCGGCCTTCGGCCTCCTGTCGAACTGGTGGAAGCCGCGCTCGACCACGACGACGCTGAACGCACCCGCGGTCTCGGCGTCGGTCATCGACCACGGCGCGCAGATGAGCATCGCGGCGACCGCCAGTGTCGCGATGACGTGGACGTTGACGGTCCGCGACCACAGCACCGGGCGCACCGCCCTCGTGAGGAGCGGTGAGGTGCTGGGCGGTGAGCGCTTCAACGCCACGTGGTTCGGCACCTACTCGCCCGTGCCTGCCGGGCTGTCGCCGTACGTCGGACCGGGCACCTACGACCTCACGCTGTCCGGGCTCGACGGTGCGGGCGTCGCCGCTCCACCCTTCAGCACCACCGTGACCGTGCGACGCCCGGCCGACCCCCCGGTCGTCGCCGCGGTGCCGCTGGTCGCCAACGGCGGGTACGTGCCGGTGTCGCCGACGCGGCTGGTGGACACCCGCACGACCTTCCAGTCGCTCGGAGCCGGTCAGCGGGTCGATCTCGCGGTGCTCGGCGCGGCCGGGGTGCCCAGCAGCGGGGTCACGGCCGTCGTCCTCAACATCACCGCGGTCGGGGCCACCACGGTCTCGCACCTACGTGCGTGGCCGGCGGGTTCCCCGATGCCCAACGCCTCGGT
>JBBSAL010000003.1:0-133625 GCA_038252305.1 Actinomycetales bacterium | reverse complement strand
TCCACGCGAGGGCCGTTGGCAGACCACCTACTGGTCAGCCGTCGCCAGAGACCACGAAGCCGTTCACGTCAGCCTCCTGGCCTGGCAGCTGACTTCGGGCGGGGCCGTACCCCGCGGCCCGGACGCGACGTGGTGGCTCGCCGATGCCCCCCGCCCCGCCGGGCCCGGGGGCCGGTGGGTACGGGACGACGAGCGGTGGGTACGCCAGGGCCGGCCGCGTGCCGGCGAGGCCGGCCGATAGTCTCGCCACCTCGGCTCCGCCCTTGGAGGGTTCCCATGACGTACGTCGTCGACTTCACCGACGTCTCCACCACGGGGCTGGAGTCCTCCCCGGTCGCGGAGGCCCTCGCGGGGCTGCGGGCCAACGAGGCGCGCTACTACCGGAACAAGTACGACCACCGGTTCACCGTCGAGCCGGCGAGCGAGGCAGCCGAGACCGTCGAGTGGGTGCACGGCATCCTCAAGGACGAGCGCGACCTCGTGATCTCCTCCCGGCCGCTCGAGGCGACCGCCTTCGAGGTCGCTGGGATCCGGATGGCGTACGTCTTCTACGAGTCGGGCCTGTCGATCAACGTGATGTACGGCCTCGAGGACGGCTCGAAGCGCGCGGTCGGTCTCAAGCTGTCCGACGGGATGGAGATCCCGGACGAGCTCGCGTCCCGCTTCAAGTTCGCCAGGCAGAAGTCGAAGCTGGCGGGCACCATCCGCGGCTCCTTCTTCGTCGTCAAGGGCGAGCACTAGACCGCACCGACCACGACGGGTGCGTCAGTGGTGGAAGCTCGAGTGCTCCGCTCCCTGGCGGCCGGGGGCGGGCTGTGCCTGGAGCCGCGGGAGCTCGCGCTCCAGGTCGGCGAGGAGCAGGTCCGCCAGGTCATGGCTGAAACCGCGCTTGACCACGATGCGCAGCGCGGTGAGGTCCTCGCGGTTCTTGGGGAACGTGTAGGCGGGCACCTGCCAGCCACGCTCGCGCAGCGCCGCCGAGACGTCGAAGGCCGTGAAGTTCTCGATCTCTCGTCTGACGACGAAGGCGAAGACCGGGAGCTCGTCGCCCCTGGTCAGCAGCTCGAACGGACCCAGGGCGGCGATCCGCTCCGCAAGACCCGTGGCCACGTCTCGTGCGTACTGCTGGACCGTGCGGAACCCCTCGACGCCCAGCCGCAGCAGCGTGTAGTACTGCCCGATCACCTGCGCCCCGGGCCGGGAGAAGTTCAGGGCGAAGGTCGGCATGTCGTCGCCGAGGTAGTTCACCCAGAAGATGAGGTCCTCGGGCAGGCAGGACTCGTCGCGCCAGACGATCCAGCCGACGCCCGGGTAGACGAGCCCGTACTTGTGACCCGAGGCGTTGATCGAGGCCACCCGCGCCAGCTGGAAGTCCCACTCGAGGTCCGGGTCGAGGAAGGGCGCGACGAATCCGCCGGATGCGCCGTCGACGTGCACCGGGATGTCGATCCCCGTCCGTTCGGCGAGCGCGTCGAGGGCAGCGCAGATCTCGGCCACCGGCTCGTAGGAGCCGTCGAAGGTCGAGCCGAGGATCGCGACGACACCGATCGTGTTCTCGTCGCACAGGGCCACGGCCTCGTCCGCGCCCAGATGCAGGCGGTCGCCCTCCATCGGCACGAGCCGCATCTCGACGTCCCAGTAGTTGGCGAACTTCTCCCAGCAGACCTGGACATCGATGCCCATCACGAGATTGGGCCGATCGGTCGGCTTGCCCTCCGCCCGCCGCCGCTGCTGCCAGCGTCGCTTGAGCGCGAGGCCGCCGAGCATCGCCGCCTCGCTGGAGCCCGTCGTCGAGCAGCCGGTCGCCCGCGTCTGATCGGGCGCGTGCCACAGGTCCGCGAGGATGTTCACGCAGCGCATCTCGATCTCAGCGGTCTGCGGGTACTCGTCCTTGTCGATCATGTTTTTGTCGAGCGTCTCGGTCATCAGACGCTCCGCCTCGGGCTCCATCCACGTGGTGACGAAGGTCGCGAGGTTCATCCGGGCACTGCCGTCGAGCATGAGCTCGTCATGGATCGTCTGGTAGGCCACGGCCGGCGGGATCTCGTGCGGGCCGAGCCGGTGCCGCGGGATCTCCTCACCACCGAGGTCGAACATCGGGTCGACGGAGGCCGACGTCGTCCTGGGCTGCCTGCCGGCCGGGTGCTTGAGGGGCACGGACGCTCTCCTTGTGCTCGCCGCGGGCCGCCGGAGCGCCCGGGTCTCACGAACGGTACCGAGCCATCGTGCACCCGCAGCCGCGGCCGGGCAGTGAGGCCCGGCCTCTCGCCCGTCAGCGCCCCGGCTCGCGCAGGTCTCCGGGATCGTGGGGCAGCGGCTCGACCACGAGCTCGGTAGCGGCTGGGCCGTCGTGACCGAACGACACCGGGTCCAGGTCCGGGCGACCGAGGTAGATGTTCTGCATCTCGCCGACGCTGTCGACGATCGGCCCGGCGACCGCACGCTTGCGGGAGTCCCCCGGGCGCAACCGGAAGACGCGGACGATCGTCGCGACGAGCAGGATGCCCCAGGCGACGAGCACGATCCGGTCCGCCAAGGTGCCGCTCGTCACGCTCAACCAGGCGAACACCCCGAACGGTACGACGAACGCCACCGGCACCCACCAGCGTTCTCGTCGCACCCTCACCACCCCATCGATCGACCGTTGATCTCGAACGTACTCGGGGTCCTCTCAGGGTGATGCCCGATACCGGCCGGTCCCCCGAAGGAGAAGGATCATCGGCATGGAGCCCCTCCCAGCCGACCGCGTGCCCGGTCACGGGTCGTCAGGCGGCCCGTCGGTGGTGGTCGAGGGCCTGACCCGTACCTTCGGCCCCGTCACAGCCCTGTCCCGGCTCGACGTCGAGATGCCCCGGGGCGTCGTCGGCCTGGTGGGCGCCAACGGCGCGGGCAAGTCGACACTGATCAAGATCCTGCTCGGGCTGCTGCCGCCGACCTCGGGCAGGGCCAGCGTGCTCGGCCTGGACTGCGCGACCCAGGGGCTGGCGATCCGGCAGGTCGTCGGCTACATGCCCGAGAGCGAGTGCCTGCCGCCCGACGTCTCGGCCACCGAGCTGGTCGTGCACCTCGCGCGGATGTCGGGCCTGCCCTCCGAGGTCGCCCGCGAGCGGACCGCCGACACGCTCCGCCACGTGGGCCTGTACGAGGAGCGCTACCGGCCCATCGGCGGGTACTCCACCGGCATGAAGCAGCGCGTGAAGCTGGCCCAGTCCCTCGTGCACGACCCCAGGCTCGTCCTGCTCGACGAACCGACCAACGGGCTCGACCCCGCGGGCCGCGACGAGATGCTCGCCCTGATCCAGCGCATCAGCACGGACTTCGCCATCTCGGTGGTGGTGACCTCCCACCTGCTCGGCGAGCTCGAACGGATCTCCGACCACCTCGTCGTGATCGAGAACGGCGTGCTGCAGCGATCCACCTCCACGGCCGATGCCACCCAGCTGAGCGGAGTCGTGCTCGTCGAGGTCACCGACGGCGGACCGGAGCTCGTCGCACGGCTCCGCACGGCGGGGGCGACGGTGGCCGAGGGAAGCGGGACGCAGCTGTTCAGCGTCGAGCTCGCCGGCGAGTGGGTGATCGACGCCGTGCGGGACGGCGCGGCCGACCTCGGCGTCGGGCTCGTCCGGATGCAGCGGCGGCGCCACCACCTCACCGAGATCTTCCGGCCCGATCAGGAGGGCGCACATGTCCGCTGACGTCATCCACGACATCGGCTTCCGGCACTACGACGGACAGCGCCTCGGCCGTGGCTGGGTGGTGCGGTCATTGCTGGTCGAGACCGTGCGCGGGGTCTTCGGGCTCGGTCGCCCTGCCAGGTCGAAGGTCATGCCATGGGCGCTGATCGGCATCCTGCTGATCCCGCCGCTGGTCATCGCCCTGTCGATCCTGCTGACCGGCAGCACGGAGCTGCCGATCTCCTACACGCAGTACCCGGGCGCGATGCAGCTGGTGATCGCGCTGTTCGTCGCCGGCGCGGCGCCCTACTGCGTGTCCCGTGACCTACGGCACGGTGTGATGCCGCTGTACCTGTCGCGGCCGATGACCCGCAGCGACTACGTGCTCGCGAAGTTCGCCGGGCTCGCGATCGCCCTGTTCGGGGTCCTGGCCGCGACCGAGACGCTGCTGCTGGTCGGTGCCCTGCTCGCGAAGCTGCCGGTCGGCGACCAGCTGGCCGGCTGGGCCGGCGGCCTCCTCACCGTGGCGGTCCTGGCGCTCGTCCTGGCCGGGATCAGCCTGGTGATCGCCGCCTTCACCCCGCGCCGCGGCCTGGGCGTCGCAGCGATCATCACCGCCCTCCTCGTGATCAGTGGGATCACGCAGATGCTGATCGCCATCGCCGGCCAGAAGGGCTACGCGACGCTCGCGTCCTACCTGCCGGCGCTCGACCCGTTCACTCTCGTCGACGGGTTCGCCGTGGGGATCCTCGGCGTCGCCCCGTCCAACGGCACCGGCTACCCGGCCGGCGCGCTCGGTGTCCTCGTCTTCGGATCCCTCGCGGTCGCGACGGTCGGTGCGTGCCTGGCCGTCCTCGTGCGCCGCTACCGGAAGGTCGGTGGGGTGTGAGCACCCTGGTCCTGGACCACGTGTCCCGCTGGTACGGCAACGTCGTGGCAGCCAACGACGTGACGATGACGATCGGTCCCGGCGTCACGGGCCTGCTCGGCCCGAACGGCGCCGGGAAGTCGACCTTGATCGCGATGATGGGCGGGTTCCTCGCGCCGTCCGCCGGCACCGTCACCCTCGACGGGACGCCCGTGTGGCGCCACCCGGAGATCTACCGCAGCATCGGCCTGGTCCCGGAGACCGAGGCCATGTACGACATGGTCACCGGCTGGCAGTTCGTCGTCGCCAACGCGCGGCTGCAGCGGCTGCCCGACCCCGAAGGTGCGGCCCGGGCAGCCCTGGAGACCGTGGAGATGATGGACGCGAAGGACCGCGACATCAGCACGTACTCCAAGGGCATGAAGCAGCGGGTCAAGATGGCCACCGCCCTGGTGCACGACCCGTCCGTCCTGCTGCTCGACGAGCCGTTCAACGGGATGGACCCGCGCCAGCGGCTGCACCTGATGGACCTGCTGCGACGGCTCGGCGAGCAGGGTCGCACCGTGCTGTTCAGCAGCCACATCCTCGAAGAGGTCGAGGAGATCGCCGGCACGATCGAGGTGCTCGTCGCCGGACGTCATGCCGCGTCCGGTGACTTCCGCCGGATCCGGCGGCTGATGACCGAGCGCCCCCACCAGTACACGATCCGCTCGAGCGACGACCGCCGGCTCGCGGCCGCGATCATCGCCGACGGGTCCGCCGACACCGTCGACCTGACCTCGGGGGACCTCGCCGTGCAAGCCCCCGACCTGGGGGTCTTCGTCCTCGCCCTGCCCCGGCTCGCCCGGGACAGCGGGATCCGGCTCCTGGAGGTCTCGCCGGCCGACGAGTCACTCGAGAGCGTCTTCGCCTACCTGGTGGCCCGATGAACCCCGTCGTGATGACCCTGACCCTGCGCGGCCTGCTGGGACGACGCCGCGCCGTCCTCCTCGTGCTCCTGCCCGTCCTCCTGCTGCTCATGGCCGGACTGGTGCGCTGGGCGTCGGGCGGGGACCCGGTGGGCACGGTGCACCTGATGAACGACTTCGCGCTGGGCACGCTCCTGCCGCTGATCTGCCTGCTGATCGGCGTCGGGGTGATCGGGACCGAGATCGACGACGGCTCGATCGTGTACCTGCTGGCCAAGCCCGTGCCACGGCGCACGATCGTCCTGTCGAAGCTGCTCGTCGCCTGGGGCACCGCCCTGGTCGTCGCCGTGCTGCCGATCGTCGCCGCCGTCGAGATCGCCGGCGACCAGGACGCGCGTCTCGGCCTGGCGTACGCCGCCACCGCGGCCCTGGCCGCCCTCGCCTACACGACCCTGTTCGTGGCGCTCTCGGTCGTGACCAGGAACGCCGTGATCATCGGCCTGCTCTACGCGCTGCTGTGGGAGACCGTGCTGGGCGGTTACGTCCCCGGTGTGCGCAACGTCAGCGTGCGGCAGTGGGCGCTGGCCGCAGCCGAACGGATCCTCGGCGATCGGGCCTCCGGGTGGGCCGTGACCTCCGACGTCAGCCTCACCGCGGCGCTCCTGCTGCTCGGGGTCACGACGATCGGCGCGATCGTGCTCGCCGTCCGGCGGCTGCAGACGCTTCGGCTCACCACCGGGGACTGAGTCCCGCCTCCGCCGCAGCGTGGCCGAGCGGCCCCGTCGCTGCTAGCGGTGCCCAACGGCCAGCTCCAGGCCGAACGCCATGGCGAACGACGGCGCCCCGGCGGCCTGCCTCAGCGGCGGCACGCCGGCCACCTCGCAGAGCAGCCCGGTGAGCGAGAAGTGCGAGAGCGGAGAGGTGACGACCTCATGGCTCACCCCCGGCGCGATGACGACGGTGAGCACGTGGTTGCCTGCGGACCTGTCGTCCTCGTCGGACGTGACGACGATCGCCAGGTGCCCGGCCGTGAAGTCGGGCCCCACCATGATCGTCGAGAGCCACCCCTGCAGCCATGCGTCAGCGGCCGCCAAGGTGCCGTCGTGCGCGTCGTGATCGAGGTCGGGGACCAGCATGCCGACCGTCGGCAGCCGCCCGGCCGCCACGTCGGCGGCGAGCGCTCCGCCGGCCGGTGTTCCCGACGGGACGGTTCCCGCGCGGCAGAGGGCTGCCTCGTCGACGAAGTACGCCCAGGGGGTGTGCTTGACCGCGTAGGGCCCGCTGGGCCCCGTCGCGCACGCAGAAGGCATCGACTCGGCATAGACCCCGGCCGTACGGCCCGCCGCGAGCGCGGCGCCGAAGACCGACGGCCCGGTCAGCAGGTGCGCGGACGGCGACGCGTCGTCGCGGACACCGAAGGTCGAACCCCCGGCGATGGCCAGGTAGTTCGGCAACGACGGGTGGGCGACAGCACGGTAGTCCGTCGCGTAGCCGTACTGCTGCGCGAGGGCGTACAGCGAGGGCATCCCGTCCCGCATCTGACTGAGGCTGTGGTTCTCCTCCACGACGACGAGCACCTTGCTCACGCCTGACGGCAGGCTCTTCTCGGATGCCGACGTGCTCACGGGCGGAGTCATGGAGCTGGCGGATGACTCGCTGGGCGAGGACGCTGTCGTGCATCCCGCCACCACGAGGAGGCAGGCGAGGAGCACGGTCACGCGCCGGAGCATGCCCCGAGCCTAGGCCGAGCGGTCCGCTCACCGGCCGGCGGATCCGGGGCCGAGCCCGGCCGTCCTGCGTAGCGTGAACTCCATGGGCGACCGGAGCTCTCAGGTCGGTGCAGACCTCGTCCCGTGGCCGCCCGAGGGCGACGGCCCCTCGGTGCGGTACCGCACTCTGACGGACCTGCTGGGCGCGCCGCCCGACGACCCCGAGGTCCGCGATCATGAGGAGGCCGACATCCCGCAGACGGGCGTCCCCGCAGCCGATGGTCCCGACCGGTCACCCACCCACCAGGTCGCGACGCTGGAAGGCGACCATGCCGAGGACCACCAGCGCCACCGCGACGGCGCCCATGACCAGGGCCGCCGTCAGCCCGAACGGGTCCACCGGCACCTGCTCCAGGTGGTGGAACGGGGAGAGCGAGAGGACGGCCTCTGGCCAGTGGAGCGCGGGCCCGACGAGCTCCACGACGTACGCGGCCATGGTCACGGCCGCGCCCACGGGCACGACCAGCCGCGGCGCCAGGCCGAGCAGCGCGACGGCGAGACCGCCGAAGACGGCGACCGCCGGCAAGGCACCGAACCCCGCGGCGGCCGCGTCACCGAGAGCGAGCTCTGCCCCTGCCGCCCGCGCGGCCCCCCACGTCGCCAGGGCGCCGATGGCGGCGAGCAGCACCGCCGTCACCCCGGCCAGCAGCACGTGCCCCCCGAGCCAGCGCCACCGCTCGACGGGCCGCACCAGCAGGTGCTCCAACCGCCCGGCGTCCTCCTCCGCGCGGGCTGCGCCGATCCGCCAGGTCACGGCCAGAGCGATCACGAGCCCGGTGATCACGCTCATCATCGAGATGAAGCCGAGCGTGACGTGCTCCAGGTCGATGCCGAACGCTTCGAGGATCGCGGCGTACGACGGGTCGCCCTCGATGAACTCGACCATGCTCGGCAGGAGCGCGCCCACCACCATTCCAAGGGCGGCGAGACCCACCGCCCAGCCGGTGAACGTTCCCGACCAGGCGCGCCAGGCGAACGCGAGCGGGCTCGAGAGTCCCCAGCGACGCGACCGGGGCACCCGCGAGGACGTCAGCAGCGAGCCTCCGCTGTCCCGGCGTCCACGCAGCGCGAGCGCCGCCCCGCCGAGCCCGAGGACGACTCCGAGCGGCACCGCGAGCACGAGGGCGTTGTTCCCGCCGAACGGCTCCAGGCGGTCGTTCCAGCCGAGCGGGGTGATCCATCCCAGCCAGGCGCGGTCGTCGGCGGAGTTGGCGACCATCCGCAGCAGGACCGCGGCCCCGAGGCCGCCGGCCGCGACCCCGACCACCCGTCCGCGAGCCCCGAGCACCTGCGCGAGGAGCGCGGTCCCGGCGACCGCCGCAGCACCGAGCCCCGCCACCTGGGCACCGAAGAGCAGGGCCCCCGAGAGGTCCGCTCCGGCGCCCGCGAGCGCGAGCGCCAGGGCCAGCCCCGCCAGGGCGCACACGGTCACGAGCACGCCCAGCTGGACCGCCAGGAGCACTCGGTCCCGCACCCGGCCCGCCAGCAACAGCTCGGACCGGCCGGCGTCCTCGTCGCCACGCACGAGCCGGGAGGCCGTCACCACCGCCCACACCCCGACGATCATCTGCAGCATCCAGCCGGCATCCCACACCACGAGGGCACCGGTGGAGGTCCCCGCCGCGACGCCCTGCAGGATCCGGACCGCGGGGTCGTCACCGAGCAGGAGGAGCTGCTGACGTGACGCGAGATCCGGGTAGGACGCCTCGAAGACCCGGACCTCCATCACCGCCCAGGCCGCGAGCCCGAGGACGACGGCCAGTCCGCCGCGCCGGACGAGCCGGGCGGAGAGCAGCACCGCCCCGGTCACCGGGCGCCGGGCGCGCGGCTCGGCGTGAACGGCGGTCATCGCGTCCTCCTCCTTCCGGCTCGTAGGTGCGCCTTGCGGCACCGGGTCTCAGTAGTAGGTGAGGAAGATCTCCTCCAGGGACGGCTCCTCGGTCCGCAGCCGGGTGACGGACGCCCCCGCGAGCCGATCGATCAGGGCCGCCGGGGAGCCGGTGACCGCCACCCGGACGCCACCGTCGACCGCCTCGACCGCCCCGATGCCCGGCAGGTCGTCGAGCCGTGGAACGGGCCCATCGAGCATGACCTCGACGACCGTCGTGTGCAGGCGGCGCAGATCGTCGAGAGCGGCGACCTCGACCAACCTGCCCTCGCGCAGGATGCCGACCCGGTCGCACAGGTCCTCGACCTCGTCGAGGATGTGCGAGGAGAGGAAGATCGTCTGCCCCGCAGCCGTGGTCTCGCGGGCGAGTCGCTGGAACTCCTCCTCCATGAGCGGGTCGAGGCCAGCGGTGGGCTCGTCGAGCAGGAGCACGTCCGGGCGGCCCATGAACGCGGCCACGAGGGCGATCTTCTGCCGGTTGCCCTTCGAGTAGGAGCGGACCTTGGTGCCCGGGTCGAGCGCGAACCTCTCGAGGAGCTCGGCGCGCCAGGCCGGGTCGACGCCACCGGTGACGGAGGCGAGCAGGTCGAGGGTCTCCGTCCCGGTCAGCTGCGGCCACAGCGCCACGTCCCCGGGCACGTACCCGACGTGCCGATGGGCGCGGCGTACGTCCTGCACCGGGATGCCGTGGATCTGCGCCGTGCCGCGCGTGGGGCGGATCAGACCGAGCAGCAGCCGGATCGTGGTGGACTTGCCCGCCCCGTTCGGCCCGAGGAAGCCGAAGATCTCCCCTCGCTCCACCTCGAGGTCCAACCCGTCGAGAGCGACCACGGGGCCGAAGTGCTTGGTCAGACCCTGGGTGCTCAGGGCAGGTGACGTCGTCCGGGCCCCAGCCATGCGCACCTCCTGGTGCGGCGGCCGCCGCAGCGACGGCGCGCTCGCCTCCAGCCTCCCGTGACGGGCCGCCGACGGCATCCCGACGGATGTCACTGCACCGGCCAGACGATCCGAGTCACCCAGTCAGCGGGGTCGGGTGCGGAGTCGGGCCCGACGAGGTACTCCTCCCACATGACCGGTCCGGCCTGCACCTTGTTGGCAGCGAACCACTCCATCAGGTCCGCGTAGGTGCCTTCCATCGAGTCGTAGGGGCCGCGGTGGATCACCTCGACGGCGGGCCCAGCCGGGAGCACCACGTCGATCAGGCCCTCGCCGGGCGGGACCGTCTCGACCGTCGGGAACCCTGCGGTCACGTCCGCCGTTGCGCCGACGGCCGCGTCATAGAGGGCAACGGGCGGACCTACGGGAGCGACCCCGTGACGCTCGAGGTCCCGGGCCACGGCGGAGAAGGCCCTGCCGAAGAAGGCGGAGAGCTCCCCCACAGGCACCACCTCGTGCATGCCGAGAACGGGCTGCTCCGTGAGCTCGCACACCGAGACGTCCACGACTCCTCCTTCGAGACAGCTTGCGCCGAACCCCCTACCCTCGGCTCTACGCCGATCCTGCGGCCGAGACAAGGGCAGGACGTCCCGGCCAGGGCTCGAGGCGGTCGGCGCCACGACGACCGACGACCGACGCGACCTCGACGGCGGGCAGGTCCGGCACGGGCGGCTCACCCTCGGCGCCCCGGATCGCTGCGAATGGCCGTCCCTCGGCCGCGTGCTCGCCGATCCCGCGGATGTGGGCGAGGCTCACGCCGTGGCCCACCGCGAGCGGGACGGGCGTCTGGGGGTGGGCGGTGAGGACGTACCCGGGCGCCGTAGCGTGGCCCCGTGACACGGAGCAGGTACGACGCGGTCGTCGTCGGAGGCGGCCACAACGGGCTGACCGCCGCTGCCTACCTCGCGCGAGCGGGTCGCAGCGTGCTGGTGCTCGAGCGGGCCGACCGCCTGGGCGGGGCCGCGGGCTCGCACCGCGTCTTCCCCGGCGTCGATGCCCAGCTGTCCCGCTACTCCTACCTCGTCTCGCTCATGCCGCGCGAGGTCAGGGACGAGCTCGGGCTCTCGCTCGCGCTGCGGCGCCGGCGGGTCGCCTCGTACACGCCCGTTCCCGGCGACCCGGCACGCGGCCTGCTCATCGACACCGGGGACGACGGTGCGACGCAGCGCTCGTTCGCGGCCGTCGGGGCAGGGGCGGACCATCGCGCCTGGCGGGCGTTCGCCGCGCGGACGCACGCCCTCGCCCAGGTCGTCTTCCCGAGCGTGACCGAACCGCTGCCGACGAGGGCCGAGGCCCGCGCGGCCGTCGGGGAGCAGTGGTGGGCCGACCTGCACGCCCCGCTCGGGGAGCTCGTCGAGCGCACCTTCGCCCACGACCTCGTCCGCGGCGTCGTGCTCACCGACGCCCTCATCGGAACCTTCGCCGGCGCCCACGACACGACGCTCGTGCAGAACCGCTGCTTCCTCTACCACGTGATCGGCGGCGGGACGGGCGACTGGGACGTGCCGGTGGGCGGTATGGGCGCCGTGGTCGAGGCACTCACCGATGCGGCCCGCACGGGTGGGGCCGAGCTGCTGACCCGCGCCACCGTGCATGCCGTGCACCCGGGACCCGACGGCACGGAGGTCGTCTGGACCGATGACGACGGCCGCGACCACTCGGTCGCCGCAGCCCACGTCCTGGTCAACGCAGCCCCCCGCGTGCTCGACCGGCTCCTCGGCCACGAACCGGCCGGGGACGGGCCCGAGGGCAGCCAGCTCAAGGTCAACATGGTGCTGGGCCGCCTGCCGCGGCTCCGCGACCCCGCAGTGGACCCGAGTGCGGCCTTCGCCGGCACCTTTCACGTCAACGAGTCGTACGAGCAGCTGGCCACCGCCCACGCGCAGGCCGCCGCCGGCCTCATACCGACGCTGCCACCCGCGGAGATCTACTGCCACACGCTCACCGACCCGTCGATCCTCGGCGCCGACCTTCGAGCGACGGGCCACCACACGCTCACGCTCTTCGGCCTGCACATGCCGGCACGCCTCTTCCGCAACGACCCCCAGGGTGCGCGGGCCGCGGCGCTCGAGGCCACGATGCGCTCCCTGGACGCGGTGCTCGCCGAGCCGATCGAGGGCTGCCTCGCGCTCGACGCCGACGGCCGCCCGTGCCTCGAGGTCCGCTCGCCCGTCGACCTCGAGGAGGACGTCGCGCTTCCCGGCGGCCACATCTTCCACCGCGACCTGCAGTGGCCGTGGCTCGAGGACGGCGACGCGGGAAGCCCGGCCGGCCGATGGGGCGTGGCGACCGGCGACGACCGCGTGCTGCTGTGCGGCGCGGGTGCGCGACGGGGCGGTGGCGTGAGCGGGATCCCGGGCAGGTCAGCGGCGATGGCCGTGCTCGAGACGGCTCCGCGGCGCTGACCCGCAGCGTCGGGCGGCCCCAGCCCGCCGGGTCACAGAGTCCCGTCGCGCGGCTCGAGGACGACCACCGGCGTCTCGGTCGATCGCCGGCCCGCGTAGTCGTCGAGGTGCGGGTCGACGGCGCGCCAGAGCTGCCACAGCCGGTCCCTCTCCTCCCGCACCGCCTGACGTGCGCGCACCGGGCGCGGCGGCCGGCCCGCCATCCGGACGACCGCGTCCGGGTGCGCCTGGAGGTTGAGCCACCACGACGGATGACCCTCGTCCCAGCCGTTCATCGCGACCGTGACGAGATTCGCACCGTCCTCGACGTACCCGAGGATGACGCTGCGCTCGTGCCCGGACTTCCGGCCGGTGGCCGTCAGGCGCAGTGCGCCCCAGCCGCGCTTGTTCGACGTGTCCCACAGGAACCGGCCGCCACTGAGCCGGTAGAGCGCTCGATGGATGCGCCAGGCCGTGTGCACGAACCACGGAGGCGGCATCTTCGGCGCTCGGGTCGCCGCTGAGCTCATGGCTGACTCCCTGCCGGGACGAGCGCCACGTCCACGGGGCGCTTCAGGCCCACCGTACCGACCAGGTCGCCCCGATGCGGCCAGTTCGCGGACGGCCTCATCGACCGATCCGCGGCGGCCGTGGGCTCCCCGTCCCACCCTTCGACGAACCGAGGGAGGCGACGTCGACGGTCGCGGCCTCCGCAGCGAGCGCGTCCAGCCGGTGCAGCACACGGTGGACCCGAGCCGTCGCGAACGGGGACGGTCGCACCTTCTGCCCGAAGGAGTACTCCTCGAAACCCCGGTAGCAGGACCGCGGGGTGACACGTCCGTCCGCGGCGACGTTGTACGCCACCAGGCAGGCCATGAGCTCGGCGAGCGACCGGCGCTCGGCGGGGTCCGCACCCGGACCGCTCCACAGCGCCGGGTAGCGGCCGAGCGCGTCGAGCAGGGCCAGGACGTCGTACCAGGTCGTCGGCCACTTGACGACCTTGAAGTGGTATCCGTGGCCGAACATGTACGGCTTGGCCGACGCCCGGTCACGCCAGACGCCGAGCGCCACCCTGGCGGCGCCGAGCAGGTGCTCCGGGCGATCCTCCGGCGGGACCATGGACCACACCCGCAGCGCTTCGAGGGTGACCTGGGGGCACACGTCGCCTCGGCGCCCCGGGCCGCGGAAGCCGCTGCCCGGATCCGCCCGGCACGGCCACGCCACTCCTTGCGCGGTGGTCGTCAGGTCGCTGGTCATCGCCGCCAGCGCTCGGGCCACGCGCGGGTCGTCGCCGCGCCCAAACCGCAGCAGGACCTCGGTGATGGCATGGGTGTCGCAGAGCAGGGAGCCCCAGCTCGCCGTCGCCGCGCCGCGCACCCGGGCGAAAGAGGCGAAGCGACCGTCCGGCAGGGCGTGGTCGAGCATCGCGTCGAGGGTGCGCTCGACCCGCCCGTCGTCACCGGGACCGATGCCGAGGTCCGAGAGCAGGGAGAGGAGGTTCGGAGCGAATGCCGGGCTCGCGTGCCCGGACAGCTCGTGCCCCGCGGTCCAGTCGCCGAGTCGGTCCAGGAGGCCGCCGACCCCGGGATCCGCCAGCACTGCCGCGTGCTCCGCGGCAGCCCCCGCCGCATCGTGGCGCAGCGCCGAACGGACGATCCACCGCGCCGAGGGCTCCGAGGACCTGAGCACCCAGGCCAGGGCCTCGTCCGTGCCGGCGCCACGTCCGTGCGCCGGAGCCGCCATGCCGCGCATCGGGCCGCCTTCCCGCACCGTCCGGCCGATCGGCCGCCCGGACGTGCGTTCTCCGAGGACGGTTCCAACGTCCGCCCGAGCAGGTCCTGGGCACCAGAGCCGAAGGTCCCTGACCCCGATCGCGCGCCCGGTGGTGCGCGCGGGCGCCGTTCTCCTGCGCGAGCGGTCCGGGCAGGACGAGACTGGGAGGGTTGCGACACGTCACCGGCCCGCCGTCAGCGGCCCGCCGTGCACCCGGTCGAAAGAGCCCACCATGACGAACCCGTCAGCAGCCCCCGCCTACCCCGTCCAGCTGAACGCCCGGCCACCGGAGCACCTCTCCGGCGCTCTGTGGCTGGTCAAGTGGCTGCTGATCATCCCGCACGTCCTGGTCCTGATCCCTCTGTGGGCGATGTTCGTCGTGCTCACCGTGGTCGCCTTTTTCGCGATCCTGTTCACCGGCAGGTACCCGCGCGGGATCTTCGAGCTGAACGTCGGCGTGCTGCGCTGGTCGTGGCGGGTGGGCTACTACTCCTACAGCACCCTGGCGACGGACGTGTACCCGCCCTTCACGCTCGCGGAGGTGCCGGAGTACCCGGCATCGCTGTCCGTGGAGTACCCCGAGCGCCTGTCCCGCGGGCTCGTGCTGGTCAAGTGGTGGCTCCTCGCGCTGCCGCACTACGTCGTGGTCGGCCTGCTGACCGGCCCCCAGTTCGGCTACCAGACGGACCAGGGCACCCGCTACCAGACGCAGATCGGCCTGATCGGCATCCTGGTGCTGGTCGCCGCCGTCCTGCTGGCCGTGCGCGGGGCCTACCCCCGGCACCTGTACGACCTCGTGCTGGGCCTCAACCGATGGGTGTACCGAGTGGCGGGGTACGCGAGCCTGATGACCGATGTGTACCCGCCGTTCCGGCTGGACCAGGGGCCTTGGGAGAGCGCGAGCGAGGTTCGAGCCGAACCCAGCTGAACCGGACCGCCACGACCAGCGCGCCGGCCAGGGTCCACGCCACGAGCACCCCGAGGTGCACCCAGGAGAACCCGCCACCGATCCCGGTCGAACCGGCAGCTGCCGTCATCGCATTCGTCGCGTGGCGCAGCGGGAAGAACCAGGAAAGACCCTGCAGCACCGGCGGGTAGCTCACCCCCACGACGAACACGTCGGAGATGAAGCACAGCGGCAGCAGGGTGCCGAGCGTGACCCCCACGAGCGAGGACGCCGAGCGGACGAAGGTCATCACGGCGATCCCTACGACCGCGAAGCACGTCGTCGAGAGGAGCAGGGTGACCAGGACAGCCGGCCAGGACCCCGGAACCGGCGTCCCGTACATCAGGCCCCCGACCACGCCGATCCCGACCAGCGTGAGCAGGGCGACCGCCATGGCGCCGACGACCCGTCCGGTCAGCAGCGTCCAGGCAGGAAGCGGAGTGCTCCGAACACGCTGGAGCACTCCCAGGTCGCGGGCCTCGGCCAGTCCGGTCGGCAGGTTCACGTAGGCGGTGACCGCCCCGCCGTAGATCGCCATGGTGGCGGCGAAGAACGCGCCGAGGGTCTGACCGTCGCTCATGAGCTGCTCACCACCACCGTTGACGGTCGGGATGAGCGCCACCAGGAGGACCGGGAAGGCGACGGCGAAGAACACGGACGAGGCGTTCCGGGACAGCACCCGCACGGAGTGCAGCACCTGGCCGACGAGGAGCGTGGCGAGCGACGGGGACGCGGCGCGGCGCGGCCGGGCGTCGGACGCAGGGGTGGACCGTGCCGACCGCCGTCGCGTCGCGGTGCGGTCGCGCTCACGGCGCAGCGCCCAGGCCGCCACCAGCGCACCCGCGAGCCCCCACGCGGCGATCGCCGCGAGGTGGCCGAGCTGGAACCCGCTGCCCGACAGGTACGGGTTGAGCGCGTCGCCGAGGAGGTTCACCAGGTGCTTGAGCGGGAACAGCCAGCCGAGCGTCGACATCCAGGCAGGAAGCGTCCCGTTGACCATGAACGTGTCGGAGACGAACGCGATGGGCACCACGATCCCGTTGGTCACGGCGATCGTCGCCTGCGGCGAGGGCAGCAGGAGGGCGACCGCCAGGCCCATCGCGCTGAAGGACACCGAGGCGAGCACCAGCGTCACCAGGACCACCGGCAGGGTCCGGGCGAAGACCTGGACGCCGTAGAACGCCGCACCGGTGCCGATCACCAGCGAGGTGGCGGCGAGGCCGAGGAGCAGAGCAGCACCGACCCGCCCGCCGAGCAGGGCCCAGCGTGGCAGCGGCGTGCCGCCCTGGCGCTTGAGCACGCCCGTGCTGCGCGCCTCGGCGAACCCGACGGCGAGGAACGAGAAGGTCGCCATGACGACCCCGAAGCTCGCCATGGACGGGGCGAGGAACTGGGCCATCCGCACGCCCTGGCGGCTGTCGAGGGTCTCGTTGCCGATCACGGCGGCGAGCAGGACGAAGAACAGCAGCGGGAAGGCGATGCTGAGGATCATCGTGATGGGCGTGCGGCTCAGGGCGACCAGCTCGTGGCGGACCTGACGGCCGAGCAGCGTCAGGTCGGCGCTCACTGCGCGACCTCCTCGACGTCCTCCTCGGCGCCGACCAGGTCGAGGTAGACGTCCTCGAGGCTCGGACGCGTCAGGGTGAGGCTCTCGAGCTCGACCCCCCTGCCCACCGCCCACGCGGCCAACGCGTTCACGTCGGCCGTGGCGGAGGACGTCCGCACGTCGGCCACCGAACCGGCGACGCGTACGTGCTGTCCGATCCGGGGAAGGTCGGCCGCGAGGACCCCGGACGGCAGGCGGAAGGAGATGACCGTGGACTGACCGGCCGAGGCCGCGAGCTCCTCGGCGGTGCCCTGGGCGACCACCCGGCCGTGGTCGATCACCACGAGACGATCGGCGAGGTGCTCGGCCTCGTCGAGGTAGTGGGTGGTGAGCAAGATCGTCGCACCCAGGTCGCGCAGACCGTCCACCAGGTCCCATGCCTTGCGCCTGGCCGACGGGTCGAAGCCCGTCGTCGGCTCGTCGAGGAAGAGCACCTCCGGCTGCCCGACGATGCCCAGGCCCAGGTCGAGGCGGCGGCGCTGGCCACCGGAGAGAGTCCGGACGCGGGCATCGGCCTTCTCCTCGAGACCGACCAGCTGCAGGACGTCGTCGACGGCGCGGGGCCTCGGGTAGTAGCCCGCATGCAACCGGAGGAGCTCCCGCGGGGTGAACTGGTCCTCGAAGCCGGCCTCCTGCAGCACGACGCCGATCCGCTCGCGCAGGGCACGCCCGCCGGTCTGCGGGTCCATGCCGAGCACCAGGACGGTCCCGGAGTCCGGGGTCCGGTAGCCCTCGAGGATCTCCACGGTGGTCGTCTTGCCCGCCCCGTTCGGCCCGAGCAGGGCGAGCACCTCGCCCTGCTCGACGACGAGGTCGATGCCGTCGACCGCTTGGACCGCTCCGTACGCCTTGCGAAGACCCTCCACGACCACAGCAGCCATCGGCCCGTCCCCGTTCCGGAGGTGCGACTCGGGGCGTTGTGCACCACCGGTTCCTGCCTACTCCCCCTTCGGCGCCGGCGGTAGGGCCATCAGGCCCGACTCGGCGGCGGGGAGCCGGGCCGTCGCGTGGGCGCGACGTGCTCTTCGTGCGGCGCGGTCAGCCCTGGGCGCGGTAGACGTCGGCACGGGTGACGTACCGGGCCCCGTTGTCGTGCAGGGCCGCGACCTCGTCGTCGGTCAGCTCGCGGCGCACCTTGCCGGGCACCCCGGCGACCAGGGAGCGCGGCGGGATCACGGTGCCCTCGAGGACGACGCAGCCGGCCGCCACGAGCGAGTCCCGCCCGACGACGGCGCGCGTGAGCACGGTCGCGTTCATCCCGATGAGGCAGCCGTCCTCGATCGTGCAGCCGTGCACGACGGCGCCGTGCCCCACGCTCACCCCCGCGCCGACGATCGCCGGCGAGCCCTGCTCGGTGTGCACCACGACGTTGTCCTGCAGGTTCGAGCCGGGGCCGAGCTCGATCTCGTCGATGTCGCCACGCAGCACGGCACCGAACCAGACGCTGGCGTCGGCGTGCACGCGCACCTTGCCGATGAGGGAGGCGTTCGGGGCTATCCACGCGGACTCGTGCACCTCGGGCGTCCGCCCGGCAAACGGAAGGCTGATCATGCGTCCAGGCTAGGCGACACCTGACGCGTCAGGCCCGGGGATCGGTGACGACCGGGCGTGCCGGGTCGAGGACCCAGTGCGACCAGGAACCCGGGTAGAGGGCGATCTCCAGACCGGCGTCGTGCCCTGCGAGGACGAGCTGGCTCGCGGTGACTCCGGAGCCGCAGTACGCCGTGAGGTCGGTGGTGTCGTGGCCGGCGAGCAGCAGGTCGCGCAGCTCCTCGCGTGGCAGGTAGCGCCCGTCGGGGCCTTGGAGCGAGCCCGTCCAGCAGCTCACCGCGCCCGGGATGTGGCCGGCCACCGGGTCGATCGGCTCGACCTCGCCCCGGTACCGCTCCGGCGCCCGCGCGTCGAGCAGGCGGCCGACGGTCCCGGCGAGCACCTCGCCGGCGTCGACGACGGCCATCGAACCCGGGCGCAGGACCACGTCCTGCACGGGAGCCGGCTCCACCTCTCCGGTCTCGATCGGACCGTCGGCCGCGACCCAGGCTGCGAGCCCGCCGTCGAGCACGCGCACGTCCTGGTGCCCGACCCAGCGCAGGCACCACCAGGCGCGCGCGGCCGCTGCACCGGCGCCACCGTCCAGCAGCACGACCCGACGGTCCCGGGTGATCCCCAGCCGGCGCATCATCGTCGCCATCTGCTCAGGCGACGGCAGCGGGTGCCGCCCGCCGTCACCCGGCGGGGCGGCGAGCTCGGCATCGAGGTCGCAGAAGACGGCGCCGGGCACGTGACCGGCGGCGTACCCGGCCCGATCGGCACCGGCGAGGCTCCAGCGGACGTCGACGACGAGCGGTCGGGGGTCGGCGGCGAGCTCGGCGGCGAGCGCTTCAGCCTGGATGAGGGCCCTGGTCTCCACCCGGACAGTCTGGGGCACCGCGGATCAGCTGCGACAGCGCGCACCCCCGTCTGCTGTGCAGGCGGGGGTGCGTGGGAGGTGCGGGGCTCCGGCAGGGGACCTGGCCTCGCACGAGGTCAGTGCGGCATGGTGCGGCTGGTGTCAGCCCCGGGCGTGCGGGCCGTCACCGATGGGGGTGCAGACCTCGTCGCAGGTCCCGTCGTGGGCGCGCACCTGGTCCTTGTCCTGGTCAGCGAGCCGGTCCATGTCCTGCGTCCGGTCCTGGTCGGCGAGCCGGTCCTTGTCCTGCGTCCGGTCCTGGTCGGCGAGCCGGTCCTTGTCCTGCGTCCGGTCACCCGGGAGCGCCGTCGCGTCCGTGCCGTCGGTGGTGCCGACACGGTCCGTCGCGCGGACCTGGTTGCGCGCCTGCGTAGCCACGGCGACCTGCTGCCCGTCGCCGTCAGCCGCACGGATCTGCATGGCGACGACAGCCCTCTCCTGGAAGCCCGGAAGCGCCGTCGACGGGTCGACCGTCGGGCCCGGCGTGACGTCGGGCGCCTCGACACCGTTCGTGGCGACCACCACGTGCTGCTCGCCGACCTGCGCCGTGTTCGCGATCACGGCGGGCGCGGCGACTGCCGCACCGGCTGCGCCGGCCACCACGACGAAGCCGACCCCGGCCTTCGCGAGCGTGCTCACGCCGGCCAGCTTGGCCAGAAGTGCTGTCAGTGCAGTGGTGCTCATGGTTCCTCCTCATGTCGGGCCACAAGGCCGTCGGGATGACGATCCGGGTGTGGCACCGCGGCCGTCTCACCTGGTCCATCGCGCAGGACGGATCGAGGGTTACGGCCCGGCCGCGACTGCTGCTCCTGGGGCCGTGGACGGGGTGGGGTCGGACCCCGGCTGGTGAGCGGTGGAGCCACCCGTCACGCCACCCGGGCTTGCCGGGGTGTCGCCCAGGCTCCCTGTCCGGCCCTCACCGGAGGTCGCGCCGGATCCGGGCGCCTGGTCGGTCGGGGCCGGGACGTCGGCGGGCCGAGCCGGGTCGCCGTCCGGACCTCCCGTGGCCCGGGGGTCGACCGGGGTGTCGCCGGCACGTCCGGGCGTGCTGCCGGACGGGTCGGACCCGCCTCCGGGCACCCCGGACGGGCTGCTGCCGCCCGAGGGGCGCGGCTCACCGCTCGGCGTCATGCCTCGCGTCGGCTCGAACGTCGGCTCGGTGCCGTGCCGCAGGCCGACGGCCTCGAGCGCGTCCTGGACCGTCCGGCCGATCTGCCGGCCGATCTCTCCGGGCACCTCCGTCAACGGGACGCCCTCGCGCACGGCAGCGACCGCCGCCGTGCCGCCCAGGGCGAGCGTGGCGGCCATCCCCGCGCCGACCGCGTAACGGGCGACCCGCCACCGGCGAGCAGCACCCTGAGCGCGCAGGGCGCGGCGAGCTCGCGCGGCGGCCAGGTCGACGACCTCGGCCTCGGCCTCCGTCCGCGTCGCGGCCGCGGCCGCTCCGAGCCCAGCGGTGAGCGTCGCCTGGAGCGCGGGGCTGGGTGCGGGCGCAGGGAGCTCGGTGCTCGCGCGCAGGCCGGTGACCAGCTCAGCGAGGGCAGCATCGTCCGACGTCAACGCCCGACCGGCGATGACGGCCTCGTCCCGGGCTGTCTGCACACTCTTCTCATCGCCGCGGGGGCTCATAGGGGTGCGCCCTTCTCGGCGAGGATCCGCCGGAGTGTCGCGAGGCCTCGGCGTTGCAGCGCCTTCACCGCTCCGGGGCTGCGGCCGACCACGTCCGCGACCTGCTCGACCGTGAGATCAGCGACGATGCGCAGCACGAGCACGTCGCGCTGCTCCACCTTGAGGAGCCCGAGCAGGGCCATCGTGCGCGCCTCCCCCTCGAGATCCATGGCCTCCGCCTCGGCGCTACGGCTCGCGCGCAGGTCGCGGTCCGCCTCGTAGGGCACCGGCTCCGGTTGCCGCCCGGCGCGACGCCAGCCGTCGATCACCCGGCGGTGCGCGATCGTGAAGACCAACGCGCGCAGCCCCGCCTCGTCGCCCGTGAACCGCGCGATCCCCGTGAACAGGGCGAGGAAGACCTCGCTCGTCACGTCCTCGACGTCACGCACACCTTTGGCGCGCAGGTAGGCGGCGACGGGGCCGGCGAGCTCCCGGTAGATCGCCGTGAAGGCGTCGGGCGAGCCCTCCCGTGCAGCCGCCAGCACGACGTCCGCGTCGTCCAGCACGTCTTCAGGATGCAGCACCACACCCCCGCCCGCAGGCGTTCCGGGCGCTGGGCCCGGCCCCTCGCTCCGCCGGCAGCCGGATCAGCCGCAACTCCGAGTCGTGAACCGCGTCACATTCGCCATTGCCCCGGCTCCTACCAGGTGAGTGCGCAGCCGGCGCACTCCACGCAGCCAAGGGGAAGCCATGTCCGAGCAGAGCGCACGTACCGGCCGGCCGGCAGCCGTCCGGATGATCTTCGAGTACGACGGCGACGAGATCCGGCTGATCAGCACGCAGCCGGTCGACGTCGCGCTCACCGGGTTCGACCTGTCCCGCGAGGTCACGCCCGCCCCGGGCCACTACGTCCAGCTGCGGTCGGCCGAGGGCGCCGCGCTCGCCCAGGTCCCGCTCCGCAACCGGCCGAGCGCGAGCGCGGAGGTCTTCCCGGAGACGCACGGTGAGCCGATCGTCCGCACCGACCTGGAGCGCGCCAGCGGCGCGTTCACGGTGGTCCTGCCCTCGGTGGCGGCCGCGCGCCAGGTCGTCGTCGTCGAGGTCAGCCACCGCCCGCTCACCGAGGGGCTCGCCACACAGGAGGGCCTCGCCCCGGCGCCGGGCGCCGGCGAGGGAGCCACCACCTCGGTCGATCTCGCCAGCTTCGCGTTCGACCCTGCCGGGGACGGTGCGTCATGACCACCGCCGACGGGACGGTGCAGGGCACGACCCAGGTCTTCGGGTCCCAGCCGCGCAACCGCGGGTTCAACGTCGTCCTGCTGGCCGAGGGCTTCACCGCCGCCCAGCAGAGCGCCTTCAACACCGCAGCGGACGCGTTCGTCACGGCCTTCGTCGCGACGGCTCCGTTCGACGAGCTCCGCAGCGTCGTCAACGTCTTCCGGGTCAACGTCGCCTCGACCGACTCCGGGGCCGACGACCCGGCGGCAGCGGGCGGGACAGGCGCCACGGCGCGCACCTACTTCGACGCCTCCTTCGGCGGCAACGGCATCCGTCGGCTGCTGCTCGCGAACGCCACCACGGCGCTGCAGGTGGCGGCGGCCCAGGTGCCGGAGTTCACCGTCGCGCTGGTCGTGGTCAACTCCACGGTCTACGGCGGCTCGGGCGGGTCGATCGGCACGTACTCGCTGGCCGGCGGCGCCACCGAGATCGCCATCCACGAGATGGGGCACACGGCCTTCGGCCTCGCCGACGAGTACCCGTACTACGCAGGCGGCAACGAGACGGGGCACGACCACCACCCGGCAGGCGAGCCCAGCGAGCCGAACGTCACCCTCAGCACCAACCGGGCGACGCTCAAGTGGGGTTGGGCTGTGCAGGCGACGACCGCCCTGCCGACGCAGTCCAACGGGAGCTGCGCGCAGGTCGACAGCAGCGCGAGTCCCGTCCCGGCGGCAACGGTCGGCACCTTCGAGGGGGCGCACTACTACCACTGCGGCGCCTACCGGCCAGAGTTCGACTGCAAGATGCGCAACCTCTCGGTCCCGTTCTGCGCGGTCTGCCGGGCGGTGATCTGGAACAGGCTCGCTCCGCTGAGCACGCTCACCGCGCGGGAACGGACGCCGATCAGCGTCGTGGCCCGGTTCCCCGAGCACCTCGACGTCTTCGCCGTGGGGGCCGACGGACGCACGCTGACGGACTGGTGGGACCAGTCAGCCGGCTGGAGCGGCTGGTCCCAGATCTCAGGCGGGATCGCCTCGCCCGGCGGCGCCGGCTCGCCCGTCACGGCGGTGCACCGGTACGCCGGTCACCTCGACGTGTTCACCGTGGGCACGGACCACCGGGTGTGGAGCGCGTGGTGGGACCAGGACGGGGGCTGGTCCGGCTGGTTCCGCGTGGGCTCGCTCGTCGCACGCCCGGGTTCGACGGTCACCGTCGTCAGCCGGTACGACGACCAGCTCGACCTGTTCACCACGGCCTCCGACGGCCGGATCATGTCGACCTGGTGGACCGCCGGTGGCGGTTGGGCCCGGGACTGGTTCCACGTCTCGGGCGGCTATGCCGCGCACGGGTCGACCGTGACGGCGGTCGCCCGGTACCCGCATCACCTCGACGTGTTCGCGGTCGGGACGGACCACCGCATCTGGAGCACCTGGTGGGACGAGCGGAACGGGTGGGCCGGGTGGTTCCAGGTCGGCGACCAGCTGGCGCGACCGGACTCGACGGTCACCGCCGTCGCGCGGCACCCCGACCAGCTCGACCTTTTCACCACCGCACCGAACGGCGCGATCGTCTCGACGTGGTGGAGCTCCCGCGGGGGCTGGGGCACGTGGTTCCAGGTCTCGGGCGGGGTCGCGGCCCTGGGTTCGCCGGTCACGGCGATCGTCCGGTACACGAACCACATGGACCTCTTCGTCATCGGGACCGACCACCGTGTCTACAGCACGTGGTGGCATGACACGACGGGCTGGGCCGGCTGGTTCAACGTCTCCGCCGGCGTGGGCAAGGCCGGGGGGCAGGTCGCCGCGATCACGCGCACGGCGGAGCACATCGACGTCTTCACGGTCGGGACCGACGCGAAGGTCTGGAGCACCTGGTGGGACGGCTCGACAGGCTGGGCCGGCTGGTTCCCGCTCGCGGTCAGCTGACCGCGCGACCGGCGGCGGGCCCGGTGGGGCTGCCCCACCGGGCGCGTCGCTGTGCGTAGATTGCGGCCATGGATCGATCCGCGATCTCGTACCTGGCACATGGCGAGCACCCGATCGCCGCGCCGCTGAACGACTCCAGCGTCGCCGAGCTGCTGGACCGAGCGTTCGCGGGTCGCGGGAGCGTCCTCGACCTGGGCTGCGGCAGCGGTGCCTGGCTGCTGCGTGCACTCCAGAGGCACCCGGGCCTGACCGCCGTCGGGGTGGACCGCGCCGACGACGGCTTCCCTGGCTCGCTGGCCCAGGCCGCGACGGCCGGCGTCGCAGAGAGGCTGTACCTGCACCGCGCGGACGTGCAGACCTACACCTCCCCCGCACCGGTCGACGCCGTGCTCAGCGTGGGTGCCGCGCACGCCTTCGGCGGCCTGGGCCTCACGATGCAGGCCGCCCGTCGCCACCTGGCCCCCGGGGGCGTCCTCGTGCTGGGCGAGTGCTTCTGGCCCACGGTCCCCGAGACGCGGGTCCTCGAGGCCCTGGGCGCCTCGATCGACGACTACACCGACCTGCCGGGCGCACTGGAGCTTGCCGACGAGCACGGCTGGGTGCCCGTCCACGGTCACGTCAGCACCGAGGACGAGTGGGACGCCTACGAGTGGTCGTGGACCGGCACGCTCGCACGGTGGGCCCTGGAGCACCCCGAGCACCCCGACGCGGCCCAGGTCGCCGAGGCCGCGAACGCGCACCGCACGAGGTGGCTCGGCGGCTACCGCGGCGCGCTCGGCTTCCTCACCCTGGTCCTGCACGACGCCCGCGCGCGAGCGGCCGGCACCTCCTGACGCAGACCGGGCGGCGCGGAGGCGAGAGGACCACTGGCTGAGACGCGATGCGTTCGCATCCGACCTGGGCAGACCTGCCGACGATGGGCTTCGGATCTCGCGGCCCCGCAGTGCGGGCACCGTCGGCGCGATCGGCGCCCGAACCCCGAAAAGGGGTGCTGACCTGCATGACGACCCCAGGCCCCGAGTCGCGCCCGACGCCCGACAGGCGTGTCGATGGGCCGTCGTGCGACGCCCGGCGAGGTCTCGGGAGAGCGCTCCAGAGAGCGCTCTCTATTGCCTGCACACTTTCCTGGTGTTTCCCTGTGTGCACGACACCGCTCAACGACGAGAGGGACCCCCGTCATGCACCCGCACCGATCTCCACGCCCAGCCGCCGTGGCGGCGGGAGCCATCACCGCACTGACCCTGTGCCTCTCCGGGACGGCGATCGCGACGGCAGCGCCCGGTGCCGCCAGCGTGTTCGACAACTTCGACGACGGCGATGCCTCCGACTGGAGCTACTTCGGCGGGAACAACGCCGGCGGAGGCGGAGGTGCGCTCACCGACCGACCGGAGGCGGGAGCCGGCTACCTGAGCACCGGCTGGGGCGGCCAGGGAACCGCGAGCGGCTTCTACGGCGGCACCTTCAAGAACCTCGACAACGCCGCCCAGGTCACCCTGCCGACGGACCCCTGGCTGAGCATGTGGGTGCTCAACCAGAGCAACGCGAGCGTCGACGAGTACCGGCTCGAGATCACGATCCGCGAGGACACGAACGGCGACGGGTGGACGAACGGCGCGGAGGACTCGGTCCGCTACGACGTGACCTACCCGAGCAACGCCTTCGACGACCAGTGGACCCTCGTCACCGCCCCCGTGAGCGGCTTCGTCAACCAGGGCACGGGCGGGAACGGCGTCTTCGACGGCGCCGTCGACGAGATGGTGCTGGTGATCGCCGGCGTCCAGGGGGCCGATCCCTCCACGGTCGAGATGGACGTCGACGAGATCGCGTTCACGTCCGGCCCGCCCGCCGGGGCCGTGGTGATCGACGACTTCACGGCAGGGGTCGCGCCGGGCACGGCCTGCGCGCCCGGCGCGCCGCCGCTCGGCTTCTGCACGTTCAACGGCGCTGGCAGCAGCGTCGAGATCGCAGCCACCCCCACGCCTCCCAGCGGCGGGCCCGGGGGCGACGCGCTCCAGATGGACGTCGACGTGACGTCCTACGCGGGCTTCATCCGGGGGTTCACGAACCCCGCCGGCGACGCCTGGGTGAGCCAGGACTGGTCGACGCGGGAAGGCCTCTCGTTCTGGCTGCACGGGACCGGCTCGGGGACGGCGATGTTCGTCGACATCCTCGACAACCGGAACCCCGGATCGACCACTGACGACGCCGAGCGGTGGACCGTCGCGTTCACCGACGACGTCGCCGGTTGGAACCTGCGCGAGCTGCCCTTCACCTCGTTCACGCGCAAGGACGTCGGGAACGGAGCGCCCAACGACGGGCTCGGCCTGTTCGCGATGCACGGCTACGCCTTCGGCACGCTGGGCACCGGCGGACCGCTGACCGTCTGGATCGACGACGTCGGCCTGTACGGCGTCGCCGAGCCGCCGGCCCTGGCGGTCAACTTCTCGACGACGCTCACTCGCATCGAGGAGGGCACCACGGGTGCGGTCGGCGTGAAGCTCAACCGGCCCCTGGGTCCGGACGACCCGGCCCAGGTGAGCATCGACTTCGCCACCGAGCGCTCGACAGGGACCCCGGGAGAGGACTTCATCGCGACGAGCGGGACGCTCACCTTCGTCAACGGCGGACCCAGCGAGCTGACCTTCCCGGTCACGACCCTCGACGACACCAAGTTCGAGGGCGACGAGCAGATCGTCATCCGTCTCACGCACCCGGTGGACGTCGAGCGGGGCGCGCTCT
This sequence comes from Actinomycetales bacterium, assembly GCA_038252305.1. Taxonomy (GTDB): domain Bacteria; phylum Actinomycetota; class Actinomycetes; order Actinomycetales; family Cellulomonadaceae; genus Actinotalea. Next base: position 106,931 of record JBBSAL010000003.1, on the reverse strand, counting down.
TCCAGGGCTCGGTCCTCATCGCCGACAACGATGCCTACGACGCCAAGCTCCTCGACGACTTCGAGCAGGGTGCCTACCTGTGGCAGAGCGACGGCCTGGTCACCCTCGACCCGGCGGGACGACGCATCGCAACGGGCAGCCCGGACGAGCGGCCCGGCCAGGACCCGGTCGAGACCGTGCTCACGGCCGACGCCCCGACCTCGGGTCCCGCGTACGACGCCCGGATCCAGGGAGTCGCGGACGATCTCGCCGCGCTGCTCCCCGCGAGCAGCTCGACGGCCACCAGGGCCATCGCGAAGGCGATCGACCGGCTGAACGACAGCCTCGACCAGAAGAGCTGGGACGACGGCTTCTTCCTCGACGCGAAGCGCGGGGAGAAGACCTTCGACCGGATCAAGCAGGCGGTCGAGGAGCTCGAGAAGATCGCGACGACCGGGAAGGGCGACAAGGACCGGAAGGACTCCACGAACGGCACGAGCGCAGGGCCGGAGGCGGCGGCTGCCGCTGAAGCGATCGACGACCTCGTGGCCGTGACCGCAGCGCTCGCGACGGACGCCCGCGACATCGCCGCGCGCAACGGAGCCGACCCGAAGAAGGTCGCCGACGCCACCAAGGACCTCGCCAGGGCCGAGCAGGACCTGGCCACCGGTCATCCTGACAAGGCCGTCGAGCGCTACCGCAAGGCGTGGGACACGGCAACGAAGGCGATCGAGAAGCTGGTCAGGGCCGGTGCGGCGATCTCCGTCGGGTCGATCCGCCACGACTTCGCCCTCGGTCAGGACTGGACGGGGACCAAGAGCCTCGACTTCTGGTTCCACGGCACCGGCAGCGGTCGGCCGGTCACCGTCGACCTCAAGGACAACCGCGCACCCGACCCCGGCCCGACCGGCTGGGACCTGGCGTGGAGCGACGAGTTCAACGGTGCGGCGGGCGCCGCGCCCGACCCTGCCAACTGGGGCTACGAGATCGGCGACACCACTCCGGACGGCAAGAACGGCTGGGGCAACGAGGAGCTGCAGTACTACACCGACGACCCCGCCAACGCGGCGACCGACGGCAACGGCAACCTCGTCCTCACCCTCGACAAGGCCGACCCGTCGCTCGAGTGCTACTACGGCCCCTGCCAGTACGAGTCGGCGCGACTGCTCACGCAGAACAAGGCCGAGTTCGCCTACGGCCGCATCGAGTCGCGGCTTCTCGTTCCCGACGGCGGCGACGGCCTGTGGCCGGCATTCTGGAGCCTCGGCACCGACATCACCCACAACCCGTGGCCCGGTGCCGGCGAGATCGACCTCATGGAGTACGTCAGCCGGCTCCCGAACGAGGCGTTCGGCACGATCCACGGCCCCGGCTACAACGGGGGTGGCAGCTTCGGCGGCATCTACGACTTCGGCCAGCCGGTCGCCGGCAGCTATCACACGTTCGCCGTGGAGTGGGAGCCGAACCTGATCACCTGGTACGTCGACGGCATCCAGTACCACCAGGCGAAGCCGTCGGACGTGCCCGGGCCGTGGGTGTTCGACAAGCCGTTCTTCCTGCTGCTCAACTTCGCGATCGGCGGGAACTTCGGCGGGACGCCCGATCCGGGCAACACCTACCCGCAGACGTACGCGGTCGACTACGTCCGGGTCTACCAGGCGCCGGACACGGCCGAACGCTTCCAGGCGAGCTTCACCGACTCCGTCGCCGGCTGGCAGCGCGTCTCGGTCCCGGTCTCCGACTTCGTCCGGAGCAAGGTCCAGCCGGTGGGGGCACCCGACGACGGCCTCGGCCTGAACGACGTCTGGGGCTACGGCTTCAGCCTGCCGTACCCGGCGGGTGGCACCTACCAGGTCGATCTGGTGGAGCGGACCCCGTTCCCGCCGCCGACCGAGCTCGTCGTGACCAGCCTCGCCGACAGCGGACCCGGGTCGCTCCGGGAGGCGCTGGGCCTGATCGCCGACGGCGGGACCGTCACGATCGATCCCGCGCTGGCAGGCGGGACGATCACGCTGACGTCCGGGCAGCTGACGATCGATCGCGGGGTGACCCTGGACGCGTCCGCGGTCGCACCGCTGACGATCAGCGGCGGCGGGACCTCCCGCGTGCTCGAGGTCGGAGCGGGGGTGACGGTCGGGATCAGCGACGTCGTCATCCGCGACGGCGTCGGCGCCCCGCAGGGCGGCGGCATCCTCAACCGGGGCTCGCTGAGCCTCGATCGGGTGGTCGTCACCGCGAACACCCAGGGCGCCGCCGGTCCGGCGTCGTTCGACCTCGGTGGTGGCGGGATCTACTCCGCCGACTCCTCGACACTGACCCTGACCGACAGCACGGTGAGCGACAACACCAGCGTGAACCAGCCAGGAGGTGGCATCTTCGGCTTCTTCAACAGCACGGTGTCGATCGTCCGCAGCACGGTGAGCGGGAACCTCAGCGGCGACGTCGCCGGCGGCATGCGCTCGCTGGGCAACACGACGGTGGTCAACAGCACCTTCAGCGGCAACACCTCGACCGCGTGGCACGGTGGTGGGATCTTCCACACCGACGGGACGCTGACGGTGACCAGCTCGACGTTCGCCGGCAACATCGCGCCGGCAGGCACGGCGTCGGGCATCCTCGTGGCCACCTTCGGGGCTCCCGCCTCGATGACGGTGACCAACAGCGTCCTCGAGGGCTTCGGCGGCGCGTTCGCCTGCGCGATCGAGGGCGGCGGGGCGGCGACGATCACCTCGGGTGGCTCCAACGTGATCGGCGACGCGTCGTGCAACCCGAACGGGACGACGGACCAGTCGAGCACGGACGCACTGCTCGGCCCGCTCGCCGACAACGGTGGACCCACCCTCACCCATGCGCTCGGAGCCGGCAGCCCGGCCATCGACGCGGCGGACGCAGGGGCCTCGCCCGCCACGGACCAACGAGGCGTCGCACGACCGCAGGGTGCCGGGTACGACGTGGGTGCGTTCGAGCTCGCCCCGTAGCACCACCGCAGGCGCCGCCCGCTTCCCGGGCGCGCCTGACCGACGCAGGGCCTGTCACCCGCAGGGGCGACGGGCCCTGCGAACTGTGCGCCCGCAGGCTCGCGCACGCAGCCCTCGCCAGAGTCCCTGCCATGCGTCGACACGCGGTCAGCAGGACGGCGACGGCGAAGGTCGTCAACGCGCACCCGGACGTGAAGATCGACGGTGGGGGCCTCGTCACCCTCAGCGGGGACGGCGAGCGACGGATCCGCTACCAGAACACCTGCGACGAGGCGCAGGGCTGGACCACCTCGCACTGTCAGGACCAGGAGCGGCCGCACCTGACCGTCCAGCGCCTCACGTTCGCCGACGGCAGCTCCACGGGCGGCACCGCCGAGGGCGGCGGGGCGATCTTCTTCCTCGGACGCACGGAGACCCCGACGCTCAGCGGCTCGACGGTCCGCTGACGGCGACCGAGGTGCAGCCAGCGCCCTAGGGTGACGAGATGAGCGACCGAGCCTTGAGTGCAGCCCAGCCGACCTTCTCGCTCGAGGGTCAGGTGGCCCTGGTGACCGGAGCGTCCCGCGGGATCGGGCACGACCTCGTGCTCGCCCTGGCCGGCGCCGGGGCGACGGTCGTCGCCGCCGCGCGACAGGTCGACGACGTGACCGCGCTCGTCGCCGAGGTCCGCGCGACCGGAGGGTCGGCGAGCGCGGTCGGTCTGGATGTGACGGACCTCCGCTCGATCGACGCCGCCGTGGCGCAGGTGCTGCGCGAGCACGGGCAGATCGACGTCCTGGTGAACAACGCGGGTCTCGGGTTCAACCACGACGCCCTGGAGATCACCCCGGACGACTGGGACCAGATCATGGACGTCAACCTCAAGGGACTCTTCTTCGTCACCCAGGCGGTCGCGCGTGGCATGGTGACGCGCGGCTACGGCCGGATCGTGCACCTGGGCTCGCAGGCGGGCCTCGTCGGCATCCGGCGGCATGCGATCTACTCGGCGAGCAAGGGTGGCGTCGACCTGCTGACCAAGGTGCTGGCCCTGGAGTGGGCGGCACGGGGGGTCACGGTGAACTCCGTGGCACCCACCTACGTCCGCACCCCGGGCACCGCGGAGCGACTGGACGACCCGGAGATCGCCGCGGACATCCTGGCGCGGATCCCGGCGGGCCGGTTCGCCTCGACCTCGGACGTCGCGGCGGCGGTGCTCTACCTCGCCTCCCCGTCCGCCGGGATGGTCACCGGCACGGTGCTCCCGGTCGACGGGGGCTGGACGGCGCAGTAGCCGGACCGGGCGTCGGGGTCGGCGCCCCGCCCGCACCGGTGCCCCGACGACAGCGCACCCCCGTCGGCGGCCGCCGACGGGGGTGCGCTGAGCAGGTGCAGGGCGCAGGGCAGGGGGCCTCAGCCCCGCACGAGGTCTCCGAGGACCCGGGACCGGGTCACCATCGGGTCAGTGCCCGTGACCGTGGCTCGCGCCGTCGGCCCGGGTTCCGCTGCCGGTGTCGGCCGAGCCGGTGCCACTGGTGGCGTCCTGCTCGTCGGTCCCGGCCTGGGTCTGGTCACCGGAGGTGTCGGTGGGGTCCTGGACTGCGGTCCGCGTCTGCGCGCGGAGCTGGTTGCGCTCGTGCGCGGCCGCAGCGATCTGCTGCCCGTCGACCTCGCCCGCACGCGCCTGGGCCGAGACCCACGCGCCGAAGGTCGCTGCGTCCTGCCAGCTCGACGCCGTCGGGTCCGAGGTCGGCACGGACGTCGGGTCCGAGGTCGGCTCGGACGTCGGCTCTGCGGACGAGCCGTCGGTCGGCTCGGACGTCGGCTCTGCGGTGACGTCCGCCGTGGGCTCGTCGCTCGTGGAGACGACGACCTGGCTGTCGCCGACGCTCGCGATCTCGTGGACCACGACCGGGACGCCGGCAGCGGCGCCGACGGCGCCGACGGCAACGGCCACGCCGACCGTCGCCTTCGCTGCGGTGCCCAGACCGGCGAGCTTGGCCAGAACTGCGGTGAGTGCCGAGGTGCTCAAGGTTCCTCCTTCGTCGGGCCGACCGGGCCCACTGGGTGACTCATGCGTGGCGAAGTCGTCGCCTCACCCTCGTCATCGCCGCCGACCGCTCCAGGGGTACGGGTCGTCGCAGATCGATGACCGAGCGGGTCGTTCAGTGCCGTCCGGCCGCTGCCGACGAGGCGGGGTCCGCGGCACCCTGAGCGCCGGTGGAACCCTGGGCGTCATTGGCCCCGGACTCGGCGCCGGGCACAACCGTCTGGTCCTGATGCCCTGGTGCGTCGCCCGAGCGCCCCGGAGCGGTCGTCGCGGGCGCGGGGGTCTGGTCCTGCCGACCGGGCGCCTCGCCGGACCGACCCGGGTCCTGGCCCGGGTCCGGGGTGGCACGGGGGGCTCCGGGTGCCTCGCCTGATCGGCCCGGGTCGTCGCCGGCGCCGCCCTGCTGCCCGGGCGCGTCGCCAGAACGACCTGGCGCGCTGCTCTCGGAGGAGCCCGGCAGCGGATCCGGCACGCGGTCCGGGGCCGGGTTGCCGGGGCGCAGGCCGAGCGACGCCAACGCTCCGGTGACCGTCGTGCTGATCCGGTGGCCGATCTCGCCGGGGACCTCGCTCAGCGGTACGCCGTCGTGCACCGCCGCTGCCGCGGCCGACCCCCCGAGCGCAAGACCCGCGGCGAGACCCGCGCTGACGACGTACCGCGCGGCACGCCGCCGACGCGCTCGTACGGCGCCCAGGTCCACGACCTCGGCCATCGGCTTCGCCAGCTCCGGGCTCACCCCATGGGTCAGCAGGGCCGCGAGCTCGGGGCTCGGAGTCGGAGCGGGTCGGCGCGCACCCTCCCGGAGCACCTCGACGAGCCCGACGAGGGCAGCGTCGTCACCCGTCATCGCCCGGCCGGCGATGACGGCCTCGTCCCGGGCCGCCTGCACACCCTGGTCATCGTCGTCGGGGCTCATAGGGGTACGCCCTCCGTCGCAACGATCCGTCGCAGGCTCGCCAGGCCCCGGCGCTGGAGCGCCTTCACCGCGCCGGGCGGACGGCCCACCACCGCGGCGACCTCCTCCACGGTGAGGTCGGCGATGATCCGTAGCGCCAGGACGTCCCGCTGCTCGTCGGTCAGCCTGCTCAGCAGCGACAGGGCACGCTCCTCACCCAGCGCATCCAGGGCAGCGGACTCGGCACTCGGTGCGGTGCGCTCGTCGCCCTCCTGCTCGTAGGGCACCGGGTCAGGGCGACGGCCGCTGCGCCGCCAGCCGTCGATCACCCGACGGTGGGTGATGGTGAACACCCACGACCGCAACGCCGCCTCGTCGCCCTCGAACCGCCCGATCCCGGTGAAGACGGCGACGAAGACCTCGCTGGTCACGTCCTCGACCTCGCGCAGCCCCTTGGCGCGAACGTAGGCCGCGACCGGCCCGGCGAGGTCGGCGTAGATCGCCGTGAAGGCGTCGGCCGAGCCCCCGCGGGCTGCCGCGATCACTGCCTCTGCGTCGTCCAGCACGGACCAAGGATGCCTCACCGGCCTGTCGGGACCTCAGAGCCGCCCGAGCGCCACGTCGAGGGCTGCGTGGGCGTCCGCGTCGGTGAGCCCGAGCTGTCGCACCACGAGGGCGAGCCCGTCGGCGGCGTCGGCGAGATCGGCCGAGGTCGCCGAGCGCGATCCGCGACGGCGGACCGTCGTCCCGTTGCGCCCAGCCGTCGCGACGAGTCCGTCACGGGCCAGCGCCTCGTAGACCTTGTTCACGGTGCCCCGCGCCAGGCCGAGGTCGGCGGCCAGGTGCCGGATCGGCGGCAGGCTCTCGCCCACGGAGAGCTGACCGGAGGCGATGAGCCGTTCGATCTGCGCCCGGAGCTGCTCGAAGACCGGGACGGGCGAAGACGGGTCGACCTGGACGATCACGCGACGACGCCCACGTGGGGTACGGCGACGAACGACCTCGGCGGACGCGGCGCAGCCCGGTGGAGCTGGACGACGACGACCACCGACGCTCCGAGGACGACGAGGACCCAGAGGGCAACGAACGCGGCGCCCAGGCCGTCGGGCGCTCCTTCGGAGAGCGCCCAGGCCCCGGCGAGCACCCCGGCGGCGAGCTCGAGGTGGGCGACCGCAGCGCTCGCGAACGTGCGGATCCGCAGGTCGACGACCGCGGCCGCATCGGAGAGCACGGGCCGCCGGCGCCCGTCGATCGTCCGCCGGGTCAGCTCACCGAGCAGGACGAGCACCGACCCGCCGAGCGCGACGGCGAGGCTCGCCCAGCCGCCACCGACAACCACCACCACCAGCCCCAGGAGCAGCGCGAGACCTGCGGCGACCCGGGCGACCTGCACCAGGTCCCTCCGAGCGAGCGGCGGGTGCGGGGCGAGAGTCGCGACGACGCGGCCCGACCGGCGACCGGTCAGGCGGTAGGTCTCCGCCGAGAGCGCGCCGATGAGCACACCCGCGACACCACAGAAGAGCAGGTCGCCGAGAGGGCTGCCGCGCCCGATCCCCAGCTCGACGCTGCCCTGCCACGTCGCGCCGTAGGTGATCGCGAGCGCGATCCCACCCAGCCCGCCGACCATGCGGTGGGCGCGGTGCCGGACGAGGTACCGGCGATAGACCTCGACCACCTGCGGGTCGCCCGGCGCCGTGCCACCCGCGAGCCACGCGACGTCCCGCTCGGTCGCCGGGATGCGGACGAGCGCCCAGCCGAGCGCACCGAGGAGCAGCAAGCCGAGGACGAGGAGCGCGAGCAGTGCCATGAGCAGCCCTTCCTGTTGGTCCATTGTCATAGTACGATGTGCCAATGGCCTTCACAAGCGGCGTCGGCGCGGCGACGGACCCGACCCTGGCCGGCCTCGTCCCGCGTCGGTCGCCCTGGCGCAATCTCGGGCTGCTGATCGTCGCCGTCCTCGTGCTCGTCGCCGTCGGCTGGTTCGGGGTCGACGGCCGACCCGGCCTGCGCAGCCATGCGGGCGGCGCCACCACCCTGACCGGCGGGCACGTCGTGTCCTTCGCGGAGGTGACACCGAGCGGAGTGCTCGGGTCGACGATCTCCTCGATCACTCCGCCCGCGGGGTCGAGAGTGGTCGGCGCGTGGGTGCTCGAGCCCGGCGACCCGCTCCTGGACACGGCGACGAACGTGGTCGACCCGCAGCACGTGCGCGCGCAGCTGACCTCCGGCGCCCGAGCGAGCGAGGAGCTCCCCCAACGGCTGACGCGAGGCCGCGACGTGACGCTCGTCGTGCTGATCGACGTCGTCGACTGCTCGGCACTGCCGTCGACCGTCCCCTTCGACGGTGTGACGATCGCCCACCTGCGGACCGGTCTCGGGCTCACGGCCGATGTCCCGGTACCGACGCTGGAGTCGTGGCTCGGCGACGCCACCCGCTCAGGGTCCGGTGCCTGCCCGTCGGAGGGATCGAACAGCACCAGCCGGAACGGCTGACGAGCCGCGCACACCGGCACCCGGACCCACCCCGGAGGCGGTGACCCTTCAGTTCCACGGACCGGACGCCGATGGGGAGACGTGAAGGATCGCCTCGTTCCCCCGGCACTCGTGCTGGCGATCGGTGGCGCCCTGACGGCGACGGAGCTCCTCCTGCCCGACGGCCCGGCGCACGAGCTCCTCTTCCTCGCCATCACGCTCGGTTGCGCGGTCACCGTGGCGCTCGGCGCCCGCGCCCATGGCCCCGAGGGGGTCGTCGGCTGGTACCTCGTCGCCGCCGCCCAGGCGATGTGGCTCGTCGGTGGCACCGCGGTCGCCGCGGTGGGCGGCGTCCTGCCCCGGGTCCTCCAGATCAGCGCCTACCTGCTCGCAGCCGCTGGCGTGGAGGTCCTCACGCGGGCCCGGAAGTCGGCCGGCGATCCGCGGTCGACGCTCGACGGGTTCATCGTCACCATGTCCGCCGTCATGGTCTCCTGGGTCTTCCTCATCGCCCCCGCGCTGCGCGTCGAGGACCCGGTCGCCCGCACGCTCGCGGTGGCGCAGCCGGTCGCCGCACTCGTGATCTTCGCGGCCCTCGTCCGCTTCGCCTACGCCCCGGGTGCCGCGCGCGCGACACGGGTCGGCGTGCTGATCGGCCTCGGTGGCCTGCTGGCCTACCAGAGCGCGATCCAGGGCACGACCGGCCCCGCGCTCGACGCCGCCTCCCGGGGCCCCGGCCCGGCCGACGCCTGGCTCCTGGCCATGCTCGCCGCCGCGATGGTGACGACCCACCCCCGGATGTACCAGCTCTCCCGGGCCGAGGCTCGTCCCACCGAGGCCGGCACGGCGCTTCAGCTCGTCGGCCTCGGCATCGCCCTCGTCGTCGGACCGGCCGCATTCGCCTCGCAGATCCTGCGCGGCGGCCTGTCAGGCTTGTGGCCGGCGCCGCTCTTCTACCTCGGACTCGTCGGCCTGGTGATGACGCGGATCCTCGTGATGGTGCGCGAGTCGAACGCCCAGGCAACCAGCGACGACCTCACCGGGCTACCCAACCGCCGCGCGCTGCACCGCGAGAGCCACATGCGGCTCGCCGACCAGGACGAGCCGCTGGCCCTCCTGCTGCTGGACCTCGACCGGTTCAAGGAGGTCAACGACTCCCTCGGGCACCACACGGGGGACACGCTCCTCGTCCAGGTCGCCGCCCGACTGCGTTCCCGGCTGCGCGCGGAGGACCTCCTGGTGCGCCTCGGCGGCGACGAGTTCGCGATCCTGCTCGACGGCGCTGGCGCCGTCGAGGCCGAGGCGATCGCCCTGTCCCTCGGCGTGGCCCTCGGCGAGCCGTTCGACCTCGGCGAGATCTGCGTGCACTCGGCAGCGAGCATCGGGATCGCGCTCTTCCCCGACCACGGCACCGACCTGTCCACGCTGCTGCGCAAGGCCGACGGCGGCTACCGGATGCACGGCGGCGGGGACGAGGCGATCGGCAGGCTCCAGCTCGCCGAGGAGCTCCACACCGCGATCGCCGAGGACCAGCTCCTCCTGCACTACCAGCCCAAGCTCGACCTCGACACGGGTGCGGTGCGCGGCGTCGAGGCCCTGGTCCGCTGGCAGCACCCGAGCCGTGGGCTCCTCCTGCCCGAGGCCTTCCTCGAGCGGGTCGAGGAGAGCGGCCTGATGGCGGCGATGACCCGGATCGTGCTGTCCAAGGCCCTCGACCAGGTGGCCGCCTGGCGCGGCGCCGGCCGCGAGCTCACCGTGGCCGTCAACCTCTCGGCGAGCAGCCTCGTCGACGTCGACCTGCCGAACCGGATCGCCGGCCTGCTCGCCGAGCGCGCGCTGCCGGCCTCGGTGCTCCACCTGGAGATCACCGAGGAGTTCCTCATGGCCGACCGCGCACGGGCGCGCGCGATCCTCACCACCCTTCGCGACGCGGGCGTCACCATCTCCGTCGACGACTTCGGCACGGGGTACTCCTCGTTGTCCTACCTGCGCGACCTCCCGATCGACGAGCTCAAGCTCGACCGCTCCTTCGTCTCCCTGATGACCGACGACGCGAGGTCTGCGGCACTCGTCTCCTCGACGATCCACCTGGCCCACTCCCTCGGCCTGCGGATGGTCGCCGAGGGCGTCGAGTCCGATCTCGCCTATGCCGAGCTCACCCGGCTGGGCTGCGACCAGGCCCAGGGCTTCTTCATGTCCCGGGCGCTCCCGCCGGATCAGCTCGAGTCCTGGTTCGAGGGCCGCGTCCCCAGCACCGGAGGCGTTCGGAGGCAGCGCTGACACGGGCAGGCTCGGCTTCCGGCAGACCTGGCGACGAGCTGCTGATCCAGGTCTCCCACCGGCCGCGCTCACGTCTGCGCTCCGACGACCTCCTGGTCCGGCTCGGCTGCGACCAGGTGCAGGGGTCCGGTCACCGCCCGGGGCGTCATCGCTGAGGCTCCACCCTTCACGACAGGACCGTACGTGCCGATGGGGAGGCATGAGGTACCGGGTCGCACCGTGGGCGACGTTCTTGACCACAGGAACCGTCGCGACCGCCGTCGTCATGCTGCTGCCCAGGTCACCGGCCCAGGACGTCGGCTACGTGCTGGTCGCGCTCGCCGGCTCCGGAGCGATGCTCGTCGGCCCGCGGCTCTACCACCCGAACGGCGCTTCCGCGTGGTCCCTCATCGGTGGCGGGATGACCCTGTGGGTGGTCGGTGCGGCACTGGCTGCCCTGCAGACCTGGACCGTCGCGCCCCTTCCCGTGGTCCCCGATGCCGTCCGGCTGGGAACCTACCCGCTCGTGGCCGCGGGTCTGCTGATGTTCACGCGAGCCAGGACGGTCGAGCAGAGGCCGACGATCTTCCTGGACACCGCGATCCTCACGACGGCGGCGGGGATGCTGTCGGCCGTCTTCCTCGTGGACCCGGCCTGGGCGACCGGGATGGGGCTCGAACGATGGCTGGACGTCGCCTTTCCCGTGGGCAACGTGCTGCTGTTCGGCGCACTGGTCCGGCTCGCCTGCGCCCCCGGTGCGGCGCGCATCGCGTCCCTCGTCCTGGCGGCCGGTATCGGGCTCATGCTCGTCTACCAGGGCATCGGGCAGGTGCTCACCGAGCTGCCACGGATCGCGACCCGGCCGGAGGCCCTCGCTACCCAGTGGCTGCTCGCGTTCGTCCTGGCAGGAGCTGCGGCCCTGCACCCGTCGATGGTCCAGCTGTCCAGCCCGGCAGCACCCCGGAGCGACCGCCCGCACGGGCGGCAGGTCGTCGGCCTCGGCATCGCGCTGGCCGCCGGGCCCGCCATCCTCGGCGTGCAGTACCTCGCGAAGGTCCCCGCCAGCACCGGCACCATCGCCCTCTTCTACGTCCCCCTCGTCCTGCTCGTCACCCTGCGGATGCTGGTCCTCGTCCAGCAGATCAACGCGCAGGCGGTCAGCGACCACCTCACCGGCCTGCCCAACCGCCGTGCCCTGCACCACGAGGCGAGCGCGCGGCTGGGCGATCCCCGAGCGCCTCAGGCGCTGCTCCTGCTGGACCTCGACAGGTTCAAGGAGGTCAACGACTCCCTGGGTCACCAAGCCGGGGACGAGCTGCTGGTCCAGGTGGCCGGTCGGCTGCGGTCCCGGCTCCGAGGCGACGACCTGCTCGCCCGGTTGGGCGGCGACGAGTTCGCGATCCTGCTCGAGGGCGCCGGCCGGGTCGAGGCCGAACGGATCGCCTCGGCGCTGACCACCGGGATGGAGGAGCCGTTCGACCTCGGTGAGCTCGCGGTGCACTCGGCGGCCAGCATCGGCATCGCCCTGTTCCCCGACCACGGCACCGACCTGTCCACGCTGCTGCGCAAGGCCGACGTCGCGATGTATCGCGCCAAGGCGACCGGCGGCTACCGGATGCACGCCGGGGACGACGACCACCTCGGCGGGCTCCGCCTCTCCGAAGAGCTCCGCACGGCCCTGGACGAGGACCAGATGGTGCTCCACTACCAGCCCAAGCTCGACCTGGACACCGGCGCGACCCGCGGCGTCGAGGCCCTCGTCCGCTGGCAGCACCCCGAGCGCGGGCTGCTCCCCCCGGCAGCCTTCCTGGACCGGATCGAGGAGATCGGCCTGATGGGCGCGCTGACCCGCACGGTCCTGACCAAGGCTCTGGACCAGGCCGTCCTCTGGCGGGCTGACGGCCATGACCTCACCGTGGCGGTCAACCTCTCGGCGAGCAGCCTCATCGACATCGAGCTGGCCGCCAGGATCGCCGCGATGCTCGACGCACGCGGCCTGCCCGCCTCGGTCCTCCAGCTGGAGATCACCGAGGAGTTCCTCATGGCCGATCGGTCGCGCGCCCGCGCCGTCCTCAGCGCGCTGCGCGAGACGGGCATCACGATCGCTGTCGACGACTTCGGGACCGGGTACTCCTCCCTGTCCTACCTGCGGGACCTGCCGATCGACGTCCTCAAGCTCGACCGCTCCTTCATCCTCCCGATGTCCGACGACGCCCGCGCCGCCGCACTCGTCTCCTCCACCATCGGTCTCGCCCACTCGCTCGGCCTGCGCATGGTGGCCGAGGGGGTCGAGGACCACGCCGCGTACACCGAGCTCGCGCGGCTCGGCTGCGACCAGGCCCAGGGCTACTACATGTCCCACCCGCTGCCGTCCGATGAGCTCGAGCGATGGCTCCTCGAGCACACGACGACGCTCCCGGCCCTCTGCGCGCCCGCCGACCGACGGCTCTGAGTCAGGAGTCGAAGCCGAGCCCCAGCGCGTCCAGGGTGCGCAGCAGCGGGTTGCGACGGCCGGACCGGTGGTCGGCCTGGTCGAGGGACCAGCGCGTGGCGTTGATCCCGATCGAGGCGAACGGCTCGGGCGGGAACGGCAGGGGCTTCTCACGGACCATCCGCAGCGACGTACGTTCGGTCGACGCCCCGTCGAGCAGGTCGAGGGCGACCTGCGCCGCGAAGCGTGTCGCACCGACCCCGAGCCCGGTGAAGCCCGTCGCGTAGGCCACCCGACCGCGACGCGCGGTGCCGTAGAAGGCACAGAAGCGCGTCGAGGTGTCGATGGCTCCGGCCCAGCGATGGGTGAAGGCCACGTCCTCCAGCTGCGGGAAGGTCGTGAAGAAGTGGCTCGCGAGCCGCCGGTAGGTGACCAGCCGGTCCTCGTGGTCAGCACTCATCCGCCCGCCGGGCGGGTAGATCGCGTCGTAGCCGCCGAACAGGATCCGGTTGTCGGCACTGAGCCGGTAGTAGTGGAACTGGTTGGCCAGGTCGGAGACCCCCTGGCGGTGCTGCCAGCCGATCGCGGCGAGCTGCTCGGCGGAGAGCGGGGCCGTCATCAGCGCGAAGTCGTAGACGGGGACGGTCATGGTCCGGTTGCGGCGCAGCAAGGAGGGGAAGGCGTTCGTCGCGAGCACGACGCGGCGCGCACGCACGCGCGCCTGGTCCGTGACGAGGACGACGCGTCCCTCGGGCCCGCCGTCGTCGTCCCGCAGAGTGCGGACCACGCTGCGCTCGTGGATGCCGACGCCCGCCTCCGCGGCGGCGCGGGCGAGACCCACGGCGAGCTTGGCCGGGTGGAGCATCGCCGTCGAACGCCGGTGCCAGGCACCGGCCAGGTAGGTCGGCGAGGCGATCTCGTTCCGCACGGCGTCCAGGTCGAGCAGCGTCGTACCGTCCGCCGGCTCCTCGTCGAGCAGCCACGGGACCTGGTGAGGCTCGACCGCCACGTCCAGCGAGCCGGTGCGTTCGAAGTCGCAGTCGATCCCGAGCTCGGCCACCGTGGCCTCGATGGCGTCCAGGTTCTCCTGGCCGAGCTCGGCCAGGCGCTCGTACTCCTCTGGCCAGCGGCTGCGCCCGTTGTCCTCGCCGTGGGTCAGCGAGGCCTCGCAGAAGCCGCCGTTGCGGCCAGAGGCCGCCCATCCGACCGTCCCGCCCACGAGCAGGACGATGCGCGCGGACGGGTCACGTCGCGCGGCCAGCAAGGCCGTCCACAGGCCGGTGTAGCCCCCGCCGACGATCGCGAGATCCGCCTCGACGTCGGCGGTCAGGGCGGGATACCGCTCGGCCCCGGCGACGTCGTCGAGCCAGAAGGAGCGCAGCCGCGAGCCCTCCAGCGCCCGCGAGACGAGCGCCGGATCGGCCAGGTCCCGTTCGAACACGGTCGGTTCACGCATCGTCTGCCTCCCACACGCTGACTCCCCCGACGACGGTGCGCAGGGTCCTGGTCGAGCCGATCTCCTCCGGCAACCCCGCGAAGGGGTCCCGGTCGACGACCACGAGGTCGGCGAGCGCCCCGACCCGGATCGTGCCGGTCTCGTCCAGGTGGTTCACCCAGGCCGATCCCGCCGTGTAGGCGGTGAGCGCCGTGGCCAGGTCGAGGCGTTGCTCGGGCAGGAAGGCGGGGTAGTCGCCCTCCGCATGGTCCCGGTGCGCCCGACGGTTCACCGCGACGTGGATCGCTGCCCACGGGTCCGGGGTCGAGACGGACCAGTCCGAACCGCAGGCCAGCACCGCACCGGACCGCCGCAGATCGCCCCAGGGGTACTGCCACGACGCCCTCGGCTCGCCGAGGAACGGCAGCGTGAGCTCGACCATCTGCGGCTCCAGCGCCGCCCACAGGGACTGGAGGTTGGCCGCGACACCCAGCTCGCGGAACCGCGGCACGTCGTCGGGGTGGACCAGCTGAAGGTGGGCGATGTGGTGCCGGCGGTCGGACGGCCCGTTCGCCCTCAGCGCCGCCTCGACGGCGTCGAGCGACTCGCGCACCGCGCGGTCCCCGATGGCGTGCACGTGCAGCTGGAAGCCGGCGGCATCGAGCCGCGTGGCGGCCTCGGCCAGGAGATCGGGCGGGACGAAGGAGATCCCGGAGCTGTCGGTCGCGCTCCCGTGCGCGTCGAGGTAGGGCTCGAGCATCGCCGCCGTCCAGTTCTCCGCGACGCCGTCCTGCATGATCTTCACGCTCGTCGCGGCGAAGCCCGCCGCCCGGTACTGCTCCCGGCGCTCGACGAGCTCCTGGACCTGCTCCAGGCCGCGCGTGCGGTCCCACCACAGCGCCCCGACGACGCGCCCGGTCAGCAGCCCGCGCTCGATCGCGTGCACGTAGGCCGGCCCGGCATCCCCCGCATCGCCGTAGCCACCGATGATCGCGTCCTGCCAGGCCGTGATGCCGAAGGAGTGCAGGTGCTCCTGGCCGAGCAGCAGCGCCCGAAGCATGTCCTCGTCGGAGGTGACCGGCAGGAGGCGGTTGACCAGGTTCATCGCGCCCTCGTGCAGCGTGCCCGTGGGCGTCCCGTCGGGGTCGCGCTCGATCCGGCCGTCAGCGGGGTCGGGGGTGTGGCGGTCGATCCCGGCGAGCTCCAGCGCGCGGGAGCTGACCCACGCCCCGTGCCCGTCGCGGTTCGGCAGGAAGGCAGGGCGGCCGCCGAGCACGGCGTCGAGGTCGCTCGCCCGCGGCGTCCCGCCCGGGAAGGCCGACATCGACCAGCCGCCGCCGAGCACCCAGGGCTCCTGGGGTCGCTCGGCCGCGTAGGAGGCGATCCTCTCGAGGTACTCCGCGCGCGTGCCCAGCGGGGCGAGGTCGCAGCGCAACAGGTCGAGCCCGCCCCACACGGGGTGCACGTGCGCGTCCTGGAAGCCGGGCAGGAGCAGGTGACCGGCGAGGTCCAGGACCTCGGTCCCCGGCCCGACCAGGGCGCTGACGGCGTCGTCGTGCCCGACGGCGACCACCCGGCCGCCCTGCACCGCGACGGCCGAGGCGCGCGTCCCCGCGGCGTCGCAGGTGAGCACCGGCCCGCCGCGCAGCACGAGATCGACCGATCCACCACCCGCGCCGTGCCGTGCCACCTCAGGCTCCTGTCCGGGATCCGGCCGACCGCCGAGTCCGCAGTCGACTGCGGACAGTCAATCGGCCATCCGGCCCCCTGGCAACCGATTCAGTGGTCAGATGGCCCTTCTACACCCAATTCCGCGAGATTTCTCCATGATCGCAACGATTCTGGCAGCGGCTCTCTCGCCGACTCGACCGGTCGCGTGCCACGATCACGACATGACCCTCCTCGTGCGAAGGGCCGGCGCGGACGACCTGCCGGCCGTCCTCACCCTCTTCACCGGCTACCTCGACTTCTACGAGGTGCACGCGCCACCGCCGCAGGTGGAGGCCTTCCTCGCCGAGCGGCTGAGCACCCAGGACAGCGTCATCCTGCTCGGCGAGCTGGACGGCCGTGCCGTCGGCCTTGCCCAGGCCTTCCCCACGCTCTCGTCGCTGGACCTGGCACCCGTGTGGACGCTGGGCGACCTCTTCGTCGATCCCGCCTCCCGTGGTGCGGGCGTCGGACGCAGTCTGCTGCGCGACGTGTGCGACAGGGCCGCCCTCGCCGGCGCCGTGTCCGTCACCCTGGAGACCGCGCACGGCAACAGCAGCGCACAGGCGCTCTACGAGTCGGAGGGGTTCGCGCGCGACACGGTGTACCGGGTCTACGCCAGACCGGTCGCCGGCGGCTGACCGGCCCCCGTCCGCTCGGCGCGTTCCTTGATCCCGCGCAGCATCCGCTGGCTCATGAACCAGCTCACGACGGAGACGACCTCGATGAGCGGCGCAGCCGAGCGCCGGAGGTAGGCGTAGCGCTCCCGGACGAGGAGCCGGGCGGTGCCGTCAGGCGCGTCCTGGACGACGAACGCCCAGGTGAAGTCGTAGGGCGGGGGCGCTGACCCGCCGGCGACGGCACCGGACAGGACCAGCGCCCGGCCGGGGTCGACCGACGCGACGGTGAGGGCGATGTCGGGGTGCAGGCGCACCTCGTCGCCCGCCGCGACGTCCTGCCACTCGGCGACGACCTGCCGGCTGCTGTGGATCTCGCAGCCCACCAGGTTCTCGAGCGCGTCGTAGCTGTACAGGCCGCCACGCCCCTGCCCGAGCTGTGCGATCCACGGCCACACGTCCGACGCGCGCGCGTCGATGGAGATCGCCCGGGTCGCGACCAGGTCGGCCCCGGCAAGGACCTCGTCCCCGGCGAGAGGTGCTGAGGCCTCGAGCGCGCTCGCTCCCCAGCGCAGCAGCCTGCCGCGGATCACGGGCACGGCGAGGAGTCCCGCGAACGCGACGGCCCCGACGGCGAGCCGGTCGCCTCGTCCGACGACCATGGCCGTGCCCCCCTCTGCCGACCTCTCATCCTCGCGCCGCCGCCCGGCCCGGCGACAGCGACCATCGTCCCGGCTGCCATGCTGGGAGCGGCCCGACGCAGCAGCGTCGCCCCGGACGAGACGCGCCGTACCCGGCCTGCCAAGACGACGCCCTCGGGAGAGACATGCACCCCGCCGTCCAGATCACCGCATCGCTGCTCATCCTCGTGCCGTTCGTCCTCACGCAGGCGGGGCGGACGACGCCCACCTCCCTGAGGTACATCCTGCTGAACCTGGCGGGGTCGACGGTGCTCGCGATCGACGCCGCCCTCGGTCGCCAGTGGGGCTTCCTCCTCCTCGAGGGGGTCTGGGCCGTGGTCTCGGCCATGTCGTTGGTCCGCCTGCTGCGCGGACCCGGCCGGGCGGGACCGGCCGCGGCGTAGCCGGATACTTCTCCGGTGACTCCCACCGCCTGCCCCTGCCTGAGCGGCATGCCGTACGACGAGTGCTGCGGCCCGTTGCACCGGGGCGAGTCGACCGCCGCCACCGCCGAAGCGCTCATGCGCTCACGGTTCAGCGCGTACGCCCTGGGGGACGTCGCGCACGTCCGGCGGACGTGGCACCCCGGCACCCGCCCGGCCGACCTCGAGCTCGACCCCGAGCTGAGGTGGTACCGCCTCGACCTCCTCGCGACCTCCCGGGGTGGGCTGCTCGACGGGTCGGGCACCGTGGAGTTCCGGGCGTACTTCCGTTCCCCTGGTGGCGCCGGCAGCCAGCACGAGGTCAGCCGGTTCGTACGCGAGGGCGGACGGTGGCTCTACGTCGACGGCGTGACGTCCTAGCCGCGACGACCGGGCCGCCGACGTTCGTCGGGGCGCTCAGCAGGCGTTGACCCGGATCCCCCACCCGGCGGCGGGCGCACAGCGCCCACCTAGGCCAGAAGTCCGAGGACATGCCGTCGGCCCGCTCCTACCCTTCAGACAGGAGCCCATCGCCGGCACCGTCGTTCGCGGATGCGGGGGAGCCTCGCAGGTCGGCGTTGCGCCCGAGGCTAGGACCGACGGGGGTCTTGACGTGCGCAAAATCTCGCAGAACGAGTACTTCGCCATCACGGTGAACGGCCGCGAGGTCCAGGTCCGTGACGGCCTGACGATCCTCGAGGCTGCCCAGCAGGCGGGCGTCAAGGTGCCGTCCCTGTGCCAGGACATCCGCCTCGACCGGTCCAACGGCAACTGCGGCCTGTGCGTCGTGGAGGTCGGCGAGGGCAAGCCGACGGACGTGAAGTCCTGCCTGACTCCGGCCAAAGCCGGGATGGTCATCACCACCCACACCCCGCGCCTGGAGGCCTACCGCAAGGTCCGCCTGGAGCAGCTGCTCTGCGATCACAACGCCGACTGCGTCGCACCCTGCGTGCAGACCTGCCCGGCCAACATCGACATCCAGACCTACCTCAAGCATGTGGCCGACGGGAACTACGAGGCAGCGATCCGGGTCATCAAGGACCGCAACCCGTTCCCGTCGGTCTGCGGCCGGGTCTGCCCGCATCCCTGCGAGTCGGAGTGCCGCCGCAGCCTCAAGGACGAGCCGATCGCCATCAACCACGTCAAGCGCTTCGCCGCCGACTGGGACATGGCGCGCGACCAGCCGTGGATCCCACGGGTCGGCGAGCCGACCGGCAAACGCCTGGCGATCGTCGGCGCGGGCCCCTCCGGCCTGTCCGCCGCGTTCTACAGCGCCCTGGCCGGCCATGACGTCACCGTCTTCGAGCGTCGCAGCCACGCCGGCGGCATGATGCGCTACGGCATCCCGGAGTACCGCCTGCCGAAGAAGACCCTCGACGAGGAGATCGGGATCATCCAGTCGATGGGTGTCGAGATCGTCACGCGCAAGGCGCTCGGCCAGCACCTCAACCTGGAGGACCTCAAGCGGGACTTCGACGCCGTCTACCTGGCGATCGGTTCCTGGCAGGCGAGCCCGCTGCGCATCGACGGCGAGAACCTCGAGGGCGTGTGGCTGGGCATCCAGTACCTGGAGCAGGTCACCAAGCACATCGAGATCCCGCTCGGCGACACCGTCGTGGTCATCGGTGGCGGCAACACCGCGATCGACTGCGCCCGCACCGCGCTGCGCAACGGCGCCGAGCACGTCAAGATCGTCTACCGACGCACCCGCGACGAGATGCCCGCCCAGCCGTACGAGGTCACCGAGGCCCTGCGTGAGGGCATCGAGATGGTCTTCCTCACCTCCCCCGAGAGGATCACCGCTGAGGGCGGCCGCAAGCAGCTGCACTGCATGACGATGGAGCTCGGCGAGCCCGACCGCTCCGGCCGTCGGCGCCCGCTGCCGGTCGAGGGGAGCGACTTCATCATCGAGGCCGACACGATCATCGGCGCGATCGGTCAGTCGACCGACACCGGCTTCCTCTACAACGACCTCCCCGTGCGCCTGAACAAGTGGGGCGACATCGACGTCGACGGCTTCACGATGCAGTCCTCGGAGTCGAAGATCTTCGCCGGCGGCGACTGCGTCACCGGCCCCGCCACGGTCATCCAGGCCGTGTCGGCCGGCCGGCGCGCTGCGATGGCCATCGACGAGTTCATGGTCAAGGGCTACGTCCGCCCGAGCCAGGAGGACTACTCCTGCAGCCGCGGCTCGCTCGAGGACCTCTCGCGGGGCGAGTTCGCGAACATCCCCCGCCTCAAGCGGGCGAGGATGCACGAGCTGGAGCCCGCCGAGCGGGTCGGCAGCTTCGTCGAGATCGAGACGGGCCTGACCGAGGCCGAGGCACGGGCCGAGGCTGCACGCTGCCTCGAGTGCGGGTGCAGCAAGCAGAACTCCTGCGCGCTGCGCGAGACCGCGACCGACCACGAGGTGGTCTTCCACGCGCCGCTGCACGTGCGGCCCTACTCACCGGTCGTGCGCGACCACCCGTTCATCATCCGCGACGACAACAAGTGCATCTCCTGCGGTCGCTGCGTCGCGGCCTGCGCCGAGATCGAGGGCCCCGGGGTCCTCGCGTTCCAGTTCTCGAACGGCCAGATGCGCGTCGGCACCTCCAACGGCCAACCGCTCGGCCTGACCGACTGCGTCTCCTGCGGCCAGTGCGTGCGCGCCTGTCCCACCGGGGCGCTGGACTACGTCCGCGAGCGCGGCAAGGTGTTCACGGCGATCAACGACCCGAGCAAGGTCGTCGTCGGATTCGTCGCGCCGGCCGTGCGCAGCGTCATCGCCAAGGAGTACGGCCTCGACGTGGCCGATGCGTCGGCCTTCATCGCCGGTCTCATGCGGCAGGTCGGTTTCGACAAGGTCTTCGACTTCTCCTTCGCCGCTGACCTCACGATCATGGAGGAGACCACCGAGTTCCTCGGCCGGGTCACCAACGGCGGGGTGCTCCCGCACTTCACGTCCTGCTGCCCCGGCTGGGTCAACCTGGTCGAACGGCGCTGGCCGGAGATGATCCCGCACCTGTCGAGCTGCAAGTCCCCGCAGCAGATGATGGGCACGACCGTGAAGAACCACTTCGCGCAGATGGCCGAGATCAGCCTGGACGACCTGCACGTGGTCTCGATCGTGCCGTGCCTCGCCAAGAAGTTCGAGGCCGCCCGGCCCGAGTTCGCCCCCGACGGCATCCGGGACGTCGACTCTGTCCTGACCACCACCGAGTTCCTCGAGATGATCCAGATGCTGCGCCTGGAGCCCCAGGACATCACGCCGGGTGAGTTCGACGCCCCGTACTCGCGGGTCAGCGGTGCCGGTGTGCTCTTCGGCGCCTCGGGCGGGGTCGCGGAGGCCTCCCTGCGGATGGCGGTGGAGAAGCTCACCGGGATCCCGCTCGTCAAGCACCTGGAGTTCCACGCGGTGCGTGGGCTGGACGGCGTCAAGGAGGCGAAGATCTCGGCCGCCGGCACGACGGTCCGTGTCGCCGTCATCTCCGGGCTGAACAACGCCGAGCCGCTGGTCAAGCGGATCATCGCGGGCGAGGACGTCGGCTACGACCTCGTCGAGGTCATGGCCTGCCCCGGCGGCTGCGTCAACGGCGCCGGGCACCCGATGCCCACCGCCGTCGGCGAGACGGCCACCCGCCAGAAGGTCCTGGTGGACATCGACAAGATCTCGACGTTCCGCAAGTCGCAGGAGAACCCGGACATCCTCCGGCTCTACGACGAGTTCTACGGCGAGCCCAACTCCGAGGTCGCCCACCACCTGCTGCACACCTCGTACGAGCAGTTCGTCAAGCCGGCGTGCCCGGACGTGGCCCGATCGGTCGCGCTGGCCGGCATGCCCACCACCAAGGAGCTCATGTGAAGCGTCCCGTCCTCGCCGCCGCCGCCGTCCTGCTCGGCCTGCTGGCCGGCTGCGGCTCGACGGCGAACGCCACCGTCCCGTCGGCCACCACCTCCACGACGGTCACCTCGACGGCGACAGCGACGGCCGAGCCGACGACGATCCGGATCGCCTCGCTCAAGGGCCCGACCACGATGGGCCTGGTCGGACTCATGCAGGAGGCGACGGCCGGAACCGCGGCCGAGGACTACCAGGTCACCGTCTACGGGACGCCGGACGAGGTCGTGCCGCTCGTCGTGCAGGGCAAGGCGGACGTCGCCCTCGTGCCCGCGAACCTCGCGGCGGTGCTCTACGCCAAGACGAAGACGGCCGACGGGGCGCAGGTCCAGGTCGCGGCGATCAACACGCTCGGCATGCTCGAGGTCGTCGAGGCCGGGGACACGATCCACTCGGTCGCCGACCTCAAGGGCCGGACGATCTACTCCACCGGCAAGGGCGCCTCGCCGGAGTACGTCCTGGACTACCTCCTGACGAAGAGCGGCCTCGACCCGGCGACGGACGTGACCATCGAGTACAAGAGCGAGGCCACCGAGGTGACGGCGCTGCTCGCCTCCGAGCCGGGCGCCATCGGCGTGCTCCCCCAGCCCTACGTGACGATCGTGAAGTCCAAGAACCCCGCCGTCCGGACGGCCCTGAGCCTCTCGGACGAGTGGGCGAAGGTCGCCCCGGACTCGATGATGGTCACCGGTGTGCTCGTGGTCCGCACGCAGTTCGTCACCGAGCACCCCGAAGCCTTCACGCAGCTCCTCGCGGACTACCAGGCGTCGACCGACTTCACGAACTCCCACCCGGAGCAGGCGGCGCCGCTGATCGTCGCGGCGGGGATCGTCCCGGCGGCACCGATCGCCGTCACCGCGATCCCGGCCAGCCACATCACCTACATCGCCGGCGCAGAGATGAAGAAGGGCCTCGGCGGCTACCTGACGGTGCTCTTCGACGCCGCGCCCGCCTCGGTCGGCGGAAGCCTGCCGGGCGATGACTTCTACTACGGAGGCTGACGGACCGGTCAGCACCCGGCGCCGGGGTCTGGCGCGGATCACGCTCGCCCTGGCCTTCTGGCTCGTCGTGTGGCAGATCGCCGCGAGCACGATCGACCAGCAGATCCTGCTCGCCTCTCCTGGCGGCACGATCGCCCGGCTCGGCGAGCTCGTCGTCACGACGGGGTTCTGGGGGACGGTCGCCCACTCGCTGCTGCGGATCGGCGCGGGCTTCCTGGCCGCGACCCTCGTCGGGATCCTCGCTGCCGCACTGGCCCAGACCGTCGCCCTGGTCGACACGCTGCTCACGCCGCTGCTCGCCGCCGTGCGCAGCACGCCGGTCGTCAGCTTCATCATCCTGGTGCTGATGTGGACGGGAAGCGGTCAGCTGGCCTTCGTCATCAGCTTCCTCATGGTGCTGCCGATCATCTACACCAACGTGCTGGAGGGCATCCGTCGCCGCGACCGCTCCTTGCTCGAGGTCGCGACGGTGTTCCGGGTCCCGCGGCTGCGCCGGCTCGCGGCGATCGACATCCCCTCAGTGCTTCCCTTCGTCGTCGCCGGCTGCAAGATCGGGGTGGGGCTCGCGTGGAAGAGCGGTATCGCTGCCGAGGTGATCGGGCTTCCCCAGGGCAGCATCGGCGAGCAGCTCTACCAGGCCAAGATCTTCCTCAGCAGCGCCGACCTCTTCGCCTGGACGGTCGTCGTCGTCGCGCTCAGCTACGGGTTCGAGCGCCTCGTGCTGCTGGCGCTCACCCGGGGTGAACGCCGCATGGCACGGGGGCGGGCCCGATGATCAGCCTGCGCGGGGTGAGCAAGAGCTACGGCGAGCGGCTGGTCCTGGACTCGGTCGACCTCGACCTCCCCGAGCACCAGGTCACCACCGTGATGGGACCCAACGGCGTGGGCAAGACGACCCTCGCCCGGCTCCTCCTCGGCCTGGCCCGGCCCGATGCGGGCAGGATCCACGGTCTCGGCGGCGTGACGCGCGCCGCCGTCTTCCAGGAGGACCGGCTGTGCGAGCAGCTCACCGCCGCCGCCAACGTGCTGCTCGTGCTCGACCGCCGGACCTCGGTCGCTGCGGTCGACGCCGAGCTCGAGGCGGTCGGGCTGGACGCGGAGTCCCGTGCCCAACCGGTACGCGAGCTCTCCGGCGGCCAGCGGCGCCGGGTCGCGATCGTCCGCGCGCTGATGGCCCCCGCGAGTCTCGTCGTGCTCGACGAGCCCTTCAAGGGGCTCGATGCCGCCGGCCGCGGACTGCTGATGACCTATGTCCGCGACCGGTGCGCCTCCCGCACGACCCTGCTGATCACCCACGATCCGAGGGAGGCGCGGTGGTTCGGCGACCACCTCGTCGAGCTCGCTCCTCCCTCGGTGCCCGAGTCGCCCGAGGCGCCCGGGGCGCCCGCGGAGCCCGAGGGGTCGGGGGGACGAACGGGAGGGCCAGCGTCGCCGCAAGACCCAGGGCGATGACGGCAGCTGCGCCACCGGTGGTCACCCTGCTCGCGCGGATCATCGCTGAGGCGGCGGCGTCCCCGGCGACGGCCGTGGCCGGCTCCGCACGAAGTCCGGGGATCGCCGCCCCGGCCGAGCCGGTGACCGCTGCCACGACCTGCGCGCTCTGCGCAGCGGGGATGCCGGCGTCGGCGAGATCGGTGGTCGTGGCCGAGCCGAGCGTGGTCAGCAGCACCGTGCCGAGGACGGCGACCCCGAGCGCCGAGCCCAGCTGGCGGAAGGTGCTCTGCAGGCCAGAGGCCTGCCCCGACTCGTCGACCGGGACCTCGGCGAGGATCACGCTGGTCAGCTGCGCGGTCGCCATCCCGACGCCCGCACCGTAGGTGAAGAGCCACGCGGCGATCAGCCATCCGCTGATCTGGGCGGACAGGGTCACTGCCAGGCCCGCGACCGCCAGCGCCTCGAGGGCGAGGCCGAGTCGGACGACGGCACGCCCACCGAACCGCGAGGTCAGCTCCGGGGTCATCGCCGAGATGAGGAACGTCCCGAACGCCAGGCAGACGATCAGCCGACCGGTGCCGAGCGCGGAGTAGCCGAGGGCGTTCTGGAGGACGAGCGGGAGGGTGAAGATCAGGCCGAACTCACCGAGGGCGACGACGAGGGCGGCGATCGATCCGTAGCGGAACGATCGGATCCCGAGCAGCCGGAGGTCGACGAGCACCACCCGGCCCGCACGGGCCCGGGAGGACTGCACGGCGACGAACGCCGCCATGAGCGCCAGCCCCGCCACCAGGGAGAAGGGCACCGGGGAGAGGGCACCCGAGCCCTGCCGCCACCACCCGTAGGCCTGGCTCTCGATGAGGGCGAAGACGATCGCACCCATGCCTGCGGCGGAGAGCAGCACGCCCCGAACGTCCAGACCGGGCGGCGTCGTCTCGTCCTTGGTCTCCGGGACGTACCGGACGATCCCGGCGAGCACGAGCAGGCCCACCGGCACGCTGAGCCAGAACGCCCACCGCCAGGACACGTCCGTCGTCAGCCAGCCTCCGACGAGCGGACCGACAGCGGCCATGCCGCCGATCGTCGACCCCCAGACCGCGAAGGCGATGGCCCGCTCGCGTCCCCGGAACACGGCGTTCACCGTCGAGAGCGTCGCCGGAAGGATCATGGCGGCACCGACCCCCTGGACGAGCCGGGCGCTGATGAGCGCCGCGCCGGAGCCCGAGGCACCCGCGACGACGCTCGCGACGACGAAGACCGACATGCCGACGGCGAAGAGCCGTCGTCGGCCGTAGAGGTCTCCGATGCGCCCGACGGTGAGCAGCAGCGCGGCGAACATCAGCGAGTACACGGCGTTCATCCACTCGGCCTGGGTGGACGTCAGACCGACGTCGCTGATGATCACCGGGAGCGCGACGTTGACGATCGTGGCGTCCATGATGATCAGCGAGATGCCGAGGGCCACGGTCGCCAGGGCCCACCATCGGCCCGCCGGCGCGGGCGTCGAGGATCCGGCCGGAGTGGGGTCGTCCTGGTCGGACGAGGTAGAGTTATCGACGTTCATGTCGGCATCATATCGACACACGTGTCGATAACAAGTCATGGCAGCCGACCGACCTGCGGGAGTGCGATGCCGAAGATCGACGCGCCGACCGTCGCCGAGCACCACCGGCGACGCCGGGCATCCCTGCTCGCCGCCGCGGCCGAGATCCTCGCCGACGACGGCCTCGACGCGCTGAGCCGGGGCGGGGGCGGCGCCGCCGCGGGCCTGGCCCGCTCGAGCGTCTACCAGTACTTCGACTCGACCCCCGCCCTGGTCGCCGCGCTCGTCGAGGACGCGATGCCCCGGGCCCTCGACGAGCTCTCCGCCCGCACCGCCGTCGGAGCGGGCCCCCTGGACCGGGTCGAGAGCTACGTACGGTCGGCGCTCGCCCTCGCGACGGACCCGACGCACCGCGCCCTGGCGAGCCTCGCCCACGCCCCGCTGCCCGACGAGTGCGCGGCGCGACTCGCCGAGCTGCACGACGGCTTGCTCGACCCGCTCCACACCGCGCTGGAGGAGCTCGGCATCCCCGAGCCGACGCTCACGGCAACCCTCGTGATGGGAACCGTGCAGGCCGCGTCCAGATCGGTCCTCGCGGGCGTGGCGGTCGAGACCGTGCTGGACCGCACGCTCGCGCTGCTCCGGACCGGCCTCACGTCTGAAGCAGGAGCGCCGGAACCGTCGGCCGGGACCTGAGCCGGGCCCCGGGGATCCCGCACCTGGGGGCAGCGGGGTGGAGGATGACCAGGTGACCACCGAGACCACCGAAGGACCCCGTCGCCTGCGCTGCGCCCTGTTCGTCGACTTCGACAACGTGTACCTCGGGCTCAAGCGCCTGGACCCGGTGGCTGCCGAGGCCTTCGCCGGCTCACCCGGCACCTGGCTGAGCGCCCTGGAGACAGGGCTCGACGACGACGGCGAGTTCACCCGGCGGTTCCTGGTCCGCGCCTGCTACCTCAACCCGTCGGCGTTCTCGCAGTTCCGGCCCAACTTCACGCGGGCCGGCTTCAGCGTCGTGGACTGCCCGTCGCTCACCCAGCAGGGGAAGAGCAGCGCGGACATCAACCTCGTGCTCGACGCCGTCGACGCGCTCGGCGCCACGACGCGCTACGACGAGTTCGTCATCCTCTCCGCCGACGCCGACTTCACCCCGCTGGCGCTGCGCTGCCGCGCGGCCGACCGCCGGGTCACGATCGTCACCGCCGGCCCCGCCGCCGGCGCCTACCGCGCGGTCGCGGACACGGTCATCACGGCCGACCAGCTCACCGAGCTCGTCATGGGCGCCGACGAGCCCTCGCTCGAGGGGCCGACCCCTCCCGCCCCGCGCGCAGCGGAGAAGGTCCCCGCCGAGAAGGGCGCCGCTGCCACGAAGCGGTCCGGCGGCGCGAAGACGTCCTCCGGCTCACGGGCCAACGGATCGGCCGAGCCGAGGGGCAGCGCGGTCAGGGAGGCCCCTGCGGCGCCGACGAAGGCAGGCGAGCCCGCGCCCGCCGCGAGTGCCGCCGCACGCCGCGCCGTCCTGCGCCTGGTCCGCGGCGCCGACCGACCGCTCAAGGGTGGCGAGGTCGCCAACGCCGCGCACAAGTCCGACCCGAGCCTGCCGACCTCCGACTGGGAGGGCGCCGGCGGCTTCTTCGCCTGGCTCTCCGACGCCGCACCCGAGCTGCGCTGGGCGACCAAGCCGGCCCCGGGCTTCGTCTGGGACCCGAAGCGGTTCAGCGAGACCGACCTCCCCGGCCTCGAGCCGGTGGACCTGCCTCCCCTGCAGCGTCAGGTGGTCGACGTGACCGAGATCCCGAACCTGCCGGCCGACCACTACCGCACCCTGCTCGAGGTCCTCGCCACGGACGTCAAGGCGACCGGCTTCGTCCGGCCCGAGACGGCGCGACGGGTCCGCGACGCCTGCCAGGCCACGGGCGCGCAGATCGGTCGCACCTCGGTCAACACGGTCATCTCCGGGATCCTCTACGCGGGCCTCGACCTCACCACGGCGCCGACGGCCAAGGTGATCGCCGAGACGTGGGCCGACCACGTCATCGGGCTGTGCCGCGGCGCCCGGATGGACCTGCGCCCGCAGGACGTCGTCGCGATCCGCACCTGGGTCACCGGCGGGCTCCTCACGGCATAGGCAGCAGCGGGCGGCCACCCGGGTGGGTTCGGAGCACAATTGAGTTGTGCACAATCTAGTTGTGCCCTACATTTCTCGGGTGACGACGAGCCAGAGCCTGCACGCCCAGGTGTGCTTCGCCCTGCACTCGGCCTCGCGAGCGACCACCGCGGCCTATCGCGGCCTGCTCGAGGACCTCGGCCTCACCTACCCGCAGTACCTCGTCCTGATGGCCCTGTGGGAGCAGGACGGTCGCGGCGTGGGCGAGCTGTGCACGGCGCTCGACCTCGACACGGGCACCCTGTCTCCGCTGCTCAAGCGGCTCGAGGGCCAGGGCCTCGTCGAACGTCGACGACGGCAGGCGGACGAGCGACGCGTCGACATCCACCTGACGTCGGCCGGACGCGACATGCAGGCCAGGGCCGCCGGCATCCCGGCGCGCCTCGCCGAGGCGACCGGGCTGAGCCCCGCCGAGCTCGACGGCCTGCGCAGCACGCTCGACCGCCTGCGCAGCGCGCTCGCCGAGATCGTCCCGCAGCCCTGACCCGCGGCATCCGCCACCACCACCACCCGCACCCACGGGAGCCGTTCCGACCCGGAACGGTCCCACGACGTTGCCGACAGGCAGCCCAGGAGGACGCATGAGCACCACCCGTCAGATCCACCTCGCCTCACGGCCCCAGGGCTGGCCGACGGCCGAGAACTTCCGGCTCGTCGAGGCAGAGCTCCCCGAGCTCGCCGAGGGCCAGGTGCTCGTGCGCAACACCGCGATGAGCGTCGACCCCTACATGCGCGGCCGGATGAACGACGTGAGGTCCTACACCCCGCCGTTCCAGCTCGACCAGCCGCTCGAGGGCGGGGCGGTCGGCGAGGTCATCGCCTCCCGCTCGGCCGACCGCGCCGTCGGCGACATCGTCGTCCACGGGCTCGGCTGGCGGGCGGACGCCGTCGTCGACGCCGCCGCGACGCGCGTCGTCGACACCTCCCTCGCCCCGGCCGACGCCTACCTCGGCGCGCTCGGCATGACGGGCCTGACCGCCTGGGCCGGGCTCACCGCCGTCGCCGGTGTGCAGCCCGGTGACACCGTCTTCGTCTCCGGTGCGGCCGGCGCCGTCGGGAGCCTCGCCGGCCAGATCGCGAAGCAGCGCGGAGCCGCCCGCGTCATCGGCAGCGCCGGCTCGGCGGCCAAGGTCGAGCACCTGCTCCGGCTCGGCTTCGACGCCGCCTTCGACTACCACGACGGCTCCGTCGCCGAGCAGCTGGCCGCCGCAGCGCCCGAGGGGATCGACGTGTACTTCGACAACGTCGGCGGGGAGCACCTCGAGGCGGCCATCGGCTCGCTGCGCCGCGGTGGACGCGTCGCGATGTGCGGGGCGATCAGCCAGTACAACAGCACCGAGGCCCCCACGGCCCCGCGCAACCTCGCGCAGGCCATCGGCAAGGAGCTCACCCTGCGGGGCTTCCTCGTGAGCAGCTACCAGCACCTGGCCGGCGAGTACGCCCAGACGATGGCGGGCTGGCTCGCCACGGGCGCCGTCCGCGTCGACCAGACGACGGTGCACGGGCTGGAGAACGCGCCGGAGGCCTTCCTCGGCCTGCTGCGCGGGGAGAACACCGGGAAGATGATCGTCTCCCTGGCCTGAGCGAGCCCCCTCGACCGGGCCTCCGGGAGCCGTCCCGACCATGATCGGGCGCGTAGGGTCGGGCTCGTGGACCCTGTGATCTCCATCGACGGCCTGATCAAGTCCTACGGATCTTTCCGAGCCCTGCGCGGTCTCGACCTCGAGGTCGTGCAGGGCGAGGTGCACGCCTTCCTCGGCCCCAACGGCGCCGGCAAGTCGACGACGATCCGCATCCTGCTCGGCCTGCTCCGCGCCGACGGCGGCCGGGTCAGCGTTCTCGGCCAGGACCCGTGGCACGACGTCGTCGCCCTGCACCGACGTCTCGCCTACGTCCCGGGCGACGTGAGCCTCTGGCCCTCCCTCACCGGCGGCGAGGCGATCGACCTGCTCGGGCACCTGCGCGGCGGCCTGGACGAGACCCGGCGGGCCGAGCTCGTCGAGCGCTTCGAGCTGGACCCGACCAAGCGGGGGCGCCAGTACTCCAAGGGCAACAAGCAGAAGGTCGCGATCGTCGCTGCCCTCGCCTCCGACGTCGAGCTGCTCATCCTCGACGAGCCGACCTCCGGCCTCGACCCGCTGATGGAGGAGGTCTTCCAAGCGGAGATCCGGGCCGAGAAGGCCAAGGGCCGTAGCGTCCTGCTCTCCAGCCACATCCTCAGCGAGGCCGAGTCGCTGGCCGACCGTGTGAGCATCATCCGCGAGGGCCGGATCGTGGAGACCGGCTCGCTCGACACGCTGCGGGCGCACACGCGCACCAGCATCCGGGCCGTCCTGGCGAGTCCGCCGGCCGACCTCGCCGGACTGGTGCCCGTCCAGGACGGCACGCTCGACGGAGCCGTGCTCACTGCCTCCGTCGAGCGCAACCAGGTCAACGACGCCATGGCGACCCTCAGCCGCTTCGGCATCACCGAGCTCACCGTCGCCCCGCCCTCGCTGAGCGACCTCTTCCTGCGCGCCTACGGCGACGACGAAGCAGGCGACGACCCCGAGCAGCCGAGCCCGCACCGCCACGCGGTCCACCGGCGGCGGCGATGACGGGCACGCTGACCGGCGTCCGCCCGCTGCTGCGCGTCTCCCTGCACCAGGACGCCCGACGCATCGCCCCGTGGGTCGGGCTCATCACGGCGCTGTCCGTCAGCTCGGTCCTGGCCTACGGCTGGGTGTTCCCGGACACGGCGAGCCGCACCGCGCTCGCCATGACCGTGGAGGGCAACCCGGCGTTCAGCCTCATCTTCGGCCCGGCGCGCGAGCTGAGGACAGCCGACGGCTTCAACGCCTGGCGCGCCGGTGCCCTCGGGGCGTTCTTCGCCGGGCTGATGGCGATCGGGATCGTGGTGCGCAACAGCCGCGCCCACGAGGACTCCGGCCAGGCCGAGCTCATCGCCTCCGGCGTGGTCGGGCGCAACGCGCGGCTCGTCGTCGCGGTGGCGATGGCGGGGATCGCCGCCGTCCTGCTCGGCGTCGTCGCCTCGCTCGTCACGATCGCCTTCGGGGGCGGCGCCGTGGACTCGATCACGCTCGCGGCCACCTTCACGGCCTCGGGTCTGATGTTCGCGGGGATCGCCGCGGTGACCGTGCAGATCGGCTCGGAGGCGAGGACCGCGAGCTCGCTGGCCGTCGGCGTGCTCGGGGTGGCGTTCATCGCCCGCGGCTACATCGACACGAGCGGGGCACCCGGCTGGACGATCTGGCTGACGCCGCTCGGCTGGACGGAGCAGGTGAAACCGGCAGCTGCCAACGACTGGCGCCCGATGCTCGCCTGCGTCGCGCTCGCCGTGCTCGGGGTGATCGCAGCATCGGTGCTCCAGTCCCGGCGCGACCTCGGCATGGGCCTGCTCGCGCCGAGGCCGGGGCCCGCCCGCGGCCGGGGGGTGGTGACCACCTGGGGCCTCGCGTTCCGGCTGCAGCGGGGCTCGATGATCACCTGGACGATCGCCTTCGCCGTGCTCGGCGTGGTCTTCGGCTTCCTGGCGACGACCGTCGGCGAGCTCTTCGTGCAGAACCCCGGGATCGCCCAGGTGATCGCGTCCGGGGGCGCGACGACGGGTGGCCTGATCTTCGAGTTCCTCGTGACGATCGTCCGGCTCGTCGGGCTCATCGCCGCGGTCTACGGGGTGCAGGTGATGATGCGGGTCCGCGTCGAGGAGGACGAGCTGCGGCTCGACCCGCTGCTGGCCGGATCCGTCAGGCGCGGGCGGGTCCTCGCGAGCCATGCCGTCATCGCCTTCGCCGGGCCGGCGATCGCGCTGCTGCTCGGTGGTGGGGTGATCGGCCTGACCGCGGCCGCCCGGAGCGACCAGGTCCGGGCCGTCGACGTCCTGCGCGAGGCGGCGACCGCGGTCCCGGCCGTCTGGGTGCTCGTCGGTATCGCCCTCGCGACGGTCGGCGCCGTGCCTGCGATCCGGGCAGTCGCATGGTTCGCGATCGTGCTGTCCTTCGCGCTGACGATCCTCGGGCCGCTCTTCAACCTGTGGGACTGGATCCTCGGCATCAGCCCGCTGTGGCACGTGCCGAACGTCACCGCGGCGCAGCCGGACTGGTCGGGACCGCTCTGGCTGCTGCTCGTCGCCCTCGGTCTCGGGGTCGTCGGCTTCGTCGGTTTCCGCCGCCGCGACCTGGTGTGACCTGACGGCTCAGGTCTCCATGTCGGGGCTGTAGGAGCCGCGGCGGGCGGCGGCCGTGAGACGCGCGCGCTGCAGCAGCGCGGCCCTGGCCTCGTCCCGCCGCTCCTCGTCGCCGGCCCACGCCTGCAGCACAGGAGCCTGCAGGGCACGACCGAAGGAGAAGCTCAGCTCCCACGGCTGGGCACCGCGCCGGTTGATCGCGTCGAGCCGGGCGGTCGCCTGCCGGTCGCTCTGCCCGCCGGAGAGGAAGACGATGCCCGGCACCGCGGCCGGGACCGTCCGGCGCAGCACCGCGAGGGTCGCCTTGGCGATCTCCGCGTCGCTCACCTGGTCCGGGCAGTCCGTTCCCGGAAGGACCATGTTCGGCTTGAGCAGCGTCGCCTCGAGCACGACGTGCTGGGCGGCGAGCTGTGCGTAGACCTCCCGCAGCACACCCTCGGTCACGCGCGCACAGGTGGCGAGGTCGTGCGCGCCGTCCATCAGGACCTCGGGCTCGACGATCGGCGTGAGGCCGATCTCCTGGGCCAGCGCCGCGTAGCGGGCGAGCGCATGCGCGTTCGCCTGGACGCAGGCCGGGGACGGCATCCCGGGGCCGATCCGGATCACGGCGCGCCACTTGGCGAACCGGGCACCGAGACCCTCGTACTCGGCCAGCCGGTCACGCAGGCCGTCGAGCCCCTCCGTCACGACCTCCGCAGGAGAGCCGGCGAGCGGACGGGTGCCGCCGTCGACCTTGATCCCGGGAACGATGCCCTGCCGACCGAACGCCTCGGCGAATGAGGTTCCGTCGGACGTCTGCTGGCGCAGCGTCTCGTCGAAGAGGATCACCCCGCCGATGAACTCCCCGAGACCCGCGGTGGTCGCGAGGATCTCACGATAGGAGCGGCGCGTGTCCTGGGTCGACTCCACCCCGATCGTGGCCAGCCGCTTGGCGATCGTGGGGCTGCTCTCGTCGGCGGCGAGGATCCCTCGCCCCGCTGCGGTGACGGCCTGTGCGGTCCTGATCATGCGCTCGATGGTCATCTGCGCCTCCTGGCGTCGCTCTCCAGCCTTCTCCTGGTGCCGACGCTCGGCAACTCGGCGGGGGCCGCGAACGAGGTCCCTCACGCCCGCTCGGCCCAGGTGTCCCCGGCCGCCGCTACCGTCGGTCCCGTGCTCCGGACCATCGCCATCGAGAACTACCGCTCGATCCAGTACCTGGTCACCGAGCTCGACGCCCTCACCGTCGTCACGGGAGCCAACGGCAGCGGCAAGACGAGCTTCTACCGCGCGCTGCGGATGCTCGCCGAGCTCGTGCAGCACGGCGCGCTCTCCTCGCTCGCCCAGGAGGGCGGCATGCGCTCGGCGCTCTTCGCCGGGGCGCGGGGCGAGGCGCCGGTCGCGCTGCGCCTCGGTTTCGCCTCCGACGACCTCTCCTACGCGATCGACCTCGGGCTGCCACAGCTCGGCCCGTTCCGCCTCGACCCGGAGATCAAGACGGAAGCCGTCTGGTCGGGACCCGTGCTGCGACCGGCCACGCTGCTCGCGGACCGGAAGGGGCCACGGGTCCGCACCAGGGACGCCGAGTTCGCCCTCACGGTCGCACCGTGGAAGGTCAACGACCACGAGTCGCTGATGGCCTCGCTCGTCGATCCGTCCCAGGCGCCCGAGCTCTACGCGCTGCGTGAGGAGGCCAGGCGCTGGCGCTTCTACGACCACCTGCGCACCGACACCGCTGCGCCCTCCCGCCGCCCGGGCCTCGCGACCTTCACCCCGGTGCTCTCGGCCGGCGGGGACGACCTCGCTGCGGCGCTGACGACGATCGAGCGGATCGGCGACCGCACCGCCCTGGAGCGCACGATCGCCGAGGCCTTCGACGGCTCGGCGATCGTGCTCACCGACGACGAGGACGGCACCTGCCGGTTCGCGCTGTCCCAGCCAGGGATGCGGCGCCCGCTCGGGGCGGCGGAGCTCTCCGACGGGACCCTGCGCTTCCTCGCGCTGGCGGCGGCCCTCCTGTCGCCGCGACCCCCCGCCCTCCTGGTGCTCAACGAACCGGAGTCGAGCCTGCACCCGAGCCTGCTGCCCGCCCTCGGCGCGATGATCGCCGAGGCCGCCGGCCGCTCCCAGGTGGTCGTCATCACGCACTCTGGAGACCTGGTCCGGGCGTTGCTCCCGGGCGCCCGGCTCCTCGAGCTGGTCAAGAGCGGTGGCGTGACGAGCGCCGCCGGGACCCTGCCGTTCGAGGGGCCGGCCTGGAGCTGGCCCCGACGCTGACGGCACGTCGACCACCCCGTGCCCTACAGTCCGTCGCCGTGCTGCCGATAGTGATGCACAGGAGACCGACCGACGGTCGCGAGGATCTCGAGCCTCGTCCACGTCGACGATGTGAGAAGGGGCGTGGCCGGTGACGAGTCCCGCGGTGTCCGAGGGTCGGCTCGACGTTCCGTCCCGCAGGATCCGGCTCGGGCTCCCCGGCGACATCCTCGGGTCGAGCCGATGGCTCTTCCTGGTGCTCACCCTCGCGTCAGGGATCGTCGTGCTCCCGCAGGCCTTCCTCGCACGCTCCGCGCCCACGGCCGTCCTGGCCGTCGCCGCGAGCGCCGTCCTGGTCGGAACCGTCCTGCGCACCTTCCACCGGCAGTACCAGGGATGGCTGGAAGAGGTCGTCGAGCTCCTGGCCCTCACCGTGTTCGCCTACTGCACGACGCAGCCCACCGCGGTCTTCGGGGTGATCTTCGGGCGGCTGTGGTTCCGCGCACTGTACGGCGCACGGTGGGCCGCCCTGGCCCGGCCCGCCGCCTACCTGACGGCCGTCATGGTGGGCCTCCTGATGCATCCGGACGGAGCCGGCGACCCGCCGACCGTGACGCCGCTCGTGCTCGCCTCGTTCTTCCCGATCCTCCTGCTCACCGGGATGATCGGCCGTCGGCTGGCCTCGAGCCTGCACGCCGGCGCCGAGAACGCCCAGCTCGACGCGATCCAGGTCCGGCTCGGCACCGAGGTCGTCGGCCTGACGGACCTCGAGGAGGTCTGGCGGGCCGCGTGGCGCGCGCACGAGGCGATGTGCGCCGTCGTCCCCGGGCTGCGGCTCGTCATGCTCAGCCAGGCCGGACCCCGCCTGGTGGTCAAGCGCACCGACGGCCCCTTCGACCGACCGCTGACGGAGGTACCGGCGCCGAGCGCGGGACTGCCGTCCGGCACGACGCACCAGTCGTCCGTGCGCGACCCGTCCGTCGCCGCCCTCAACGCCGCGGCCGGCACGCCCTGCGCATGGGTCTGGGTGGAGCTGCCGGACGTCGACGGTCGGGGGCTCCGGGCGTGGCTGCTGCTCGGGGCACCGGGCGAGGTGCCCGCCCGAGCGGTCATGGCGCTCACGGCCCAGACCCACCACGTGAGCCTCGCCCAACGGAACTGCGCGCTGCACGAGAGCCTGACCGAGCAGGCGACCCACGACCCGCTCACCGGCCTGCACAACCGGGCGTCGTTCCTCGCCGAGCTGACTGCCTGTCTCGACTCCGCGGACTCCGGGCCGACGAGCGTCCTGTTCGTCGACCTCGACGACTTCAAGGAGGTCAACGACCTCTTCGGCCACCAGGCCGGCGACGGGCTCCTCCAAGAGGTCGCCGGCAGTCTGCGCTCGTCCGCCGGCGACCAGGCGCTCGGCGCCCGGATCGGCGGCGACGAGTTCGCCGTGCTGCTGCGGGACACCGACGCCGCGGAGGCGAGCGCCACTGCGCACCGCATCGCGCGCGCGCTCACCGGCTCGACACGGTCCGACGGGAGCTTCTCCTACACCGCGGCCTGCATCGGCGCCGCGACCTCGGACGGGGAGACGGACGCGGAGGCCCTCGTGCACCGCGCTGACCTGGCGATGTACCACGCGAAGAGCATCGGCAAGAGCCGGATCGCCTCCTACGACGAGGCGCTGCCGCGCCGGGACCCCGACCAGGCCGCCTTCGAGCGACAGCTCGCCGACGCCGCGCGAGCGGGCGAGCTCGTCGTGCACTACCAGCCGGTGCTCTCGCTCCCGGACCGGCGCTGCACGGCCGTCGAGGCGCTCGTCCGCTGGCAGCACCCGGAGCGGGGACTGCTCGGCCCCGACCAGTTCATCCCGGTCGCAGAGCGGACGGGCGCGATCCGGTCGATCGGCGCGGCGGTCCTGCGCCGCTCGCTGCAGGACGTCGTGGCATGGCAGGGACGGTTCCCGCAGGTCCCGCTCGCCGTCCACGTCAACGTCTCGGCCCGTCAGCTCGAGGACGACCACCTCCTCGACCAGGTTCGCGAGTGCCTGACGGAGCACGCCCTGGACCCCGAGTGCCTGGTGATCGAGGTGACCGAGAGCCTGGCCATCTCCTCGCGCGACGCCGTCCGCCGCCTCCACGCGCTCGTCGCGCTGGGCGTCGTGCTGGCCATCGACGACTTCGGCACCGGCTACTCCGCCCTGCAGACGCTGCGCACCCTGCCCATCAAGATCGTCAAGATCGACCGGTCCTTCGTCGCCGGGAGCGGCAGCAGCCCCGCGGACCGCGCCGTCATCGAGGCGATCGTCCAGATGTCCACGCAGCTCGGTCTTCGTACCGTCGCCGAGGGCGTCGAGGGCAAGGAGCAGCAGGCCTTCCTGGAGTCGATCGGCACCACCGGCGCCCAGGGCTACCTCTACCGCAGACCGGGGACGGCCACCGAGATCTCCGCCTGGCTCGCCGAGCACCTCGCCACGCAGCGCGAGGTGCCGCACCAGTTCACACCGGTCACGGACGGCTCGCTGAGGCGCTGACGGAGGCTCCGGGCGCGGGCCGCGGGCCAGGCACGGGCTACCGTGGGCCGTCCGCCGGCTCCCCCGGAGACCCGACCAGGAGAGACCCGCGATGCCAGAGTTCAGCTTCGACGCCCTTCGCCGCTTCCCCGACGTCGAGGCGGCCGAGCTCGTGGCCGTCGACGCGACCGACCGGCTCCTGCTCGACGAGGCCGCACCGCTCCTCGAGCGGGCCGAGCCCGGCACGGTCACGGTCATCGGCGACCGGCACGGTGCGCTGACCCTCGGGGCGGCCGGGCTGCACGGTGCTCGTGGACTCCGGGTGCACACCGATCGCCTCGTCGGCGAGCGCGCCCTGCTGGCGAACGCGGAGCGCCTCGACCTGGCGGACACCTTCTCAGTGCACGACCTGGCCGGTTGCGTCGTCCCGGCGACGCACCTCGTCCTGCTCCAGCTGCCCCGCTCGCTCGACGCGCTCGACGAGATCGCGCACGTCGTCGCACGCCGGGCATCGCCCGACGTCGTCGTGCTGGCGGGGGGCCGGCTCAAGCACATGAGCAGGGCCATGAACGACGTCCTCGCCGCTCACCTCGGGCCGGTCGAGGCCCGGCTGGCCCGGCAGAAGTCCCGGGTGCTGGTCGCCGCCGGACCGCGACCAGCGGCCGGCGCACCGCACCGGACCTGGCCCGCGACGAAGGAGCACGGCGACCTGGGGATCACGGTCGCGGCCTACGGACAGGCCTTCGCCGGGACCTCCGTCGATGTCGGGACACGCTTCCTGCTCGAGGTGCTCGACGGCGCGGCCCCCGCGGCGGAGCGGGCCGTCGATCTCGGCTGCGGCACCGGCATCCTCGCCGCCAGCCTGGCCCGGCGTCGGCCCGATCTGCACGTCACCGCGACCGACGACTCGTGGGCGGCGGTCGAGTCGGCCCGCGCGACCGCCCACGCGAACGGCGTCGACGACCGGGTCGCCGTCGTGCGGGACGATGCAGCCCAGGGCCTGCCCGCGGCGAGCACCGACCTCGTCGTGCTCAACCCGCCCTTCCACCTGGACTCCGCCGTGCATCGCGGCGTGGCCCTCAAGCTCTTCGCCGGGGCGGCGCACGTGCTGCGGTCCGGTGGCGAGCTCTGGACGGTCTGGAACTCCCACCTGGCCTATCGCCCCGACCTGGAGCGGATCGTCGGCCCGACGCGTCAGGTCGCCCGGAACCCGAAGTTCACCGTGACGGTCTCGGTACGCCCCTGACCTGCCCGTTAGTCTCAGCGGATGACGATCGCGGTGACCGGCGGGGCGGGCTACATCGGCGCGCACGTGGTGCGCATGCTCCGCGAGCAGGGCGAGGAGGTCGTCGTCATCGACGACCTCTCGTCAGGTGCGGCCGCACGGATCGGCGACGCGCACCTCGTCGAGCTCGACGTCACCGGTCCCGACGCGACGACGCGACTGCGCGACGTGCTCCGCTCCGCGCACGCCACCTCGGTCATCCACTTCGCTGCCAAGAAGAGGGTGGACGAGTCGGTCCGACGTCCCGCCTGGTACTTCGCGCAGAACGTCGGTGGCCTGGCGACCGTCCTGGAGGCGATGGAGCAGGCGCACGTGGGACGCATGGTCTTCTCCTCGTCGGCCGCCGTCTACGGCATGCCCGACGTCGAGCGCGTCACCGAGGACCAGCCGCTCGCACCGATGAACCCCTACGGCGAGAGCAAGGTCGTCGGCGAGTGGCTCGTCCGCGACGCCGGTGCGGCCTGGGGCCTGCGATCCACGAGCCTGCGGTACTTCAACGTCGCAGGATCGGTGGCACCCGAGCTGGGCGACCCCGGGATCCTCAACCTCGTCACGATGGTCCTCGACCGGCTCAGCCGCGGCGAGGCGCCCGTGATCTTCGGCGACGACTACCCGACCCCGGACGGCACCTGCATCCGCGACTTCGTCCACGTCCAGGACCTCGCGGTCGCCCACGTGCTGGCCATGCGGGACCTCGACGAGGCCACGGGTCCCCTGACGCAGACCTTCAACGTGGGGACCGGGCAGGGGGTCAGCGTCCGGGAGGTGGTCGAGGCGATCCGGGCGGCGAGCGGCGACCCGACCCCGCCCGTCGTCGCCGGGCGGCGGCCGGGGGACCCGGCGCGCGTCGTCGCCGACGCCGGCCGGATCGAGGCGCAGCTCGGCTGGAGGGCCGTCCGGGACCTCGACGAGATCATCGGGTCCGCGTGGCGGGCGTGGCAGCAGCGGCAGTCGGCACGCTGAACGGCACCGGGCGCGCGTCCTGTCAGCGGTGCGCGGCGATCCACGCCAGCAGGAAGGCACGCGAGTCACCGTCGTCGATCCGCGCCTCCGGCAGCACCAGGGCGGCGTCCCAGGCGGCGGCCGCGTCCTGCGGTCCGGCGAGTGCTCGGTACATGAGCAGCGAGTCGCCGAAGAGGACGTCGAAGCCGTGCGGGGCGGCCTCGGCGATCGAGGCCCTGATCCGTCCGGGGGTCGTCGCAAGGTAGTCCGAGACCGGTGTGACGGGCAGGAGGAGGATGCCGAGCATGGCGCTCGGCTCGGCGGAGAACCACGTCGCCCAGTCACGCTTCCCGCCCCAGTTCAGGGCGACGACCTGGTGGTCGAAGCCCCGGTAGACCGGGTCGCCGAGGTCGAGGTGGGTCCAGTAGAGACTCGCGGCCGCCTCGGTCGACAGGAGCCACGTCGCCTCGACCGCGAGGTCAGGGCGGTCGGCGACCTGGGCCCAGAGACCGAGGCCGTTCCATGCGTTGACAGCCTCGGAGAGCGACTCCTGGTTGTTGCCGTCGGCGAAGGGCGCCGTCCCCGATGCCCACGAGTGCCCGGCGTAGACGTCGAAGACCCTCAGCCGCGGGAACGAGGGCGAGGCCGTACCGGCGGCGATGTCCGCTGCCATGAGGTTCATCACCGGCGCCAGGTCAGCGGCGAGCCCGGGGTCGCCGGCGCTGAGCATCCCGGCCGCCGCGAGGAAGTATCCGTAGTGGAAGTGGTGGTCGTTGAAGTCCTGAGAGCCGAAGGACGGCGTCAGGCCGACGAGCCCCCGCGCCTGCGGGTCGTAGACGAAGCACCGCGCGTCCCGCGAGACGCATCCCTTCGGCTCGGTCCACTGCCGTAGCAGCGCCGAGGCCTTGGCCCGCAACGGGGCGACGACGTCACCGGCACCGAGCTGCTCGCCGAGGGTGACGAGGGTGGCGGCGCGGGCCAGCCACTTGCCGCCGAAGTAGGTGTCGGCCGGGTCGTCCGGGGTCGAGGCGACGTCGAGCGCGACCTGGGCGAGGATCGTGGCGCGGTCGGAGTCAGCCAGACCCGTGAGGTCGAGAGAGCCGGAGGGTTCGACGATCGGCGCCCATGAGGTGAGCTGCGAGCCCGCGCACAGGTCGAGGGAGCCGTAGACGCTCGGGTAGCTGCCCAGGGCGCAGCTGCGGTCCGGCTGCTTGCCTGCACGATGGTGCGGCATGGTGACGTAGGCGGTCTCGCCGCCGTCGGCCGTCCGATAGCGGATCGTCGTGCGCACCACCCCGCCACCGACCCCGTAGGAGGCCGCGGTGCCCATGACCGGGTGCGCCGCCGCGGCGAGCAGCCCCTCCTCGCTCGCAGGCGACGCGTCGTCGGGCAACGGGTACCAGGTGGCCGTCTGCCCGGCGGCGAGCCGGACGTGGGTGCCGTCGACGGTCAGGGCCCCCGCCGGGGCGAGCAGCCGCCAGCCACGCCCCTGGCTCTCGAGGGCTCCCGTGCCGTCCGGTCCGGCATCGAACCGGGCCCCGGTCGAGACCTCGAGCGAGGCCGAGGCGGACAGGTGCACGAAGGGCGAGCCCTGCGCCAGCACGAGCCGCGCGAGCTCCCGGCCGTCAGCGCCGAGGAAGGCGAGGGTCACCGAGGCGTCGTCGTATGCGACCACCTGTGCGGAGGATGCGCCGAGGTCGACGGTCACCGCCGCCACGTGCGGTCCGAGGATCGCTGCGGCGCTGGTGACCGGTTGCGGGACGCCGATCGAGAAACCGCTGTCGGTGAGCGCCATCGAGAGGGGCTCGGCGAAGACCGGCTGCGCCTCGGCGCCGAAGACCAGCCCGCTGAACCAGCGGTTGGTCGGGGGGACGAGCCCGGGCGCGAGGCGAACCGGGTCGAGCGTCGAGACGGACCTCTCCGGCACCGTCGCGAGGAGCCCCGCGGCGACCGCCGGGGGTGGCACGGCATCGGGCGGGCCCGGCGCCGTGCCGACCCTCCCCTGACCGGAACCCGGGTCCGAGGGCGTCTCACGGCCTGCGAGCGCGACGGCGGCAACGATGGCCACGACGAGCACCAGGGCCCCGAGCGCCGGGCCGAGGAGACGCAGTCGTGGCCTGCTCACGGCGAGCCGGTCGGCGAGGACCCGGTGATCCGGTCCGCCACTCCGGACAGCGCGCCGCTCACCGCATCGGCGACGTCGGTCACGACGCCGGTGTTCTTCAGGCTCAGCCGGACCACGACGGGCACCCCGTCGCCGACCAGACGGTCCGTGCCCTGGGCTGCGAGCATCTCCGCCGAGCGCACCGTGACGACGATACGGGCCTGCCCCTCCTGGGTCGCCACCGTCACGTCGGTGACCTCCCCCGACATCTCTCGTCCTCCCGGCAGGACGATCACTGCCGCGGGCGCCGCCCCGAGCCGGGCGTACTGCTCGGGCGACAGGACGAAGTCCGCCCCGACGTAGAGCGACCCGGACTGCTCGACCGTCGCGAGCTCCGACGACTCGCGCACGAAGGTGCCGGGCGCCACATCGACGGCCGTCACCGTGCCGGCGGCCGTCGCGCGCACGAGCAGGTAGCCCTCGGCGTCGACGGAGGTCTCCACGGTCCGCTGCGGGACGGCCCCGAGCGCGACGTCCCGCTGAAGGTTGGCGGAGTCGAGCCGGAACATCGCCTGCCCCTCGGTGACCGTGTCACCGACCTTGACGAGCTGGTCCACGACGAGGCCGGAGTAGGGAGTGGCGATGGTCGAGACCTCCGCGGAGATCTGCGCCGCGTCGCTCTGGACGACCCCGCGAGAGCTGTTCAGGTGGAAGGTCGCCGCCATGACGACGACGAGGACGCCGAGCAGGCCGCCGGCAAGACGCGCGCGGTTTCCCCAGCTCATCGCGCACCTCCCGCCCAGATCGACGCGCGGACGGGCTCGAGCGCTGTGCCCGGCTCCGCCGCAGGTGCGTCACCCAGGAACCCGAGCGGGTCCGCTGCGCCCGGGTGCCGCGCCTTCCGCACCGCCCGGCGGGACGTCCTGGCCTCCCTCGCGGCAGCCACCATCAGCCCGCCGAGGATCACGGTGTTCGTCACGTTCCAGGCGAGCGCGAGGCTGAGCGAGCCGTCTGCCAGGTCCCGCCACGCGCCGACCGCCGAGGTCAGCAGCAGGAAGGCGAAGAAGAGGACCTGGGGAAGGATGAAGGTGAACGGCGACTCGGAGCGCCCTCTGCTCCCGGTCACGTGCCAGCGCTGCTCACGCCGGAGCAGCGCGTTCACCAACGCCCTGACGTAGATCGGGAACGACACGGAGGCGAGCATGAGGACCTCCCAGCGGAAGGAGCCGAGGGTGTAGAACGCCACGGCGATCTGCATGAGGTAGAACCCGCCGTAGTACAGGAGCCACGTCGCGGGGGAGATCTGGAGGTCGATCGGGCTCAGCCCGAAGTAGATGTGCAGCGGCGGGACGAGGAGCAGGATCATCGGCGCGATACCGGTGAGGTAGTGCGTCGCGGTGACCGTGTACTGCAGCCGCTGGTCGAGCGTCAGGGTGCGGTGCCGCGAGAGCGGGTTGCGCGTGAGCATGATCTCGAAGCCACCCGTGGCCCAGCGCAGCTGCTGCTTCGTGTAGGCCTCGATCGTCTCCGGGGTGTCGCCGACCGCGAGTGTGGTCGGGATGTAGACCGTCCGCCAGCCCTTCTCGTGCAGCAGCAGGGAGGTCCACACGTCCTCGGACTTGGAGTCGGAGTAGATCCCGCCGACGTCCTCGATCGCCGCTCGCCGGAAGATGACGTTGGTACCCACGCAGAACGCCGCGTTGAACCGGTTCCGGCCCGGCTGCACGTAGCGGTAGAAGACCGCCTGCATGTAGCCGGCACCGCGGGAGATGACGTTGTGCTGGTTGCCGTAGGTCTGCGGCGTCTGCACGAAGGCGACGTCGCGGTCGGCGAAGAAGGGGACCGTCTCGTGCAGGAAGGCGGGCCGAGGGACGAAGTCGGCATCGAGCACCACGAAGTACTCGCCGCTCGTCAGGCTCAGCGCGTGGTTGAGGTTGCCCGCCTTGGCGCCGTTCGAGGAGAGCCGGCGCACGTAGCGGGCGCCGAGCTCGTCGGCCAGGTCCCGCACCTCGTCGCTGCGCCCGTCGTCGAGCACCCAGGT
Source organism: Actinomycetales bacterium (assembly GCA_038252305.1). Taxonomy (GTDB): domain Bacteria; phylum Actinomycetota; class Actinomycetes; order Actinomycetales; family Cellulomonadaceae; genus Actinotalea. The sequence continues at coordinate 63,712 of JBBSAL010000003.1, read as the reverse complement.
CAGGTGCTCGCCCTGCATCGCGACGGCGGCCGTCACCGTCCGGCGGATCGTCCCGAGGTCCTCGCCGTAGGTCGTGACGAGGACGTCGACCGTCGCCGGGCGTCCGGCGAGGTACATCGGCCATCGGTGCGGGGCGTCGCCCAGCCCGTGCCGGAGGATCTCGGCCATGTCGTAGAGATGGTCCTGCGCCTGGTGGAAGCCGAACCCGCGCGCGTTGTGGCCGCTCGAGAGCACGGTCCACATCGCGAGCAGCGTGTGCAGGACGAGCACCACCTCGGCGGCGATGACCATCAGGTAGGGCAGCCAGTCGCCACGGTTGGCCGGGTTGCCCAGGAAGGTCGCGTAGAGCAGGACGCCGGCACTGGCCAGGAGGACGAGCAGCATGAGCGAGGGGCTCTCGGCGGCCTCGTTCTCGGCGGAGCGTGCCGGCCGGGCGCGCGGGTCGTCCGCCCGGCTGGGCGCGGTCATCAGGAGGTCGATGGGGGAGGTCACGGACCGAGCGGACCGAGCCGCGGTCGGGTCGAGGGGACGGACGAGCGTCATGGGGCGCTCCAGGTGATGGGGGGACGGGTCGCTCGCGGCGGACGGTTCGGTCCGCACCGAGAGTGCGACGGCAGCTCTGGCGCCCGAAGCAGGTGCGCGTCGACCGATGCGACGCAGTCACCTGGAATCGGACATAAGGTACCGGGCTCGTCCGACATGCGTCCAGGGGGCGTCCACCCAGTGGCGAGCGAGGCACGTCGGCGGCCCGCTCAGGTCACTCCCGCGGCCCCGCTGCGACGATGTGCGCCATCACGTAGCCCGGCCCGATCCCGCCCGCTTTGACGAGGGAGGCGTGCACCACGACCGGTACGAATCGTCCATCGGCGTGCAGGTAGCGCTTGGCCACCTCGTGCTGGACGGCCGAGCGGACACCCAGCTCGGTGAGGTTCGCCTCGTCGCGGTCCCGGTCGTCCGGGTGGGTGAGCTCGGCGACCGTTCGTCCGACGAGGTCCTCGGGCTCCCGGCCGAGCATCCGCGCGTAGACCGCGTTCACCCGCCAGATCCGGCCGTCGAGCCCGCTGAGCGCCATCCCGATCGGCGCCGTGTCGAAGAGGTGCCGGAAGCGGTCCTCGCTCGCGTCGAGCGCACCGCGCACCCGGGTCGTCTCGGTGACGTCGTGGCAGACGCTGATGACCTCGAGCAGGGTGCCCTCGTCGTCGGCCAGACCGTGCGACTCGATCTCGACGAACCGGTCACCGCCGTCACGGTGCAGCACGCGGTACGTCACGACGCCCGTGCCGAGCGGGGTGAGAGGAGGGCCGTCCGCCGCCGCTCCCAGCACGTCCGGGTGAAGGTACTCGGCGGCCCTCGTCCCGACCATCTGCTGCGGGGTCCAGCCGACCAGCACCGTGCTGGTCGAGGAGACGTAGACGATCGTCCCGGCTGGATCGGTCACCATGACCATCGCGTCGGCCGCCCCGAGCGGGATCGGCGGCGGCGCGAGGGCGTCGAACGTGGGGCCCGTCGAGCGACCTGCGGCGGCCAGGTCGAGGTGGTGCCGGATCGGCTCCGGTCTGCCGAAGTACCAGCCCTGTGCGGTGTCGCAGCCCATCGCGACGAGCTGACGCGCCTGGTCGGCGTCCTCGACGCCCTCGGCACACACCTGCAGGCCGAAGGAGTGCGCCGCCTCGATGACCATCCGGACGAGCACCGCGTCCTGGGTGCTCCGCGCGACGTTGGCGACGAACGACCGGTCGATCTTCGCCATCGTGAGCGGCAGGCTCCGCAGCAGGGTGAGCGAGGAGTAGCCGGTCCCGAAGTCGTCGAGGGCGATCTCCACGCCGAGGTCGCGCAGCTGCCCGAGCTGTGCCGAGGTCGTCCCGAGGTCGTCGATCGCCGCCGTCTCGGTGAGCTCGAGGCAGAGCCGGTGGGCCGGGAGTCCGGCAGCGGCAAGAGCCGAGGTGACGAGATCGACGAACCCGGGCTCGGCGAGCTGGAGCGGGCTCACGTTCACCGCGATCGTCGGGCCGTGCACGTCGTGCACGGGGAGCCGGGCGGCCTGCAGGCAGGAGGTCTGCAGCACCCATGCCCCGAGGTCGAGGATCAGCCCGGTCGCCTCGGCGAGCGGGATGAAGTCGTCCGGCGGGATCCGGCCGAGCAGTGGGTCGTCCCAGCGCGCCAGGGCCTCGTAGCCGACGACCCGTCCCGAGGGGAGCTCCACCTGCGGCTGCAGGTGGACCTCGAGCAGGCCCTCATCGATGGCGGCGCGCAGGCGGCACTCGGCGGCACGGCGGGCCTGGAGCAGGTCGTTCGCCGGACGCTGCGTGTCCACCAGCGGGTCGAACCGCTCGACGCGGCCACGGCCGTGCGCCTTCGCCCGGCGCGAGGCGGCGTCGGCGCGCAGCAGCACCTCGTCGCTCGCGTCGGTGCCCACCTCGTCGCTCGTCAAGCAGACAAGGCCGATGCTTGCGCCGATCACCACGCTCCGGCGGCTCTCCGCACTGCCCTCCTGCCGGGCGGGCAGCACGACGGGCCGTGCGAGCGAGCGGACGATCGCCTCGGCGATGCGGTCGGCCTCAGACGCGTGGGCCGGCCGGGGCAGCAGCACGGCGAACTCGTCGCCACCGAGCCGGACCACCGTCGCCTCGTGGCCGACCTCGGCGCGCAGCCGACGAGCGACCTCGACCAGCACGCGGTCCGCTGCGCTGCGCCCGGCCCGACGGTTGACCTCACGGAAGTGGTCGAGCGCGACGTGCAGGACGGCCGCCCGGCAGGTGCTGTCGCCGTCACCGGTGGGACCTGTCTCAGCGAGCTCAGCGAGGGCCGTGGCGAGCGCTGCTCGACCGGGCAGCCCGGTGAGCGGGTCGGCGCGCTCGACCGTCTCCGCGCGCGGTGCTCGGTCGCGGCTGCTCGAAGGAGAACCCCCCTCACTCCCTCGGCGCGTGCGCGGCACACTCGAGGGTCGCACGACCGAGCCGTCGCCGGAGGCGAGCGCGCGGGTCACGACCGCCGGGGGCGCGTGCGAGGGCGGATCGGGCAGCCGAGGCACATCGGCCTCAGCGGGTCACGATCGCGTCGAGCGCGACCGCCTGGGCAGCGACGACCCCCGCGGACTCCCGGAGCCCACCGAGAGCGTTCGCCGCCGAGGCGGCAGCTCCGGCGACCGCGGCGATCGAGACCGCGAGGTCCTGGGTGACGGCGGTCTGCTCCTCCACGGCACCGGCCACCGTCGCCTGCTGGGCCTGGACGTCGTCGATCAGGCGCAGGATCTCGCCGATCGCGCCGGCAGCACCCTCGCTCGCCTCCTGGATTGCGGAGATCATCTCGGTGATCTCGTTCGTCGCCTCGCGGGTGCGGCTCGCCAGGCTCTTGACCTCGCCGGCCACCACCGCGAAGCCCTTGCCCGCCTCACCGGCGCGGGCAGCCTCGATCGTCGCGTTGAGCGCGAGCAGGTGCGTCTGCTCCGCGATCGCGGTGATGAGCTTGCTGACGGCGCCGATCCGCGCGGTCGACTCGGCGAGATCGCCCAGTCGTTGCGTCGCGGACCCCGCGGCGACCACGGCGGTGGACGTGCCGTCGCTCGCGGAGGCGGCGCCCACGGCGATCTCGCGGATGCTCGCGGTCATCTGCTCGGCGCCTGCGGCGACCGTGGCGGAGAGGACCGAGACCTCGTCGGTGGCCATGGCGATCTCGGCACCGACCTCGGTGAGGCCCGTCGCGGAGGTCGAGAGCTCACGGGCGACGGCGGCGGTGGTCCGCTCGGCCGCACGCAGCGCCGACACGTCACGCCAGGCCACGACGAAGCCGCCGGGCACACGGTCGCAGTCCGCCTCGATCTCGGTGCGGTGGTCACCCTCACCCTCGACGACGGTGCGTCGGAGCGGGAACGAGGTCTCCTCGCGGGCGATCTGCGCAAGGTGCTCGCGCAGGCGCTCGAGGATCGCCCCACCGCGCTCCTGACTGATCTTGGCCGCGAGACCTGCACCCGCCCGGTTGCGCAGCACGACGGCGCCGGACTCGTCCACCACCAGGGCGGCGACCGGGAGGTCGTGGAAGGCAGACGCGGTGGTCGTTCCCGGTACGACGACGGCCTCGTGGGCGCTCCGGCGACGAAGGGTGGTCAGCATGGGGGATCTCCTCGGGTGACGGTGACGGCCCACCCATCGGCCGCCGAGCCGCCGGCTTGAGGCGATCCGGCCTACCGGCGCGGACGCAGACCGGGGACGAAACGTGGCGTGCGGGCCGCATAGTGCGGATAGGCCGCGAACCGCCGCGTCAGCCGGACCTCCTCCCACCGCGCCTTCACGGTGAGCAGCACGAGCAGGGCGACGTACGCGGCCAGCCTCGGCAGGCTCGCGGAGGCGACCATGAAGGACCCCGACGTCAGCAGCAGCCCGGTGTAGATCGGGTGCCGGACCGCGCGGTACAGGCCGCCGGTCCGCAGGACCGCGTGCCGGTTGGGCAGCGGCACGGCCGTCAGACCACGGCCGAGCGCCGTCCCCGCGAGCAGCATGACCACCACGCCGAGGGCAGCGCCGACCAGGCACGAGGTGCGCAGGAGCGAGGGCACCGGCCAGTCGTCCCGACCAGGCAGCAGGACGAGGACGCCGATCAGCACGAACTGCGCGGCCACCAGGCCGAGGGCCGTCCGCGACTCTGCCTGGCTGGGCTCGGCCGCGACCGCCGGATCCTCCGACGGCCGACTCACCCGTCGCTCCCGCCGTGGTCGTGCGCGGTGCGCGCTGGCGGTGCGTCGACCGGCACCCGGGACGAGACCGCCATCGTGGCCTCGAGCCTGGCGAGCCGCTGCTCGACCCTCTCGAGAGCCAGGAGCAGGCGCGTGTCAGCGGCCTTCTCCTCGGCCGCGTGCGGGGCGTCCTCCTCACGCACGAACAGGGCGGCGAGGGAGGCGCTCACCATCGCCAGCAGGAGGAACCCCGCGACCATGAGCACGACCGACAGAGCGGCACCCTCGACCGACCGGGGTGGCGCGCCGACGAACCCGACCGTCGTGATGAGGCTGATCGACCAGAACAGGCCCTGCCAGAACGACGAGACGGTGTCCGTCTCGATGGCGGCCGCGGCACCCGCGGACACGATGACCACCACCAGGGCTGTCAGCACGCTCGGCCAGAGCAGCGCCCGCCCCCGAGGGACGTGGATCCGGAGCCATCCACCCGCGTCCTCGCGACGGACCATGGTGGCCACCTCCTGGCTCTCGGTGTGCGGCAAGGATGGCACCCGCTCCTGGGAACCGCCTCGGGACGGCCCGGCAGGACCGTCCCCGCGTGTCACCGTCGGTCGTCGACGTTCTCGATCCACAGCGCCTTGCGGGGGCAGGCACGCGCCGCCCGACGCGCGGCGCCGACGTCGCCCGGGTCCAGCCGGGCCCCGAGGACGGGGTACCCCCAGCGGTCCAGCTCGACGGCGTCGGCGGCGATCTGGGCGCACAGCCCGATGCCCTCGCAGGCGAGGGGGTCGACCCGCAGCCGGACAGGGACGTGTGCAGCCGTCCGCCTCATGACGCACTCCTCACTTGACGAGACCCGGCAGGACGACGTACCGGGAGTGCTGGCAGGTACGACCCGCGAGATGCGCCTCGACATCCGCCCGGAACACCTCGACCGCCGAGGCCACGAGCCCGGTGGCTCCGTCGGGGTGGTGGCAGGCACCTCTCCCCTCGATCGCAGCGGAGTCGGCGAGGAGCGCCTTGACAACTCCGCGCCCGCCGGTCGCGGCAGCGAGGTCCTCCATCCCGGCGACGAGCGCGGGGAGGCCGAACACGCACGGGCCGCACTGGCGGGCGCTCATGGACGAGAGGTAGCCGAGGACGGCAGCAGTCTGCCGCACACCGCAGGCACCGGCGAGGAGCGGCGCGACGACGCCCGCGCCGAGACTCGTGCCCGCGCGACGCAACGCCGTCTCGTCGACCGGGAGATGGGCGACGGTCTGCCAGCGGGCCCACCGGCCGCCGTACCCGCCGAGGAGGACGGCCTCGGGGGACGGTGGCTCACCGAGCCCGTTGAGGAGCACGGCGAACGTCGTGGTGAGCGGGACCTCCACGACGTAGCGGCCTTCGTGCACCGACGTGGCCAGGACGGTCAGCAGCCGCGTCGCCGGAGCCGCGAGCCCTCGAGCGACGATCGCGAGGCGGGCAAGGGTCTCGACGTTGTGCACCAGGCTGCGCGGCGCGAGCGGGTCGGTCGACCGTCGGCGCACCGTCGGCAGCGCCGGACCGCCGGCCACGGCCCGCACGATGGCGCTCGCCTCGCCGGAGAGATAGTGGCTGGGTCCGCTGACGATCTCGATCCGGACCGTCTGCGAGCGGCGCATCGCCTCCTGGAAGCCGCGGGCCGCGCGCTCATGACCGGTGCCGTACCGCTCGGCCAGCGCCTGCTCGACGGAGCGACGCGCACCGTGGTCGTCCCCGTGCAGCCACAGGACCGCCCGGTGGGCTCCGAGCGACTCGGCGAGGATCTCCAGGCCGTCCAGCACGAGGTGCGGCCGCTGCCTCAGGAGCGTGCCGTCCTTCGCTGCGATCGGCTCGCTCTCCGCGCCGTTGGCGACCACGGTGAGCGGCCCGTGGCCGCGCAGCACGCTGCGCCACTTGAGGGCCGCCGGGACGTGCGCCCCGCCGTGCCCGGTCAGGCCGGCCCGGTCGACGACGTCGAGGAGATCCACCGTCCCTCGCGGGCGTTCGCCGAGCCGCGCGCGGTGCTCGGCGAGGTCCTCGGTGAGGAGGGTGCCGAGCGGATCGGCCGGGCCGCTGCGCCGCAACCGGGTGTCGGCAAGGAGCAGACCCGGAGCGCGGCCGGCGGCATGCAACGAACGACGCTCCTCGGTCATCGGCAGCATGAGGGTGTCGTCGTTCACCTGGCCACTCCCTGTCCGGAGCGCTGCGTCCGGCCGGGGCGCTGTGCCGGCTCCTCGTCGGCCAGGGACCTCTCGAGCTCGGCGACGCGGTCTGCCGGGTTCCGTGCCCCGTAGCGCGTCAGCGCCAGCCCGAGCACTGCACCGCCCGTGGCGAGGTAGAACCCGCGCAGCGCGAGGATGTCCGAACCGGCCAGCACGCTGTGCGCCCACACCAGCACGAGCGCAACGGCGGCGACCTTGTGGATCGGCCACCAGATGCGCGCGGCGAAGTGCCCGGCGAGCCGTGCCGTGAGCCCGGTGACGAGCCCGGACCACAGCGCGACGACACCGAGCGTCACCGGCACGGGGCGGTAGACGGACGCCATCGGCAGCAGCGCTCCGCGCCAGCCCACCTGGGCGTACTCGTCGGTGGCGAGGACGACGATGTGGAGCACGGTGAAGACGAGCGTGAACGTCGCCAGCGAGACGTGCAGAGCCAGGCGGGTCCGGGGGGTCGGCCGGCGCAGGTGCCGTGACCAGGGGTGGGCGAGGACAAGACCGGTGCTCACCAGCAGCAGGAGCAGCACGTAGGAGGTGACGCCGCTCGCCCGGCCGAGGACCCAGGTCACGGCGGTGCCGTGCATCGCGTCCAGGACCAGCCATGCGGCCGCGGCCAGGCTCGCGGCACCGGAGAGCACGAGGAGGGCGGTACCGAGCTGGAACGGGACGGGCGGACGCTCGTGGTTCATCGCGCTCTCCACAGGACGTAGGGATCCATGGCGGCCGAGCTGCCGATGCGGCCGTCGGCGCTCACCCAGGCGGCAGCGAGCCCGCGGCGCTCGGCCTCCCGCGCGACATCGTCCTCCCCGACGAGGAAGAGGGTCTTGCTCCAGACCTCGGCCCAGGCGGGATCGGCGTGGACGACGGTGACGGAGGCGAGCCCTGCGCCGCCGGGCAGCGAGGTGCGAGGGTCGACGAGGTGGTGCACCCAGCCGCCAGCGCTGCGCCAGCGGCGCCGGCGCACGGAGGAGGTGGCACAGCCCAGGTCCGTCAGCTCGAGGACGAGCACGGGCGGCTCGGGGCTGCTCGGGGAGGCCTCGTCGACCCCGGGGTCGGTGGTCGCGACGTCCTCCGCATGGGGGTCCTCGACGCCGACCCGCCAGCCCGTGCCGTCCGGGCCGCCACCGCCGAGCATGAGGTCACCGCCCGCGTCGACGAGCACGGAGGCTCCGCTGCCGGCGAGCTCGGCGGCGGCCCAGCGCACCGCGAGACCCTTCGCGATCCCCCCGAGGTCGAGCGCGGCACCGGGACGCGCCATGCGCCGGCCGTTGCCGGGCAGGACGACGGGGTCCCAGGCCGGTCGCGGCCGAGGCGCAGGCACGGACTCGACCGGGGTCTCGTCGAGGAGATCGACGGGAAGCCCGGTCGGACCGGCCGCAGCTCCTGTGGTGGTCTGTGCGACCACGTCGGCGAACGTGCGGTCGTAGCCCCACTCGAGAAGCGTGTCGAGCACGCGCGGGTCGAAGAGACCGTCGCTCGCCCGATGAGCACGCCCGGCCTCCTCGATCGCGTCCGCGAGCACCGCCGGCACGAGGTGGAAGGACCCGGGGTCCCGGTTCATCCGGGAGAGCGCGGAGTCGTCGTCGAAGCGTGTGCAGCGACGAGCCACCTCGAGGACGACCGCCTCCGCGCGATCCATCGCCGCGTCAGCGGCCGGCGACGGGTCGACGACGCGCAGCTCGACGGTGCTCGCCATGGACCGGAAGGTCCGCACGAGCTCCGTCCGAGCCACGGCCGTACTCATCCAGAGGCCTTGGTCGTCGTCTGGACCGGGGGAGCCGGCGCGGGGGCCGGCGCCGGGGCCGGCTTCGCGGCCGGTGCGGGCGCCGGAGCCGGGGCCGGGGCCGGTGCGGCCGCCTTGGTGGCAACCTTCGGAGCTGCCTTCGCGGCGGGGGCCGGAGCTGCAGGCTGAGGAGCCGCGGCCGCGCTCGCGGCGGCGGCCGCGGCCTCCGCCTCCAGCGTGGCCTGGAGAGCGGCCACCCGGGCCTGCGTGTCCTGGACCTGCGCGACCAGGGCGGCGAGCTGCGCGTCGGCGGTCGGCGTGGGCTCAGGCGTGGCGGACGGGCTGGACGACGGCGTCGCCAGCGGGTCGTGCGTGCTGGCCCAGGCGACACCCGTGCCGAACATTCCGGCGCTGAGCGGGACGAGGGCGAGCGCCGCGACCCGACGACCGGCGGCGGCACGGTCAGTCATCGGACTCCCCCTCGTGGTGGCTGCTCTCGTACGAGTCGTGCTGCTCGGACTCGTGCTCCGACTCGTAGCTCGGCGTCGCGCTGGCGGTCGCACTCGCCGCCGGCGCCGGCGCCGGAGCAGTGGTGGCAGCCGGCACGGACGGGGCGACGTACGAGTCGTCCGTCGCATAGGCCGTCGGCGCGGTGGACGGCACGGCGCGGGCGGCGATCGCGGCCTCGAGGGTGCCGACCTGCGCCTCGAGGGCACTCAGGCTCTCGTGCAGACGTGCCGCCTCGGCATCGCTCGTCGAGCTCGAGCTCGGGCTCGGGGTGCTCGCAGGGGTGGCGGGCTCGGAGGCTTGGGCGACCGCCATCACGCCGGCGCCGGCGAGGATGACGGCGGAGGTCGTGGCGAGCGCGGTGCGCGTCTTCCAGCTCATCGGGATCCCTCTCGTTCGGAGCACCAGGTGGCGCTGCTGGGATCACTGTCCAGGTGCCAGCACAAGGGTGGCGGCAATCCCCGGCTAAGACTTCGCTAAAGCGGCAGGGACCAATCCGGACGAACCGCTCATGACGGGACGACGGGACGACGAGATCGCTGGAGCAGGGTCAGCTCGCCGTGCCACCGACCGTGTCGGGCGCGTAGTCGTCGGCCGGACGCGCCGCCGGCAGCTCGAGGACGACGACCGTGCCGACACCGCCGGGCCCTGGAGCCACCGTGAGCCACCCTCCGCCCGCAGCTGCCGTGCGTCGAGCGACGTCGAGACCGATCCCGGTCCCGCCCGAGCCGCTGCGCCCACGCGCGGCGAGGCCCGGCTCCGCGAGCCCCGGCCCCTCGTCGCAGACCTCGACCCGGACCTGCCCCTCGGCCGTGGCGACCCGCACGGCGAAGGCGGTGCCCGGCGGGGTGTGCCGGAAGACGTTGTCGAGCAGCACGTCCAGCGCCGCACCGAGATCGGCCGCGCCGACCGGCACCCAGGCCGGCCCGGGTGCCACGATCTGGACGCCTCGCTCCTGATCGGCGGCAAGGACAGCCCAGAACTGGCCACGCGCCCGGACGACGGATGCGGCGTCGCAACGCACCGGCGCCCGACGCTCGTGCGCCCGTGCCGTGTGGATGATCGCGTCGACCGCGCCGACGAGCTCGTCGACGTGCCCGGCCATCCGATCACGCTCGCTCGCGTCGCCGAGGAGGTCGACATCGAGCCGGAGCGCCGTGATCGGCGTGCGCAGCCGGTGGGAGAGGTCGGCGACCAGCTCGCGTTCGTCGGCGAGCAGGTCCCCCACTCGTCCGCCGAGCTCGTTGAGCACGGCACCGACGGACCTGACCTCCGGCGGTCCCGACGGCGTCACGCGCGCCGAGAGCTCACCGTTGCCCAGTCGATCGGCGACCAGCGCGAGGTCGCGCACCGATCTGGAGAGCCGGGCGGCGATCCGATCGCCGGCGACAGCCGTCCCGATCAGCAGGATCGCGCCGACCGCCACGAGCACGAGCCAGGACCGCAGGACACCACTGCTGAGCTCGGACTGCGGGACGAAGGTGCGGACAACGGCGACCCCCGAGGTCCCACCGACAGGGACGAGCACCTCGGCGCCCCCGGCGACGGTCGCGGTCAGGGCGCGACCGAGCGAGGCGAGCTCGACCGACTGCGTACGGTCCGCCGGAGCCCCGACGGTCCCGCCGTCGGGGAGGAACACCGTCGTCCGCCGTTGCCCGGTGTTCACCGCGAGCACCGCAGCCTCGAGGCGTGCGGCGTCCTGACCCGTGCCACCGGCGAAGACCGCCACCGACTGGGCGTCCTGCCGCCCGGAGGCCAGGCCGCGCTCGACCGCGAGGGACCGGGCGAGCATCGCGAGCGGGACCAGGAACGCCACGACGACGACGGAGGTCATCGCCAGGCCGTAGCGCACCAGCAGCCGCCTCATCCGGGTGCCTGGACCTTCACCCCGACACCGCGCACGCGATGCAGGTAGCGCGGTTCGTCAGCGGACTCGCCGAGCTTGCGGCGCAGCCAGTGCAGATGGACGTCGACGGTCTTGTCCGCGCCGCCATACGGCTGGTTCCAGACCTTGGCGAGCAGCTCGCGCTTGCTCACCACCTCTCCGGCGTGGGCCACGAGGTAGGCGAGCAGGTCGAACTCCTTCGGGCTCAGCTCGAGCCGCAGCCCGTCGAGCTCGACCGTGCGCGAGCGGACGTCCACGACGAGCGCACCGACCGAGAGGGGGCCCGTCGGCGCGGAGGGGTCCGTGCGCCGCAGGACGGCACGGATCCGGGCGTCGAGCTGATCGGCCGCGAAGGGCTTGACCAGGTAGTCGTCCGCGCCGGCGTCGAGGAGCGCGACGATCCCCGCGCCGTCGTCGCGTGCACTGACGACGATCACCGGGACGTCGCTGACCGCGCGGATCATGGCGAGCAGGGAGGCCCCGTCCAGGTCCGGCAGGCCGAGGTCCAGCAGCACGAGGTCCGGGCGCTGCGCGACGAGGCTCTGCAGCCCGTCGAGGGCGTTGGGGCTGGTCATCGTCGAGTGCCCGCGCGCCGAGAGCGCGCGCACGAGAGCCGTCCGGATCGTCGCGTCGTCCTCGATGATGAGCACGTCAGCCACAGGTGGACGGTAGGCCATCAGGACCCCGGACGGGGCCCGACGCCACGAGGACCTGCCGAGCACCTCAGACTTACCGCCTCCTTAACCTCGCCTTGGGCAGGGGCTGCGGCACGATGGACCCATGCGCGAGGTCCGACGGTGGTGAGGCATCTGCTCACTCGCGCGACCCTGCTCGGAGTGACGGCGTGGCTCGCGTCAGCCGGCGTCATCGGGACGGTCGCCTGGCGTGCGGTCTCCGTGCTGAACGCGGGCGGCGAGAGCACCGGCCTGCTGAGCACGGCCGAGGTCCGCTCGGCCCTGGACGACGCGCAGGCCCGGGCGGCGAGCTCGACACCGCCCCCCGCCGCCACCGCGTTCCCGACGATCCCCCCCACCGTGGCCCCCGGCACCGAGGTCGCACGGACCTGGGCCCTGCCGGGCGGAACGGTCGCGGCCACGTGCACCGGCACGTCGATCGGGCTGGACTACGCGACGCCGCAGGACGGCTGGACGGTCGAGGTCCACTCCCCCGGCCCCGCGGAGCTCGAGGTCGAGCTGCACCGTGGAGAGCAGGAGCTCGTGGTGCGCGCCCAGTGCGTGGACGGCGAGCCGGTACCCCAGATCGACGACGCCGACAACAGCGGCTCGGGCCCTGCGCCCGCCCCGGCACCCGCACAGGCGCCGCGCCAGAGCACGACGCCGGCCACGAGCCCGACGTCGACCCCGCACGAGTCGGACAGTCCCGACCACGACACGGACGACGAGCACTCCTCGCCCCAGCCGTCGCCCAGCACGCACGACTGAACCCCGGACTCCCCTCCGAGCACCGCCCGGGACGGCACGGGTGCAGCCGGCGGCATACCGCCTCACGCCCGGGCGTGGGACCATCGTCCTATGCAGGTGCTGAACCGCGTCCGGGGCCTCGTCGTGGGCTACTGCCTCGGTGATGCCCTCGCGAGGTCCCCTGAACCAGGTCGCGGCGGGCTCCTCTCCGGCACCCCGAGCCTGCTCTTCCTCACCGGGGTCGAAGGGCTCATCCGCGGCCTGGTGCGCGAGGAGGTGACCGGCCGCACCGGAGCCATCCCGGACTGCTCCTGGCACGCGACGGCACGTTGGGCCTCACGCACACGCCAGGTGACGCTCCCGGGTGTCCGCCGCTGGGCCGACGCGGCCGCTCCGCACCGCTGGCCCGACGGCTGGCTCTCGGACCTGGCCCTCTTCGCCGACGGACGTGGCTCGGCACCCGCCGTCGAGGCCGCCCTCGAGCAACGGGAGCTCGACCCGCGCCCTGGCCACTCGGGTGCCGACTCCGCCGGCGACCTGGTCCTCTCCCGGACGCTCTCCGTGGCGCTCCTCGGGCTGGGCAACCCCGGTGGTATCCACCCAGAGGATGGGTCGGCCGACCAGGGACGAGCGCTCAGCACCGAGCACGGCCGGCGGGTCGCGGCGGTCTCCCGGGACGTCGCCGCCTACACCCACGGCCTCGAGGCCCAGGTCGTCGCCGTCGCCCTCACCCGGACGCTCGCCGAGTGCCTCGCCACCGGCCAGGTCCACGGTCTCCTCGACCTGGAGTCGGTGGGCAGCGTCTACGAGGACGCACCGGGGCAGGAGGACGTCGCGGCCGTCCAGCGCGTCCTCGCCGCCCTGGCTGCCCAGGAGGTCTCCCGCCCGCCCCTGACCGAGCTCGCGCTGCGAGGGCTCCCCTCGGGCCCGCGCACGGCGCTGCGCGCGACCGCCGAGGGTGTGCGGTGCGCCCGGATGCACCCGGGACGCGACGAGGTCAGCAAGGCGATCGGTGAGGCGCTGGCGACCGGTCAGCCCGCCGCGGCGGCCGTCACCGGCGCGCTCGTCGGAGCGGCGCACGGGCTCGCCGCCCTGCCGGTGGACGCGGTCAACCGGCTCGACGTCGGCCACGTGGCCGACCAGCTCGCCACGGACGTCTTCACCCAGCTGACCGCCCCGCCCACCCGGCGCGACAGCGCTACCGTCGACGCATGGTTGCACCGCTACCCGGCATGGTGACCAGCGCGTCGTCGCCCGACATCCGGGTGCTGCTCGTCCGGCACGGAGAGACGAGCAGCAATGTCGCCGGCCTGCTCGACACCGGCTCGCCCGGGGCCGACCTGACCCCGAAGGGACGCGCGGAGGCCGCCGGGCTCGTCCCGCGTCTGGCGGCGGAGCCGGCCGACGCACTGCTCGTCTCGACGCTCGCCAGGGCGCGGCAGACGATCGCGCCGCTCGCCGAGGCGCGCGGCCTGAGCCCCACGGTCGACGACCGGCTGCGCGAGATCTCGGCAGGCGAGCTGGAGATGCGTGGCGACGACCGGGCGATGCGTACCTACCTGGGCGTCGTGCTGGCCTGGGTGAGCGGCGACCTCGAGGCACGGGTGCCCGGCGGCGAGAGCGGCAGTGAGGCCCTCGGCCGGTTCGACGCCGCCCTCGCCTCAGCCGTCGAGCGCGGCGCGACGAGGCTCCTCGTGGTCAGTCACGGCGCGATGATCCGATCCTGGTGCGCGGTGCGGGCCGGCGTGCCGTTCGGGGTGTTCGCCGCGCACCCGGTGCCGAACACCGGCGTCGTCGCGCTGCACGGCCGCCCGGGTGCCTGGGCGGTGACCACCTGGGTCGGCCACCGGGTCCAGGACCTCCTCGCCGCGGACGCCGCGCGTGGTGTCGACGCGAGCACCATCACGGCCGACGTCGCGGTGCACGGCCTGCACCGCGCGGCTGGCGACTAGCGTGATACATACCCCCGGGGGTATGCTTCGGACGAACTCGCACCGACCCCAAGGAGACACCTATGTGCAGCCCCGCCCGTTGCTCGTCCTGCGGCAAGATCACCTGGTCCGGCTGCGGCCAGCATGTCGCCTCGGTCATGGCCAACGTGCCGACCACCCAGCAGTGCACCTGCCGCTGACCGCACTCCCACCCGCGGGTCGCTGCATCGTCAGCGACCCGCGGACCTCTTCTCCCGTACGCCACCGGCACGGTCCTGGGCGTCCTCACGGACGCCTCCCCGAGCCCGTCCCGCCCGCGGCTAGACTCGCGCAGTGATCTTCAAGGCCGTGGGGGACGGGCGCCCGTATCCGGACCATGGACTGACCACGCCCAAGCAATGGGCGGAGGTGCCGCCGCGCCAGGTCAGGCTCGACGAGCTCGTCACGACCAAGCGCGACCTCAACCTCGACAACCTCCTCTCGGAGGACTCGACGTTCTACGGCGACCTCTTCGCGCACGTCGTGCAGTGGAAGGGCGTCCTGTACCTCGAGGACGGGCTGCACCGAGCGGTGCGGACGGCGCTTCAGCAACGCAACATCCTGCATGCCCGGGTGCTCGTCCTGGACGAGTCATGACGACCGCGGCCGAACGCGCGCGCAGCCTGCGCAAGCGCCACCAGCGTGAGCGGCAGGCCGTCGTCTTCGGATCGCTCGTGGCCGGTCTCGGCGTCGTCGGGCTCCTTGCTGCGGCCATCTACAGCGGAGTCGTCCCCGCGCCGTTCCTCGACCGCTCCTTCACCACGGCGTCACCGACCGGGCTGGCCAACGCCCTGCCGCCGCCGCCCTGCCCTCCCACGGGCACCCTGCCGGTGACGTACAACGTCGTCACCGTGAACGTGTTCAACGCCTCGAGCCGTGCGGGGCTGGCCGGCCAGACGGCCCGCGAGCTCGCGACCCGCGGATTCCTCGTCGGGACGACGGCGAACGCGACGGTCACGCCGACGGCGCCGGAGGAGGTCCGCTTCGGCGAGGCCGGCCTCGCGGCGGCGTACACACTGGCGAGCAACCTCACCGACCCCGTCCTGATCCTCGACACCCGGACGGACGGCAGCGTCGACCTGATCCTCAGCAACACGTTCCCGGGCCTCGTCGACGCAGCAGGCGTCGCACTGGACCCCAGCACCCCGCTCGTCGGCGTGGCCAGCTGCGTCGCGCTGGACCAGGCCCTCAAGAGCGCGGTGCCGGGGCCGACCCCCAGCCCGACGCCGACGGAGCCCGCCCCGACGGACGGCGCGACACCGGACCCTGCAGCCACCACCGGCTGACCTGAGGTCACCGCGCGCGACCGCCCGGTGCACCGCGCACCACGGTCGGCGGGCCACCTACGACCCGCCGACCGAGAGCGGTGATCAGGACGCCATGATGCTTCGCTCGTCCTGTGCCAGCTCGGTGCCGCCGGGCACCGACGCCGGGCTGGCAGGCTCGTCGTGCGTGCCGCGCCACTTCGCGACGGTCCGCATGAGGTGGTAGAGCCCGATCGCCGCGGCGGTCCCGAGGGCGATGCCGCCGAAGGTGACGCTACCGACCGACCAGGTGTAGTCCGCGATGCCGATGACGAGCGCGATCGCCGCCGTCGTGAGGTTGACCGGGTCGGAGAAGTTGACCTTGTTCTGCACCCAGATGCGGGCACCGAGGATGCCGATCATGCCGTACAGCACCGTCGTGGCCCCGCCCAGCACCCCACCGGGGATCGTGGCGACGAGCTCGCCGAACTTTGGCGAGAGCGAGAGCAGCAGCGCCGTGGCGGCGGCGACCCAGTAGGCGGCCGTCGAGTACACGCGCGTGGCCGCCATCACGCCGATGTTCTCGGCGTAGGTGGTGGTACCGGAACCGCCGCCCGCACCGGCGAACGTCGTGGCCAGCCCGTCGGCGAGCAGCGCGCGCCCGATCGACGTGTCGAGGTCACGCCCGGTCATCGCCGCCACGGACTTCACGTGCCCGACGTTCTCGGCGATGAGCACGAAGACGACCGGGACGAACAGCCCGAGCACCGTGAAGTCGAACGACGGGGCCGTGAAGTGCGGCAGCCCGATCCAGGCGGCGTCGTGCACCTTGTCGAAGACCACCTCGTGGCGCAGCCACGCGACGAGGTAGCCGACGACGACCCCGAGCAGGATCGCCAGGCGCCCGAGCATCCCGCGGAAGAACACCGAGATCAGCACGATGGAGAGCAGGGTGACGACCGCCGTGACGGGCGCCGTCTGGAAGTTCGTCCACGCCACCGGAGCGAGGTTCAGCCCGATGAGCGCGACGATCGTGCCGGTGACCACCGGCGGCATGACGACCTCGATCCAGTGCGGTCCGACCCGCATGACCAGCAGGCCGACGAGGGCAAGCATGAGGCCCGTCATCATGACGCCACCGAGTGCGACCGCCATCCCACCCTGCGCGCTCGCCGCGGCGATGGGTGCGAGGAAGGCGAAGCTCGACCCGAGGTAGCTGGGGAGCTTGTTGCGCGTGATCAGCAGGAAGAGCGCCGTGCCGACTGCGGAGAAGAAGAGCGTCGTGGCAGGTGGGAGTCCCGTGATGAGCGGGACAAGGAAGGTCGCACCGAACATCGCGACCACGTGCTGCATGCCGATGCCGATCGTGCGCGGCCAGCTGAGCCGCTCGTCGGGGCTGACCACCGCACCCGGTGCCACCCGCAGACCATCCCCGTGCAACCGCCAGATCTCCGCCATCGCTGCTCCCTCGACCCTGAGACGCCCGTTCGCCTCTGGCGCCAGAACCTAGTGGTTCGCGGGGCACCATGACCGGGACCCCGGGCGGCGGGCGGACGAGCTGCGCGATCCTTGCCCCGCAGCCGAGCAGAGCGGGACCTCCATGACCCACGGATAGCCGACATCGACCCCCGTGCACGAGGGGTCCGACGGCGCACCGGGAACCGAGGCGTCGCTCTCGCGACATCCCGAGCGCCGCCCGACCGAGCCGCTCGCCGTGGTCTGCGTGGTCGCGACGGCGGCCGCCGTGGTGGGCCTCCCGCTGGCCGGCTTCCTGCAGTCGCACGACTGGTGGGTCGCCGTGCCGACGCTCGCCGCGCTCGTCGCCACGCCCACCGGACATCTGGCCGCGGCTCGGAGCGGCCGGACCGAGCAGGCGGACGGACGGTCGGCCACCGGAACACGCTACGGCGGCCTCCTCGGCCTGACGATCCTGGCGGCCGAGACCGTCCTGCTGCTCGGCGCGCTGATCCTGCTCGCGACCGCCATGCGCCACGCCACCGGCTGAGCCGCGAGCACTGAGCAGAACGCCCTGCCCGGAACGGCCCCGTCGTGGGATGATCGCCTGACCACATGACGAGCGCGAGGTGTCCCGTGAGCCAGCCGACCCCACCCCCCGACGGCACGCCACCCCAGGAGCCGACGCAGCCGTACGGCGGGGCCCCTCTGTCGGGGCAGCAGCCCTACCCCGCGCAGCCCTACCCCGCGCAGCAGTACCCGCAGCAGTACCCCGCGCAGCAGTACCCGCAGCAGCCCTACGGCGCGCAGCAGCCCTACTCCCAGCAGAGCTACGCCGCGCTCCCGAGCCGGCCGACGAACACCCTGGCGATCATCGCCCTCGTCGCGGGGATCGGTGGCTTCTCCTTCGTGCCCTTCCTCGGGTCGATCGTCGCCATCATCACCGGCCACATGGCCAGGCGGCAGATCGCGCTGAGCGGCGAAGAGGGCAGCGGCATGGCGGTCGCCGGGCTCGTGATGGGCTACATCGTCGTGGGGCTGGCGGTGGTGGGCCTCCTCCTCGTGGTCATCGTCGTCGCCGGCACCTCGGCCTATCGGGGATGACGGGCGAGCGCACCGCGACCCGTCGACGGGCCCGCGACCTCGCCGAGCGCCGCGGCCCCCGGCGTAGCTGGGAGCTGACCCGTGGCGACAAGTCCCCGGCAGAGCTGTGGTTGGCGTTCGCCGCCGTGCACGCCTGGCTCACCGTTCTCGGTGTCCACGTGGTGCCGGGCGAGTCCTTCTACGACCTCGAGCTCTATCGCTGGTGGGTGGAGCTGGTCGGGGCCGGCGGGCCGGCGGCGGTGCTCAACGCAGGGTGGGTCTACCCGGCCGGGGCACTGCTCCCGATGATGGTGGCCGGGATAGGAGGAACCGGCTCGACGGTGGGCTACGCGCTGGCCTGGTGCGCGATGATCACCGCGCTGGACGCAGCCGCTCTCCTCGCCCTCACCCGTGGCCGGCGAGCGGCGGGTGCCTGGTGGTGGCTCCTCTTCCTCACCCTGCTCGGCCCGGTCGCCATGGGCCGCCTCGACTCCGTCATCGCACCGCTTGCCGTCATCGCCCTGGCGCTCGCCTCGCGCAGCCCCGCGCACGCCAGGGCCGCCAGCGCGCTGCTCACCCTCGGTGCGTGGATCAAGGTCGCGCCTGGAGCGTTCCTCGTGCCGCTGGTCGCCGCTCGTCGGCGACCCCTGAGAGATGTCGTCGCCCCCGCTGCCGCGGTGACCATGCTCGTCGTCGTCGCGGTGTGGGCCAGTGGTGCGCTCGACCACATCCTGGACTTCCTCACCGGGCAGGGAGGCCGGGGCCTGCAGATCGAGGCCGTGGGCGCCTCCGGCTGGATGATCGCCCGCCACTTCTCCCGGAACGTCGTCGTCGAGATGAACACGGCCCTGACGACGTACGAGGTGACCGGTCCGGGGACCGTGCTCGCCGGTCATCTGCTCGACGTCGCCCTGGTGGCCGCGGTCGCCGGGATCGGCCTGCTGCTCATCGTCGCCCGGCGCCGCGGCGTCGCGGACATGGTGCTGCTGCCCGGAGCCCTCGCGATGGCCGTCGCGCTCTTCGTGACGGACAAGGTCGGCTCGCCGCAGTACCTCACCTGGATCGCCGCGCCGATCGCCGTCGCGCTGAGCCGGGCCGAGCTCCCGGTTCTCCCGCACCCGATGGGCCAAGCACGCACGGCCGCCGCGGCGTGGAGGGCCCTGCCGCCCTGGTTGCGGGCCACGAGCACGATCGCTCTCGTGACCGCCGCGCTCACGCAGACGATCTTTCCGTGGGGCTACTCCGGGCTGCTGCTGGCCGAGCCGGCGATGACCTTCGTCCTCGTGCTGCGCAACGTCCTGCTCGTGGTGCTGCTCGGTACCGCGCTGCTCGGGATCGTCACGGCCGTGCGCTTGTCCCCGGACGATGCCGCAGCACCCGGTCGCCCGAGCGCCTCAGCCGAGCCGGGGCACGACCTCCTGGGCGACGAGGGCGAGATGCTCGAGATCGGCCAGGTCGA
The DNA here is from genome assembly GCA_038252305.1 of Actinomycetales bacterium. GTDB lineage: Bacteria > Actinomycetota > Actinomycetes > Actinomycetales > Cellulomonadaceae > Actinotalea. Next base: position 44,071 of record JBBSAL010000003.1, on the reverse strand, counting down.
GGACCTGGAGGTAGACCCGCTCGACCCCCAGGTCCGCGAGCTCTCCTAGCCGGTCGACGACCTCGCTCACCGTCCCCGCGACACCGTTCTCGCGCAGCTCGGCCGGCTCGCGGCCGATCGCCGCCGCCCGCCGCGTGAGCTCGGCCTCGTCGGCGCCGACGCACATCACCAGCGCGAGCGAGTGGACGAGGCTCGCCGGGTCACGTGCGATCTGCTCGCACGCCGCATCCACCCGCCCGAACAGCATCGGGACGTCCGTGATCGCCGGGAACGAGGCGTTGTACTCGTTCGCGAAGCGCGCTGCGAGGGCCGGGGTGCGCTGGGGCCCATGGCCGCCGACGATCACCGGGACACCGCTCCCGCCGCCGCGCGCCGCCTCCTGGACGGGCTTGGGCAGCGCAGGTGAGTCGGTGAGCGTGTAGTGCTCCCCGGCGAAGTCGTAGCGTCCGTGCACGGGCGTCCGCCACAGGCCGGTCACGATCTCGAGCTGCTCCTCGAGCAGCCCGAAGCGCTTGTCGGGGAACGGGATCCCGTACGCGGCGTGCTCGGCGGCGAACCATCCGGTGCCCAGGCCGAGCTCGACGCGACCACCGGACATCTGGTCGACCTGCGCGACCTGGATCGCGAGGACCCCCGGGTAGCGGTAGGTGACGGAGCTGACCAGGGTGCCGAGCCGGATCCGGCTCGTCTCGCGTGCGAGGCCGGCGAGCGTCGTCCAGGCGTCGGTCGGCCCCGGCAGGCCCGAGCCGGCACCCATCCGCAGGTAGTGGTCCGATCGGAAGAAGCCGTCGAAGCCGAGGCGCTCGGTGGCCTGGGCCACCGCGAGGATGTCGTCGTAGCCGGCTCCCTGCTGCGGCTCGGTGAAGATGCGTAGATCCATGGCAGCAGCCTGCCATCCCGCAGGAGCCGGACGGTTCAGTAGACCTTCAGGCCCTTGTCCCGGAACTGCTGGCGCACCCGGGCGACGAGCTCGGGCGTGGGTGCGGAGGTGTTCTCGAGCTCGTACCTCATCCCCAGGGACTCCCACTTGTCGCGGCCCATCTGGTGGAAGGGCAGCACCTCGACGCGCGTGACGCTGCCCAGGCTCGCGACGAACTCCGCGACGCCCTCGACGTTCGCCTCGTCGTCGGTCAGGCCGGGGACGAGCACGAACCGGATCCAGATCTCGGTACCGCGCGCGGCCAGGCGCCGTCCGAAGTCGAGCGTCGGCTGGAGCTTCTGACTGGTGACCTTCACGTACGTCGCCGGGTCGCTCGACTTGACGTCGAGGAGCACGAGGTCGATGTCGTCGAGCATGGCGTCGGTGCAGTGCGCGCCGAGGTAGCCCGAGGTGTCGATCGCGGTGTGCAGGCCCATCTCCTTGGCGCCGCGCAGCAGCGCCGCGACGAAGGCCGGCTGCATGAGGGGCTCGCCACCGGAGATCGTCAGGCCGCCGTGCGTGGCCTTGAGGACCTTCTCGTAGCGCTTGAGCCGGTGCAGCACCTCGACGGCGGTGATGGGTCGACCGCGCCGCATCTCCATCGTGTCGGGGTTGTGGCAGTACAGGCAGCGCAGCGGGCAGCCGGAGAGGAACGTGGTCAGACGCGTGCCGGGGCCGTCGACGGCGGTGACGAGCTCCCAGGAGTGCAGCGAGCCGAGCTCACCGGAGCGCATCTGCGCGAACTTCTCGGCACGGTCGGCCTCGGAGAGCTCCAGCCCGGCCGTCCCGGAGGTCGCGCGCACCGACGAGCCACCGACGACGGGAACGTCGAGGGTGACGATCGGGGCACCGTCCTGCGGCGCGTAGGCCGTGCTCATGGGTCCATCGTGCCGCATGTCAGGGGGCAAGTCATGGGACGTTTAGCCCGAAGGTCCTAGACGTCGCGGGCGACGGTCGACGAGTGGTCGAGGTCGACGACGAGCGCGCCGGGGTCCCCTCCCAGGTCCGCACGGCTGGCTCCGCCGTCAGCCGAGCGTGCTGATCTCGAACCCCACGAGCGGGTCGGTCGCAGGGACGGCGACGGCCTGGCTGGACGCCGGGAGCCGGCCCTGCCAGACGGCCGTCGCACCGCTGTGGCCCACGACCACCGTCAGCCCGAGGGTGGCGACGGCCAGTGCCACGCTCGCGAGCGCGGCCACCGCCTGGGCCGGCGGCCCGAGCACCGGACGGGCTCCGGGAGTGGGCGCCGCGTTGCGTCGCTGCAACCAGAACCACACCGCGCCGACCACGAAGGTGAGCAGGCCGACCTTCTCGAGGATGTCGCCCCACTGCGCGTGGTCCTGCGGCAGGCCGATCTGCGCACCGAGCGCCTCGCCGGTCTGCGCGGCGAGCACGCCGGCTCCGGCACCCACCAGCAGGGCGGCCATCGTCAGCCAGCCGTAGGCGGCCCGCCAACGCGGTACCGCGATGATCACGATCAGGGCGATCACCGAGAGCGGGAGCATCACCACCGCGAGGTGCACCACGAGCGGGTGCGTGGGCAGTCCACCCACGGTGTCGAGGAGGCCGCCGAGGTCCGTCTTCAGGGAGTTCACAGGCGAAGCCAAGCAGGCGATCCGGGAAACGGGCTGGACGCCACGCGGAATTCCTGGACGCTCCGGGCGTTGTCACATCCGTGAAGAGCATCGGGTTCCTGTCCTTCGGCCACTGGACGCCGTCACCCGCCTCGCAGACACGCTCGGCCGGTGAGACGCTGCTCCAGTCGATCGACCTCGCCGTCGCCGCCGAGGAGCTCGGGGCCGACGGCGCCTACTTCCGGGTGCACCACTTCGCGCGGCAGCTCTCCTCACCCTTCCCGCTGCTCGCGGCGATCGGCGCCAGGACCAGCCGGATCGAGATCGGCACCGGCGTCATCGACATGCGCTACGAGAACCCGCTGTACATGGCAGAGGACGCCGGCTCGGCCGACCTCATCGCCGGCGGGCGGCTGCAGCTCGGGATCAGCCGTGGATCACCCGAGCAGGTCGTCGAGGGCTACGGCTACTTCGGCCACGTGCCGCAGGAGGGGACGACGGATGCCGACATGGCGAGGCAGCGCACCGAGGAGCTGCTCGACGTCCTGCGCGGAGAGGGGTTCGCGGAGCCGAGCCCGCGTCCGATGTTCCCCAACCCGCCGGGCCTGCTGCGGGTCGAGCCGCACTCGCCCGGACTTCGTGACCGGATCTGGTGGGGCTCGGCGACGAATGCGACAGCGGTCTGGGCCGCGCAGCTGGGGATGAACCTCCAGAGCTCCACGCTGAAGTTCGACGAGAACGGCAAGCCGTTCCACGTCCAGCAGGCCGAGCAGATCCACGCCTTCCGCGACGCCTGGGCGCAGGCGGGCCACACGCGCACTCCGCGGGTGTCGGTCAGCCGCAGCATCTTCGCCCTGGTCGACGACCGTGACCGCGCCTACTTCGGCCGCGGCGGCGAGGACCGGGACCAGATCGGCATGATCGACGAGAGCACCCGCGCGATCTTCGGCCGCAGCTACGCCGACGAGCCCGAGGCGCTCATCGAGCAGCTGCGCGGCGACGAGGCGATCGCTGCCGCCGACACCCTGCTGCTCACCGTCCCGAACCAGCTCGGCGTCGACTACAACGCCCACGTGATCGAGTCGATCCTCACCCACGTCGCGCCGGCGCTCGGCTGGCGCTGACGCCGCCGGGCGGGAGCGGGAGCGGACTGCACCTCTCCCCGACGCGGTTCTGGCCGCTCGACGTGCGGATCGGCGGCGGCGTCGCCACGGGCAACAGCCTTGGGGTGAGGGCGCTCCTCATGATCGCCGTCGGGGTCCGCCTCACGACCTGGATGCTGAAGGACCGGTCGAGCGTTCCCACCTCCGGACGCTGGGGTGCGCTCTTCGCCGGCGTGCTCATGGTGGTGGCAGGGCTGATCTCCAGCGGCCAGTGCAGTTCGGGTACGGGTTCCGACGAGCCGGGCGGACCGCCTGCGCGACCTCGAGGCGCGCCCGGACAGGACCCGACCCCCGGTGAGGACCGCAGGACAGGCCGCCTGACCCCAGGCACACCTCGAAGAACGACGACGCCCCTCGCTGCGAGCCCGTCCGCCCCCCCCGCGAGGGGTTCGGTCGCATCAAGGGCCCGGTACCCATGGCGTAGCGACCACGCAACCGCCCTGACCTGCGGCAAGGCACGTCCGACGGCGCAGACACGCGTCCGCGGGGCGGGCGGCGGAGGCATCAACCAGCGCGACTCGACCTCACATGTCGGTCTCGCCGGCGCCCGGGCGCCGTGTCGCCTGGGCGCTCACCCCGGGGACGGTCGGGAGCTGGGCACGCGCGCTCGTGCAGCACCCCGTCCCGCAGAACTCCGCCCAACGGGTGCCGCCGGCCAGGTCGCGGCCGGCGGCCAGATGGGCCTGCACGAGGTCGGCCAGCCCGGCGACGAAGGTCGGGTGCGTACCGACCGTCGGCACCCGGACGAGCTCCATGCCCAGCTCGCCCGCGGTGCGGGTGGCGTCGGTGTCCAGGTCCCAGAGCACCTCGATGTGGTCCGAGACGAAGCCGATGGGCACCACCACCGCGGTCCGGGTCCCGTCCCGTGCTTCCTCGCGCAGGGCATCGTTGATGTCCGGCTCGAGCCACGGCACCCGCGGCGAGCCGGAGCGGGACTGGTAGACCAGACGCCACGGCATCGGCGCCTCGCCGGCGAGTACGGCGACCCCGCCGATGACGGCTTCCGCGACCTCACGGTGCTGCGCCGAGTAGACGTCCTCCACGCCCGGCTGCACACCCGGACCGGAGGCGCTCGCGTCGGCCGACGGGACGGAGTGCGTGGTGAACAGCACCCGCAGACCCTCACGCGCGCGACCGGACACCGCTGCGGCGAGCAGCTCGACCGTCGTCTCGACGAATCCGGCCCGGTCGAAGGCGGGCCGCACCTTGGCCACCTGCATCCGGTCCGCGAGCCCCGTGCTGCTCAGTGCCTCCGCGAGGTCCTCGCGGTACTGCCGGCACGAGGAGTAGGAGGAGTACTGACTGGTGGCGAACGCCAGCACGCGCCGGCAGCCGGCCGTGTCGAGCTCGCGCAACGCCTCGTCGATGAACGGAGGTGAGTTGCGGTTGCCCAGCACGAGAGGGATCGTCACGCCGCGTCGGTCGAGCTCGGCACGCAGTGCCGCAAGCAGGGCACGGTTCTGGTCGTTGATCGGGCTGCGGCCACCCATCCGCAGGTAGTGCTGATGCACCGCCTCGAGGCGGTCGCGCGGGATGCCTCTCCCGGCGGTCACCCGCTCGAGGAACGGCATGATCTCGTCCGGTCCCTCCGGCCCGCCGAACGAGGCAAGGAGGACGGCGTCGTACCCACGGCTCACCGCAGGACCTCGGGCACCGTCTGCGTGCCGGACGGAGTCGTCGATCTCGCCGGGGTTCGCCGCGGACGTGATGCCAGACATGAGACGAACCCCTCAGATGGTCGATGGATGGACAGGGACGAGAGCCGCCAGCTCGCTGCCGACCTTCCTGCCGTCGGCCAGGCAGTCGGGCACGCCCACTCCGTGCAGCGCCGAACCGGCGACGCGCAGCTGAGGAGTGTCGGCGAGCGCCTCGGCGACGGCGCGCACCCGGTCCAGGTGGCCGACGGTGTAGGTGGGCATGGCGTCGCGCCAGCGGACCAGGTGTCGCAGGAACGGCGCGGAACGCGCCCCGAGCACCTGCGAGACGTAGGCGCTCACGGTGTCGAGCAGGGCGTCGTCGGGCAGCAGGGATGCGGCGCCGACCCTGCCCGGCACGAACGCACGGATCAGGATCGTCCCCTCGGGCGCACGGCCCGGCCACTTGTTGGAGGAGAGGGTGACGCCGGTGATCGGCGCGGGCTCGGGACCCGCCTCGAGGTAGCCGTGTCCGACCGGCGGGGTCTCGAAGTCGTCGGTGTGGAAGCCGAGGTGGACCGTTGCCGTCGAGCCGTGCGGGACGGCCCGCAGGGCCGCCGCCGCCGCTGGGGCGACGTCGGTGAGCAACGCCGCGGAACACGCGCCGCCACCGGCGAGCACCACCCCCGAGGCCTCGTGCCGGGTGCCGTCCGCGAGGGTGACGACAGCGCCCGCGCCGACGACCTCGAGCCCGACGGCGCGCGCGCCCGTGCGCAGGTCGGCGCCACGCGCGTGAAGACCGTCGACCAGACCGTCGACCAGCGAGCCCATCCCGTCGCGCATCGATCGGAAAGGTGAACCGCCGGGAGAGGCGGGTCGCGGAGCCGACCTGCCCTGCGCCAACGACGCAAGGATCAAGCTGCGCCGCTGGGCCTCATGGGCACGCAGCACGGGCAGCACGGCGTCGACGCTCAGCTCGTCGACCGTCGCCCCGTAGATCCCGCCGACGAGGGGGTCGGCAAAGCGGGCGACCACTCCAGGTCCGAGCCGGCGCCGCAGCAGAGCCCCGATCGACATGTCCTGCGGACCGAGGACCCGCGGCAGCACGAGGTCCACGGCGGCGCGCAGCTTCTGCGGCCAGCTGAGGATCCGGGTCCTGGCGAACGGGATCAGCCGGGTGGGCAGGACCATCCCCATCCCGGCGGGGATGGGTTCCATGCGACCGCGCACCCGCAGGTGCACCAGCCGAGGCGGCACGGCGGGGACGACGTCGTCCGCCAGGCCCAGGTCTGCCGCCATCCGCACCGCACCGGGCCGGTAGCTGACGAACGAGTCGGGGCCGTGCTCGACGAGGAAGCCGTCGACCGTCTCCGAGTGCACCTTCCCCCCGAAGCGCTCGGCGGCCTCGACCAGGAGCACGCGGTGCCCAGCACTCGCCAGCTCCCACGCGGCACCGAGGCCGGTGACCCCGCCGCCGATGACGACGAACGGTGCGGTCATCGCACTCCGCTCGTCACCGGCAGTGCGTCGGTGCTGCCCTTGTCGCCGGGCTCGTACGGGCACAGCGGGTCGGACTCGAGGGGGTCGCCGGTCCATGCCAGGGCGCGCGCCCGTGACCCGCCGCACCAGCGCGCGTAGGAGCATCGGCCGCACCGTCCCTTGTACTGGGTGACGTCCCGCAGGGCGACCAGGTCCGGGTGGTGTCGGTAGAGCTCGACGATGTCGTCCGCCGGAACCTTGCCGAGCGGCAGCGGCATGAATCCCGACGGCTGCACGACACCGTCGTGCCCGATGAAGATGATCCCGTTGCCGTCACGCACGCCGAAGCCCCGGCCGATCGGGCTGGCCTCGATCTGCTCCTCGCTCATGCCCCGACGCCGCATGTCGCGCACGGCGACACGGCGGTGCTGCATCGCCTCGACGGTCTTGACCGGGAAGGGCGACTCGGCGTTGAGCCGCTGCAGCCAGTGCATCAGCCGTTCGGCCGCTCCCGGGTCGAGCTCCTCGAGCTGGGTGCCCCGCCCCACCGAGATGAGGAAGAAGAGGCTCCACCGAGTCAGCGTGTGCTGACGCAGCAGCTCGTAGACGGCAGGTAGGTCGTCGACGGTCTGGGCGGCGACGAGGGTGTTGACCTGGACCGGGATGCCCAGCGCCGCCGCGTCGTCGAGTGCCTGGACGGTCGCGTCGAAGGTGCCCGCGACACCGCGGACTCCGTCGTGGTGGGCGGCGTCGGAGCCGTCGAGGCTCAGCGAGATCGCCTGCACCCCGGCCTCGCGGACCTCGGCGAGGCGCGCGCGCGTCAGGAGCGGCGTCACTGCTGGGGCGAGGGACACCCCGATCCCGCGAGCGCCGGCCTCGGCGATGAGGACGTCGAGGTCGCGACGACGCAACGGGTCACCGCCGGTGAAGACGATGTGCGGGAGCGGCGAGCCGAAGCCGGCGATCGCGTCCAGGACCGACAACGCCTGGTCGGTGCTGAGCTCCCCGGGCCCAGGGTCCACCATGGCGGTCGCCCGGCAGTGCTGACAGGCGAGCCCGCACGCGGTGGTGACCTCCCAGTAGACGATCATGGGAGCGCGGGCGTAGACCCACCCCTCCGGTCGCACAGCACCGATGCCGTGATGGGGGTGGGAGGCCATCAGCTGCTCCTCTGCGTGGTGGTGGGCGGACGCCACGCTAGCCCACCAACCAGTGCGTCGACCCGGGACCCCGAGGCAGGGAACCTCCCGCGCCCGAGAAGGACGAAACCCCTCGCTCGAAGCCCGACCGGGCTCCCCGCGAGGGGTTCTGTCACTTCGAGGGCCTGATACCCATGGCGGTAGCGGTGGGATTTGAACCCACGGTGGACTTTCACCCACACACGCTTTCGAGGCGTGCTCCTTAGGCCGCTCGGACACGCTACCTCGCCGGTGAGGATACCCGGTCGGAGGGCTGCGCTCCGAATCGTCCCGCCGGATCGAATGCGCCACGCCTCGCGCGGCCCGGGCCGCGCCGACGTACCGTGACCCGGTGAGCACGCCGTCCCCCACCCTCGACCTCGCCTCGGGTCTCACCGCAGCGCTCGACGTCCTCGCGCACGGACCGATCGCCGTCCTCACCGGGGCGGGCCTGTCCACGGACTCCGGGATCCCGGACTACCGCGGCCCCGACTCTCCTGCGCGCACGCCGATGACGTACCAGCAGTTCGTCTCCGACGCGGCGTTCCGTCGGACCTACTGGGCCCGCAACCACGTCGGCTGGCGGCATGTGCACCGGACCGTCCCCAACGAGGGGCACCGCGCGCTCGCCCGGATGGAGGCGCGCGGGCTGCTCACCGGGGTGATCACGCAGAACGTCGACCGCCTGCACCACCGCGCCGGCAGCCGCACCGTCGTCGACCTGCACGGGACCTATGCCGACATCATCTGCCTGCAGTGCGGCACCCGGTCCACGCGCGACGAGCTCGCGGCGCGTCTCGAGGAGCTGAACCCCGGCTTCGCCGAGGCGGCCGGCGCCGTGGCCGATGTCGAGATCGCGCCGGACGCCGACGCCGTCATCGCCTCGACCGAGGGCTTCCTCGTCGCCGCCTGCGAGCGCTGCGGCGGGATGCTCAAGCCGGACATCGTCTACTTCGGCGAGTCCGTGCCGAAGGAGCGTGTGGCCCGCGCGTACGCCCTGGTCGACGGGGCCGGTGCCCTCCTGGTCGCCGGGACCTCGCTGACGGTCATGTCGGGGCTGCGCTTCGTCAGGCACGCGGCCAAGACCGGCCGTCCCGTGGTCATCGTCAACCGCGGCACGACGCGGGGCGACGAGCTCGCCGTCGTGCGGATCCACGCCGGGACCTCCGAGACGCTCACCGCGATCGACGGAGCGCTCCCCGGGACGCGCTGAGTCCCGCTCGCCCCTCGACGCACGCGCGAGGTTCTCGCTCACATGGTGCGATCGACCCCTGCGCAGCGAGCCGGACCCCGAGGGGGCGTCGATGGAGATCTTCCCGTGCCTCTGGTTCGACGACCGGGCCGCTGCGGCGGCGGCCCTCTACACCGCGCTCCTGCCCCGCTCGCGCGTGCTGAGCACCGTGCTCTCCCCCGAGGCGGCACCCGGGCCGACCGGCGAGGTGATGGTCGTCGAGATCGAGCTCGACGGCTCACGGGTCATGCTGCTGAACGGCGGCTCGCTCTTCCCACCGAGCCCTGCCTTCTCGCTCGTCGTCGAGGTCGACTCGCAGGAGGGGCTCGACCGCGTCTGGGACGGGCTCCTCGCCGACGGCGGCAACCCCTCGCGGTGCGGCTGGCTCACCGACCGCTTCGGCGTCTCCTGGCAGGTGGTCCCGCGGCTGATCCGCGAGCTCGCCACCGAGCCGGAGCGCTACGCGAGGGCGATGGAGGTCGTCATGCGCATGGACAAGCGCGACGTCGCCGCGATCGCCGCCGCAGCGGATGGCGGGGCACCGTCGGCCTGACGTCGCTCAGTCGCGACGCCCCTCGAAGAACTGCCGCAGGATCTCGCCGCACTCCTGCTCCAGCACGCCTCCCACCACCTCGACCTGGTGGTTGAGCCGCCGGTCGCGCACGAGGTCGTGCACCGAGCCCGTCGCGCCGGCCTTCGGGTCCCAGGCGCCGAGGACGAGCCTCGGCACCCGCGCGAGCACGATCGCCCCGGCGCACATGGCACAGGGCTCGAGGGTCACCACCAGCGTGCAGCCGTCCAGCCGCCATGTCCCGACCCGCGCGGCAGCGTCCCGCAGCGCCAGGACCTCGGCATGAGCAGTCGGGTCGCCCGTGGCCTCCCGCAGGTTGTGCCCCCGCCCGACGACGGCACCGGCACCGTCCACCACCAGGGCTCCGACCGGCACGTCCCCGCTGTCCAACGCCAGGCGCGCCTCGTCCAGCGCCGCCCGCATCGTCCCGTCCCACCGCACCCGCCCACTCTCCCAGACGCCCCGCTCCCCCCGCGTGCCCCTGCCCGAGGTGCACCACTCCTGCGGTCGAGCTTCCGTCGCGAGCGAGCACCCCGGGGCGCGCCCAACCGGTACGGTTCACCCATGCGCCTGCACGTCGCCGACCACCCCCTCGTCGCTCACAAGCTCACCGTCCTGAGAGACGAGAGGACGGCGTCCTCGACGTTCCGGCTGCTCGTCGACGAGCTCGTCACGCTCCTCGCCTACGAGGCCACGCGCGACGTGCGCACCGAGCCGCGCGAGGTCACCACCCCGGTGGCGACGACGATGGGCATCCACCTCGCCGAGCCGCGCCCGCTGGTGGTCCCGATCCTGCGCGCCGGCCTGGGCATGCTCGACGGGATGACGCGCCTGCTGCCGACCGCCGAGGTCGGTTTCCTCGGGCTCCAGCGCGACGAGGAGACCCTCCAGGCGATCACCTACGCGAACCGGCTCCCGGACGACCTCTCCGGGCGCCAGTGCTTCGTCCTCGACCCGATGCTCGCGACCGGCGGCACGCTGATCGCGGCGATCGACTACCTCTTCGAGCGCGGCGCCACCGACGTCACCTGCATCTGCCTGCTCGCCGCCCCCGAGGGCCTGGCGGTCGTGGAGAAGCACGTCGGCGATCGGGCCGACGTGTCGATCGTCGTCGCCGCCGTCGACGAGCGCCTGAACGAGAAGGCCTACATCGTGCCCGGCCTCGGCGACGCCGGCGATCGGCTCTACGGCCTCGTCTGACCGCTCCCCGCCGGCACCGGGAGCAGCGAGTCACACCGCCGATGACTTGCCTCTCACCCGGACGGAGCAGCCCCGCGGCGGCTCGCCGAGCGCCCCACCCCCCTGCTGACGTGGAAGAGCGCTCTCTAGGTCCAGCATTCGAGACGCATCGTGTGAAGCGTTTGGAGTGGCGCGTCACGCCCTGCACACTGGCATCCTGACTTCCGTCAGAGTCGGTGTGACTGCTGGGCGCCTCTTCCGGTGGGCACGCAGGCGATGACGGTCCAGGAGACCGGTGGTGCGTAGGGCTGGGGGGCCATGCGCACCGCCGGGATCCACGGCGTCGCACGTCGACGCCGAGAACGTCCTGGCCCGCTCGGGGGATGCTGGTTCAGGGCGTGCGCTGCCGGGTCGCGTGCCACTCCTCCGCGACCCGGCAGCGCGGTCTCTCCTCAGGAGCCGAGCGCCACCGCGATCAGGAGCATCGTCACGAGGAAACCCACGACGTAGTTCGCCACCAGGAACTGCTGCCAGCCGCGGTGCGCCCGGTCCGCCTCGGCCTCCGGGACCGAGCGGAACGGCCACGCCAGCCCGATGTAGGGCAGCACGAGCACGGCGGCGAGCGGCCCCGGCCACACCGTCATCAGCAGCAGGACGCCAGCCACCAGCCAGGCGGCGATCGACAGCCGCACCGTCTTCGCGGCCCCGAGCACCGTCGCGATCGAGCCGATCCCGCCCGCACGGTCGGCTGCGACGTCCTGGACCGCGCCGAACGCCTGACTCGCCATCCCCCAGCCGAAGAACGCGGCGAGCACCAGCCATGACGACCGGCCGATCCCGCCGCCGGCCAGCACGAGGCCGTAGAGCGCCGGCGAGACGAAGTGGGTGCTGGACGTCATCGAGTCCAGGACCGGACGCTCCTTGAACCGCAGTCGCGGCGCCGAGTACGCGACCACGGCGAACAGGGAGACCGCCAGCACCAGGGCCGCCGTCGACGAGCCGACGGCGAGCAGGTACACCACGAAGGGGATCGGCAGCAGCGAGGCGGCCAGGACCGTCGCCCGGTGCACGCGCGGATCGAGCAGCGCTCCCTCGACCCCGCCCTTGCGCGGGTTGCGCAGGTCCGACTCGTGGTCGAAGACGTCGTTGATCCCGTACATCAGCAGGTTGTACGGCACGAGGAAGAACAGCGTGCCGATCACCAGACGCAGGTCGACGGCCCGGGTGGACATCACGTAGGCCGCGGCGAACGGGTAGGCGGTGTTGATCCAGCTCAAGGGGCGCGAGGACATGACGAGCTGGCGCAGCAGCCCGCGCTCGGTGACGGCGGTCATCGTCCGGCCCCCCGGGGATCGACGGCGGTGGTGCGGGCAGCGACCGGGCCGACGCTGCCGCCGAGCAGGTGCCAGAGCGCCGGCAGCAGGAGCAGGCCGGCGATCGGGTAGGTGAAGTCCTCCACGGGGGCCAGGCCGATCGCGGCCCCGAGCCGGTGCGCGTCGCCGTAGGCCACGAGACCCACGCCGATCATCACGTTGTCGAAGACTGCGGTCATCACCAGCAGGACGGCGAGCGCGATGCCGAGCGCAGCGGGCACCGGCAGCGACCTCCGCCGACGCGCGACGACGAGCGCGGCCGCCGCGACGCCGAGGAAGGGCAGGCTCATCAGCAGGTAGGTCATGACGCCCGTCCGTCCTCGCGCGCGGCCGCACGGCCGAGCCACCAGCGCGCCGCGGCGACGTACCCGAGCAACGTCAGGTAGCACAGCAGCGTGAGGAAGCCGAGCTCCTCGACCGGCAGCTCCGGGGCCACCAGCTCCCCGCTGAGGTAGCGCGTCGAGCCGCGGAAGAACACCCCGAGACCGATGCCCACCAGGTCCCACAGGACGAAGAAGGCGACGCCGACGGCGATCACCGCTGCGGCACGGAGCGCCTCCGCGCGACCGGCGAAGAACAGCAGCCGCGCGCGGCGGTCGAGCACGGCGAGCCCGGCGATCGAGACGAGCAGGGCGCCGGCGTAGGCCAGGCTCACGCCCCTGAGCCTCCCACCTGCTCCGCGACCCGACCACCCTCGGCGAGCGGACCTGTCGAGGTGTCCCCGCGCAGCCGCTTGACCACGAGCTCGGCGCTGATCAGGCACATCGGCAGTCCGATACCGGGAGTGACCGAACCACCCGCGAAGAGGAGTCCCTCGACCTTCGACGACCTGTTCGACGCGCGGAACATCGCCGACTGGCCGAGGGTGTGCGCCGGGCCGAGCGCCGTCCCGCGCCAGGCGCGCAGGTCGTGAGCCCAGTCGGCCGGCCCGACCGTCCGGCGAAGCACGATCCGCTCGGCGAGGTCGTCGATCCCGGCCCAGGCAGAGATCTGGCCGATGGCGGCGTCGGCGACCTGCTCGACCCAGGGATCACCGGCACCGTCCAGCCCGCCGCTGCCGAGCCGCACGTCCGGCGGGCAGGGGATGAGCACGACGAGGTTCTCCATGCCCTCCGGCGCCGCACCCGGGTCCGTGGCCGTCACTCGGGAGACGTAGACGGAGGTCGGGTCGGGCATGAGCGGCGGAGGCATCGGCCCGGAGGGGGCGAAGATGAGGTCGAAGGTGCGGTCCCACTCCTCCCCGAAGAAGAGCGTGTGGTGCTCGAGCTGCGGGAGCTCACCGCGCACCCCGAGGTAGAGCATCACCGCGCTCGGACCGGGGACCTGCTTGCGCCACCAGCGCGGGGAGTGTGAGCGCAAGGGCGCCGGGAGCAGGTGCTGCTCGGTGTGCTCGAGGTCAGCGGTGGACACGACGAGGTCGGCCGCCAGGTGGTGCTCGCCCTCCGCGTCGGTGTACCGGACCCCCGTCGCGCGGGCGACCTGGCCGCGGTTGCGCCCCGAGGAGGCCGTGCTGATCGCGCGGACGTCGGCGCCCGTGCGGATCTCGACACCGGCGCGCTCGGCGACACGGGCCAGCGCGTCGATCAGCGTGCCGAAACCACCCTGCGGGTACAGCACGCCGTCGACGAGGTCGAGGTGGCTCATCAGGTGGTACATGCTCGGCGTGAGTCGCGGCGCCGAGCCGAGGAAGACTGCCGGGTAGCCCAGGACCTGCCGGAGCCGGGTGTCGCCGACCGTCGCGCGGATGCGCGCGTCCAAGGACTGGCTCAGGAGCCGCCCGAGCCGCGGCAGCCGACGCAGGACGTCGCCGTTCACCAGAGGCAGGATCGAGGCGAACGTCGTGTAGAGGAAGTGCCGGGTCGCCATCGTGTAGGTGTCCGAGGCGGAGGAGAGGTAGCCGCGCAGGCGCTCGCCGGAGCCGGGCTCGATGGCCTCGAACAGCGCGACGCTGTCCTCGAGGTCCGAGCGGACCTCCAACGACGGGTGCTCCTCGAAGTAGACCCGGTAGGCCGGGTCCAGGCGGAGCAGGTCCAGCTCGCGCGCTGCCGAGGTTCCCATGAGACCGAAGAAGTGCTCGAACACCTCGGGCATCAGGTACCACGACGGGCCGATGTCGAAGCGGAAGCCGTCCTTCTCCCAGACCGACGCCCGGCCGCCGAGGACCTCCCGAGCCTCGAGCAGGGTCACCCGGTAGCCCTCGCGGGCCAGCAGGGCGGCGGTGGCGAGGCCGGCAGGGCCTCCTCCGACGACGACGGCGGTGCGCATCAACGGCCCTTCCTCGTCTGCAGGACGGCGCGGGCAGCGAGCCGTGCCTTGACCGGGTCGGGAACCCGGACGCGGGTGGTGGCGAGCTGCGCTGCCGGCGTGGCACGCAGCCGTCCGGTCAGCTCGGTGAAGAGCGCGGCGGCGACCGCGACGGCACGCCGGGCACCGGGCGGCAGGTCGTCGATCGCCGCGGAGGCGACGAGCAGGTCGCCCTCGATGTCGTCGAGGACGGCTGCCTTCTGCTCCTCGGTGACACGCCGCGGGTCGAGGCCGACGAGATAGCTGCGGCCGAGAACCCCGCTGTCCTCGGCGAGGTCACGCAGGAAGTTGACCTTCTGGAAGGCGGCTCCGAGCGCCTGAGCTCCCGGGGCGAGGCTCGCGTAGCGCGCGTCGCGCTCGGCAGGCGGCCGATCCATGAGGAAGATGCGCAGGCACATCAGCCCGACCACCTCGGCCGAGCCGTAGATGTAGGCGCGCAGGCTGACCTCGTCGTGCTCCGTGACGTCCAGGTCCGCGCGCATCGAGGCGAAGAAGGGGCGCGTGAGGTCGGTACCGATCCCGGCCGCACGCGCCGTGATGCCGAAGGCGTGCACCAGCAGGTCGCTGGAGTAGCCGGTCGCCATCGCCAGTTCGGTGCGCTCCTCGAGCCCGTCGAGGCACTCGCGGGCGATCGCGTTGTCGCCGCCGGCCTCGGCGGTGGCGCCGTCGACGATCTCGTCGGCGAGACGCACGAGGGCGTAGACGTCACGCACCGGGGTGCGCTGCTCCGCCGGGAGCAGGCGAGTGGCCAGCCCGAAGCTCGTCGAGTACCGCCGGACGAGCACCGCCGCGGCCTCGTGTGCCGAGGCGTCGTAGAGGGCGAGACGGTCGTGGCCCTGGAGCTCGCGGCCGGGGCGTGAGGTCCTCACCGGGCCCGGCACCTGGCCTCCTCGATGTGGACCGACACGGAGGCGAGCGCTCCGTCGATCTGCTCGACGACGGCCAGCACGACACCGGCGAGTCCCTCCGTGAGTCGGCCGGCCGCGACGCGAGCCCGCACCTCGTCGAGGTCGGCGGCGACGGCGTGCTCGACCATGCCCGGCGCTTCCGAACGGGCCAACGCCTCCCGCATGCCGGCGGCCGTGAGCTCGTCCAGGTCGGCGCGACCGAGGTGCGCGACGAGGTCCTCCCAGACCGGCAGCGCGGCGGCGTGCAGGATCAACGGCGTGCGCTTGCCCTCGCGCAGGTCGGAGGTGTTCGACTTGCCGGTCTCGGACTCCGGAGCGAAGACCCCGAGCAGGTCGTCGACCTGCTGGAAGGCACGCCCGAGGAGGCGGCCGTGCTCGTCGAGCTCGGCCAGGGTCGCCGCATCGGCGCCGCCGAGCACAGCACCGGCGCGGAGCGGGGCCCGGAAGGAGTACATGGCCGTCTTCGACTCGGCGACCCGGATCGACTCCTGAAGATCGGGCTGGTCCAGGCTGAGCCCACAGGCGGTGTCGAGGAGCTCACCGGCGGCCGAGACGAGGATCGTCTCGTCCAGGAGCTCGGTCAGCGCCGTCCGGATGTGGGTCGGGGCGTCGATCCCCGCGACGAGGCGGTGGGCCAGGGCAAGGGCCAGGTCGCCGGCAAGGACGGCAGACGCGATCGACCAACGGTCGGCGGAGACGCCACCGAGCCCGTCGGCGGTCGCGTCCCGGCGCATCGTCTCGGCGAGGTTGGGCTCGCCGCGCCGCATCGTGTCGGCGTCGATGAGGTCGTCGTGGATGAGGAAGGCCGTGTGCAGCACCTCGAAGGCGCCGGCCACGGCGACCGCAGCGGACGGGTGCTCTCCGCCGAGCCCGTCGTGCGCCCCGAGGACGAGGCCCGAGCGGAACCTCTTGCCCCCGCGGACGCTGCGGGCGATCTCGTTCCACAGCAGGACGAAGCGCGGCCCGTAGACGGAGGCACGTGTGGTGGCGTCCGCCAGGACGGCGTCGAGGACGGCAACGACCTGGTCGTCCAGCCTCGCGCGGGCCAGGACCAGGGGGGTCATGCGGGCACCCCGCCGAGGTGGGTCAGGGACGGCGCCGAGAGCACCAGCCAGGGGCTGAGCGCGAACGGCACCGCCTCGATCGCTGCGCGGAGCTGGTCCGTCTCGAGCCAGGCATGGTCCATCACCTCGGCCGGCTGCGGCTGGGGGACGGCCCCCGGCGCGGGGCGGGCGGTGTAGATCGGGCAGATCTCGTTCTCCACGACCCCCGAGGCATCGACCGCGCGGTAGCGGAACTCCGGGTCGACGAGCGCGATGTCCACGATCTCGAGACCGAGCTCGTCGCGGGCGCGACGGCGGACGGCATCGACCATCTCCTCGCCCGGACCGGGGTGCCCGCAGAAGCTGTTCGTCCACACGCCGGGCCAGGTCCGCTTGGACAGCGCGCGCCTGGTGACCAGCACCCGGCCGTCGTCGTCCAGCACGTGGCAGGAGAAGGCGAGGTGCAACGGGGTGTCGGGTCCGTGCACGGTCGCCTTGGGCGCGGTGCCGGTCGGCGCACCCGACTCGTCGAGCAGCACGACCATCTCGGTGGTCACCGTCGATCACCTCCCGTCCTCCACGATGCTCAGTATGCTGAGGATAGGTGAGGCCGGGGCGGCTGTCGCGGTGAACGACGACGGGGCCGGTGCCCTGGACGTCTCACCGGGCGTCCCGCACGCGGGCCCGGCCGTCAGGGAGTCGTGGCCGTGCTGGTGACCGTGACCGCCCCGATGAGGTACTGGTCACCGACCGTCGCCGCGGTGAGGCGGTTGATGCCGTCGGTCAGCGGGACCGAGGCGAAGGACGTCGCGTCGACGCCCAGCGAGTTGTTGAACCCGGATCCGGTGGCGGTCGAGCTGAAGGCGTCATAGGCCTGACCGAAGGAGCCGTCGGCTCGCCGCGGGGCGAGGACCGTCGACCCGAGGCTCAGGGTGTCGCCCTTGGACGCCCCGTTGCGGTCGCCCTCCCACGCGACGACGCCGAACCGTGCGGTGCGCCCGGCCCTGCCGTCGAAGGCGAACGTGGTCGAGGAACCGGTGGCGACCCATGCGCCGCCGTCGTAGAGCGTGACGTCCTGGTCGACACCCGGGGTCGCGTAGACGACGACGAGGGACCAGCCCGCGTAGTACGACTTGACCGGATCCTTCATGGTTCCGGCGTACGCGACTCCGTCGACGGCCCAGGAGCCCGAGCCGTGCGCCCGGACGAGATCGGTGACGTCGGCGAACGACTGGTAGTACTCGCGGTCCCCGCTGTCGAGCGCCGTCGCCAGGACGACACCGTCCACGGCCTGCGCCGCGCCGCCAGGGGCGTGCACCGTGACGGCCGTCTGGGAGCCCTTCCAGGTGTCCACGGGGTCGACGCCCGGGCCCGCGTAGCGGTTGCCCGACCAGTAAAGGCCGGCGAAGGCGATCTCCCGGTCGGCGGGGATCGAGAGGGTCGCCCTCGGGTCCTTGAGCGGCACCATGTCCTGCGAGTTGTTCGACGCCGAGCCGCCGAGGTCCGCCATGACCCCCTGGCACGCAACCGAAGCGAGGTCGCAGCCGAGGATGGGTGTGCCGATCTCGGTCGAGGCGTAGCCGCCGGTCCACTGCCCGCGCGGGGTCAGGCCCGCCGAGGAGATCGTGAGCTTCGCGCTCGAGGTGATGCTGGAGAGCCCGTCGGAGACCTCGACCACGACGGCCTGCACCGTCGCCGCCTGGGCCGTGGCCGACAGGACCAGCGTCGCGGAGCTGCCCGCAGCGAGGGACGCGAGAGTGCAGGAGACGTGCTGGTCGTCGACGCGCGTGCACTGCCAGTGCTCGGCGTCGCTCGCCGGGGGCGAGGCGAGCGTGACCGCGCGCGGGACGCTGACCGTCGCGACGAGGTCGGTGGCCGCGCCCTTGCCCGAGTTCGTCACGCCGAAGGAGACCGTGCCCGCCCCGCGGACGAACTCGGCCGTGACCGACGGGTCGAATTCGAGCGTCGGGGTGAGCACCGAGACCACAGAAGCGCCGGTGGCCGTCGTCGTCCCGGCACCGGTCACCGAGACGGCGATGGAGCCCTGGACGCCGCGCTCGGGCTTCACCGCGACGACGATCGGCGCGGAAGCACCCGGGGCGATCGGTCCGTCGAGCGTGCAGTCGACCAGCGAGCCGGAGGTCGCGACGCACACCCAGTCGGTGGGGAGCTCGCTGTCGACGGGGGTCAGGCCGGTGGGGAGCACGATCTGCGCGGCCAGGCCGCCGAGCGAGGTCCCACCGGCGTTACGGACCCCGACGGTCAGCGTGCGGGTCTGGCCGATCTGGACCGCTGTGGGCGTGGTGAGGTCGACGACCGTCTGCCCCGGGGCCGAGGTCACGGTCACCGGCACCTAGGCGGTCGTCGTCCCGCCCGTCACCTGCAGGGTCGTGGTCGCGTCGACGTCGACGAACGGTGACGTGGCGGCGAGGTCGAGCGCGGGCGTGGTCAGGTCCAGGACCAGCGGCACTAGCAACGCGGGGGCGATCTTGGCCGTCACGCAGTCGAGCAGCCGCCCGTCAGCCGTGCAGTCCCACTCCGGGCTCAGTGTCTTGCTCACCGTGACCTGGACCGCTGAGGGGAGGTCCGAGGGGAGTGCGACCTGGAGGTGCACGTCCCGCAGCGTCGTCCGTCCGTCGTTGCTCACCGGGATCGTCGTGATCGAGGAGGCCGGACCGTCGACGGCGGCGACGAGATCGATCCGCGGCCCGTCGGCCACGACGAGCCTTCCCGGTGCGGACGAGAGGTGGGCCGGCAGGATCTGGGTGACGAGGGTCGAGGAGCCGGCGATCCAGGTGGACACGCGGACGGCGAGGTCACGCTCGCCGTCGAGCGTCGGGTCGTCGACCAGGACCGAGAGGTCGAGGTCGCTGCTGGCCCCGGCCGCCAGCGCCGGGAGGGTGCACCGGGCCGTGGTCAGGCCGACGACGCTGCACGTCCACACCGGACCCGGTGCCGCCCGCGGGACCGAGGCACCTGCACCGCCCGCAGGAGCCGGGGTGAGCGCCACGTCCCACGCGGTGCCGGCGGGGAAGACGAGATCGGTCGAGACTGCTGCGGCGTCCGTCGCACCCGTGTTGGTCACGGTCAGCACCAACGGGGAACGCATGCCGGCGGTGAGCTGGACAGCGTCGATCGGGCTGAGCACCAGGGCTGCGGGGGCGGGCGGAGGTGTGCCGGTTCCGGTGCCCGAACCCGTGCCCGTGCCCGTGCCCGTGCCCGTGCCCGTACCGGTGCCCGTGCCCGTGCCCGTACCGGTAGCCGTGCCTGCACCGGTGCCGGTGCCGGTGCCTGTGCCAGTGCCAGTGCCTGTGCCAGTGCCAGTGCCTGTGCCTGTGTCGGTTCCCGTACCGGTACCCGTGTCGGTGCCTGTGCCTGTGTCGGTTCCCGTCCCGCTGTCAGTGCCGGTGCCCGTGGCGCTGCCGTCCGTCCCCGTGGTCGGTGTCGACGAGACCGTGGGCGCCGCTCCGGGAGCCGGCGTGCCACCGGATCCACCGCTGAAGACGCCCAGGACCCCGGCGACGCCCAGGCCCACGGCGATCACGGCCACCGCCGCGGCAGTGCCGAGAACGGCGACCGGAACCGAGGCGAGCATCGCGGCGAACCCGCCGGTAGCCGCTCCGCCGGCCGCAGCAGCACCGGCAGCCGCCCCACTGACGACAGCGCCGCCCGTGGCAGCTCCAGTGCCGCCCGCTCCCGCGGTCGTGGCCGCAGCCTCACCCGCGTTGAGCCCCGAGAGGGCCGCGCCGAGGGCCACGGCCGCCACACTCGCGGCCGCCACGCCACCGGCGGCCGCCGTGCCCCCGGACGCCATGCCACCAGCCGCGGAGCCACCCCCGGTCTGCGAACCCGCCCCCGTCGCCCCGGCCGCACCGGCACCGAAGGTGGCCGAGCCGACCGCACCGCCGAAGCCGATGCCGTGGAGCACCCCGACGCTGATGGCACCGAGCACGAGCGGAGCGATGAAGACCCGCATGCCGTGGTTGACGTCGCCCAGCTCGAGGACCAGCGCGCGGCAGCGCCCGCACTCGTCCAGGTGCGAGTCGACGAGCGCGGTCTCGCGTGCGGCCAGGCCTCCGCGGACATAGGCACCGAGCTTGGAGTTGACCAGGGTGCACGCCTCGCTGAGCGGTGCGGCGAGGTGCTGCTGGAGGTAGGCCTGCCGCAGACCTTCGCGCGCGCGATAGGCCAGCGCGGCGACGCCGTTGGCGGTCAGGCCGAGGATCGGCGCGATCTCCGCAGCCGAGAGGCTCTCCACCTCGGTGTACCAGAGCACCGCGCGCCACCGCTCGGGAAGGCTCTGGTACGCCTGCGAGACGACGCCGCGCTCGAAACCGGCGAGCGCCTCCCCGTCGGAGGACTCGACGGCGATCGACGCCGCCTCGAAGGTCGCGTCATCATCGGTCGGACGCGTGCGGCGCGTGCTCTCGACGCGGTCGAGCGCGACCCGGCGCAGCACGGTGAAGAGGTACGCGCGGAAGGCGACATCGGGCCCACCGCCTTCCTGGACCGCGGCGAAGACCCGGCTGAAGGCCTCCGAGACGGCGTCCTCGGCATCAGCCGCGGAGTTGGAGTACTGGCGCGCGACGGCACGGGCGGCGTCCACATGGCGCTCGTAGATCACGCCGAACGCGGCGTTCTCCCCGGTGCGGACCGCCGTGATGAGCTCGGCATCGCTCGAGAGCGCCCAGGCGCTGCTGACGCTCATGGTGCACTCCCCTCTGACGCTCAGCCCCCGACGTGGACGGTGCGGGCGCCCTCGCCCGTCGACCGTCACACGTCACCACAAGACACGATCTCACGGCCGTCCAGCGGACAACGCCTCCCAACGGGTGAGAAATCGTCTCAGAACCCCCGGAGACGCCGTCCGACACCTGGCCGGGCGGACGTCCGGGCCCTGCCCGCCGGACGGCAGCGGGAGACGTGCGGGGCCGGACCGCGAGATTCGCCCGAGCGGGTGAAAACCGGACCAGTGGGCCGAAGTCGCGTCATAGGACCACCACCGGTCCGTCTCATCCGGCATGGACACGGACCAGCTCACCGAAGCTCCCTCCCCCACGCTCCGTGAGCGCTGGCAGGAGCTGACCGTCGAGTCCGTGTGGCTGCGGCCCGGCGACTGGTACCACCCGGCGGTGGATGCGCTCACCGAGGCGCTGAGCCACGACATCGACCCGACCGGGGCCGCACGTCGGCTGGGCAACGTCCGCGGGGCGGCCGGCGTCGGCATCGCCGAGACCCTCGACGACGTCGCTGTCCTCTACGGCCTTCTCGAGCGCGAGCCCGGGATGGATGCCGTCCGCGCCCTGTGCGAGGGCTGGGCCGAGGCCATCGACGCCACCCCCGTCCAGGGTTCGTGCATCGACGCCGAGTCCGGCCTGCCGACGATCGAGTACCTCGGGGTCCGGCTGGGCGAGACCTACGGCTCGGCGCACCGCCACGCCCACCACGCCTTCTCCACCCACTGCCTGGTGCTCGTCGACGTCGCGACCGGCGATCTGCCTCCGTGGCGCCGGATGGCCCGTTCCGCCGCGATGGGCCGCGCGCTCAGCGCAGCGCTCGGCACCGGCCACCCGATGGCCTCGCTCGGCGGCGGCGCCTTCGCGGTGCTCGTCGAGCGTGACTTCGACCTCGGCCAGACCGTCAAGCGGATGCGCGACCAGGTCAACGACCACGCGCACCTGATGCAGATCAGCGACCTGCTGCGGCAGCCGCCCCGCATCTGGATCGAGCCGCTGCCCGAGACGCACCAGCGCGCGGTCGACCTGCTGCACCACCTGCACCGCTGATCCTCGACGAGACCCCGTCGACAGACCACGGCCCGCCTCACCCCCCAGGAGGCGGGCCGTCGGCATGCCCGGCCCCGACCGAGCGGCGCGGTCGCTCAGCGTGGTAGCGGGTTCGGCCGCCAGACGACGAGGGCCCCGGTGCTCGTCACCCGTGCCGGGCGATGCCCCCGGGGCACGGCGACGACCTCGCCCTGCGTGCCGGCCGCGAACACGCGGCGGCCCGGGTCGGCCATCGTGCGCAGCAGGTCGAGCTGCTCGCGCAGGCGCTCGACCTCGTCCTCCAGAGCGAGGATCCGCTTGATCCCGGCGAGGTTGATCCCCTCGTCGTGCGAGAGCCGCTGGACCTCGCGGAGGATCGCCACGTCACGCAGGGAGTAGCGGCGACCGCGGCCGTGCGTGCGGCTCGGGGAGACCAGGCCAAGACGGTCGTACTGCCGCAGGGTCTGCGGGTGCATCCCGGCGAGCTCGGCCGCGACGGAGATGGCGAGCACGGGTGCGTCGTAGGACATCGGCTCCTCCTCGCGAGCTCTCGGGCCGGCCGGCCCGCCATCGATCAGGTGGTGGCGCGCGCGCGCAGGTCCTCACGCACGTCGGCATCGGCCGTCGCCGCTGCGAAGGCCTCGACGGCAGCGCGCGCCTCGTCGGAGAGCCGCTGCGGGACGACGACCTGGACGACGACGAGCAGGTCACCGGCCGTTCCGGCACCGTGCGCCGCGACGCCGCGGCCACGGACCCGCAGGGTGCGGCCGGAGGGTGTGCCGGCCGGGACGCGCACCCGCACGGTGCTCCCGTCCAGGGTGGGCACGTCGACCTGGGCGCCGAGGCTCGCCTCGGCGAAGGTCACCGGAAGGGTGACCCGCAGGTCACGACCGTCGAGGGAGAAGACGGCGTGCGGCTCGACCTTGATGGCGATGACCAGGTCCCCGGCGGGGGCCCCGGCCTCACCGGGACGGCCCTTGCCGCGCAGCCGGATCTTCTGGCCGTCGCGCACGCCAGGCGGGATCCGGGTGGTGACGGTCCGGCCGTCGACGGTCAGCGTGACGGTCGAGCCGGTCACCGCCTGCCGGAAGGGCAGCGTCGTCGTCGCCTCGAGGTCGACACCCGCCCGTGGACGCCGGCCGAAACCGGCACCGGCACCGCCGCCGCCGCCTGCGCCGCCGAAGAGGCCGCCGAGGATGTCGTCGAAGCCGGCGCCACCCGACGTCGAGTAGCGGGCCCGCTGGCCTTGGCCCCCTGCCCCGGCGCCCGCGCCGAAAAGACCCCCGAAGAGGTCCTCGAAGCCGGCGCCACCGGCGTTGGGCCCACCGCCGGCGGAGAACCGCGCCCCGCCGCCGGCCATCGCGCGGACGGCGTCGTACTGCTTGCGCTGCTCCACGTCGGAGAGCACGGCGTAGGCCTCGCCGACCTCCTTGAACTTCGACTCGGCCACGGCGTCCCCGGGGTTGTGGTCGGGGTGCAGCGTGCGGGCGAGCTTGCGGTACGCCTTCTTGATCGCGGCGGCATCGGCGTTCTTGGGCACGCCGAGGGTGGCGTAGAAGTCCTTCTCGAACCAGTCCTGGCCGGTCATCGTCCTGCCCCTCCCCTCGGCGTACCCGTCGTCGTCATCCGCGCGCTCAGCCGTCGCCCGGTTCGGCGACGGCCACGCGGGCCGCTCGCACGATCCGCTCGCCGACCTTGTGGCCGGGCTGGAGCACCTGGACGACGGTCGGCTCGCTGACCTCGTCCGAGTGCGCGTGCATGAGCGCCTCGTGCACGGTCGGGTCGAACACCTCGCCGACCGCACCGTAGCGTTCCCAGCCGAAGCGACCGAGGGCCCCTTCGAGCTTCTCGGCGATCGCGGCGAACGGGCCGTCTGCCAGCTCGCCGTGCTGGCGGGCGGCCGCGACGTCGTCCAGCACGCCGAGCAGCGACTCGACCATCGCCACGACCGTCTGGTCGCGGGCGACGAGCCGGTCACGCTCGACGCGCTTGCGGTAGTTCACGTACTCCGCCTGGAGTCGCTGGAGGTCGGCGAGGTGCTCGGCCGCGACGGCCTGAGCCGTCTCCAGCTCGAGCCCGTCGAGCGGGTCCGGGGCGCCCGTCCCGGGAGCGGGCTCCCGGACGGCGCCCGTCTCCGGGTCGATCCGGCGCTTGTCGGTGAACCGCGGCCGGGTGGGGTCGAGCTCGTCGTCCCCACCCGGTCCGGTGGTGGAGTCCGTCACTTGGCCTCGTCCTCGTCGACGATCTCGGCGTCGACGACGTCCTCGTCCGTGGCGGAGCCCTCAGGCGCCTCCTCGGTGGGGGCCTCGGCCTCGGCTGCGGCGTCGGCGGCGTAGATGGCCTCGCCGATCTTCTGCGCGACCGTCGTCAGCGCGGACTGCTTGGCCTTGACGGCCTCGATGTCCGTGCCGTCCAGAGCCGTGCGGAGCTCGCCGATCGCGGTGGTGACCTCGGTCTTCACCTCGTCCGGGACCTTGTCGCCGTTGTCGGCGAGCACCTTCTCGGTGGAGTAGGCCAGGTTCTCGGCCTGGTTGCGGGTCTCGGCCTCCTCGCGGCGGACCTTGTCCTCCGCCGCGTGCTCCTCGGCCTCCTTGACCATCCGGTCGATGTCCTCCTTGGGCAGCGCCGAGCCACCCGTGATCGTCATCGACTGCTCCTTGCTCGTGCCGCGGTCCTTGGCGGACACGTGCACGATGCCGTTCGCGTCGATGTCGAAGGTGACCTCGATCTGCGGCACGCCGCGGGGCGCGGGCGCGATCCCGGTGAGCTCGAAGGTGCCGAGCGGCTTGTTGTCGCGGGCGAACTCGCGCTCGCCCTGGAAGACCTGGATGAGCACCGACGGCTGGTTGTCGTCAGCGGTCGAGAAGATCTCGCTGCGCTTGGTGGGGATGGCCGTGTTGCGCTCGATGAGCTTGGTCATCACCCCGCCCTTGGTCTCGATGCCGAGGCTCAGCGGCGTGACGTCGATGAGCAGGACGTCCTTGCGCTCGCCCTTGATGACGCCGGCCTGGAGCGCGGCACCGACGGCCACGACCTCGTCCGGGTTGACGCCCTTGTTGGGCTCCTTGCCGCCCGAGAGCGTCTTGACGACCTCGGAGACGGCGGGCATCCGGGTCGAGCCGCCGACCATGACGATGTGGTCGATGTCGGCGAGCTTGATGCCGGCGTCACGGATCACGGCGTTGAACGGCGCCTTCGTCCGCTCGAGGAGGTCGGCCGTCATCTGCTCGAACTGCGAGCGGGTGAGCTTGGAGTCCAGGTGGATAGGGCCGTTCTCGCTCATCGAGAGGTACTGCATGGAGATCGTCGTGGCCGTCGTGGAGGAGAGCTCCTTCTTGGCCTGCTCGGCCGCCTCGCGCAGACGCTGCAGGGCGATCTTGTCCTTCGACAGGTCGACCCCGGAGGAGTTCTTCACCTCCTTGATGAGGTGCTCGACGATGCGGTTGTCCCAGTCGTCGCCGCCGAGGTGATTGTCACCGGAGGTGGCCCGCACCTGGATGGTCGAGAAGGCGTCCTCGTCCTTGCCCACCTCGAGGAGGGACACGTCGAAGGTGCCGCCGCCGAGGTCGAAGACGAGGATGAGCTCGTCCTCCTTGCCGCGCTCCAGGCCGTAGGCCAGTGCGGCAGCGGTGGGCTCGTTGACGATGCGCAGCACGTTGAGGCCGGCGATCTGGCCGGCGTCCTTCGTGGCCTGGCGCTGGGCGTCGTTGAAGTAGGCCGGGACGGTGATGACCGCATCGGTCACCGTCTCACCCAGGTACTCCTCGGCGTCCCGCTTGAGCTTGCCGAGCACGCGCGCGGAGATCTCCTGGGAGTTGTACGACTTGTCGTCGATCGCGACGGTCCAGTCGGTGCCCATGTGGCGCTTGACCGAGGAGATCGTGCGGTCGACGTTCGTGACGGCCTGGCGCTTGGCGACCTCGCCGACCAGGACCTCGCCGGTCTTGGAGAACGCCACGACGGACGGCGTGGTGCGCATGCCCTCCGCGTTCGCGATGACGGTCGGCTCGCCGCCCTCCAGGACGGCGACGACGGAGTTGGTGGTGCCGAGGTCGATCCCGACGGCTCGTGCCATGAGTGGTGCCTTCCTTCGTGAGTCCGCTCCGTGGCGAGAGCCGCGAGCGATGCTGGTCCACAGTTCTGTCCAGGCCTGGTTGAGCCTGCTGCGCTCAAGTCTGCGACGCGGATGCGCGGATCGCAAATCCGCGACGCCAAAGTTGAGTCATCCACACTCAACCCACAGGTCGGTCGGTCCATTCCCGCCCCGACCGGGCGTGCCCGGCGGTCCTACCGGCCGATCAACGCAGGCCCGGAGGCGACGAGCAGCAGGACGCACAGCGCGGCGACGGCCATGCTCAGCGCGAACGGGGTCCTGCTGCGCGGCCGGGCGAAGGCGACCAGCCCGGCGTCGACAGCGAGCAGGGCCGCGACCACCCCCACCGCGAGGACCCCGAGCTCGGGGAGGCCCCCGGGGGCGTGGAGGGTCCCGAGCACGCCCGTGGCGACACCCGCGACCAGCACCACCGGCGCCACGACGCCGGAGGCACGACGACCGAGACGGTGCGGCAGCCCGCGCACACCGGTCTCCGCGTCCGCCTCCAGGTCCGGCAGCACGTTGGCGACGTGCGCGCCGACGCCCAGCAGCGCCGCGCAGCCGACGGCCCACGCCGCAGGCAGGGGCCTGGACGGCAGGGTCAGCGTGAGGAACGCCGGCAGGAGCCCGAACGAGACGGCATAGGGCAGCCACGACCAGACCGAGTCCTTGAGGCGCACGTTGTACGCCCACGCGGAAGCGACGGCCACGAGGTGGACGAGACCCGGCAGGACCCCGGTCGCGAGGGAGAGCACCGCACAGACGGCCGCTGCCGCCCACGCGGCGGACCGCAGCAGTCGCACCGACACATCACCGGAGACGACGGGCTTGTCGTAGCGCCCGATGCTCGCGTCGCGTCTCGCGTCGATCCAGTCGTTCGACCAGCCGATCGACAGCTGGCCGGCGAGCACGGCTCCCGTGGCCAGGAGGCCGCGGCCCGCGGTCGCACCGGCGCCGGCGAGCAGCACCGCGGAGAGAGTGGTGACCACGGCCGTCGGGCCGGGGTGGCTGGCGGCGACCAGACCACGCGACGTGGACCGCACGGTCATCGGCAGCCTCTCGTCGGATCCGTCCTGCGGGCCCGGCTCGCGCGCCGGGGCCCTGCCCGGTCGAGGCTACTGCCCGCGCCGGATCGTGGAACCCATGGCAGGATGCCGAGATGTCACGACTCCTGGCGGTGGCACCTGCGCTGCCGCCCCACGTGCAGCCGCAGCACGAGATCACCGCCACCCTCGGCCCGCTCCTGGCCCCCGACCCGGCCCGCCGGGCGGTGCTGGAGCGCCTGCACGGGGCGAGCGCGATCCGCACCCGGCACCTGGCCCTCCCGCTGGCCGACTACGCGGGCCTCGACTCGTTCGGGCAGGCCAACGACCTGTTCATCACCGTGGGCCCCGAGCTCGCGGCGCAGGCGATCACCCGGGCCCTCGCCCTGGCCGGGATCCGGCCGGACGAGGTCGACCACCTGCTGTTCACGACGGTGACCGGTGTGGCGGCACCCTCGATCGACGCCCTGCTCGTCGAGCGCGTGGGTCTGCGGCCGGACGTGCGTCGGCTCCCGTCGTTCGGGCTCGGCTGCGCCGGCGGTGCCGCGGGGCTGGCCAGCGTGCACGACTACCTGCTCGGCCACCCTCGCCAGGTCGCGGTGCTCGTCTGCCTCGAGCTGTGCTCGCTGACCCTGCAGCGCGGGGACGACTCGACGGCCAACCTCGTCTCGAGCGCGATCTTCGGCGACGGTTCGGCGGCAGCCGTGCTCGTCGGGGCCGAGCACCCGCGGGCGCGCGCGGCCAGCGCCCCGAGCGACGATCGCACGGCGGGCCCGCAGGTCGTCGACAGCCGCAGCCGCCTCTTCCCCGGCACGGGCGACGCACTGGGCTGGCAGGTCGGCGCCAGCGGTCTGCGGATCGTGCTCTCCGCCGGGCTGCCGGACGTCCTTCAGTCGCACCTGGCCGACGAGGTCGCTGCCCTGCTGGCCCCGCACGGCCTGTCGACCGCCGACGTGGGCGCCTGGATCGTGCACGCCGGCGGACCCAAGGTGCTCGACGCCGTCACCGCCGCCCTCGACCTGCCGGACGACGCCCTGGCGGCGAGCAGGGAGTCCCTGGCCACCGTCGGCAACCTCTCCTCGGTCTCCGTCCTGCACGTGCTGCACACCCTCACCCGGGACGGACAGCCGGCGCCGGGGACGGTGGGGGTCGTGATGGCCTTCGGTCCCGGGGTGGGCTGCGAGCTCGACCTGCTCCGCTGGCCGACGGAGGACTGAGCGATGCTGCTGCTCTTCGACCTGCTCGTCGCAGCGACGGCGCTCGAGCGCCTCGCCGAGCTCATCGTCTCCACCCGCAACGCCCGGTGGTCGCTCGCCCGCGGCGGCGTCGAGCACGGCCGTCGCCACTTCGGGCCGATGGTGGCACTGCACACCGGGCTGCTGGTGGCCTGCGTCGCCGAGGCGCACCTCGCGCACCGGCCGTTCGTCCCGGTGCTCGGGTGGTCGGCGTTGACCCTCGTGCTCGCGAGCCAGGGACTGCGCTGGTGGTGCATCGGGACGCTCGGGCACCGGTGGAACACCCGGGTCGTGGTCGTGCCGGGCCTTCCCCTGGTGACCGGCGGGCCCTACCGCCGGCTCCGGCACCCGAACTACGTCGCCGTGGTCGTCGAGGGGCTCGCCCTCCCGCTCGTGCACACCGCCTGGGTCACGGCGCTGGCGTTCACGGTGCTCAATGCCGTGCTGCTGCTGGGCTTCCGGATCCCGAGCGAGGAGCGCGCCCTCGAGGCGGCGCTCGACGTGCGATGACCCTCCGCACGCCCTCGCCGGACACCGAGGTGCTCGTGGTCGGCGGTGGCCCGGTCGGCCTCGCCGCCGCCATCGAGGCACGCAGGGCCGGCCTGGAGGTGCTCGTCGTCGAGCCGCGGCCCGGGCCGATCGACAAGGCCTGCGGCGAGGGACTCATGCCCGGGACCCTCGCGGCGCTGCACCGGCTCGGTGTCGACCCGGACGGCCACCCGCTGCGCGGGATCGACTACCGCGCCCCGGGCAGGTCCGTCGCGCACGCGTTCGCAGGCGGCCCCGGCCGCGGGGTCCGTCGCACGACCCTGCACGCCGCCCTGGCCGCGAGGGCAGCGGAGATGGGGGTGGTCCACGTGCCGGCGCGAGTGGACGCGGTGCACGTGGGCGACGCCGGGGTGCGGGTCGACCTGCGCGCACCGGGCGGCGACACGAAGGGATCGCCGTCAGCGGGCGACCCGCCGGGGACCCTCTCCGCGCGCTGGCTGCTGGCCTGCGACGGCCTGCACTCGACCGTGCGTCGTCTCACCGGGCTCGAGCGACCCGGACCGGCGCGCGCTCGTCGACGGTTCGGCCTGCGGCGTCATGTCGCGATCGCGCCGTGGTCCGACCTCGTCGAGGTCCACTGGGGCACGGACGCCGAGGCCTACGTGACCCCCGTGAGCGACGAGCTCGTCGGGATCGCCCTGCTCGGCCCGCCGGGCGCCGACTTCGACGAGACCCTCACCGGCTTCCCCGAGCTCGCCGCACGTGTCGACGGTGCGCCGCTCGGGCCGGTCCGCGGCGCCGGACCGCTGCGCCAACGCACCACGCACCGCGCGCTCGGGCCGGTCCGGCTCGTCGGCGACGCCTCCGGGTACGTCGACGCCCTCACCGGCGAGGGGCTGCGCCTCGGATTCGCCCAGGCCAGGGCCGCGATCGCGACGCTGGACTCGCCACGGGACTACGAACGCGCCTGGCGGGCCGAGAGCCGGGACTACCGCCTGCTCACCGCAGGCCTCGTGGCCTGGGCGACCGGCCCGCTGCGGTCGGGAGTGGTGCCCGTCGCCTCGGCGGCCCCTGCCGTCTTCGGCGCCGTCGTCGAGCGACTCGCGCGCTGAGCCTCGCCGCGCGTCAGTCCGTCCCCGCCTCACCGAACCGTGCCGCGGGTGCCGGCACCGCGTCCACCGCGACGACCGTCGCGGACCGCACCGGAGCGCGCAGCGCCACGACGACCGCGCCGAGCACGAGCGCGCCGGACCCGACGAGCAGGGCCTGGCCGGTCCCGTCGACGAAGGCCTGACGAGCAGCGTCGGCCAGCCGGGTCCCGGCCGGACCCATCGCCGCGATCTGCTGTGCGCCGGCCTGGAGGAAGGCGATCGAGGACGTCGCCCGCTCGACGGCCTGGGCCGGCAGGCCCACCAGCGCCCCCGAGGCCGCGAGCGCGTCGCGGTACCCCGAGGCCAGGACGCTGCCGAGGATCGCGATGCCGAGCGCCGAGCCGAGCTCACGCGAGGTGTCGTTGACCGCCGAGGCGACCCCCTGCTTCGAGGGCGGCAGCGAGGAGACGATGGCCGTCGTCGCGGGAGTTCCCGCCAGGCCCATGCCCGCCGCGAACACGACGAGTGCGAGCGCGAACTCCCAGTAGACGAGCTCCACACCCAGCCTCGACATGAGGAACAGGCCCGTCGCGCTGAGCAGGAGCCCGACGGGCACCACCCGCCGGATGCCGAAGCGTTCGGCCACGTGCGGGGCGTTGCGCGCGACGGGGACCATCACGAAGGGCATCGGGAGCAGGGCGACAGCAGCAGCCAGCGGCGAGCGACCCGTGACGTACTGCAGGTACTGCAGCATCGTGAAGAACATCCCGAAGCTTCCGAAGAACTGGATGGTCAGCGCGAGCGACCCGGTGGAGAAGCCGCGCAGCCGGAAGAGCCGCGGGTCGAGCAGCGGGTGCTCGCGGCCCAGCTCCCAGACCACGAAACCCGCGAGCGCGACGACGGCGAGGCCGTAGGCGAGGAGGATCACCGGGTCGCCCCAGCCCCGCGACGAGACCTCGATGATCCCGAAGACGAGGGAGCCGACACCGACCAGCGAGAGGACCGCGCCGACCGGGTCGAGCGGTGCCGGGTGAGCGTCCCGGGAGGTCGGGATGACCAGGAGCGTCCCGATCAGTGCGAGCACCGCGAGCACCACGTTGAGCCCGAAGAACGAGTTCCAGGCGTAGAACTCCAGCAGGATCCCCGAGGCGAACAGGCCGAGCACCGCGCCACCGCCGGCGACCCCGACCCAGACGCCGACGGCCCGGCCGCGCTCGGCCGGCGGGAACGAGGTGGTGATGATCGACAAAGTGACCGGCATGACCGCCGCCGCACCGACGCCCATCGCCCCACGCAGCGCGATGAGGACGCCAGGGCTCGAGGTGGCCATCGCAGCCCCGGCCGCCGCACCGAAGACGACCAGCCCGGCGATCAGCACTCCCTTGCGACCGAACCGGTCACCGAGCGCGCCGACCGACAGCAGCAGACCGGCGAAGACGAGGGTGTACGCGTCGACGATCCAGGTGATCTGCGTCTGCGAGGCGCCGGTGTCGACCGCGAGGTCCGGCAGGGCGACGTTCAGGCCGCTCACCGCGGAGACGACCATCATCAGCGCGAGCGCGACGACGGCGAGCACGGCGCGGCGGCGTCGCGGGCTGAGTGCCGGAGCCTGCGCGGCCTGGTCGTCGGTGGACATGGTGCCTCCTGGGAGCCGATTTTCCTTACGCGAGGAATTCTGCACGCGTGGAATAGTGTCGTCAAGAGGCAGAAGGAGGGCGACCGTGGCGGGTGCACCACGGCCCGGACGCAGGCCAGGGCACAGCGGGACGCGCGAGGCGATCCTCGCCGCTGCCCGGCGCCAGTTCGCCGAGCTGGGCTACGACCGGACCTCGCTGCGCCAGATCGCGCTCGAGGCGGGCGTCGACCCGGGCCTCGTCCGGCACTTCCACGGGACGAAGCAGGAGCTCTTCGTCGCGGTCGTCGAGCTGCCGATCGATCCCTCGACGGCGATGCCTGCCCTGCTCAGCGGGGACCCGGCCGCCATGGGCGAGCGCCTCGCGCGGTTCCTGCTCGACGTGATCGAGTCGGACCCGGTGGGCAGCCCGATCATCAGCCTGGCCAGGGCTGCCGCGAGCGAGCCGGCCGCAGCCCTGCTCGTCCGGGACCTGATCACCACCAGGGTGCTCGCACCCCTCACCCAGGCCATCGGTGCCGACGACGCGGCACTGCGGGCCGCGCTGCTCGGCAGCCAGATCGTCGGGCTCACGTTCGCGCGGTACGTCGTGGGCATCGAACCCTTGGCCTCGTTGCCCAGGCAGGCCGTCGTCGCGGCGATCGCCCCGACCCTTCAGCACTACCTCACCGGCGACGTCACGCCCCGATCCCCCGGCACGTAGGCCCGCAGCGCCCGAGGACTGCTCATGGTCGGCCGGCAACGTCCGATAGATCCGCAGTGCCCACCCGTCACACACCCCGCCCTGCGGGACGAGTGCGCCCCGGCTCACGGCGAGCGACCCTTGCCGTGCGGGGCGTGCTCGCGCTCCTGGTCCTCGGCTGGCTGACGATCGTCGGCCTCTACCTCGCCTGGGGGCCGGTCGACCACCCCGGCCGCGACATGGCGCTCTACGACGGGCTGATGGTCGGCGCGGCCGTGGCGACGCTGGCCCGCGGTGCCCTCATCACCCGGGACCGCGCGGTCTGGCTCGTCCTCGGCGCGGGGATGCTGATGTCGGCCGCCGGCGACCTCGTCTACTCGCTGGCCGTCTCCGGGCTCGATCCCGAACCGTTCCCGTCGGTCGCGGACCCGCTGTACCTCGTGTACTACCCCCTGTGCGCCACGGGCATCGTGCTCTACGTCCGCTCACGCGCACGCGAGGTGCCCGTCGACCTCTGGCGCGACAGCGCGATGATCTCCCTCGCCTTCGGCGCGCTGGTCGGCGCAGTGTTCCTGGCGCCCCTGCCGGGCAGCCTCGAGGGCGGCGCCGCCGCGGTGGCTGTCGGCGCGGCCTACCCCCTGGCCGACACCGCGATCCTCCTGCTCGCTGCCGTCGGGGTCGTCGTGGTCGGGCTCCGCCGAGCACAGGGGCTGCTCTGGATCGGTGCCTCGATGATCGTCGGTGCCCTCGCCGACCTCGTGTACTGGAACCTGCTCGTCACCGACCGCTACGCCGAGGGATCGCTGCTGGACGCGCTCTGGCCACTGAGCAGCATCCTGCTGGCGTTCGGCGCATGGCTCTCCGCGGTCGACCGCACCCGACGGAGCACGAGCTCGCGCGCGCTCATGGTCGTCCCGGGCGTCAGCCTGGTGGCGGCCACGGCGACCCTCGCCTACGGCGCGGTCCACCCCATCCCGCTGCCGGCCGTCGTGATGGCTGTGCTGGCGCTGCTGGGCGTCCTCGACCGTCTCAACGGAACGGTCCGCAGCACCCTGGCGATGATGGAGGCGCGCCGGGAGGCGACCACCGACGACCTCACCGGGCTGCCCAACCGCCGCGGCTTCACGACGACGGCCGAGGCCCTGCTGCTCGGGTCCGGTGCGGCACCGGGATCGGTCCTGCTCCTGGCCGACCTGGACGGGTTCAAGGAGGTCAACGACAGCCTCGGCCACCACGCAGGAGACGAGGTGCTGCGCGCCGTGACGGGCCGGCTCCTCGCCGAGACCGGGGACCCTGGTGCTCTTCTCGGGCGCCTCGGTGGCGACGAGTTCGCCCTGCTCCTGCCGGAGACGGACGTCGAGGCCGGCAGCGCGCTGGCCGCACGCCTGTGCGCTGCGGTCGCGCTCCCGTTCCAGGTCGAGGGCACCCGGGTCGCCATGACGGCGAGCATCGGCATCGCGCACGCCCCGCGCGACGGCGCGACCCTGTCCGCCCTGCTGCGTCGCGCAGACATCGCGATGTACCGGGCCAAGACGGAGCACCTCGGCATGGCCGTCTTCGACCCGCGCATCGACCTGGCCGGCGAGGACCGCCTCCAGCGGATCGCCGAGCTCAGGCAGGCGATCGATCGCGGCGAGCTCCTGCTGCACTACCAGCCGAAGATCTCGCTCGACGACAGCAGTGTGATCGGAGTGGAGGCCCTGGTGCGCTGGGACCGCCCGGGCCACGGCCTCGTGCTCCCTGAGGCATTCCTCCCGCTCGCCGGCAGG
This sequence comes from Actinomycetales bacterium, assembly GCA_038252305.1. Taxonomy (GTDB): domain Bacteria; phylum Actinomycetota; class Actinomycetes; order Actinomycetales; family Cellulomonadaceae; genus Actinotalea. Next base: position 9,715 of record JBBSAL010000003.1, on the reverse strand, counting down.
GCCGGGCTCATGGGCGCGATCACTGAGACGGTGCTGGCGCAGGCGACGGAGCAGTCGGCCCGGTGGCGCGCTGCGGGGATCGATCTCCCGATCGCCGTGAACCTGCCGCCGGCGGTCCTCGCCGACGAGACCCTGCCGGAGCATGTCGCCGAGCTGCTGCAGGCGCACGGCCTGCCGGGCTCGGCACTGCAGGTCGAGATCACCGAGGAGGCGCTGCTGCGCGACCGCGACCGCGCCCAGTCGGTGCTCGCCAGCCTGCGGGACCTCGGGGTGCAGGCCTCGATCGACGACTACGGCACCGGCTACTCCTCGCTCCTCTACCTGCGCGAGCTGGTCGTCGACGAGGTCAAGATCGACCGGTCCTTCGTCGTCCCGATGCTGCTCGACGACCGGTCCTCGTCCATCGTCCGTTCGACGATCGAGCTCGCGCACGCGCTCGGGATGCGGGTCGTCGCCGAGGGGATCGAGGAGGCGGAGGTCGCCGAGCAGCTGACCCGGTTCGGCTGCGACGCCGCCCAGGGCTACCACTGGTCCCGACCACTGCCCCCGGCGGAGGTCGAGCGGTGGCTGCAGCAGTACACGGGGGCGAGCAGCGAGAAGCTGCCGGACGCGGGGCTCGGCACGAGAGGCGTCCTGGCGGTGAGGTAGTCCGGGCGGAGCCGCGCTGCCGCAACGCCGAGTCGCGCGTGGGAGACCGCATGGGAGACCAGGGGTACGCGTACCGAGGACGGGCGGGCTAGCGTGCGCAGGTGCCACCGACCACCCTGACCCGCGACTTCTGCTCAGCCCTCGCACGGAGCGAGCCGCTCGCCGGGACGGCTCCGCACCGCCCGGTCTGGGCGCTCGTCGAGCATCCCGGGCCCTGGGGCCGGGTAGCCGTCGAGGAGGCACCATGGCCCGTCGCCGGCCTCGGGGCCCGCCTCGCCGCGGCGGGCGAGGCCGCAGGGATCCGACTGGTCCTGGCCCGGCGGCCACAGCGTCGGGGCAGCGAGGTGGGCGTCGTCGACCCCGCCGATCCCCTGGTGCCGCGCCAGGTGCTGCTCGCCCGCTGCGGCCCCGGTGGCTGGCTCGCCGCGCGGGCAGTGCCGACAGCGGATCTCCCGGACCTGGACTGGGCGGGGCTCGCCTCGTCAGCGACGCCCCCGGCGGGCTGGAGCGCCGCACGGGCCGTCTGGGGTGTGTGCACCCACGGCACCAGGGACGCCTGCTGTGCCCGGATCGGGCGCCCCGTCGCGCAGGCCTTCGAGGCCGCCGACCCCGGTTCTGTGTGGGAGATCTCGCACACCGGCGGGCACCGGTTCGCCGGAGTCGCCGTCGCGCTGCCGAGCGGGCAGCTGTACGGCCGCGTGACTCCGGGCGATGTTCCGCCGCTCGTCGACGCCGTCGCCGCCGGGCGGACCGTGGACGGCCTGCTCCGGGGCGAGGTGCACCGTCCGCCGGCCGACCAGGTCGCCGTCGCGGCGCTGCGCGAGCACCTCGGAGACGACCGGATCGGCGCGCTGAGACGCGTGGGAGGGGTGTGGGAGCACGTGGCGCGCGACGGCACCCCCAGCCGGTGGGAGGTCGACGTGGTCGCGTCAGCCGGGCCGGTGCGGCCGACGTCGTGCGGTGGGGCCGCCGAGCCGTCGACGACGCTGCGGGTCGCGTCCCTCGTTCAGGTGAACGCAGAGTCCACAGGCCCCCTGCGCTGACCCTCGGGCACCTCCGAACGCCGCGGCTGCTCGGCCGCAACGGCTCACCACGGACCGCTGTCGGCCGATCTCACGGACATGGGGCGGGCCTCATCGCCGCGTGCGCCACCACGCATCGCACGGTCGCGCACGCAGCCCTGGATCTCGAAGCGGCCGTGGGTACGACGAGGCCTCGTCGCGCTCGGCGTCACCTGGGTGCTGCACGTCGTCCTCGTCCTCGCGCTCGGCCCCGCACCCAGCACCGTGCGCGAGACCGTGCTCTACCCGGCGATGAGCCTGATCGCGCTCGCGCTCATCGTCGCCCGGGTCGTGCTCGTGCCGACGGAGCGACTCGCCTGGGCGGTGCTGGCCGTCGGCATGGCCCTCGGACTCGCCGGACTGGCGATCGACGGCCTCGTCGTCATGCCGAAGGTCCCGCAGCCGAGCCCGTCGCTCGCCGACCCGTTCTACCTCGCGGTCCACGTCGCCTGGTACGCGGCGGTGGCCATCCTCGTGCGGGATCGGATGCACAGCGTGCCAGGCAGCCTCTGGCTGGACGCCGCCGCGGCGGTCGAGGCGCTCGTCCGGTGGGAGTGCCCAGCTCACGGGCTGGTGTTCCCTGACGACTTCCCCCCTGGTCGAGGAGGCCGGCCTCATGCCGGCACTCACCGCCGTCGTCCTCGAGCAGGCGCTGGGGCAGGTCGCCACCTGGCGCACCCAGGGCATCGAGCTCCCGGTGGCCGTCAACCTGCCGAGCGCGGCCGTGGTCGACGGGGCGCTGCCCGAACGTGTCGCCGGCCTGCTCGCGCGGCATGCGGTCCCCGCGGCGCTGCTCCAGATCGAGATCACCGAGGAGGCGCTGCTGCGGGACCGCACGCGCGCCCAGGACGTCCTGGCCCGGCTGCGCAGGCTCGGCATCCGGATCTCGATCGACGACTACGGCACCGGGTACTCCTCGCTCGCCTACCTTCGCGAGCTCACCGTCGACGAGATCAAGCTCGACAGGTCGTTCATCTTCCCGATGGCCGAGGACGCCCGCGTCGCGTCGATCGTCCGCTCGACGATCGAGCTGGCGCACGCCCTCGGGCTCGGCATCGTCGCCGAGGGGGTCGAGCACCGGGTCGCGGCCGAACGGCTCACCGAGTACGGCTGCGACACCGCGCAGGGCTACTTCTGGACGCGGCCACTGCCTGCGGACGCTCTGATCGCCTGGATCCGGCAGCACGACCGTGCTGCCGACGTGGCGAGCGCCGAGGACGCAGCGCTGCCTACCGAGACCGGCGAGGTCGAGCGCGTCCTCACGTGAGGCGGCCGTCGGACGAGCGGCCCGGACCCTTCCTCGCAACACGCTCGAAGCACACCGCGCGCGGCTCGGCCGTGCGGGATCATGCCCCCATGGCACACCCCGCGGCCGGCCAGGGCGGACACGTCATCGTGCACGGCCTGGAGGGACTCGGCCTGCGCGTCGTCGAGCACCTCATCGCCCTCGACCTCGAGGTCGTCGTCGTGGACGACGGGGCACGGCCGGGCGCCGTGCAGGCGGCGACGGCCCTCGGGGCCACCGTGGTCCCGCACCACGACGGCGCGGCGGCCGCCCTCGGTACCGCCGGACTGCGCGACGCGCGGGCGGTGGTCTGCCTCTCCTCGACGGACCTCGGCGCCCTGGAGACCGCGCTGCTCGCCCGGCGACGGCGGCCGGACCTCACCGTCGTCGCGCAGATCCGCAACCCCGCCGTGGCTCGAGCCGTCCAGGCGGACGCCGGCGTCCTCGTGCTCGACGTGGCCACGATCGCCTCTCCGGCGATCGTCGAGGCGTGCCTCGGCGACCAGGGTCACGGGCTGCGCGTGGCCGACGAGATCGTGCAGGTCCGCACGGTCGCCGCGCCCGCCGACGGGCTCCTGCGCGACCTGTTCGGCGAGGTGCTCGTCCCGCTCTCCGTCCAGCGCGCCGACGGCACGGGCGAGCCCGAGATCTGCCCCGGCCGTGACCTCGTGGTCCACGCCGGCGACGAGGTCAGCATGCTCGGACCCGCCGCTGCCTGGGACGCCGTCGTCCCCCGGCAGCCCGCGGCCCCGCTCTTGCCGGGAGCGCGCTTCCCGCGCCGGCGGGAGTCCCGCCGCTCCCGACCCATCGCCGCGCTGCGCCGCTGGTCACGGGTGATCGCGGGCGCCACCGACACGCGACTGCGCCGCGCCCTGGCCACGCTGCTCACCCTCGCCGCGACCTCGATCGTCGTGCTGCTCGCGGGGTACCGCGAACCCGGCGGCGCACGGATGTCGCTCCTGGACGCGATGTACTTCACCGCCGAGACCGTCACGACCATCGGGTACGGCGACTTCAGCTTCCGCGAGCAGCCGGACTGGCTGCGCGCCTTCGCCGTGGTGCTCATGCTCTCGGGCGCAGCGCTCGCGGCACTGACCTTCGCGCTGCTCACCAACATGCTCGTCTCCAGGCGGCTCCAGGAGTCGCTCGGCCACGGGCGCGTCACCGGGCTGCGCGGCCACGTGATCATCGTCGGCCTCGGTTCGCTCGGCGTACGGGTGGCCGAGTCGGTCGCGGCGACCGGGACACCGGTCGTCGTGGTGGAGACGGACGAGGACAACCGCTACCTGGCACAGGCGCGTTCCCTGGGCGCGAAGGTGGTGCTCGGCGACGCGACCCTCGCCCGGACGCTGGAGAGGGTCAACCTCGACCAGGCGCGCGCCGTCGCCGTCCTGACCTCCGACGACCTCACCAACCTGGAGGTCGCCCTCGCGGTGCGCGACGAGCTCGCCGAGCGGACCGACGTCGCGGTGGCGCTCCGGCTGTTCGACCGCCGGCTGGCCGCCACGGTCCGCACGGCGTTCGGCTTCACGCATGTGCGCTCGACCGACGAGCTCGCGGCCCCGTGGTTCGTCGGGGCGACCCTCGGTCTGGAGGTGCTCGGCACCTTCTACACCGGCGACGTACCCCTGCTCTACGCGCGCGTGCAGGTCACCGGCGGCGGCGGCCTGGACGGGGCCCGGGTGGACGCCGTCACGGGCCGCAGCCGTGTGCTGTCGGTACGGCACAGCGGCGAGCGCGAGGTGCACCGCGTGGTCCGGCGGTGGACGACGCTCGAGGCGGGCGACGAGGCATTCGTCGTCGGGCCGCACGAGGAGCTGCTCGGCCTGCTGCGCGAGGACGCGCTGCCGTCGGCGCACTGAGGCGCTGAACGGCACAGCCTCCGCTCGGGGCGTTCGGAGGGTTCAGTCGCCGACCGGCACCGCCAGCCGCCAGCCCTCGCCGACCGGCGCGACGCCCTCCGACAGATCCGCCGTGGCGACGACGACGTTCGTCCCGGTCCCGGAGACCTTCTCCCACCGGCTCCCGAAGCTGAGGTCGACCCTGAGCTCCGGTGCCTCGGGGGCGAGAGTGGCATCGTCGACGAGCTCCGTCATGCCGTTCTCCCCCGCGTCGGTCCAGTAGACCGTGGGATGCGGGTGGTAGCTGGCCCACTCCCACTTCCATCGGCGCTGGACCTGCTCCCAGTGGCAGATGGTCTCCGTCGTCTCGGACATTCGCGTCGCCGCCTCCCGTTGCCGTGCGCACCGTCGCGCGCGGCTTCCTCCGATCCTGGACCTTGGCGCCATGAGAGCGCGAGGGATGTTGGGCCCAGATCCCTCTGGCGGGCAGAAATCGTCTCGGCACTTGACATGAGGTGCTCCACCTGATTGGTTATCTACATCAGTAACTAACCCAACAACCAGGAGGCAGCGGTGGACGACGAACGCCCGATCTTCCTTCAGGTCGCCGAGCTGATCGAGAACCAGATCATCGACGGCACGATGCCCGAGGGTGCCCAGGTGCCGTCGATCAACGAGCTCGCCGCCTTCCACCGCATCAACCCAGCCACCGCGCTCAAGGGCGTCACCCGGCTCGTGGACGCCGACCTGCTGTTCAAGCAGCGCGGGATCGGGATGTTCGTGGCCACCGGTGCGCGGGCCCGGCTCCTGGCCCACCGCCGCGAGGCGTTCAGCCAGGAGTACGTGCGCCCCCTCGTCGCCGAAGCAGGAAAGCTCGCCATCAGCCCCGCGCAGCTCGCGGACATGATCCAGAAGGAGGCCGGTCGATGACCGCCATCGTCGAGGTCGAGGACCTCACCAAGCGTTTCGGCACGCTCGCCGCCGTGGACGACGTGTCGTTCAAGGTCCGCGAGCACGCCATCACCGGCCTGCTGGGCCGCAACGGCGCCGGCAAGACCACGCTCATGCAGCTGATCACCGGCCAGGAGCTCGCGACCGCCGGTCGGATCCGGCTGTTCGACCAGGCCCCCCTGGAGAACGCCGCCGTGCTCAGCCGGACCTGCTTCATCAAGGAGTCGCAGACCTACCCGGACGGCTTCAAGGGCGAGCACGTGCTGCGTGTCGCGAGCTGGGTGTTCCCGCACTGGGACGAGGCCCTGGCCCGGGACCTGGTCGCGGAGTTCCGGGTCCCGCTCGACCGCAAGATGAAGAAGCTCTCGCGCGGGCAGGCCTCGGCCGTCGGCGTGGTCGTGGGCCTGGCCTCGCGCGCCGAGCTGACCATCTTCGACGAGCCCTACGCCGGGCTGGACGCCGTGGCCCGGCAGGCGTTCTACGACCGTCTGCTCGCCGACTACGCCGAGCACCCGCGCACGGTGATCATGTCGACCCACCTGATCGACGAGGTGGCCGACCTGCTCGAGCACGTCCTGGTGATCGACGACGGTCGGATGATCATCGACGCCTCCGCCGAGGACCTGCGCGGCTCGGCGACGACCGTCGCCGGCAAGCAGGCAGACGTCGAGGCCTTCGCCCGCGGGCGTGAGGTCCTCGACACGGGAACCCTCGGCGGGTTCACCTCGGTCACGGTCACCGGCCTGAGCCCGGCCGACCGCGCCGCCGCCACCAGGGCCGGCCTGGACGTGGGCCCCGTCTCCCTGCAACAGCTCGTCATCGGCCGCACCCGCGGCACCGCCCGACAGGAGGTCGCCTCATGAGCGTCATCGCCCTTCCGGCCCCCCAGGCGGCTCCGCCGCTGCGGAGCCGTGTCTGGAACGCCGTCCGCCTGCACGCGGCCAACCCTTGGCCCACCCTCATCACCCCGTGGCTGATCTTCGCCGCGATCTTCGGCCTCACCTTCGCGATCTGGCACCTGGTCACCAGGGCGGCTGGCGGAACGCAGAACCTGGACACGAACGCGTTCGACTTCAACGGCGGCGTCACCTGGGTGTTCTTCTTCCTCATGGTGATGGCCATCCAGACCATGAGCCTGACGTTCCGCTTCGCGCTGGGCATCGGCATGACCCGACGCGACTACTACCTCGGCACCGTCACCTACCTGGCGATCCTCGCCTCGACCTACGCCGCAGGGATCACCCTGCTGGCCCAGGTCGAACGGCTCACGAACGGCTGGGGCCTGGACGGACGCTTCTTCGCACCCTGGATCCTCGCCGACCTGCCCGCCTGGCAGCTGTGGTACGTCAACGCCCTCGCCGGCCTGCTGCTCGCCATGCTCGGCGTGGCCGCCGGGGCGGTGTGGGTGCGCTGGAAGGCGACCGGGCTCTACGTCTTCCTCGGCGGTCTCGCTGCGGTGATCGTGGGAACCCTGTGGCTCATGACCGTCACCGAGTCCTGGGGCAGCCTCGGGGACTACCTCGGGAGCCACACGCCGGTGGTCGCGGCCACCTGGACCCTGCCCGCTACCGCGCTCCTCGCCGTGGCCGGGTACCCCGTGCTCCGCCGCGCGACGCCGCGCGCCTGATCCGACCTCGCCCCCTCGTCCTCGCCGCCGTGCGGGGCGGGACACCGACCACAGATTCGCCGACGACCTCAGGAAGGCCGACTCATGCGTCATCTGCTCGCAGCCCTTGCCCTCGGACTCGTCTCCCTCGTGCCGGGAAGTGCACCCGACGGATCGATCGAGGACGCCATCGACCACGAGATGCCTGCCTCTGGCGTGCCCGGCCTGGCCTACGCCGTCGTGGCGGACGGCGAGATCACCTCGGCCGGAGCGCGCGGCGTGGTCCGGTCCGGCGGCGACACGGCCGTGACGCCGGACACGCCGTTCGTGATCGGCTCGATCTCCAAGAGCTTCACGGCGCTGGCGGTCATGCAGCTCGTCGAGGCGGGCGAGGTGGACCTCGACGCCGGGATCTCTCAGTATCTCGACCTCTTCTCCGGCCGACCCGCCGGCACCGTCACGATCCGTCAGCTGCTCAGCCACACCAGCGGCTTCTCCACCCTGCAGGGCAACAGCAACCCGGACATCTCCGGCGACGGCGGGAGCCAGGCGAAGGACGCCCTCGAGCGCTCCGTCGAGGCACGTGCCGACGTGACCCCCGCGTACGCACCCGGCGAACGGTGGGAGTACTCGAACCTCAACTACCAGATCCTCGGCCGGCTGATCGAGGTCGTGAGCGGGCAGGAGTTCCAGGCCTACCTGACCGCCCACATCCTCGAGCCGGTCGGCATGGAGCACAGCTTCGTCGCCGACGGTCAGGTCCACGACTCGATGGCGACCGGGCACACGGCCTGGTTCGGCACCAAGCGAGCACTGGCCGAGAGCCCGACCGACCGCGCCACGGCCCCCCAGGGCGGAATCATCGCGACCGCCGGCGATCTGGCGCTCTACATGCAGATGATGCTGAACGGCCAGGACGACGTGCTCAGCGCCGCAGGTAAGGCGCAGATGATGCGCCCGGCCGGCGCAGCATCGCCGGCCTACGGCTTCGGCTGGTACGTGGACCAAGGCAACGGGAGCGTGTGGCACACCGGGGCGAGCCCTGGTTTCGAGTCATTGGCGTGGATGCTCCCCGCTCAGAAGAAGGGGGCGGTCGTGCTCGTCAACGGGGTAGGTGGAATCGGCTTCGCGGAGACGACCGAGCTCCGCACCGGCATCGCCGCCAGAGGGATCGGCATCGAGTACGCCGGCGAAGGCTCCCGCCTGCCCCAGAAGGCCCTGTTCATCGGCCTGGTGCTCCTGCCGATCGTCTACCTGCTCAGCATGATCTGGGCGTGGCGTCACCGCGCCGCGATCCGCGCCAAGTCGGGCATCGCCGGCCGGTTCAGCCTGTGGTTCCCGCTGCTCACCACGAGTGTCGCGGCATGGGTCATCCTTGGTCTGGTGCCACGTCTGTTCGGCTCACCGCTCGCCAACCTCAACCTGTTCCTGCCCGACTTCGTCCTGGTGCTCATCGCGACCGCGGTGACCGGAGTGCTGTGGGCCGTGTTCAGGCTCGGCGTGGCCTACACCGGCCGATCCCGCACCGCTTGATCGCCAACGAACGTACGCACTTCCGGACCGCGCTCATCGCCGCGAGCGCCGACCGCGGCATGTCCGGTAGCACCGTGTGGCGGCTCGTCGGGAGCGTTTCAGATCAGCCGAGGCAGAGGCAGAGCCTCGGTCGACCTCATTGTCGGGGGTGCCGCTCTGCTGGACCATGCCCCACGGAAAAGGACGGCTGGCTGGATCATGCCGTGTACGCCGTGCTGAACTTTTAGAATCAGACGTGGCCCGGGATCTCGATCGCGTTGGTGTCCGCGTTCGCCGTTGCCTTCCTCGCAAAGCGGTCACCAGGGTCGAACTGGGAGTACATCAAGGACGACCCCGACAAGGCGCGCAACGATTTGAAGGCCTCAACCAGGGCGTCGTAGCTGTCGCCGGTCGAGCCGACCGAGGCGACGGGTGCCGGGGCGTGGGTTGTGACAGGTGCGGACTTTGGGGTGCTTTCGTATCGCACGTAGATAGCACGGCGAGTCTCGTATTGACATACGGGAACGTGTTTGTGCAGGTCAACCGGGCGGTCGTGTCTGCGGGGGCGGGGAGGCGGATCGTTCTTCCGTTTAACAGATTCTAGACTCGTTTTTATGAAGGAACCATCGCCGGTGTTGCTGCCGTTGCTGCGTTCCCGGGCGCAGGGGGACATCATCGCCTGGATCGTGCTGCACCCGGAGGAGGAGTTCTCGCTGGTCGAGATCGGCCGGGCGGTGGGGGTGTCGGGGCCGACGGTGATGCGGGAGGTGGACCGGCTGGCCGAGGCGGGGTTGGTGCGGGCGGTGCGGCG
>JBBSAL010000002.1:0-139603 GCA_038252305.1 Actinomycetales bacterium | reverse complement strand
TCGGGCGCCATCGGCTTGCCCTTCGAGTGCACCTGGAGGATGCGCTCACGTCCACGCAGGTCGGGGGCGTCGACGGAGACCTGGCGGTCGAAGCGGCCAGGACGCAGCAGCGCCGGGTCGAGGATGTCGGGGCGGTTGGTCGCCGCGATGAGGATGACGTTCGCGTTGACGTCGAAGCCGTCCATCTCGACGAGCATCTGGTTGAGCGTCTGCTCGCGCTCGTCGTGACCGCCGCCCATACCCGCCCCGCGGTGGCGGCCGACAGCGTCGATCTCGTCGATGAAGATGATCGCCGGCGCGTTCTGCTTGGCCTGGTCGAACAGGTCACGCACGCGGGAGGCGCCGACACCGACGAACATCTCGACGAAGTCCGAGCCGGAGATCGAGTAGAACGGCACCCCGGCCTCGCCGGCGACGGCGCGCGCCAGCAGCGTCTTGCCGGTACCGGGCTGTCCGTAGAGCAGCACGCCCTTGGGGATCTTCGCGCCGACCGCCTGGAACTTGGCGGGGTCGGCGAGGAAGTCCTTGATCTCCTCGAGCTCCTCGACGGCCTCGTCCACGCCGGCGACGTCCTCGAAGGTGACCTGCGGGGTCTCCTTGGAGACGAGCTTGGCCTTGGACTTGCCGAACTGCATGACGCGCGAGCCGCCACCCTGCATCCGGGACATGAGGAACCAGAAGAGCCCGAGGATGATGAGGAACGGCAGCACGAAACCGACGAGCGACTGCCACCAGGTGGTCGTCGGGTTGACCGAGTTGAACCCGCCCTTCGGGTCCGCCGCGGCAACGGCCTCGACCACGCTCAGGCCCTGCGGCGCCACGTAGTAGAACTGCACGTTCTTGCCGTAGTCCTTGCCGCCGGCCACGTAGCTCTTGGTCAGCGTCAGGTCGACGCGCTGCTGACCGTCGGTGATCAGCGCCTGCTCGACGGTGTCGCCCTTGAGGAGCGCGAGGCCGGCCGAGGTGTCGATCCGCTGGACGGACTGCGTCGCGAAGGAGGACGCGGCGATGGCCAGGATGAGGACCGCGATGGCGATCCAGATCACGGGGCCCTTGGTGAGGCGCTTGAGATTCATCGGTGGCGGGGCACGTGCCCCGGTCCCTCCTGCTCGCAGGGCTGGTCTGGCCTGCAGGCTACCTTCTGGCCCTGAGGTCGGCCTCCGTGTTCGCCCAGGGCAGCATCGGCCGCCAGGACGCCGCCGTCCTCAGTCTGCGTAGACGTGCGGCGCGAGCGTCCCGACGAACGGCAGGTTGCGGTACTTCTCGGCGTAGTCCAGGCCGTAGCCGACGACGAACTCCGTCGGGATGTCGAAGCCGACGTAGCGCACGTCGACCTCGACCTTGGCCGCCTCCGGCTTGCGGAGCATCGCGGCGACCTCGACGCTGGCCGGACCACGGCTGCGCAGGTTCGACAGCAACCAGGAGAGCGTCAGCCCGGAGTCGACGATGTCCTCGACGATGAGCACGTGCCGGCCGGTCAGGTCGGAGTCCAGGTCCTTGAGGATCCGCACGACACCGGAGGACGTGGTTCCCGCGCCGTAGGACGAGACCGCCATCCAGTCCATCTCGACCGAGGAGCGCAGCCGCCGGGCGAGGTCGGCCATCACCATGACCGCACCCTTGAGGACCCCGACGAGGAGCAACTCACGGCCGGCGTAGTCGGCGTCGATCTGCTCGGCGAGCTCGTCGAGCCGCCCCTGGAGCTGGGCCTCGGTGAGCAGGACCCGCTCGAGGTCGTCACCCATGTCCGCTGCGTCCACCGTGACACTCCCTAGCTCGTGATCTCGGGGCTCAGCCTGCCATACCGCCGCGCCACCGTGACTCCCGGGACGTGCACCGGTCCCTGTCCGGACCAGGCCGTGACGAGCGCGTCGACAGCGAGGACGTGGCCGGCCGCGAGCGAGCCGGCAGGGCTCCCCCAGTCGAGCATCGCCCGGTGCAGGGCGCGACGGCGCAACGCGGTGGGAGCCTCGGCCAGGGTCGCCACGTCGAGTCCCGCCGGGTCGGCTCCCGCGGTGTCCTGGCCGCCCACGGCGCGGGCGCGCTCGAGCAGGCCGTGCGCCAGTGCCTCGAGGACCTCCTCGTCCGCACGCAGCAGCCCGGCCGTCCTGGCCAACGAGTCCACGACCCCCGGGCCGAGCACCTTCGTCAGGAGCGGCAGCACCTCGTGCCGGACGCCGGCGCGCCGGTGGGGACCGGTCGAGTTCGTGGGGTCGTGCCAGGGCTCGAGCCCCTCGGCCCCGCATGCCTCGTGCACGACGGATCGCGGCAGGTCCAGGAGCGGGCGCCGCAGCAGGCCGCGCACCGGCGCCATCCCGGCGAGGGACCGGGCGCCCGAGCCGCGGGCGAGCGCGAGCAGGACGGTCTCTGCCTGGTCGTCACGGGTGTGCCCGACCAGCACGGCGACCGCACCCAGGCGTGCGGCGGCCTCGTCGAGCGCTGCGTACCTGGCCGTCCGCGCCGCCGCCTCGGGACCGCCCTGCGTCCCGACGAGCACCGTCGCCACCTCGACCGGGTCCAGCCCGAGCCCGCGGCACTGCTCGGCCGCCCGCGCCGCGACCCCCGCACTGCCCTCCTGGAGCCCGTGGTCGACGACCACCGCACCGGCCCGGAGCCCCAGCCGTGGTGCGACGAAGGCGAGGCCGGCCGCGAGCGCGAGCGAGTCGGGCCCGCCGGAGCACGCCACGAGGACCAACGGCGGCGCTGCCGCCGGGTTCGCGGCCACGAGGTCGGCCAGAGCGGAGCGGACCGCTGACCGGACGCGCGCGACGGCAGGGTGCGGACCGCTCACGCTGCGCTCGTCCTCATGGCGTGCTCGTCCGCGCCAGCCAGCGCTCGGGTGCGTCGATCTCGTCCGGGCTCGGCAGCACCTGCGGTCCCGACCAGACGACGTCGAGCGCGTCGCGATCGGCCCGCCGCACGGCCCGGACGAAGTCGGCGCCACGCCGGTACTGGTCGAGCTTCGCGTCGATCCCCAGCAGCCGGCGCAGCGGCGTTCCCTGTCCGGTCATGCGCCGGGCGTTCATCCGGGCGCGGAGCGTGCGCGCACTGGGCACCGCCCCCGGCGGCAGGTCGTCCATGGTCACGTCGGCATGCCCCTCGAGCAGCGACATGGTCGCGACCAGGCGGGCGGCCCGCGCGCGCTGCTCGGCCGGCAGGAGGGCGCCGAGCGGACCCAGGCCGTCGTCGGCACCCGTCCCTGCCGGACGCGCCGCGCGGGACCGCAGCGCCTCGACGACCGCGCGGAGCTCACCGGTGTCGTCGAGCTCGGCCTGCAGGGCGGCGAGCTCGCTGCGCACGTGGCCGGTGAGCCACGGCGCGGCCGCGAACTGGAGCGCGTGGGTCTGCTCGTGCACGCAGATCCACAGCCCGAAGTCCGCCAGGTCGGCGCCCATCGACCGGCCCACCTGCAGGATGTTCGGCGCGACGAGGGCGAGCCGTCCGCCTGCGTCGTCGGTGCCGTAGGGGTCGAACTGGCCGAGGACACGGCTGGAGAGGGCGGCGAGGAGCCCGGCGATCTCTGCCGTCACGGGCCAGGACGCCGGCCCGCCTCCCGACCCGCTCTCCGCGACCGCCGGCTGCTGCCCGGCCAGGAGCGCGGAGAACGACCCGGCGGCGAGACGGGCCCAGCCCGGACGGTCGACGACCAGGACCTGCGCGCCGGGGACGTCAGCGGGGAGCGCGTCACCGAAGCCACCGGCCCGCCGCGCGTGGGGAAGGGCCCGCTCGCCCGCCGCACGCAGGTCGTCGACGAGGCGCTGCAGCTCGGCCCGGTCGGCCGTCGGGCCGGGGTGCGCGAGGCGACCGGCCCAGCGGCCGGCGCGCTCCGCGTCGATCGTCGGCGTCATCCGCTGCACCCGCAGCCGGCGAGCCGGGCCACGAAGTCGTCGATCGCGGCACGCGGCCCGTACTGCCCACCCGGCGGCGTCGCATCGGCGAGCACCGCGAAGGCGAGGTAGCGGCCGTCGACCGTCTGGACGGTCCCGGCGAGCGAGGTGACACTCGGCAAGGAGCCCGTCTTGGCACGGACCAGACCGGTCGCGGCGGAGGAGCGCAGGCGATCGCTCAAGGTCCCGGTCCAGCCGGCCACCGGGATGTCGAGCAGGAGCGGACGCAGCGTCGGCGTGCCCGACGCAGCGCGGACCAGTGCGACGAGGGTCGACGCAGGGATCCGGCTGAGCGCGGAGAGGCCGCTGCAGTCCCGGAGCGTGACGCCCGAGACGTCGACGAGGCGGGCGACGGCCTGCCGGACCGCCGTCGTCGCGCCCTGGAAGCTGCCGGGCAGGCCGCGGGCGACCGCCACGAGCCTGCCGAGCACCTCGGCGAGCGTGTTGTCCGAGACGCGGAGCATCTGGGCGACGACGTCGACGACCGGGGCTGAGTCGACCCGCGCCAGCTCGATCGCACCGGGCGCCGCCACGCCCCGGGTCGGCACGCCCTCGACGGTGATGCCCTCGGCGGCCAACGCGGTCGCGAGCTGCTTGGCTGCGGACATGGCCGGGTCGGCGAAGCGCGGCGGGTACTCCTCGCCAGGCCGGGTCTTGGCGACGTCCACCTCGATCGGAGCCACGGGCGCCACGTACCCGGCGGCGACGTCCCCGGCGTCCCAGTCGGGCTGGAGGAGCGGTCCGCTGAAGAGCGTGTCGTCGACGGAGAGCTGGACGGTCGTCGTCCCGGAACGCCGCAGGGACCGCGCCGCCTGGGCTGCGAGGTCCGCCAGACCGGCGTGGCCGACCGTCGCGCTCGGGTCTCCCGCACCCGCAGCGAGCAGCGCGTCGCCGCCACCGACCAGGACGATCCGGCCAGGCGCCGGCTGGACGAGCGTCGTGGGCAGGGTCGTCGAGGACCCGAGCACGGTGAGCGCAGCCGCTGCCGTCAACAGCTTCGTGGTCGAGGCAGGAGTACGCGGACGATCGGCGGACACCTGGGCCAGGACCGTCCCGGTGAGCACGTCGGTGACCTCGATCCCGGTGGAGGTCCCCATCCGGGCGTCCTGCGCGAGCGCGTCGGCCCAGCCCTGGACCGTCGCGGCATCGGGAGCGGGGGCCGCCGGGTCGAGGTCGGGCGGGACGTCGAGGAGCGGGGCCACGGCAGCCGCGCCCGGCGCCGTCGGGAAGGGGGCGGCGGGCGCCGGCACGGGGGCCGTCGTCAGGACCCCGGGCACCAGGTCGTAGGCGTCGGCCGCCCCGTAGCCCGCGCCGCCCAGCAGCAGGGCAGCGGCGAGGACGGCAGCCACCGCACCTCTCCTGGCCATGCACACCTCCGCGTTCGCTCGCCCGTGAGGCAGGTTCCCCGCTCCCGACCGCCCCGTCGCGGGACCCCGGGACACCGCAAGGGCCGCCGGTGCGTCACACTAGGTCACAGCACACCACAGCACGGCCCGCCCGACGGCGTGCCGACGGGCGAGGGAGAACCGTGGAGTTCGACGTCACGATCGAGATCCCCAAGGGGCAGCGCAACAAGTACGAGGTCGACCACGTGACCGGGCGCATCCGCCTGGACCGCATGCTCTTCACCTCGACGCGCTACCCCGACGACTACGGCTTCATCGACGGCACGCTCGGCGAGGACGGCGACCCGCTGGACGCACTCGTGCTCCTGGAGGAGCCGACGTTCCCCGGCTGCCTGATCCGCTGCCGCGCGCTCGGCATGTTCCGGATGCGCGACGAGGCCGGCGGCGACGACAAGGTCCTGTGCGTCCCGACGGGTGACCAGCGCGCCTCGTGGCGCCAGGACATCGACGACGTCTCGGAGTTCCACCGCCTGGAGATCCAGCACTTCTTCGAGGTCTACAAGGACCTCGAGCCCGGCAAGTCCGTCGAGGGTGCGCACTGGGTCGACCGGGCAGCCGCCGAGGCCGAGATCCAGAACTCGCGGCAGCGCGCCATCGACCGCGGGTACTACGACCACCACTGAGCGGCCCCCGCAGGATCTGCACAGGTCGGTCACGCGCTCGCCATCGTCCCGACCTCTCCAGTTCATCTCGGACACGTACCTTGATGAGACCGGTCCCGTCCCACGGCGCCGGCCGCCCGGTGCTCACCGGGCGTGACGCTCCAGCGAGGTGGACCATGCCCGAGTTCCTGCTGATCGACGGCCCCTTGGCCGGCCAGGTGCTGTCCTGCGTGGACGCCCCGGGACACGGTGAGCTCGTCGAGGTCGAGGTCGTCGACATCGACCAGGAGGACATCCCGCGCCACGACTACGTGGTGGAGTCGACCGCGCGCTGGCAGCGCCCGGGACGCCTGCGTCACTCCGTCAGGAGCGGCGCGGCCTGAGCCTCACGGGCGCCCGGCGAAGGTCATCGTGCCGGCCCACCGGATCGAGGTGACCCGCAGCGGGACGCCAGGTCGGGACGCCTCGACCATCTGGTTCCCGCCGACGAACATCGCGACATGCGTGATGCTCCACGGGTTGGACGTGTCGCCGCCCCAGAAGATGAGGTCGCCGGGGCGCATCTCGTCGTAGCTGATCTTGCGCACCTGCCGGTACTGGTCGGC
The DNA here is from genome assembly GCA_038252305.1 of Actinomycetales bacterium. GTDB lineage: Bacteria > Actinomycetota > Actinomycetes > Actinomycetales > Cellulomonadaceae > Actinotalea. The sequence goes on along the minus strand of JBBSAL010000002.1, from coordinate 133,103 downwards.
GGCGGTGCGGTTGATGGTCACACCCGCCGCACGCCAGGCCTGACTGGTCAGGCCCGAGCAGTCGAAGGACGACGGACCGACCCCGCCCCAGCTGTAGGGCTTGCCGACCTGGGCGACCGCCCAGGCCACGGCCGCCGCCCCCTGGGCCGCCGAACCGCGGAGCAGGCCGGTGCCCAGGCCGTACGGGTCCGCTGCCGGCGCGGGGGCCGGGGTGGTCGGCGTCGGAGTGGGCGTGACGGGCGGCGCGGTCGTGGGCGGAGCAGTGGTCGGCGGAGCCGTGACCGGCGGCGCGGTCGTGGGCGACGGCGTGCTGGGGACCGCAGGCGACGGGTTCGAGACCGGAGTCGCTGACGGCGTCGCAGCCTCGTGGGCGGCCCGTGCTGCCGCGTCGGCCCGCGCGGCCCGTTCGGCGTCGAGCGTTGCCTGCCGCGCGCGCTCCACCTCGACGGAGGTGTTGCGGCGCGCGGCGAGCTCGGCGATGAGCGCGGTCCGGCGGGTGGCGACGGCTGCGACCTTGGCCTCGGCCGCCTTCTGCGCGGCGTCCGCGGAGTCGAGGGCGCGCTGGGCACGGGTGGCCGACGCCTCTGCGTCGGCAGCGGCTGCGGAGGCGCGTGCACCGAGGGTCGAGGCGACGGCCTTGGCCGCCTGGAACCGCTGGACGGCCTGCTCGGCGCGCTGACCGATCTTGTCGATCGCCGTGGTGCGGGCCAGGTAGTCGTCGAGACCGTTGGCCGAGAGCAGCGCCGAGACGCTGTCCATGGACCCGCCCGAGCGGTACGCCTCCAGGGCGATGGCGCCGAGCTCGGCGCGCGCCTCCTCCTGCTGCGTCGTCGCCGAGGCCAGCTGGGCGTCGGCGAGGGTGCGGGCGGCGCGCGCGGCATCGCGGTCGACGACGGCCTGCGTGTACGCCTCGCCGGACGCCTCCACGGCGGTCCATGCGGTGTCGAGCTCACCCTGCTGCACAGCGAGCTCGAGCTCGATCTGGGCGACGGCGGTCGCGGCGCTCGCGACGGCGGCATGCGCGGCGGCGACGTCACCGGCCGAAGGGCCGGGATCGGCTGCCGAGGAGGCGGCGGAGGCGACACCCGCGAGCAGCACGAGCACAACGGCCGCTGCCGCCCTCGGCATCGCTCGACTCACGTCCACTCCCTCGTTCCGGGGCCATCGGTCCCGCGCACACGCGTGGGCCGAAGGCCCGTACGTCCCGGCCTGACCGTACTGGCTCGCGGAGCCAATTGTGAACACCTGTCACAGACGTAACACAGCGAACACCGGCACCACTGTCGGCCCGATGAGTTCATCGGCAGCACGGCGCGCCGCCTTGACTCACTCGAACAGAGCAATCTCAGATCGCCGGCGGTCCTTGGTCCCGAACCCGACGTTCCCCCCATTCGGTCCCAAGGAATGAGACGGGGCTGCACCGCCCGTCGAGACAGGGCGTAGTGTGCCCGCCATGTCCCGCCGAATGTGCCGCTGAAGCGCACGTTCGGCGTGCCCGGATCCCGGTAGGACATCAGCGCGAAGGCGCCCCCCCACCGGCTGGGCCCGATCCCGACGTGCCACCCCTGTCTCGACCCCCCGCGGGCCGACCGGGAGCAGCACGCTGCCCGTGGTCTCCCGCACCCACACCCCAGGAGCCCACGATGAGCAACCCGAGCTGGTCCTTCGAGACCCGTCAGATCCATGCCGGTCAGCAGGCCGACGCCGCCACCGGCGCCCGCGCGCTGCCGATCTACCAGACCTCCTCCTTCGTCTTCCCCGACGCGGAGACCGCAGCGGCCCGGTTCGCCCTCGGCGACCTCGGCCCGATCTACACCCGGATCGGCAACCCCACCCAGAGCGCCGTCGAGGACCGCATCGCCTCGCTCGAGGGCGGCGTCGCCGCGCTGCTCGTCGCCAGCGGCCAGGCCGCCGAGACGCTGGCGATCCTCAACATCGCCGAGGCAGGTGACCACGTCGTCGCGAGCCCCTCGCTCTACGGCGGCACCTACAACCTGCTGCACTACACGCTGCCCAAGCTGGGCATCGAGACGACCTTCGTCACCGACCCGCACGACCCGCGGGCCTGGCGCGACGCCGTCCGGCCGAACACCAAGCTGTTCTTCGGCGAGACGATCCCCAACCCGAAGGCCGATGTGCTCGACATCGAGGCAGTCGCCGCCGTCGCCCACGAGGTCGGCGTGCCGCTCGTCGTGGACAACACCGTCGCGACGCCCTACCTCGTGCGTCCGTTCGAGCACGGCGCCGACGTCGTCATCCACTCCGCGACGAAGTACCTCGGTGGTCACGGCACGGCCATCGGCGGCGTGATCGTCGACGCCGGGACCTTCGACTACGCCCAGTACCCCGAGCGCTTCCCGAACTACAACACGCCGGACCCGTCCTACGGCGGCCTGGTCTACGCTCGCGACCTCGGGGTGGGCAGCGCCTTCGGCGCGAACCTCTCGTTCATCCTCAAGGCGCGCGTCCAGCTGCTGCGCGACCTGGGTGCCGCGATCTCCCCGTTCAACGCGTTCCTCATCGCCCAGGGCCTGGAGACGCTGTCGCTGCGCATCGAGCGGCATGTCGCCAACGCCCAGGCCGTCGCCGAGTTCCTCGAGGCACGCGAGGACGTCACGGTCGTGCACTACGCAGGGCTGGCGTCGAGCCCGTGGAACGCCAACGCGAAGAAGTACGCCCCGCGCGGCGCCGGTGCGATCGTCGCCTTCGAGATCGTCGGGGGCGTCGCCGCCGGCAAGGCCTTCGTCGACGGCCTCGAGCTGCACTCGCACGTGGCCAACATCGGCGACGTGCGCTCGCTGGTCATCCACCCGGCCACCACGACGCACAGCCAGCTCACGCCCGAGGAGCAGCTCGCGTCGGGCGTCACCCCTGGCCTGGTGCGCCTGAGCGTCGGCATCGAGCACATCGACGACATCCTCGCCGACCTGGACGCGGGCTTCCGCGCCGCCAAGGGCGCCTGATGTCCGGCCCCTCCCGCCGGGCGGCCGGCGCACGTCCAGGGCTCCGCGTGGTGCCCGGGACGCGTCGTGCCGCCTGGCGGGAGGGGGACACCGTCGGCCGACGCCAGTTCGTCGACGTCGGGGCGCTCGACCTCGAGACGGGCGGCCGCCTGGCCGGCGTCCGGCTCGCCTACGAGACCTGGGGGAGCCTGTCCCCCGCCCGCGACAACGCCGTCCTGGTGCTGCACGCCCTGACCGCTGACTCCCATGTCAGCGGCCCCGCCGGCCCCGGCCACCGCACGCCCGGCTGGTGGGACACCCTCGTCGGGCCGGGACGCCCGATCGACACCGACAGGTACTTCGTGGTCGCGCCCAACGTCCTCGGCGGCTGTCAGGGCTCGACCGGCCCCTCCTCTCCGGCGCCCGACGGGCGCCCCTGGGGCAGCCGCTTCCCGTTCGTCACGATCCGCGACCAGGTCGGTGCCGAGCTCACGCTCGCCGACCACCTGGGCATCGAGTCCTGGTCCGTGGTCCTCGGCGGCTCGATGGGCGGCATGCGCGCCCTGGAGTGGGCCGTCATGGCACCGGAGCGCGTGCGCACGGTGATGCCGATCGCGAGCACCGCGCAGTCCACCGGCGACCAGATCGCGTGGGCGCACTCACAGCTCTCGGCGATCCGGGCCGACCCCGCCTGGCACGGCGGCGACTACCACGACGTCGCCGACGGCCGCGGGCCGGTGGCCGGCCTGGGGATCGCCCGCCAGATCGCGCACACCACCTACCGCAGCGCCCTCGAGCTCGACGTCCGCTTCGGTCGCCGGGCGCAGGCCGACGAGCAGCCGCTGGGCGGAGGCGGCCGGTTCGCCGTGCAGTCCTACCTCGACCACCACGCCGAGAAGCTCGTCGACCGCTTCGACCCGGGCTCCTACGTCGTGCTCACCGAGGCGATCGGCTCGCACGACGTCGGTCGTGGACGTGGGGGCGTCGAGGCGGCGTTGAGCACCGTGACCGCGCGGGCGCTGGTCGTCGCGGTCGACAGCGACCGCCTCTACCTCCCGAGCGAGTCGGCGCAGATCGCGGCAGCCATCCCGGACGCGAGGCTGGGGACCGTGCACTCGGACTACGGGCACGACGGCTTCCTCGTGGAGGTCGACCAGGTCGGTGACCTCGTGCGCGGAGCCCTCGACTCCTAGCATGTGCTGATGGGCGGACGGCAGAGCGAGGACGACCTGGACCGGCTCGTGTCCACGCTGCGGCGCCAGTGGGACCGCCTCCGCGGTTGGGTCGGTGACCTCGACGAGGCGATCGGCCGCGAGCCGAGCATCCTGCCCGAGTGGACGGTCGCCGAGCTCGTCGCCCACCTCGGTCGTGCCATGGACGCGTTGACCGCTTGTCGGCCCGCCCCCGGGCTCGTGCCGCTGACCCTCGGGGAGTACCTCGGCACGTACCCCGACCGTGCCGCCGAGATCGCTGCGACGAGTCGCGCCATCGCCGAGGAGATCCGCTTCGACCCGCTCGGGGCCGTCGACGCGATGGCCGCCGCCGCGTTCGCCCATGTCGACGAGCTGCGCGCAGGCGGCGGCGACACGGTCGTGCAGGCACGGCGCGGCCCGATCCTGCTCTCGGAGATGATGCTCTCCCGGCTCGTCGAGCTCGTGGTGCACGGCGACGACCTGGTCCGGTCGACCGGCCGCACGGGGGACGGCCCCCTGGACCCCGAGGCCGTCGACCTGGTGGCCGCGACCCTGCTCGAGGTGCTCACCGACCGCGGCGGCTGGGACCTGGAGGTCGTCGACCCGCTGGCCTGGATCCGGCTGGCGTGCGGGCGGGTGCCCTTCGCGATGGACGCCGTCAGCGCCGCCCTGCAGACCCGCTGGACCTCGGACTCGCTCCCCGACCTCGGCTCGATGCTGCCGCTGCTCTGAGAGCCCCCGTCGAGACCGTCCGCCGGCACCGGACCGTCCCGCGGCGAGCCCTGCGCGGCGACGTAGGTTAGGACCATGCTCGCTGCCTTCGCCGCCGCACTCGACCCCGCCGACCCCGTCGCCGCACTCCAGGTCGGCGAGGTCCCCGATGCCGCGCCGCCGGCCGGCCGCCCGGACTGGTCGGTCGTCCAGGTCCGTGCCGCAGCCCTCAACCACCACGACCTGTGGTCCCTGCGCGGGGTGGGGCTGCCGGCCGAGCGTCTGCCGATGATCCTCGGCTGCGACGCCGCGGGCGTCGACGCCGAGGGCCGCGAGGTCGTCGTCCACGGCGTCGTCGGGGCGACGGGACACGGCGTCGGTCCCGACGAGGGCCCGTCGATCCTGTCCGAGCGCTACCCCGGCACCCTTGCCGAGCAGGTGGCGGTACCCACCTGGAACCTCGTGCCCAAACCGCCGGAGCTCTCCTTCGACGAGGCCGCCTGCCTGCCGACCGCCTGGCTGACCGCCTACCGGATGCTCTTCACGAGCGCAGCGCTGCGTCCGGGCGACCGGGTGCTCGTCCAGGGGGCCGGCGGCGGTGTCGCCTCCGCCGCCATCGCGCTCGGCGCCGCCGCCGGGCTCGAGGTCGTGGCCACGAGCCGCACCGCGGCCAAGCGCGAGCACGCCCTCGCCGCGGGCGCCGTCGCGGCCCTCGAGCCCGGCAGCCGGCTCCCGTTCCGGGTCGACGCGGTCATCGAGACCGTCGGCGCGGCGACGTGGTCGCACTCGGTCAAGTCCCTGCGCCGTGGCGGCGTGATCATCACGGCCGGAGCGACGAGCGGAGACCAGCCCGGGGCCGAGCTCACCCGGGTCTTCTTCACCGAGCTGCGGGTGCTCGGCGCCACGATGGGCACCAAGGAGGACCTCGTCGCACTGCTGCGCTTCCTGGCCCGCAGCGGGCTACGCCCGACGATCGACTCGACGTTCGCGCTGTCCGACGCCCGCTCCGCCATGGCACGGCTGGCCTCCGGCGCGCACACGGGCAAGGTCGTCGTCCGCCCGTGAGCCTCGACGACTCCCCAGCCGCGCACTGGCAGCCACCCTCGCCCGCGCAGGGCTGGGTGGAGGACGTGCTGGGCGAGGGCTTCGAGGCGAGGACGCTGGCCCTCACCCCGGACGAGGAGGGCGAGAACGTCGCCACGCTCGTGCGCTACCGACCGGCCACCGCCGAGCCGATCCGTCCGGCCCGCGCGCTGCTGTACGTGCACGGCTGGAACGACTACTTCTTCCAGCGCGGGCTCGCCGAGTACTGGCACGGCCAAGGGGCTGCCTTCTACGCGCTCGACCTGCGCAAGTACGGCCGGAGCCTGCGGGCGCACCAGACCCCGAACTACATCGACGACCTCGAGGAGTACGACGAGGAGCTCGACGCGGCCGTCCGGATCATCCGCGGGGAGCTGGGGCACTCCTCGAAGCTGATGCTCATGGGCCACTCGACCGGTGGCCTGATCGGCGCCCTCTGGGCGGCCCGGCGGCGCGGCGACGTCGCGGCCCTCGTGCTCAACAGCCCGTGGCTCGAGCTGGCCGGAGCGAGCTTCGCCCGGACCCTGTCGACCCCTGTCGTCGCAGGCCTGGCCAGGACCCAGCCGAAGAGCCCGCTGCCGAACATCGACCCCGGACACTATGCGCGGTCCGTCCTGGTGACCCACGGCGGCGAGTGGGAGTATGACGTGCGTTGGCGCCCCAGCCCCTTCTTCCCGGTACGCGCCGGGTGGCTCCAGGCCATCCTCATCGGCCACGCGAAGGTGGCCCGCGGCCTCGGTCTCGACGTGCCGGTGATGATGGCCGCCTCGAACCGCACCGTGATGCAGCCGCGCTGGCGTGAGGAGATGCGGACCGCCGACACCGTGCTGGACGTTGACCTCATCGCCCGACGGGCCGTGCTCCTGGGATCGGTGGTCACCGTGGTCCGGATCCCGGGCGGGCTGCACGACCTCACGCTCTCGGCCGAGCCGGCGCGCTCCCGCTTCTACGGCGAGGTCAGCCGGTGGAGCGCCGCGTACGGCTGGGGCTGAGCGCCCGGCGCCGCCAGCCCGATCGGACGGCTCAGGCCCACGTGGTGGGTCCGACGGCGTCGGCCAGCGAGGGACCCTCGCGGTCGGCGACGCGCCAGACCTGCCAGCCGTCGACGGGCACGTGCGAGCCGGAGACGATCTCGGCCGCAGCCGAGGGGTCAGTCACCCGCGTGCCGTCCGCGAGCTCGATGCTCCCGTCACCGTGCAGCATCGCCTCGTGCAGGACGTCGCGTCGTCGCCGCCACCAGACCAGGACGACAGCGCCGCCTCGCGCCGCGGCGAGCGAGACCAGCCGTGCGTCCGGTCCCCGGGCGGGAGCGCGATGCGGGGCCTCGACGCCCAGGTGCCGCGTCCCCGCGTCCGGTGGGTCCTGCTCGGCGGCGGGTGCCGGGGCCGGGAATGAGGCAGGTGCGTCGGCTGCGGGCTCCCGTGCGGACCACGCCGACATCGACGCCGCCCGTCCGTTGCTCGCCGGGACCGCGGGGACGGCCATCCGCACTCCGGTCGAGACCCGTGCAGGGATGCCGTCAGGGGTGATCACCGACAGCGCCCGGGTGACGGCTGCAGCGTCCTCGCCGCCGCCTCGGGCGACCGGGACGGCGGGGACCGGCACCGACGGCGTCCGCGCCACCGGTGACGCCCCCTCGGAACGAGCAGGGACCGTGACGGGTCCGGCCGGTGCGGCCGTCCGGACCGGGCCGGGTGACGGAGCCGGACGCCGCACGGGCGAGACGTCGAGCAGTGGCGCACCGTCGGCGGCGTCGAGCATGCCGACCTGGAGGACGTCGACCCCGCGACCGGGCTGCGTCAGCGCCTCGACGACATCGCCCATCCCCTCGCCGACCTCCGAGCAGACCAGCAGCAGCCGGACCCCGGCGACGGACCCGCCGAGGCTCGCGACCGGCACGGACTCGCGGAAGAGCGCGAGGTCGCGGCTGAAGCGCTCGCGCCCCTCGGGGTGCAGCGCACCGATCTCGAGCAGGCTCATCCGCGCGACCTGTCCGGTGTAGCGCAGCGCACGCACGACGGACGCGTCGTCCAGCAGCGCGGTGACCTCCACGACCACCGGGTGCCCGCTGCAGTCGACCGCGAGCAGGTAGGGCCGGTCCTCGGAGCCGGAGCGGACCCGGACCGGCAGGAGCTGCTCGCCGAGGAGCGTGTCCAGGTGCTCGGTCAACGCCCGCGATGCCTGACCGAAGGTGAAGGCGGCAGGCCGTACCGGCTGGACGACGACGGCACGGCCGTTGTCGACCTGGAACATCGGCATGGCGGGCACATCCAAGGGGTCGGAGTCCCGATGAGGATATGCGGTGGGACAGATGTCTGTATTGCACCGTTGGAGTGGATCCGCCGCGTGAGTGCCGTGGACCGGCCGGCACCGCTCACGACCGGGCTCAGCGGCTCGGCGCGGCTCCGGGCAGGTGCGCGGCCAGCAGCTGGGCGAGGTGGGTGCCGTCCGCCGCGGCCAGCTGATCGGCCTGGGTGCGGCAGGAGAACCCGTCCGCGAGCAGGACGGTGCCCTCCTGCGCCGCACGCAGCGCAGGCAGCAGCCCGTTCTCCGCGACCGCGACCGAGACCTCGTAGTGACCCTTCTCCATGCCGAAGTTCCCGGCGAGGCCGCAGCAGCCGGCGATCGTCGTGACCTCGGCCCCGGCGCGGGCGAGCAGGGCGAGGTCGGCCTCGTAGCCCATCACCGCGTGCTGGTGGCAGTGCGGCTGCGCGAGCACCTGCACCCCGGCGAGGCTCGGCGGGGTCCAGGCGGGCGCACCGTCAGCGGTCAGCAGCTCGGCAAGGGTGTGCGTCGCCTGCACGACGACCGCGGCACGTGGGTCGTCCGGGAGCAGCTCGAGCAGGTCCGAGCGCAGCACCGCGGTGCAGGAGGGCTCGATGCCGACAATCGGGATGCCGTTCGTCGCGAAGGGTGCGAGCACACCGAGCAGGTCCGTCAGCCGGGAGCGCGCACCGTCGAGCTGGCCCGTGCTGATCCAGGTCAGCCCGCAGCAGGCGTCCTCCTCGGGCACGATCACCTCGTAGCCCGCGTCCTGGAGCACCGCGATCATGGCGGCCGGGACCTCGGGGTCGAAGGCATCGCTGAAGGAGTCGGTCCACAGCACGACGCGACGCGAGACGTCGGTGTTCCCGACGGCGTCGGCAGCGCGCGGCTCGCCGATGCCGTCCGGATGGTGATGGCCGACGGTCCCGGCGGCCCAGGCCTGCCGGAAGGTCGCCGGCGCGAACCGCGGGATCGTGCGCCGCGGGTCCATCCCGCCGAGCCGCAGCACGAGCCGGCCGAGGGGACGGAAGCCGAGCGCGGCGTTCGCCACCCGCGCCAACCGCAGCCGGGCCACCAGCCTGGTCCAGCGCGGCAGCCAGCCGAGTGCGTAGTGGGTCATCGGGCGCAGACGCCCCGCGTACGCACGGTGCAGCACCTCGGCCTTGTACTGGGCCATGTCGACACCGGCCGGGCAGTCGCTGGAGCATGCCTTGCAGCTCAGGCACAGGTCGAGTGCCTCGTGCACCTGGGGCGAGCGCCAGCCACCGGTGACGAGCGTGCCGTTGGCCAGCTCCTGGAGCACCCGGGCGCGGCCACGGGTGGAGTCCTTCTCGTCACGCGTGGCGAGGTAGCTCGGGCACATGAACCCGCCGGAGTCCGAGGTGTCGGCCCGGCACTTGCCGACGCCGACGCAACGGTGCACGGCGGTGGTCAGGTCGCCGCCGTCGTGCTCGAGGGCGAAGCCGGACCGGCCGAGCGGGAGGGCGTGCGGGCGACGCAGGTCGGCGTCGAGCGGACGCGGGCGCACCACGATGCCGGGGTTGAGGACGTCCTGCGGGTCGAAGAGCTCCTTGACCGCGGCGAACAGCGCGCGGGCCCGCGCGGAGTACATCAGCGAGAGGAGCTCACCGCGGGCGCGCCCGTCGCCGTGCTCCCCCGACAGCGAGCCACCGTGCTCGACGACGAGCCGGGCCGAGGCCTCGAGGAAGGAGCGGAACCCCGCGACGTCCGACTCCTTCTCGAGCGGCAGGTCGAGCCGCACGTGCACGCAGCCGTCGCCGAAGTGCCCGTAGGGCAGTCCGTCGACGCCGTGCTCGGCCATCAGCGACTCGAAGGCCCGCAGGTAGGCACCGAGCCGCTCCGGCGGGACGGCGGCGTCCTCCCAGCCCGGCCAGGCCTGGGCGCCCGAGGGTGTCCGCCCGGCCAGCCCGGCGCCGTCGGCCCGGATCTTCCACATCGCGCTCGCCTCGGGCCCGGGCGGGATCACCCGGACCGCTGCCGTTCCCGCGTCGGCGGCCAGCGCCTGCGCCCGCGCGAGCGCCTCCTCGCGGTCGGCACCGCCCATCTCGACCATGAGCCAGCCACCACCGGCGGGCAGCTCGGGAACCTGCGCTGCGCCCCGCGCGCGGCGCACGACCTCCACGAGCCGGGCGTCGAGCCCCTCGACAGCGAGCGGGTCATGGGTGAGCAGCGCCGGCACGGCGTCGGCCGCCGAGGCCATGTCCCGATAGCCGAGGACGACGAGCACCGCGGCGTCGGCGATCGGCACGAGTCGGACGGTCGCCCCGAGCACCGTGACGAGCGTCCCCTCGGTGCCGACGAGCATCGCGGCCAGGTTGGTGCCGTTCTCCGGGAGCAGGTGCTCCAGGGAGTAGCCCGAGACCTGGCGGCCGAAGCGGCCCAGCTCGGTCCGGATGAGGTGCAGGTTCTCGTCGACGAGCTCGGCGAGCCCGGGAACGACATCGAGTGCGCCCGGGCCGCTGCGCGCGGTGAACCGCCGCCCCCGGCCGTCGACGACGTCGAGCGCGACGACGTTGTCCGCCGTGCGCCCGTAGGCCACCGCATGCGGACCGCAGGCGTTGTTGCCGATCATCCCGCCGAGCGTCGCGCGGTTCTGGGTCGAGGGGTCGGGGCCGAAGCGCAGCCCGAAGGGAAGCGCCGCGGCCTGGAGGTCGCTCATCACGACGCCCGGCTCGACGAAGGCGGTCCGGTCCTCGGGCTCGATCGCCCCGATCCCCCGCAGGAACCGCGAGGTGTCGACGACGATCCCCGGGCCGACCGCGTTCCCGGCGACGGACGTGCCGCCACCCCGCAGCGTCAGCGGCGTGCCCGTCTGCCGGGCGACCTCGGTCGCCGCGAGCAGGTCAGGCACGTCGACCGGGACGACGACGACCTGGGGCACGACGCGGTAGTTGGACGCATCCGTGGAGTACGCCGCCCGCCGCAGGGACGAGGTGTGCACCTCGCCTCGCACCGCACCGCGCAGCCGCTCGCCGAGCTCCTCGACCGGGAGCGGGCTTCCGGCCGCGGGAACCAGGATCGTCATCCGACGATCGTGCCACGCTGTCCGGACACCGGGACCAGGACGTCCGTCTGCCGGTCCGGTCAGAGCAGTGCCGCGTCCAGGGTGATCGGGACGGCCGTCAGCGCCTTGCTCACCGGGCATCCGTCCTTGGCCGCCTGCGCGGCCGCGGCGAACCCGTCGGCGTCCAGGCCCGTCACCTCGGCACGCACCGTGAGCGCGATGCCGCTGATCAGGAAGCCGCCGGCCGGGTCCGGGCCGAGCGTGACGTCGGCACGCACCTCGAGGCTGTCGGGAACCCCGCCGGCCTCGGCGATCTCGGCCGAGAGCGCCATCGAGTAGCAGGCGGAGTGCGCGGCACCGATGAGCTCCTCGGGGCTCGTGACGCCACCGGCGTCCTCGGCAGCGCGGCGCGGGAAGTCGACGTCGAAGGTGCCGGCGCCGGAGCTGGTGAGCTCGACCTGGCCGGAGCCCCCCATCAGGGTGCCGTTCCAAGCGGTGCGGGCGGTGCGCGTGGGCATGAGGTCTCCAGAGGGGTGCCGATGGAACGGGACGACACGACGCTAGGCCACCGAGCCCGGGATCGCGCGGCAGCCGGCGAACCGCTGCAGGAGCGCCGGACCCACGGGCGATACTTCCTTGCGTAACGAGAGGGCTCCGCCAGCCCGCCCGGCCCAGGAGAGACCCATGAGCACCGACGTCGTCACCGCCTTCTACACCGCCTTCGCGGCACGGGACGGGGAGGCGATGGCCGCGGCGTACGCCGCGGAGATCGTCTTCGAGGACCCTGCTTTCGGTGTCCTGACCGGGAGGGACGCCGCTGACATGTGGCGGATGCTCTGCTCCTCGGCCTCGCCCGTGACGGTCAGCCACACGGTCCTCGCGTCGAGCGGGACCGCTGCGACGGTCCGATGGGTGGCCGACTACGCCTTCGGCGCGACCGGACGACCGGTGCACAACCTCGTCACCGCGCACCTGACGCTGCGCGACGGCCAGATCGTGGCCCACCGAGACGTGTTCGACTTCCGGCGCTGGGCAGGTCAGGCGCTCGGCACCCCCGGACGACTGCTCGGCTGGACGCCCGTGCTGCGGGCAAAGGTCCGCAGGACGGCCCGCGCCAACCTCGCCGCCTTCCAGGCCCGGAGCGCCTGAGCCCGCCCGGACGCACGACGGCCCGGACCGCGGCATGCGGTCCGGGCCGTCGATTCCGGTTCCTGGGTGGCGCTCGGGGCGTCTCGGCAGTCACCCGGGCTCACCCGGCTTGGCCGGGGTCGTGGGTCAGCGGGTGTCGCCACCACCCGTGACCACGCTCGCGCGGCCGGCTTCGAGCCGAGCGATCGGGATGCGGAACGGCGAGCACGAGACGTAGTCGAGGCCCACCGCGTGGAAGAAGTGGATCGACTCCGGGTCGCCACCGTGCTCCCCGCAGACGCCGAGGACGATGTCCGGGCGGGTGGCGCGGCCCTCCTCGACGGCGATCTTGACGAGGCGGCCGACTCCCTGCCGGTCGATGCTCTCGAACGGCGAGACGCTGAAGACGCCCTTCTCCGTGTACTCGGCGAAGAACGCGCCCTCGACGTCGTCGCGCGAGAAGCCCCACGTCGTCTGGGTGAGGTCGTTGGTGCCGAACGAGAAGAACTCGGCGACATCGGCCATCCGGTCGGCCGTGAGCGCCGCACGCGGCAGCTCGATCATGGCGCCGATCGGGATGTGCAGCGCGACGCCCTGCTCGACCGCGACGTCGGCGAGGACCTTCTCGGCCTCGTCACGCACCAGGTGCAGCTCCATGATGCTCGCCGCGAGCGGGATCATGATCTCCGCGTGCGGGTTCCCGCCGGCCTTGATCCGCGCCGCCGCCGCCTCGGCGACCGCCCGGATCTGCAGGGCGAACAGGCCCGGCACCATGAGGCCGAGCCGCACACCGCGCAGACCGAGCATCGGGTTGGCCTCGTGCATCCGCTCGACGGCGGTCAGCAGGACCTTGTCCCGCTCGACCTCCGGCCCGCTCTCCCCGCGCTCGGCGGCGATCGCGACCTTGACCGAGAGCGTCGTGAGGTCGGGCAGGAACTCGTGCAGCGGCGGGTCGATCAGCCGGATCGTCGTCGGCAGCCCGTCCATCTCGGTGAGCAGCCCGATGAAGTCCTCGCGCTGCAGCGGCAGGAGGGCGTCGAGAGCCGCGTGCCGCTCGGCATCCTCCTGGGCGACGATCAGGCGCTCGATGAGCACCCGGCGGTCGCCGAGGAACATGTGCTCGGTCCGACACAGGCCGATGCCCTGCGCCCCCCAGCCACGCGCCCGGTGGGCGTCCTCGGGGGTGTCCGCGTTCGCGTGCACGCGCAGCCGGCGGACCGAGTCCGCGTGGCTGAGCACGCGGTCCACGGCCGAGACCAGGTCGGCGGTCTCCTCGTCGTCGGTCGACACCTCGGCGAGAGCGGCCTCGAGGCCGTCCTCCAGGTAGCGGACCACCGGGGAGGGCACGACGGGCACAGCGCCGAGGAAGATCTCACCGGTCGAGCCGTCGATCGCGATCGTGTCGCCCTCGACGAAGGCGACCTTGCCGTCCACGCTGGCCACCCGCTTGACCCCGTCGACGTCGAGCTTCTCGGCGCCGACGACGCAGGTGGTGCCCATACCGCGCGCCACGACGGCCGCGTGGCTCGTCTTGCCGCCGCGCGAGGTGAGCACGCCGACCGAGGCGATCATGCCGCCGAGGTCGTCCGGGTTCGTCTCGCGCCGCACGAGGATGACGTCCTTGCCGGTGGCCGCCCACTCCTGGGCGGTCGCCGAGTCGAAGACGGCGACGCCGACCGCAGCACCCGGCGAGGCCGCCATGCCCTTGGCCAGCAGCGTGCGTGCCGCAGCAGCGTCGAACTGCGGGAACATCAGCTTGCTCAGCTGCTCACCGGTGACGCGCTCGAGCGCCTCGTCGAGCGTGATGAGGTGCTCGTCGACGAGCTGGGTGGCGATCCGGAACGCCGCAGCTGCGGTGCGCTTGCCGACGCGGGTCTGCAGCATCCAGAGCTTGCCGCGCTCGACGGTGAACTCGATGTCGCACAGGTCGCGGTAGTGCGTCTCGAGCCGGCGCATGGCCTGACGCAGCTCGGTGTAGGCCTCGGGGTCTAGCTTCTCGAAGTCGGCGAGCGACAGGGTGTTGCGGATGCCGGCGACGACGTCCTCACCCTGCGCGTTGGGCAGGTAGTCGCCGTAGTCGCCCGTCCGGCCGGTGGACGGGTCGCGCGTGAAGCAGACCCCGGTGCCGGAGTCGGCGCCGAGGTTGCCGAACACCATCGAGACGATGTTGACGGCGGTGCCCAGGTCGTTCGAGATGCGCTCCTTGCGCCGGTACAAGCGCGCCCGGTCGGTGTTCCAGGAGTTGAAGACGGCCTCGATGGCCAGGTCGAGCTGCTCACGCGGGTGCTGGGGGAAGTCGCGGCCGGACTCCTCACGGATGATCGCCTTGAACTCCTCGACGAGCGCCTCCAGGTCCGCGGCCGTCAGCTCGGTGTCCGCCAGGACGCCACGGTCCTTCTTCATCGCGTCGAGCGCGTGCGCGAACCGGTCGCCGTCGATGTCCAGGACGGTCTTGCCGAACATCTGGATGAGGCGACGGTAGGAGTCCCACGCGAAGCGCGGGTCGCCGGAGAACTGGGCGAGGCCCTGGACCGACGCGTCGTTCAGACCGATGTTGAGGACCGTCTCCATCATGCCGGGCATGGAGAACTTCGCACCCGAGCGGACCGAGACCAGCAGCGGGTCGTGGAAGTCGCCGAGGCTGCGGCCGAGGGCGTCCTCGAGGCGTCGCAGGGCCATCGTGACCTCGACCCGGAGCTCCGCGGGGAGGTCTCCCGTCGTCATGTAGGTACGGCAGGCCTCGGTCGTGATCGTGAAGCCAGGCGGCACCGGCAGCCCGAGGTTCGTCATCTCGGCAAGGTTTGCGCCCTTGCCACCGAGGAGGTCCTTGAGGTCTCTGTTGCCCTCGCTGAAGTCGTAGACGTACTTGGCCACGATGCGCCTCTCTGCACGGGATCGCCGGCTCCATTGCCAGCCCTCCCAGGGTGCTGCCTGGCCCTGCCGCACGGGAAGGACCTTGGACCCGCGAGAACTCGCTCAGCTCAGTGGGTCGTCCTCGCCCCACAGCGAGAGCCGCAGCCGACGCGCGTCGGTCGCCACGATGCGGTCGGTCGTCTCACGCAGGCGCTCGACGGTGTCCAGGCCGGCGTGGACGAACCGGCCGGCGAGCGCGTCGAGCTCGCCGTCGCCGATCGCCACGAGCATCGCGGCGACGTCCTCGACCGCTGTCCACTCGGTCCGCTCGCGGTGCACGGGCATCGAGGCCGTCATGTCGGTGCGCACGACGCCAGGGGCGAGGTCGAAGACGAGGATCCCGCTGTCGCGGTACTGGGCGTCGAGCATCGTGGTGATCCGGGCGAGCGCACCCTTGCTGATCCCGTACCCGGTGGTCCTGGAGAGCGGCTTGTGCCCTGCGCCGGAGTTCAGGTGCACGATCCGACCGCCACCGGCCGCGAGCATCCCGGGCAGCAGGGCATGGGTGAGCAGGAGCGGGCCGCGCACGTTGGTCTCGATCACCCGCCAGGTGTCCTCGACGTCGTCCTGGGCGAACGGCGCCTCGCCGTGCTCCACGACGCCGGCGTTGTGCACCAGCAGGTCGACCGTCCCGAGCGAATCCTCGACGGTGCGGGCGGCCGCCCGGACCGCGTCCGGGTCGACGAGGTCGACCGCGACGGTCGTGACGCGGACCGGCGACGCGGCGGCGATCCGCTGCGCGATCTCGTCCAGGTGCGCTGGGGTGCGGCCGAGGAGGGCCAGGTCGTAGCCGTGTGCGGCGAGGCCGAGGGCGAGGCCCGCCCCGATGCCTCGTCCTCCTCCGGTGACGACGGCGGTGCGGCGTGCGGACATCTGCCCATGGTGCCATCGACCCCGCTCGTCCGCGGCCTCAGGGGGCGCTGAGCTCGACGACGGGGGTCTGCTCGGCGAGGGCCAGCGCCGAACCGGGCGAGCCGTCGAACGGGACGCCGAGCAGCTTCTCGCCGAGCGCCCGGGCCGCCCTCGGGTGTGCGGCCTGGTACCGCTGCAGCACCGCCGCGCGCTCGTCGATGCCCAGCTCGCGCACCACCGGCACCCAGTGCTCACGGCCGATGTCGAACCGGAGTGGCGGCACCGCACGGAGGTTGCGCAGCCACTGCGAGAGCCCGAAGCCGGAGGCGACCAGGACGGCACGCCGGCTCCGGTCCTCCTCGACGACCTCCAGGACCGTCCGACGGACGAGGCCGGAGGTACGACCGACATGCGTGAGCATGCACAGCCGCCGCCCGAAGAGGCCCCCCAGACCGAGCCGGAAGGCCAGCTCGGGTGTCCGGGCGAACCACCGGAACGCCGTGGACGGGCGACGGTAGGTGCTCGGCTCAGCCATGCCCACGACGATAGACCGGCCGCCCCGGGCGGGCGCCCGAGCGACCTAGAGCCCGCCTGCGACGACCGCGGCGACCCGGAGCCACGCCTCCAGGGTCCGCCGGTCGAGGTGCTCGACGACCAGGGGGCTGCCGCCGACGAGCGAGGCGTCGTACGGCACGTCGACGACCGCCCGCGTGAGCTGACCGAAGTGCTCGTGCAGCCGCGCCGCGAGCACCGCGTCACGCTGCGGGGCAGGGTCGGAGAGCACCGTCACGGCATTGCGCACGACGTCGGCATGCCCCGTGGCGCGCAACGCGTCGATCGCCCACGCCGCCGACTGAGCAGTGTCCTCGCGCACGGTGGAGACGATGACGACCTGGTCGGCTGCGTCGATCGCCGCCTGCCAGTTCGAGGCGCGCATGTTGTTGCCGGTGTCCACGACCATGACCCGGTAGAACCGCGAGAGAGTGCGGTGCAGCGCCCGGAACGCGAAGGCGTCGACGGAGGCCGCCGAGGCGGCGTCCTCGTCGGAGGCGAGCACGTCGAACTGCGCGGAACCCTGCGAGCGGACGTAGCTGTCGAGGTCACCCACGCGCGCGGCGCCGCCCTCGGCGAAGCGGTCGAGGTTCTGCAGCAGGTCGACCGCGGTGCGCTGGTGCGATCCCGGCAGCGAGCGCCAGCCGAGCGTGCCGCGGGTCTCGTTGTTGTCCCAGGCCAGGGTGTAGCCACCACGGTGCTGACCGAAGGCCGCTGCGAGCAGCAGCGTCCCGGTGGTCTTGTGCGCGCCGCCCTTGGGGTTGATGACCACGATCGTCCGCGGCCCGTCGAGCGGACGCTGCACGGCCTCGACGGCCTCGCGATGGGCCTGCTCCGACGGTCCGGGACGCAGCCGGAGGAGGCCGCCGGTCATCCGGCGCACGAAGCCCTGCCAGCCGAGCTGCGCAGGACCGGCGGCCGGGCTCGGACGGGCCGCGAGCAGGTCGGACAGGGTCGGCAGGGGTTCGTCGACGGGCGACGGGGCCGGCTGCTCGGTCGCGGTCCCGGTCGTCTCCTCGACGGGGACGGGCGCGACGTCGGGCCACGCGACCGGATCCGGACCCGGCTCCCCGTCGTCGCCGGGCTCCTCGACGACCGGGGCCGACCAGACCTCGGCCACGGGAGCCGGGTCCGGCTCGGCCGACGGCTCGTCCGAGGACTGCGGTTCAGGCTCGGTGTCGGGCTCGTCGATCAGCCAGACGGATCGCCGGCGCGGGACCGCACCGGGGACGGGGCTGACCTGCGCCATCGTGACCGTCGACGCCTCGGCCTCCGGCTCCTGCTCGGGCTCGGGCTCGGGCTCGGCGAGCTGCGGAGCGGTCGACGGCGCCTCCCAGAGGACGTCGTCCTCGTCGGGCTCCTCGTGCAGGACGGGCGGGAGCTCATGGTGGAGGGACCAGCGGACCTGCGCGTCCCAGCCTTCCTCGACACCCGGCTCCTCGTTCTCGGCGCCCGTGGCAGGCAACGTGTCGGTCACGGCCTGCACCGGCACCCCGTCGATCACTGCCCGCACGGGCACGCCACCGGTCCCGGCCGCTTCGTCGGTCGCGCCGAACGCGGCGCTCGCCGCCGCATCCCGCTCACGGATCTCCCGACGGGTGAGCGGCCGTCCGGCGCTGTCGGGCTCTCGCTCGTCCACGGTTGTCCTCCTGCTGGTCCTGCGTCGGGCGGGACGCGTGAGCCGCGGCCCGTGCATCCCGGTGCACAAGGACACCCTGCCGCAGGAACGGGGCCTGTGTCCTGCGCCACAGCGCAGGACACAGGCCCCGTTCTCGTCGACGGCGGCAGATCGCCCTCCACGATCCGCCCTCGTCGGGCTCAGCCGGCCGCCGAGAAGTCCAGCGCGGCGTCGCTCACGGCGATGACGCTCCAGGTCGATCCGTCGCTACCGGTGAGCAGATAGGTGGGGACCAGGACGACGGCGCCGTCCTGCTGCCAGGACAACGCGATCCCGAGCCGCGCCTGGGTGATCTGGACGGTCTGGACGGGCCAGGTGAAGCTCTGGCCCGCACGAGGCACGGACGGAAGGGTGGGTTCAGGTGCGGGTGCAGGTGCGACGGCGCTCGCGCCCGAGCCCGAGCCCTCGGCGAGCTTCACCGTGTCGCTGGCGGCGAGCGGGTAGCCACCCGAGGAGCCGAACCGCGGGTCGCCGAGCCGGGCGACCGCCTGCGCGGGGCTCACCACGTCGTATCTGCCGAGCGAGACGAGCGGTGCCGTCGAGCCGTAGAGCGAGGAGAGACCGGCGCCGGTCATCGCGGCCGACCAGGTCACCCCGGTCCGCTGGCCGTCGACGACCTGGTATGCGGTCACGTAGGTCCAGGTCGTGTCCCCGTAGTTCTCCGCGACGAGCTCGTACGTCGAGGTGTCGATACCCAGGGCAGCGAGCACCTCGCGCAGACGCGCGGCGGCCGCGTCGGTGCCGGGCGCCGGGCCGAGATCACGCTGCGTACAGTTCGGCTCACCCGGTGCGATGTCGCGACCCGGCTCGACCGGAGCATCGGGCGCGGCCGTCGCCGCATCCGTGGCGACGCAACCCCAGGGGTCGACGCTCGGGTCGTAGAAGGACAGGCTCCCCTGCCCGTCCGGGGACAGCGTCACGGTGGGGCCGGTGCCGTCGCTCGACCCGAGCTGCCACGAGCCGTCGACGAGGGCCGGCACACCGGCGACGCCGAGGGCCTTGGCGGCAGCGGCAACCGTGGCCTCGTTGAAGGTCGAGGTCGGGTCCATCGCCCACGCCTGGGCGGTGCCGCCCTGGGTGGACAGCCCGGCGGAGGTGAACACGGTCCGTCCCCACCAGCCCCCGCGGGCGAGGCCCGAGCTCGCGATCCTCGTGTCCCCGGCGAGAGCAGACGCCCCGGCCTGCGCCGAGCCCTCGGCGGAGCCGACCGCCGCGCCGTCGCGGGGGCCGGCTGCACCACCACCGGCGCCGTCGAGCGTGATGGCGGGTGCCGCACCCTGCATCGAGACCGGGGCGCGGCCGACGCCGAGGGCGTAGCCCCCGGAGCCGACGACCAAGACGGCCGCCGCGGCGGCAGCGACCCTGGCGGCCCGGGCGAAGCGGTGTCGGCGGCGCGCAGCGAGCTCGTCAGGTGCAGTTCCCGCGGCACTCTCCAGGCCGGTCCGAGCGGCG
Source organism: Actinomycetales bacterium (assembly GCA_038252305.1). GTDB lineage: Bacteria > Actinomycetota > Actinomycetes > Actinomycetales > Cellulomonadaceae > Actinotalea. The sequence goes on along the minus strand of JBBSAL010000002.1, from coordinate 113,309 downwards.
ACGGCGGCACGCAGGGCGGTCAGGTCCGTGTCGACGCCTGCCGCCGGGTCGACGGCGCGGAGCCGGTCGACGTAGGTGTCCTCATCGGGGCCGTCCGGCGGTTGGAGCGGGGGCGTCGTGCTCATGGTGACCTCCTGTGGTCGTTCACCCCGTCTGTGTCAGGAGGGCCGCGCCGCTTGCACGGCGTCCCGCTCGGACCACACGGCGCGCAGGCGCGCCCTGGCCCGCGAGAGCGCGGCGTCGGCGCCACCGCGGGAGACCTCCAGCACGGCAGCGAGGCCGTCACCGTCGAGGCCCTCCCACGCGTGCAGCAGGAGGATGCGTCGGTCACGCGGGCTGAGCGCGGCCAGCACGGCACGAGCCTCGAGGTCGCTCACCGCGAGATCGGCGGCATCGACCTCGTCCGACTCCTCCGGGACGTGCTCGACGGGCACCGGTCTGCCCTTGCGGTGGTGGTTGGCCAGCACGTAGGACGCCGTCCGGTAGAGCCAAGGAAGCTCGGCCCCCTCGGGGACGTCCTGCCTGCGACGCCAGGCCACGAGGAGCACGTCGGCCGTGAGGTCCTGGACGTCGGAGGGCGCACAGCGACGGGCGACATAGCGGTGGACGGCGTGCGCGTGCTCGCGGAAGAGCTCCTCGAACCACACATCGTCTCGCACCGGTGCTCCCGTCGTCGTCGACCGCTCTCGGGGCCTCACCCTGGTCCTGTGGCGAGGAGGCCCAGCCTTGCACGGAGCTGCAGAACACTCACCCGTTCGGGTGACAGCGACCCGTCGACGGAGCAGGCTGGAGGCTGCGGACTCAGGTGGAGGAGGGGCCCGCCGATGGGAAGACAACCGGGCCAGCGCGCGGGGACCGGGTCGCGCGACGGCGCGACCGACACCGAGGGGGGTCGATGACCGAGGAGGAAGGCGCCGCCGTGGCCTCCGACCGGCTCGCCCAGACCCTCGACGTGCTCAGCGAGCGCGTCGCGCGCTACCGCGTGAGCGACCTCGTCCTGGTCTACTGCAACCGCTCGTGGGCGAGGCAGTTCGACGCCGAGCCCGAGGACCTCGTCGGGCAGCCCGTCTCCCGATTCCTCGACCCGGCGGAGATGGAGGGGCTGGCTGCGCAGCTGGCGCGCCTCGGGCCGGACACCCCCTACCTGCCGGACACCGAGGCGAGGCCGGCCTCCCGTGAGCCCGGACGTTGGGTCGAGTGGGCCGATCGCTACCTGCCGGGCCCGGACGGCGCGCACATCCTCGCCGTCGGCCGGGACGTGACCGAGCGTCGGGCGGCCGAGGCCCGCTTCATCGAGTCCGAGTCGCGCTTCCGTGAGCTGGCCGAGCTCTCGAGCGACCTGATCTTCCGCCTCTCCCGGTCACCCGTACCGCGCCTGAGCTACGCGAGTCCGTCGATCACGCATCTGACCGGCTGGCCGCCGGAGGCCTTCGCCCACGACCTCGAGCTGCTCGTCACGCGCCTCGACGACGAGGGGAGAGCCATCGTCCAGGCCGCGATCGACGGACGCGAGCCTCCCGAGCGGTTCGATCTGAGGATCCGGCGGCCGGACGGCGTGTGGACGGTGCTCGAGATCCAGGTCGTCCGGGTCCCTGGCGGCTGGCAGGGCGTCGGGCGCGACGTGTCGCAGATGCGGCAGCTGCAGGAGGAGCTCGCCACGCTCGCTCTGCGCGACGCGCTGACCGGTCTGGCGAACCGTCGCCTGCTCGACATCCTGCTCGAGGCTGCTCTTGCGCGGTCGACCTCGCTCGGCGCCCGCCTGCTGATCACCTATCTCGACCTGGACGACTTCAAGTCGGTCAACGACACCTACGGCCACGCCGCTGGGGACGCCGTGCTCGTGGAGGTCGCACGACGTCTCCAGGGAACCGTCCGCGGCGCCGACGTCGTCGCCCGGCTCGGCGGGGACGAGTTCGTCACGATCCACGAGGCGGACCACGAGGGCACGTCCGTGGTGCTCGAGCGGATCACCGAGGCGCTGGCGGAGCCGTACCTGCTCCCCAGCGGCGCGGAGGTCGTCTGCGGAGCGAGCATCGGCTCGGTGATCGCCGCCCCTCCGGCCCGAGCCGCCGAGCTGCTCCAGGAGGCGGACGCAGCGATGTACCGCGTCAAGCACGCCCGGCGCGAGCAGGCGCGAGCCGAACAGCCCCCGGCTGACTACGCTCATGGCTCGTGAAGCCGTTCCTGCTGCTCGCGACGCGTCCCGAGGACGAGGCCGCTGACCTGGAGTACGCGGCGTTCCGGCGCTTCGGGGGCCTGGCCGAGCGGGAGCTGGTCCGGATCCGGCTCGACCGCGACCCCCTGCCCGCACTCGACCTGGACGCGTACTCCGGCGTGATCGTCGGTGGGAGCCCGTTCAACGCCTCCGACCCGGCCGAGGAGAAGTCGGCGCTCCAGCGTCGGGTGGAGGCAGAGCTCGCCGGGCTCCTGGACGTCATCGTCGATCGGGACGTGCCGTTCCTCGGCGCCTGCTACGGCGTGGGCACGCTCGGCGTGCACCAGGGCGGAGTGATCGACCGGACCTACGGCGAGCCAGTCGGAGCAGTGCCGGTGACCCTCACAGAGGAGGGCAGCGCGGATGCGCTCTTCGCGGCCATGCCGGCGACCTTCGCGGCGTTCGTCGGCCACAAGGAGGCCGTGCACACGCTGCCCCCGGACGCCGTCGTGCTCGCGACCTCGCCGGACTGCCCGGTCCAGGCCTTCCGCGTCCGCGAGAACCTCTATGCGACCCAGTTCCACCCCGAGCTCGACGTGCCGGGCATCGTCCAGCGTGTCCAGACCTACCGGCACTCGGGGTACTTCGCGCCCGAGGAGCTCGACGACGTGATCGCGCGCGTTCAGCGCTCGGACGTCAGCGCACCGGGCCGGCTGCTCGCAGTCTTCGTCCGCCGCTACGCCCGCTGACCTCTCCGCGGTCCGGATTCGTCCAGCGGAGCACCTCAGCGTCCGCCGGCGCATGCCGATGACAAGGTATGGCAAGGAACCGGGCTCGTCGTGCCGAGGCACGGCTGCAGCAGCCGCCTGCCGGCGCGGCCGGCGACGGACCTCGCACAGCGGTGCCCTGCGCCGCCCGCCCGTCGACCGGGTTCGTGCACCTGGACGGACCCTGCCGCTGCTTCGTCGGCGGAACGCCGCCGGAGTTCGCCCCGACGCCCTGGGCAGCCTCCGGCCCGATCGAGCTCGTCGGACGGCACGCCAGCTGAGCGTCGCGCAGGTTCCGTGAACCTGCCCTCCTCATCACTCCCCGTGAGACCGGCATCCCTCCCTGTGAGACCGGCGTCCCTCCCCGTGAGACCGGCGCGACGAGCCCGTGCTCGTGCCACGACCCGCCGCTGGGGCGCGAGCGGCGCGGCTCCGGAGCAGCCGACCAGGACCGGCAGCCGCGTGTGGCGGGCACCTCGTGCCGTTCGACACCGGAAGACGGCGTCAGGTCTCGCCGCGCTCACCTGCCTGTCGCCGGAGCGGGCCTCAGAACTCGGAGCGGTCCAGCTCGAACCAGACGGTCTTGCCGCCCTCGACGTGGTTCTCGACGCCCCAGCGCTGCGACATGGCCTCGACGATCGCCATCCCGCGACCGTGCAGGTCAGACGGCTCGGAGTGCACGACGACCGGAGTCTGCTGCGCACGGTCGCTCACCGATACGCGGACGGCGGCAGTGCTCACGCGGACGGCGAGCGCGACCGGGCCCCCCTCGGCACCGTGCAGCACGGCGTTGGTGAGCAGCTCGCTGGACAGGAGCTCGATGACCTGGCCGAGGACGCCGTTCAGGCCGTGACCCGAGGCGCACGTGACGACCCAGTGCCGGCCGACGGCGACAGACTGCCGCTGACCCGGCAGGACGACGCTCTGCTCGCCGTCCAGTGCGGCGGCGGGCCCGTCGGACGCCTCCGAACCCACGAGGCGCAGGGTGCTCCCGGAGGTCGTGCGACGTTCGCGGTCGCCCGGCATCCAAGCCTCCTCACGGTCACGGTTCGTCGAGTCGCGCACGGCAGAACCCTCCCAGGGCTGAGCCTTACGAGTCCTCCGGCGCGCCGACACCTGACGATTCCACCACCGTCCGGCGCGCACGTCTGCCCCTCCTGGCCCTCGATCGCGGGTGAAATCCGCGCAGTCTCAGTCACGACAAGGTCCCGTGACCGACGATTCTGGCGCAACCGCGACCACCGATGCATGCGGCGCCGGCAATCTCGTGGGCCCCAGGGCTGTCCTTGTGCCCTCCGTGGGGCGACAATTGAAGAGATGCCCCCCTCCCCTGCCGGACGATCCCGGTACCTCGCCACCAGTCCCTTCAACGCCTCTCGCGCTGCGGAGGTCACCGAGATCGTCCCGATCGAGGTCGGCCAGTCCGTCTCGCACGACCGGCACGGCCTCGGCCGCGCCGTCACGCTCGAGGGCACCAAGGCCGTGATCATCGACTTCAGCGGTCGCGGCCTGGTCCGCGTCGCACTCGACAGCCCACGCCTGCATCGCCTCTGACCGACCGCCGCACCGGTGTGCGGCTCAGGGCAGGTCGATGAGCCGAGGTATGCCTCGGGGGGCCGCGGAGGAGAGCTCGAGGTACTTCGCCTCGGCACGGTGCAGCCGCACGTGCTCGTCGAGCGTCCAGGTCGGCCCGTTGCGCAGCACGGTGCCGCAGGAGCACTCGAGCCAGACCGTCCCGTCACCGTCCGTCTGCAGGGTCCCGACGGTGTAGTGCGCCGACCGAGCACGCGCTTTCGCGTCCCGGAGTGCAGCGCTGACCGGCTCGTCACTCGTCACGTGACCAGTCTGGCCCATCCGCGGCCGTTCGTCGGCTCGCGGACCCGGCGGCGTCAGCCGAAGGCGGACCGCAGCGCCGCCTCGCCGGGAGAACCCGCAGGGACCGGTAGCTCGAGCACGCCACCGATGCGCACCAGACGCACCCCGAGGTACCCCGAGTGGTTGACGACGTCCAGCCCGCCGGCCCGCGCGATCGGCAGGGCGGTCCGCGCGACCGAGTGGACCGGTCGCTGGCCACGCACCCACCAGGGGCGGCGGTGCAGCACCATGACCTCACGGCCGTCGGTGCAGACGATCGCCCCCTGGAGGCTCATCGGCAGGAACCAGTGCGCCACGCGCGTCATTCCGGCGAGCGAACCGGTGGCCGCCGGCTCGACGACCTGTCGCGGATGTGCGCCCAGGAGTCGCATCGCGGGCTCGGCCGCCACCAGGGCGCGGTACTCGTTCACCAGGGCGACCTCGGGGCCCAGGTCGCGCAGACCGAGCGGGATGGGGTGCTGCTCCGGCTGCGGCTCGGACGTGACCGAACCCTGCGTCCAGAGCCCACGGACGACGTCGACGAAGGACCGCACGGTGTCCCGGGACGCACCGTTGAAGGAGACCCGCAGGGAGGGACCCTCCTTGGCGACCAGCAGAAGGCGTCCGTCCAGGAGGTTGACGCTCTCCTCGATCGCCAGCAGCTCGTCCGCCGCGAGCGATCGGCGGCGCACGCCGCCGCGCTCTCCCGGTGCCCTGGTCAGGAGCACCACTGCGCCATCGCGCACCAGGAGCAGGTGGTCGTAGAGGTCCATCGCCGGGTTCGCGTCACGCCGGGCGATCGCGCGGGGAACCTTCAGGACGACCTCTGCCGCCTGCGGATCGCCCGCGTGCGGGCGGAACAGCCGAGGGACCTCATCAGCCGTCGACACGGGGAGCACCCAAGGACCGAAGGCGTCGAACTCCTCGGTCCGCTCCATGGGCTGCGGGCGAGCCCGCTTCATCGTGGGCATATTTCGACCATACGCCGCTCCGGGGAGACACGCCCGGGCTTGCGCCACCGGTCCGTCGTACGCTCAGTCATGCCGTCGACCACACCCGCCGTCGAGCTGACCATCGGGGAGCGCACGGTCCGGGTCAGCAGCCCGGACCGGGTCGTCTTCCCTGCCAGGGGGATCACCAAGCTCCAGGTCGTGCAGTACCTGCTCGACGTCGGCCCCGGGGTGCTCGCTGCGCTCCGCGACCGCCCGACCACCCTGGAGCGCTGGCCACGCGGCCTGGTCGACGGGGCGCACCTGGCCACCCGTGCGGACCCGAAGGCGGACGCGTTCTTCCAGAAGCGCATCCCGAAGGGCGCGCCGGTCTGGGTCGAGACCGCATCGGTCACCTTCCCGAGCGGCCGGAGCGCCGACGAGGTCTGCCCGAGCGAGCTCGCCGTCGTCGCCTGGGCAGCGAACCTCGGCACCCTGACCTTCCACCCGTGGCCGGTCGCCCGACCCGAGCTGGACTGCCCTGACCAGCTGCGGATCGACCTCGACCCGCAGCCCGGCACGGACTTCGCCGACGCGGCGCGGGTCTCGATCCACCTACGGGAGCTGCTGGGCGAGGTGGGCCTCACGGGTTGGCCGAAGACGTCCGGCGGGCGTGGCCTGCACGTCTTCGTGCCGATCGAGGCGCGCTGGACCTTCACCGAGGCCAGGCGCGCGACGATCGCCCTCGGCCGTGAGCTGGAACGCCGCCTGCCGAGCGAGGTGACGGTCGCCTGGTGGAAGGAGGAGCGCGGCGAGCGCATCTTCGTCGACTACAACCAGATGGCTCGCGACCGCACGATCGCCTCCGCGTACTCGATCCGCGCCCGGCCGCACGCACCGGTGTCCGCGCCGCTGCGCTGGGAGGAGGTGGAGCAGGTCGTCCCGGAGGACTTCGACGTGACGACGATGGCGGCGCGCTGGGCCGAGGTGGGCGACCTCGCCGCCCCGCTGGCAGCGGGGACCACCCCGCGGGGTTCGCTGGACGCGCTGCTCGAGCTCGCCGACCGGGACGAGCGCGACCGCGGGCTCGGTGACCTGCCCTACCCGCCGGAGTACCCGAAGATGCCGGGCGAGCCGAAGCGCGTCCAGCCGAGCAGGGACCGCGACCGCACGGAGTGAGGAGCCGGCCCTCAGACCACCGGCCCGAGAGCGGCCGCCAGGGCGTCCACCCCGGCCCGGAGCACTCCCGTGTCGACGCCGGCCGAGACGAGTCGCGCGCCGCGACCGGCCCAGTGCAGGGCCATCTCCGCGTCCGAGCAGAACAGGCCAGGGACGACCCCACCGGCGGCGCACGCCGCGATCACCCGGTCGAGGAGCCGCACGACCTCGGCGGATTCCCGATACGTGGAGCGGCCCAGCCCGCAGCTCAGCGCGAGGTCGTTGGGCCCGACCAAGACCCCGTCCACCCCGGGCACCGCGACGATCTCGTCGAGGGAGTCGATGCCCTGCTGGGTCTCGACCATGACGAAGCAGAGCAGTGCCGCGTCAGCGACCTCCGGTGGCGGCGCTCCGTCCGCCCGGACCCCGCCCCACATCGGCCCCCAGCTGCGGGCGCCGGCCGGCGGGAACCGGCAGGCAGCGACCGCGGCGGCGGCGGCCTCGGCGGAGTCGACCATCGGGACGACCACACCGGCGGCCCCGCTGTCGGCGGCCCGCATGATCGCCGACGGCTCGTTCCACGGAACCCGGACGAGGGGCGCCATCCGGCCTGAACGCATCGCCTGGAGCAGGGTGGGCAGCTCGCTGAACGTCGCGAAGCCGTGCTGCAGGTCCATCACGGCGAAGTCGACGTCCGTGCTCGCCACGAGCTCGGCGACGACCGGGTCGGCGAGCACGCTCCACAGGCCGAAGGCCGGCCGGTCCTCGGCCCAGAGTGCGCGTAGGTGCGCTGCACCGCGCACGTCCTGACGGTCCTCGATCATTGCGGGAGCTCCTTGCTCGATGGGGTTCGGCGGCAGCTCGGGGCCGTCAGTGGGACTCGCGCCCGACGGCGGACCCGCTTGCCCCCCGGAGGAAGTCGAGATCGGCGCCCGTGTCGGCCTGCTCGACATGATCGATGTACAGCCGTTCCCAGCCGCGGTTCGGTGCGGCGTAGGCCTCGGCCGCGGCGGACGAGGGCACCCGGGCGGCGAGCTCGTCGTCCGGGACGTCCAGGACGAGCCGTCGACCTGCCACGTCGAGCTCGATGATGTCGCCGTCCCGCACCAGGGCGAGCGCTCCCCCGGCGGCGGCCTCCGGTGCCACGTGCAGCACGACGGTGCCGAAGGCGGTCCCGCTCATCCGGCCGTCGCAGACACGCACCATGTCCCGCACGCCCTGCTCCAGGAGCTTGGTCGGCAGGGGCATGTTGGAGACCTCCGGCATCCCCGGGTACCCCTTGGGTCCGCAGCCGCGCAGCACGAGCACGCAGTCGGCGTCGACGTCGAGGTCCGGGTCGTCGATGCGGGCGTGCAGGTCCTCGACGGACTCGAAGACGACGGCACGTCCGCGGTGCTGGAGCAGGGCGGGGGTCGCGGCTGCCGGCTTGATGACGGCGCCGAGCGGGGCCAGGTTGCCGCGCAGGACGGCGATGCCCGCCGCGGGCTGCAGCGGCTGATCGCGCACCCGGATGACCTCGGGGTCCCAGATCTGCGCCTCGTCCAGGTACTCGACGAGCGGGCGCCCGGTGACGGTCAGCGCGGTCGGGTCGAGCAGCTCGCGGACCTCACGCAGCACCGCGAGCAGCCCACCGGCCCGGTACAGGTCGTCCATGAGGAAGCGCCCGGCCGGGAGGAGGTCGACGAGCAGCGGGACGCCGGAACCCGTCCGGTCGAAGTCGTCGAGGGTGAGCTCGACGCCCAGCCGCCCGGCGATGGCCAGGAGGTGCACGACGGCGTTGGTCGAGCCGCCGATCGCTGCCAGCGCGACGATCGCGTTGAGGAAGGAGCCGCGGGACAGGATCGTGCTCGGCCTGCGGTCCTGCTCGACGAGCTCGACCGCGAGCCGGCCCGTCTCGTGCGCTCCTTCGAGCAGGCGCGAGTCGGGCGCAGGGGTGCCGGCGATCCCGGGCAGCGTGGTGCCCAGCACCTCGGCGAGCAGCCCCATCGTGGAGGCCGTGCCCATCGTGTTGCAGTGGCCCTTGCTGCGGATCATCGCGGACTCCGACCGCAGGAAGTCGGCCCGGTCCATCGCCCCGGCGCGGACCTCCTCGGCGAGCGCGTACGTCGAGGTCCCGCAACCCATCGGCCGACCACGGAAGGTGCCCGTGAGCATCGGTCCACCGGGGACGACGACCGCAGGCAGGTCGACCGAGGCGGCGGCCATGAGCAGCGAGGGGATCGTCTTGTCGCAGCCGCCGAGCAGCACGACCCCGTCGATCGGGTTGGCCCTGAGCATCTCCTCGGTGGCCATCGCCGCCATGTTGCGCCAGAGCATCGCCGTCGGGCGGACCTGGGTCTCGCCGAGGGAGACGACCGGCAGGTTGAGCGGGACGCCACCGGCCTCCCAGATCCCCTGCTTGACGGCGGCGGCGACCTCGTCGAGGTGCATGTTGCACGGGGTGAGGTCGGAGGCGGTGTTCGCGATCGCGATGTGCGGCCTGCCGTCGAAGGCGTGCGCGGGCAGGCCACGACGCATCCAGGCGCGGTGGATGTACGGGTCGCGCCCGTCGCCGGAGTACCACTCGTCGCTGCGCATCGGCATTTCTCACTCTTTCCGTTAGTTGGAAAGCCGTACTAGTATTCGGAACGCAATGGACCCTACTCGCTCCGCGCCCGGCCCGGAAGCCCCACGTGTCGTGGGCGCCGACCGTGTCCTGGCCGTCCTCGCGGAGCTTGCGCGGCACCCGGGCGGCATCGCGCTCGACGACCTCAGCCGGGCGGTCGACAGCCCCAAGCCCACGGTCCACCGCGCGCTGGCCTCGCTCCGCGCCGCCGGTCTCGCCGCTCAGGACCACCCCGGCCACTACGTGCTCGGCGACGAGTTCCTGCGGCTCGCCTTCGCGCACCACGAGGCCCGACCGGACCACGTCCGCGTCGAGCCCCTGCTGCGCAGGCTCGCCGAGCGCTACGGCGAGACCACTCACTACGCGGTGCTCGACGGGCCCGACGTCGTCTACCGGGCGAAGATCGACCCGGTCGGTGGCGGGGCGCGGCTGACCTCGACGATCGGCGGTCGCAACCCCGCGCACGCGACCGGCGTCGGCAAGGTCCTCCTCGCCCATGCCCTCGCCGACGACGACGCCGTGCGGGAGTGGGTCGGCGACCGCACGCTCGAGGCGCGCACCCCGGCGACGCTGACCACCGCCGGGGCCCTCGCCGGCGAGCTCGCCGTCATCCGCGCACGGGGCTGGGCCCTCGACGACGAGGAGAACGAGCCAGGGATCGGCTGCCTCGCCTTCCCCGTCCACCTCGTGTCCCCCACGGTCCCGAGCGGGGCCGTCTCGATCAGCGCCCTGCTCTTCCGCACCCCCCTGGCCACTCTCGTCGGCGAGGTCCCCGCGATCCTGCGCGACCTCGCCGACGCCCACATCGGGACGAGCTCATGACGACCTACCGCGCACAGCACGCCGCCGACCAGCGTCATCAGCTCGCCGAGGGGCCCGTCTGGGACGACGCCGCCGGGCTGCTCTGGGTCGACATCCTGGCCGGTGAGGTGCACGAGGGGCGCCTGACCGACGGGCGCATCGAGCCACGGCGCCGCGTCCGCGTGGACACCATGACCGGCGCCGCCGTGCGGGCGGCCGACGGGCGGCTCCTCGTGGCAGGGCTCGAGCAGCTCTGGGTCGTCCTGCCGGACGACCGGATCGAGCAAGGGCCGAGGATCCTCCCGCCCGGGACCGGCCGCCGGATGAACGACGGCGCCTGCGACCCGGCCGGGCGTTTCGTCGTCGGCACGCTCTCGATCGCGAGCCCGTCGACGAGCGAGGTCCTCCTGCGGGTCGAGGACGACGGCAGCCTCACCACCCTCGACGACGACCTGGCACAGTCCAACGGCCTGGCCTGGTCGGCCGACGGCGGAACGCTCTTCTCGGTCGACACGGTGCCGGGACGGGTCTGGGCGCGGGACTACGACCCCGTCACCGGTGCCACCGGTGTCCGCCGTGAGCACCTGAGCATCGACGGCTACCCGGACGGGATGAGCAGCGACACGGACGGCAACCTCTGGGTCGCCGTCTGGGGTGCGGGCCAGGTGCGCTGCTACGCGCCGGACGGGGCCGTGCTGCACGTCGTCGAGGTGCCGGCTCCGCACACGTCCTCGGTGGCCTTCGCCGGCCCGGGGCTCCGCACGCTCGTCCTGACGACGGCCACCGCCGAGCTCACGGCGGAGCATCTGGCCAGGTCCCCCCTGTCCGGTGGGCTCTTCACGGTCGATGTCGATGCGACGGGCGTGCCCTCCACCCCGTGGAACGGGATCCTGCCGTCCCACGAGCCCTCCCGATCGGAGCACTGATGCGCACGTTCGTGGTGACCGGACCCGGCGAGTCCGGGGTCCAGCACCTGCCCGAGCCCGTGGCGGCACCTGGTCAGGTGGTCGTCGAGATCGCGCGCGTCGGGGTCTGCGGCACGGACGTGGAGTTCTTCCGTGGCGACATGGCCTACCTCGAGCAGGGGCACGCCGCCTACCCGATGCGCCTCGGGCACGAGTGGTGCGGGACGGTCCTGGCCGTTGCCGACGACGTCGACGAGGCCTGGGTGGGTCGCCGCGTGACCGGGGACACGATGCTCGGCTGCGGCACGTGCACGCGGTGCCGCGCCGGGCGGCAGCACGTCTGCGAGCTGCGCTACGAGCTCGGGATCCGCGGCGGCTTCGCCGGGGCGCTCGCCGAACGGATGGCGGTCCCCGCCTCGAGCCTGCACCGGCTGCCGGACGGCGTCGACGACACGGCCGGAGCGCTCGTCGAACCGGGCGGCAACGCCCTGCGGGCCGTCTGGGCGAGCGGGGTCGAGGCGGGCGAACGGCTCCTCGTCCTGGGTCCGGGCACCATCGGGCTGCTCGCCGCGATGCTCGCCCGAGCGGCCGGCGTCGAGGTGCATCTGGCGGGGCGGTCCGCACGGTCCCGCGCCTTCGCTGCCGGGCTGGGCTTCACCGTCACGACCCTCGACGACCTGCCGGACGTGCCGTGGGACGGCGTGATCGACGCGACCAACGCGGCCGCGATGCCGGCCAGGGCGGTCGATCTCGTCGAGCCGGGGCGCCGGGTCGCCTACATCGGCCTCTCGACGACCCCGAGCCTCGTCGACTCGCGCGACCTGCTGCTCAAGGACGTCACCGCGACGGGGATCCTCAGCGGCTCACCCGGCCTGTCGGGGACGATCGAGCGGTACGCCTCGGGGGCGGTCGACCCGAGCCCGATCGTCGCGGCGACCGTCGGGCTGGCCGATGTCACCGACGTGCTCGACGGACGCCGGCCGGCGAACGCCGGCGACGGGCCGAAGTTCCACGTCGACCCGCGGCTCTGACGGGTTCCCCCGGGCTCGGTGCGTCCCGCCCGGCTACGGCCGTGCCTGCTCGAGCACCTGCGCCGCCCGGGCCCGGCCGAGGTTCCAGCCGGCCCAGCCGTCCGGCGTGGGCAGCCGTGCGTCGGAGAGGACCGCCGAGCGCACGGGGTCGCCCACCGCGCCGGCGGCCGCCACGGCATCGGCGGACAGACCCCGCAGGTAGTCCAGGTCCACCGCCGCAGACCCCTGCTCGAAGCGGTCGATCCGGGCGTTGTGCTGCACGATCAGCGCGTCCGGGTTCGCCAGCGCGAGCCCGAGGACGGCCACGGCCGCCACCTGGACCACGGCGAGCGGCAGCCACCCGCCGCGCCACCGGACCCCGGCCGCCAGGACGAGCAGCAGGACGACCCCAAGGGCGATCTCTCCGACGAGCACGGTGATCCGCAACCGGGTCAGACCGAACGCGTCGACGTACAGCGCCATCCGACGCACGGCCGAGACGACGACACCGAGCGTCCCGACGCACAGCACCGCGAGCGCGGCACGGGAGGCACGGTCCTGGAGCGAGGTCGCCCGCGGCGCGCGCCCGGCCGCCACCGCGACGACGAGCAGCGTGAGCAGGGTCACCGCGACGAGCTGGCCGAAGCCCGCCCGCGCGTACGCGGCGTAGCTCAGTCCAGCCGTCCTCTGGACGAAGTCGTGCCCGCCGACGAGCGCCCCGACCTGGACGAGGACGAACGCGACGACGACGGCGTCGAGGGCGAGGATCGGCACCAGCCACTCGGCCGGACGCGGGGTGCGCCGGGTGCTCGTGGAGCGCGCAGCCGGCCAGGGCACGCCGTCGAGGGAGAGGTGCGCGGCGCCGGCGGCGAGGCCTGCCACAAGGAGTCCGACGAGGACACGGCCGGGCACCTGCCCCAGGTCGACCCGCGGCAGCAGCGCGGCGAAGAGCGCATCCGCACTGGCGAAGAGCGCGCCGAAGACCCCGACGAGGACGAGCGTCACGGCCAGGCTGCGCAACGCGACGAGCGTCTGCTCACGGCGCCGGCCGGCGAGCGCGCCGAGACCGGAGCGGACGGCGAGCAGCGAGCGCAGCGTCCCGAGCGCAGCGGCGGCCGGTGCGAGCAGCACGGCTGACGGGCGGCGGGCGGAGGTGAGGGCGACGGCCGCAGCGCCGACCGCCGCGAGCAGGCACAGCGCGACGACCCAATCCGCTGCGCGCACGCTGACCATCACGAGCAGGGCTGCGGCCAGGGCGAGGGTCGCCAGCTGACCGAGCGCACGCCGACGGACGAGGCCCGGCACGGCCACGCCCAGGACCCCGAGGCCGACGACGCTCACCCCGAGCCCGACCTGGTGCCCGACGAGGGCCGCTGCGCCGAGCAGCCCGACGCCGGCAGCCGCGGCGAGACGGGCACGACCGAGTGGGACGGTCCGCCCCGCCCAGAAGTCGCGGCCGGCCACCTCCCACCGTCCCGGCGGCCGGGGAAGCGCGACGGTCGGCCCCGGGGCCGGGGACCAGGCGCCCGGGGCCGGCGGGACGAAGGGGGCGGGACGGGCGACGTCGCTCATGATCACCACGCTAGGACGAGGACACGCCCCGCAGCGGCCGGCGGCGGGGAGGTCGCGGGTCGAGGCTGTGCAGGCTCATCCGCGCCTGTGCGCAGGCTGTGAAGGTCGACCGAGCCGAGCCGTCTCGCTCGACCGAACGGTCCGTTCCTGGCGCCGAATCCTCACGCGAGCGGTGCGTCGGCCGATCACAGCGACGTGAACCCTCAGGAGGTGTCCGGCACGCCCTCGGGCGATGCCGCCCGCGCCGAGGAGTCACGCCGGCTGCTGCAGCTCTCTCGCGTCGCGGAGCGGACCGGGGCGCATCGCGACGGCGTCGGCCTGGCCGAGGCGGCACTGGCCGCCGGTCCGGCAACCCAGGTGGACCGCGCCCGGTGCCTTGACCTGCTCGCTCTGCACCACCTGCGGCTCGGCAGCTTCGAGGCCACCATCGAACGCGGTCTGCAGGCGATCGACCTCCTGGCGGACGGCGCAGACCCCGCGACGCTGGCACGCACGCACTGCACGCTCGCGCTCGCCTTCCATGAGACCGGGCTGCACGAGAAGGCCGTCCCGCATGTCGTCGACGCCATGACGGCGGCTCGCGCGAGCGGCGACTCGACGGCCGAGTTCTGGGCGCTGAGCCGCTCCGGGATGGTGCACGAGGACGCCGGAAACCTCCCGCGGGCGATCGAGGTCAACCGCCAGGCACTCCTCCTGGCCCGCACCGTGGAGGATCCGGACGTCCTCTTCGCCGGCTTCAACAACCTCGCGAACTCTCTCGTCACGCTCGCGCAGGGGCCGCCGGAGGCTGCTGCGCAGACCGGGCTGACGGCGGCCGAGGCCTTCGGGGAGGCGAAGGAGCTCTTCGCCACAGCCCTCGCGATCTCCGTCGAGCACGGGCGCACCTCCCGTGAGGCGCTCGCTCTCGGGAACCTCGTCGGCGTGCTCACGAGCCTCGGCCGGTTCGACGAGGCTCGCTCGCTCGGCATCCGGAGCAAGCAGCTCACGCATGCTCACGGATATCGCAGTCTCGAGCTCACCAGCGACATCAACCTCGCCCAGGTCACGCGCGCCGAGGGTCGCACCGCCGAGGCGGTGGCGGCGATGGAGGACCTCCTCGAGCTGCCCGAGGTCGCCGAGGAGCCCCTGCTGCTCACCGAGCTGCACACCGCCCTTCACCTGATGCACAAGGAGCTCGGCGCGTTCGAGCAGGCGCTGCGGCATCACGAGCGCCTCTACGCGGTGCGGATGGAGCTCGCGGCGCAGACTGCAGGGATCCAGTCCCGGATGCTCCTCGGCTCGCTCGAGGTCGAGGAGGCCCGCCATCGGGCGGAGCACTCCCGGCGCGAGGCGAGCCGTGCGGAGGCCCGCGCCGCCGAGCTCGACCGCGCGGCCCACACCGATGCGCTGACCGGCCTGCCGAACCGCCGCTCGCTCGACCGCGAGCTACCACTCCTGGTGGAGCAGGCCCGTGCCGGCGACCGCGAGCTCTGCGCGGCGATGATCGACCTCGACCACTTCAAGCGGGTCAACGACACCCGCGGGCACGCGATGGGCGACCGCGTGCTCGTCGAGATGGCAGGTGTCCTGCGGCAGGCCACCCGCGAGCCGGACCTGGCCGTTCGTGTCGGCGGGGAGGAGTTCCTCCTGGTCTTCGCCGACACGACGCCGGAACAGGCCGCCCGGGCCTGCGAGCGGCTGCTCGAGTCGGTCCGCCGACACCCCTGGGACGACGTCGTCCCCGGCGTCACCTGCACCGTGAGCGCAGGCATCTCCACCCTCGCTCCGGACGAGAGCATCACCCGCTGGCTCGAGCGCGCGGACGCGGCGCTGTACACGGCCAAGCGCGAGGGTCGCGACCGCGTCGTCGCCGCGGAACCGGCCTGACCGGGTCGACGGCCCTGCCCGCAGACGACAATGCCCCTCGCCCGCATCGCTGCAGGCCAGGGGCCATTTCGTGCTGGAGCCGCCTATCAGAATCGAACTGATGACCTTCTCATTACGAGTGAGACGCTCTACCGACTGAGCTAAGGCGGCGTGGCTCGCCGCGAGGCGAGCCGCGCCTACTGTACCGGCGGTCCGGCGGCCTGCCAAAGCGGGGTCAGCAGGTCGTGCCGTCCGCGGGCACGGCGCCCCGGAGCAGGTAGCCCTCGACGGCGTCGGAGACACAGGCGTTCGAGCGACCGTAGGCCGTGTGCCCCTCGCCCTTCCAGGTGAGCAGGTGCCCGGAGTCCAGCTGCTTGGCGAGGGCCTGGGCCCAGGCATAGGGGGTCGCGGGGTCGCCCGTCGTCCCGACGACGAGGATCGGACCTGCACCCGGGGCATGGATCGCCGCGGGCTCCCTCGTCGCCTTCTCGGGCCACGCCTCGCAGCCCGCCGTCATCGCGAACTGGTCACCGAAGGTCGGCGCCACGGCCTTGGCCTGCGCGGAGAACGCGAGGAGCTGGTCGTAGCTGCGGGAGACGACCGGGTAGTCCAGGCAGTTGATCGCGGTGAAGGCCATCATCGCGTTCGAGGTGTAGGTGCCGTCCGGGTTGCGGTCCAGGTAGATGTCCGCGAGCTGGAGAAGCGTCGCGCCGGTGTTCTGGGTGATCGCCTCGGTGAGGGCCGTGGTCAGGTACGGCCAGGAGGCGTTGTCGTAGAGCGTGACGATGATGCCGTAGAAGGCGAGCGCCCCGTTGACGGTGTCACCGTTGCCCGCGTCCAGGGGACGCGCCTTCGCCCGGTCCACGAGCTGCCGGATCTGCGCCATGCCGTCGTCGACGGTGCCTGTCAGCGGGCAGCCGCGTGCCGCCTGGCAGTCGGCGACGTAGGCCCGCAGCGCCTTCTCGAAGCCCTCGGCCTGCTGCAGCGAGAGCTCGTCGTTGGTCAGTGCCGGGTCGAGCGCCCCGTCGAGCACGAAGCGGCCGACCTTGTCCGGGAAGAGACCCGCGTACGTCGCGCCGAGGAAGGTGCCGTAGGAGTACCCGAGGTAGTTGAGCTTCTCGTCGCCCACCAGGGCCCGCAGCAGGTCGAGGTCCTTCGCGGCGCTGACGGTGTCGACATGGCCCAGCAGGGGACCGGTCGCGTCGAGGCAGGCCTTGCCGATCTCGGACACGCGTGCGCGGGCGGCGTCGAGGTCGGCCTGGCTGCGGATGTCGACATCGGCGGTGAGGAAGGCGTCGAGCGCCGGGCCGCCGCCGCAGCGCACGGAGGTGGAGGCGCCCGTCCCGCGCGGGTCGAACGCGACGACGTCATAGGAAGCGAGGACATCGGGACCGAGGATGTGCGACACCGCGGCGCTGAGGAACGAGATCCCCGACTGACCGGGCCCACCGGGGTTGATCAGCAGAGATCCCTTGCGGTCCTTCCCGGTGGCGACGCGGCGCTCCAGGGCGAGGTCGATCGTGCCGAGCGAGACGTCCGACCAGTCCAAGGGGGCGGTCACCGTCGCGCACTCGTCGGTGCCGCACGCCGTCCAGCTCACCTTCTGGCCGTACATCTCGGCCACCGTGGACAGAGCCGGGGCGGACGACGCGCCGACAGCGGACTCGGCCGGCGTCGACTGCACCTTGTCCGCCACGCAGCCGCCCAGCACGAGGGCCAGGGCTGCGGCCGTGGCCACGAGCCGGGTCGTGCGCAGGCCGCGCCGTCCAGGGCCGCCGCGGCTCCGACGGCGGGCGGTCGACAGGGCTCGGGGCACGACGCTCAGGGGCACGCACCTACGGTAGCTGCTGGTCCTGGGCGTTCAGCCCTGCGGTCGCAGGGCGACGGCCATCGCCTCGATCGCCAGGAGCGGGGCGACGTTGCCCGCCAGCCGGGTCCGCGCGACGCCGATGGCGTCCATCCGGCGCAGGGTCTGCTCGGGGGTGCTCTCCGCGGCGAGGCGGTGCACGTCCGGCCCGGGGTTGATGAGGTCGACCCCGGCCCCGAGCTGGAGCACCAGGACGTCGCGGTACATCGAGAGCAGGTCCAGTGCTGCGCGATCGAGCTCGTCCCGCAGGGCGCGCGTGGCGCGACGCTTCTGCTCCTCCTCGAGCTGGCGCACCTGGGCCCGCAGCGTGGGCGGGAGGGTCTGGGCGTCGCCGGCGCCCAGCGTGTGCAGCAGGGCGGACTTCTCGGCGGCGTCCCGGTCCTCCGTCGCGGCCTTCGACTCGGTCGTGGCGACCTCGACGAGGTCGGCGGCGGCGAGCACGGCGTCACCCACCCCGCGGATCCCGGCCGCGAGCTCGAGGGTGCGCGCTCTGCGTTCGCGAGCGGCAGGGTCGCGAGCGAGGCGGCGGGCCAGCCCGACGTGGCTCTGCGCGGCGCGGGCCGCGGCCTCAGCGACCTCTGGCGAGACCCCGTCGCTCGCGACGAGGAGGGCAGCGACGTCGGCGACCGGCGGGACGCGCAGGGCGAGCGCCCGGCTGCGCGAACGGATGGTCACCACGACGTCCTCGGCGCTCGGGGCGCAGAGCAGCCAGACCGTGCGCGGCGGCGGCTCCTCGATGGCCTTGAGCAGGACGTTGGACGTCCGCTCGAGCATCCGATCGGCGTCCTCGACGATGATCACGCGCCAGCGCCCTTGCGAGGGGCTGCGCTGGGCGAGGCCGACGAGGCCGCGGACCTCGTCGATCGAGATCGTCACCTTCTGCGTCGCGACCACCGTCACGTCGGCGTGCGTGCCGCCCAGCGTCGTGCGGCAGGCGGTGCAGTGCCCGCAGCCGCCCTCCTCGCACTGCAGCGCGGCAGCGAAGGCCCGCGCTGCGGTCGACCTGCCCGAGCCGGGCGGGCCGGTGATCAACCAGGCGTGGGTCATCGACGCCCGCTCGGCCACTGCCCGGCTGAGCACCGCGATCGCTGCCTCCTGGCCCACCAGCGTGTCCCAGACGCTCATCGGCCGGCCTCGAGCAGCGCGGCGACCCTGGCCCGCACGACGGCGGCGATCTCCTCGACCGGGGACGCGGCGTCGAGCACGAGCCAGCGCCCGCCCTCGGCGGCGGCACGATCGAGGAAGGCGCGGCGCGTGCGGGCGTGGAACTCGGCACCGGCACGCTCCAGGCGGTCCGGCGCGCCGGTGAGCCGCGAGAGCCCGACGGTGGGGTCGAGGTCGAGCAGCACGGTGAGTGCGGGCAGGAGGCCCTCCGTCGCCCAGAGCGAGAGTCGCTCGACATCCAGCGCACCGAGGTCGCGTCCGTTGCCCTGGTACGCGACGGAGGAGTCGAGATAGCGGTCGCTGAGCACGACGGCTCCCCTGGCGAGCGCCGGGCGCACGACGGTGTCGACATGGTGCGCACGGTCCGTCGCGTAGAGCAGCGCCTCCGTCCGGGGGCTCACATGACCACCGTGCAGCACCGCCGCCCTCAGCTCGAGCCCGAGCGTGGTGCCGCCGGGTTCGCGCGTCGCGACGACCTCACGGCCCTGCCCGCGCAGCCAGTCGGCGAGGAGTCCGATCTGGGTCGTCTTGCCGACGCCGTCGCCACCCTCGAAGGACACGAACACCCCAGCGCCGGCGGGGCGGACAGCGGTGCCCGGCAGCGCGCTCGGTGCGTCAGTCACCAGGTCAGGGTAGTGGCCGCGCCCGACACGGCCGCCCGCTCACTCCCCCTGGTAGACGAGCCCGATCTGGCGACGGACCTCGTCCATCGTGCGCATCACCGCGAGGCTGTTCTCCCACGTGATCCGCGGGCTCTCGGTCGCCCCCTCGGCGATGCGACGGGCCACCTCGGCCGCCTGGAACTGGAAGCCCCCGTCGATCTCACGGTCGAAGGACCACCAGGCGCCGTCGTCGCGGACCACCGTGAAGGACGTCGGCCGGTAGAAGTCGGTCTCGATCTCGATCCGGCCCTCGGTGCCCGCGATCACCGCGGTCGTCGCGGTGCGCGCCCACAGCGTGGTCTGAAGGGAGGCCTGCACGCGCTCGCCGTAGCCCAGCACGATGCTCACCTGCCCGTCGACACCGGTCTCGGTCAGGCTGCCGGTCGCCTGGATCCGGTCCGGCTCGCCGAGCAGGTCGTGCGCGAAGGACACCGGGTACACACCGAGGTCCAGCAGCGCGCCGCCTGCGAGGGCCGCGTTGTGCAAGCGGTGCTCGACCGGAAGGTGCCGCATGTTCTGGCCGTGGTCGGCCTGGACGCTGACGACCTCACCGATCTCGCCGCGCTCCAGGACCCCGTGCAGGGCCTCGACATGCGGCAGGAAGCGCGTCCACATCGCCTCCATGAGGAAGACACCGGCCGCGCGGGCCGCGTCGACGATCTCCTGGGTCTCGGCGGCGGAGCGGGCGATCGACTTCTCCACGAGCACGTGCTTGCCCGCCTTGATCGCCAGCAGGGCGTGCTCGCGGTGCTCGGAGTGCGGGGAGGCGACGTACACGGCCTCGACCTGCGGGTCCTCGACGAGCGCGCGGTAGGAGGCGTGCGTGGTGGGGATCGCGTGGTGCGTCGCGAACCGCTCGGAGCGCTCGCGGCTGCGCGAGCCGACGGCCACGATCTGGCCACGCGTGTGGTGAGCGACCGCCTCGGCGAAGACGGCGGCGATGCCACCCGGAGCGAGGATGCCCCAGCGGAGCGGCGGTGCGGTACGGGGGTCCAACGTCGTTGTCATGAGGCCAACCTACTGCGGGGTGTCGGCCCCCGCCGGGCCCTCTGGCTAGGCTCGTCCGGTGACCGGCCCGAGCGTCCTCGCCTGCGGACTGACCACACTCGACCTCCTGCAGACCGTCGACCGCGTGCCGGGCCCCGACGAGAAGGTCGTCGCGCACGGTCTGCTGGTCAGCTCCGGCGGCCCGGCCGCGAACGCCGCCGTCACCGCAACGGCGCTCGGCCGTCCGGCGCGGCTGCTCAGCCGGATCGGCACCGGGAGCGTCGGGCGCATCGCCGCAGAGGACCTCGCCGGTCTCGGCGTCGAGGTCGTCGATCTCGGCGGCCCGGGGACGAGCCCAGCGGTCTCGACGATCCTCGTCACGCGATCCACGGGCCAGCGCGCGGTCGTGTCGGTGAACGCGACGCTCCCGGGTCAGGCACCGGACCGCGGCTCCGCAGTGGTCGGGGTCGCGGGCACCGAGCTCCTGGACCAGCTGCTGCACGGCGTCCGTGCCGTCCTCGTCGACGGCCACCACCTCGACCTCGCCGTGCCCGTGGCCGCGGCGGCGCGCGCCCGCGGCCTGCTCGTGCTGCTCGACGGCGGCTCGTGGAAGCCGGGCCTGGAGCGGCTGCTCGCGCACGTCGACGTCGCCGTCCTGTCCGCCGACTTCGCCCTGCCCGGCCGGAGCGCCGCCACCACGTCGCTCGCCGAGGTCGCCACGCTGGGCCCGGCCGCGGTCGCACGCTCGCACGGCCCGGACCCGATCGAGCTCAGCTTCGGCGACGCGACGGCCAGGGTTCGGGTGCCGCGGGTCGAGGTCGTCGACACGCTCGGTGCCGGCGACGTGCTGCACGGAGCGCTGCTCGCCTGGCTCGCCGGGCACGTGCCGCTGTCTGCCGGCCAGGAGCTCGACCGGCTCGCGGCCGGTCTCGCCGCCTCGGCCGTCGTCGCCGCAGAGTCCTGTGCCGCGCCTGGCGCCCGCGGCTGGCTCGACGTGCCCGCCGCCGTCAGTCGACTCATCGGCGTCGTCGCCGGCTGAGCCTGCCGGCGCTCAGCCCTTCGTCGAGGCCTTCTTCTTCGCTGCCGCGGTGGCCGCCGGCTTGCGGGCCGGAGCCTTGCGGGCCGGCTTCTTCACCGGGCCACGAGCACGCTTCTCGGCGAGCAGCTCGGCGGCCCGCTCGAGGGTGATCTGCTCGACGGAGTCCTCCTTGCGCAGCGTGGCGTTGCTCTCGCCGTCAGTCACGTAGGGGCCGAAGCGGCCGTCCTTGACCACGACGGGCTTCTTGCTCACCGGGTCCTCGCCGAGCTCGCGCAGCGGGGCCGTCGCGGTCGCGCCGCGGCCGCGCTTGGGCTGGGCGTAGATCGCCAGCGCCTCGTCGAGGGTGACGGTGAACATCGACTCCTCGCTCGGCAGCGTGCGCGAGTCGGTGCCCTTCTTCAGGTACGGCCCGTAGCGGCCGTTCTGGGCGGTGATCTCCTCGCCCGACTCGGGGTCGGTCCCGACCACTCGCGGCAGCGACAGGAGCTTCAGGGCGTCGTCGAGCGTCATCGTCTCGAGCTGCATCGTGGACAGCAGCGAGCCGGTGCGGGGCTTCGGCTGGGCCGCGAGCGCCTTCTTCTTCGCCGCCGCCGACATGCCCGGGTCGAGCTCGGGCTCCGGCAGCAGCTCGGTCACGTAGGGCCCGAAGCGTCCCTTCTTGGCGACGATCGTGGTGCCGGTCGACGGGTCCTGCCCGAGCACCAGGTCACCGTCGGGCTGCGACTCGAGCAGCTCGCGGGCCTTGGCGACGGTGAGCTCGTCCGGGGCGAGGTCGTCCGGCACGGAGGCGCGACGCTGCTCGCCGTCGGACTCCGTCTCCAGGTAGGGGCCGTAGCGGCCGACACGCAGCGTGATGCCGTCGCCGATCTCGATCGAGTTGACCTCACGGGCGTCGATGTCGCCCAAGCTCGCCACGAGGTCGCGCAGGCCGGCGTCGGCACCGGCGCCGCCGCCGAGGTAGAAGGTCGTCAGCCACGCGACCCGGTCCTTGTCCCCCGCCGCGATGGCGTCGAGGTCCTCCTCCATCGAGGCGGTGAAGTCGTAGTCGACGAGCTTGTCGAGGTTCTCCTCGAGCAGCCGGATCACCGCGAACGCGAGCCAGGTCGGCACGAGCGCCTGGCCGCGGCTGCCCACGTAGCCGCGGTCCTGGATGACCGAGATCGTCGCGGCGTAGGTCGATGGTCGGCCGATGCCGCGGTCCTCGAGCGCCTTGACCAGGCTCGCCTCGGTGAAGCGCGGCGGCGGTGAGGTGCGGTGGTCGTCGGCGGTGAGGTCAGCGCCGGTCAGCGCGTCGCCCTCGGCCATGACCGGCAGGCGCGCCTCGCCCTTCTCGCCCTTGGCCTCGGCGCCCTCGGAGTCGTAGCGCTCTGCGTCACGCCCCTCCTCGTAGGCCGCGAGGAAGCCACGGAAGGTGACGACGGTGCCCGAGGCGGCGAAGACTGCTCGGGTCGCGGGACCGACACCCTCTGGCAGCCCGGCGACGCTCACGTCCGCGCCGATCCGCACGGAGGCGGTCGAGCCCTTCGCGTCGGCCATCTGCGAGGCGACGGTGCGTTTCCAGATGAGCTCGTAGAGCCGGAACTGGTCGCCGGACAGCTCACCAGAGACCTGGGCCGGCGTGCGGAACTGGTCACCGGCGGGGCGGATGGCCTCGTGCGCCTCCTGGGCACCCTTGGCCTTGCTCGCGTAGACCCGTGGGGAGGCAGGGACGTACTCGGGGCCGTACAGCTCGGCAGCCTGGCGGCGCGCGGCGTCGATCGCCTGCGTCGACAGGACCGGGGAGTCCGTCCGCATGTAGGTGATGTAGCCGTTCTCGTACAGGCCCTGCGCGGTGCGCATCGCCTGACGCGAACCCATCCGCAGCTTGCGGCTCGCCTCCTGCTGGAGGGTCGAGGTGGTGAACGGGGCGGCCGGCTTGCGCGTGTAGGGCTTGGTCTCCAGGCTCAGCACGCTGAAGGGCGCATCGGCGAGCGCCGAGACCAGCGCCGTCGCGGCGCTCTCGTCGAGGACGACGGCGCCCTTGCTCTTGAGCGCGCCGCGGTCGTCGAAGTCACGACCTGTCGCCACACGCTGCTCTCCGAGGCCGACGAGGCGTGCCGCGAACGCCCCCTCCTGCTCGGGGGTCGAGGGGGCCACCTGCGCGAAGGTGCCGGTGACGTCCCAGTACTCGGCGGCGCGGAACGCCATCCGCTCGCGCTCCCGCTCGACGACCAGCCGCGTGGCCACGGACTGCACGCGCCCGGCCGACAGGCCCTGGCGGACCTTGCGCCACAGGACGGGCGAGACCTCGTAGCCGTAGAGACGGTCGAGGATGCGTCGCGTCTCCTGCGCGTCGACCATCCGCTGGTCGAGCGCACGCGGCGACGCCAACGCGCGCTGGATCGCCTCACGGGTGATCTCGTGGAAGACCATGCGGTGGACGGGGACCTTGGGCTTGAGCTCGTCGAGCAGGTGCCAGGCGATGGCCTCGCCCTCGCGGTCCTCATCGGTCGCGAGGTAGAGCTCGTCGGCGTCCTTCAGGGCCCGCTTGAGCTCGGCCACCTTCTTCTTCTTGTCCGCGTCGACGACGTAGTACGGCTCGAAGCCGTTCTCCACATCGACGGCGAACTTGCCGAAGGGGCCCTTCTTCATGTCCGCCGGCAGCTCGGAGGGCTGGGGGAGGTCGCGGATGTGCCCCACGGAGGCTTCGACCGTGTACCCCTCACCGAGGTAACCGGCGATCGTGCGCGCCTTCGCCGGCGACTCCACGATCACGAGCCTGCGTGTCATCCCTGCTCCTCGAGTGTGCGGCGGGTCCACCCCGGCCGTCGGGCTCGCACTCTACGACCTGTCAAGCCTGTGTGGGCAATGTCACCGAGACGGCGGTGTCCCGGTCGGCGAGCCCGAGGAGCCCGGTGAGGCAGGCGAAGACGAGGCAGGTGACCGCGACGACGGCGAGCGCACCACCACCGAAAGCGACCAGCCGGTCGGCCCTCGAGGGTTCCGTCAGGACGACCCCGAGCCCGAGCGTGCGGTCGATGGCGACCCAGGCCGCCGCACCGGTGGCCATGGCCGACCCGGTGAGGAGCGCGACCGTTGTCGTGGAGGCCCTGGTGGCCGGACCGGTTTCGAGCGTCCCGTCGAGCGCTGTGACGAGGCCCGTCCACGCGAGGACGACCAGGAGGCCACCGAGGACGTCGCTCGGCCGGTGCCAGCTCCCGATCATGGTGCCGACGCCGGTGGTGGTCGTGTAGAGGACGCCGATGACGACGGCGACGGGCCGGAAGCGCCGGGGCACCGCGAGGACGAGCGCGACCGACATCGAGGCCGCGGCCGTCGTGTGACCACTCGTCCAGGAGTTGTAGAGCGTGTCGCCGAGGCCGACGTCCGGCCGGGTCACGTGGGACTTGAGGTACTGCGAGGTGAGGTTCGCCCCGCCGACCAGCAGGACGAGCTGGACCGCCAGCACCACGCGCTTGCGGTAGACGGCCAGCCCGCAGGCGACCACGAGGACGCCGAAGATGACCTTCTTGGAGACGACGGTGACGACGGGCTCGGCGAAGGCCCACAGGTAGGTGCCCCAGGTCGAGCCGGTCCCCTCGACACCGGCGCCGTCGAGCGAGAGCACATCGACGAACCGCAGCGCGGAAGTGTCGATCGCGGCGTGCCACACCAGCCAGACCCCGCCGGCCGCGAGCAGGGCGACGAGCAGGCCGGCGACACGGTGACGCAGCCCGCGGGGACGCCTCCAGCCGGCCGGGCGCTGCGTCGTCACGTCGGCGGTCACCGTTCCACGGTACGCGAGCCGGACCTCACCCGTCGGGCACCCTCCGGCGCTGGTCCCGTCGCACGAGCCGGGGCCTCACCCGACCAGGACCGCGTGCCTGCCCTCGTCGAGCCACGCCGTCGCCGCCGCGTCGGCATGCAGACAGATGAGGCAGCCACCGTGCGACTCCAGGACGGCCGCAGCCTCGTCGATCGCCGCTGCGGCACGCGGGCTGCGCAGCCGCACCGCCTGCAGGTCGAGGACCACGATCGACGCGCAGGCAGCCAGCGCCTGCAGCAGGCTCCGCAGGCGACCGGCGTCCTCGCGACCGAAGGAACCCACCGGCCGGACGGTCGCGGTGAGCCATGCCGGATCGACCTCGCCGCCCTCGGAGAACCGGAGCGCTGCCTGGCGGGCCGTGGACGACGTGCTCGTCGATGCATTCATCGGTCGCTCCCTCGAGTGGGCCGGCGACGACGCCGGGTGCACCCAGCCTGGAGGCACCCGCTGGACACATGCTGGGCATCGGCCCGGCAGGGCCTGTGCAGACCCACCGAGAGGCAAGCCACAGGCTTTTCACAGGTTCGTTCCAGGGAGATTGCAGCATCCGCGCGCACCCTCGGAGCATGACGACGACGACAAGGACCCGCCCGAAGGCCGCCCGCGAGCAGCTCACCCGCGCCGACGGAAGTCCGATCCGCGCGCTCGTGGTCGATGACGAACCTGCCCTCGGCGAGCTGCTCGCCACCGCGCTGCGCTACGAGGGCTGGCTCGTGGAGACCGCGGTGACCGGACACGACGCGGTCCGTGCGGCCAAGACCTGGGAGCCGGACGTCATCCTGCTGGACGTCATGCTCCCCGACCTCTCGGGCTTCGACGTCC
Source organism: Actinomycetales bacterium (assembly GCA_038252305.1). Lineage (GTDB taxonomy): Bacteria > Actinomycetota > Actinomycetes > Actinomycetales > Cellulomonadaceae > Actinotalea. Next base: position 87,362 of record JBBSAL010000002.1, on the reverse strand, counting down.
TGCACCGCGTCCGCGCCACGACCCCGGCAGTACCCGTGCTGTTCCTCACCGCGAAGGACGCCGTCGAGGACCGTGTCGCCGGCCTGACGGCCGGCGGCGACGACTACGTGACCAAGCCGTTCTCCATCGAGGAGGTCGTCGCCCGGCTGCGCTCGCTGCTGCGACGCACAGGCGCCTCCCAGGCCCGTGAGGACGCGACGATCGTCGTCGGCAGCCTGGAGATGGACGAGGACTCGCACGAGGTGCGCCGCGACGACGAGGACATCCACCTGACGGCGACCGAGTTCGAGCTGCTGCGGTACCTCATGCGCAACCCCCGCCGGGTGCTGTCCAAGGCCCAGATCCTCGACCGCGTCTGGCAGTACGACTTCGGCGGCCAGGCGAACATCGTCGAGCTGTACATCTCCTACCTGCGGCGCAAGATCGACGCCGGTCGGACGCCCATGATCCACACGCTGCGCGGGGTGGGCTACGTCCTGAAGCCCGCGGAGGCTACCGTCACGAGATGAGCGGACGCAGCCCGAGGCGGCCATGGACGCTCAGCCGTCGTCTGGTCATCCTGACCGTCGGGGTCTTCGCCCTCGTCGGAGGCACGATGGGCGTCGTCTCGACGCTCGCGCTGCGCAACACCCTCGTCGATCAGCTCGACCAGCGCCTGCTGGACTCGAGCAAGCGCGCCCAGCACGTGTCACCGCACCCCGTGCCGCCCAAGGCGGGCACGGGGACGTCGAGCCCGCCTCCCGGGCTCGACGTCCCGGGCCAGGCCGTCGGCACGCTGACGTACTCGGTGGCAGGGGGCACGACGGCCTCGGGGTACATCGACCCGACCGGCGAGTACGCGCCCCTGACCGCTCAGCAGAACGCCGTGCTCGCGAGCGTGCCGACGAACGACGAGCCGCGGACGGTGGCCCTGGGCGAGCTGGGCGCCTATCGCGTCGTCGCGGTGATCGGCCCGGCCGGTGGCACGCTCGTCACCGGGGTGTCGATGGCGGAGACCGTCACCACCACCCAGCGCTACCTGGCCGGTGAGGGGCTGATCGTCGTCCTGGGCATCGCCATCGCGGCGGGCGCCGGGGCGGGCCTCGTGCGCCGCGAGATGCGACCGCTCGAGCGCGTCGCCGCCACGGCGACCCGGGTCTCGGAGCAGAGCCTCGACCGCGGAGCCGTCACGCTCGAGCGGGTGCCGTCGGCCGACACGGGCACGACGACCGAGGTCGGCCAGGTCGGAGCGGCACTCAACCGGCTGCTCGGGCACGTGGAGGCAGCGCTCGCCGCCCGGCACGAGAGCGAGACGCAGGTCCGGCAGTTCGTCGCCGACGCGAGCCACGAGCTGCGCACCCCGCTCGCCTCGATCCGCGGCTACGCGGAGCTCGTGCGGCGGTTGCCGGAGGACCTTCCCCCTGCGGCGCTGCGCGCGCTCGAACGAGTGGAGTCGGAGTCGCAGCGGATGACGAGCCTCGTCGAGGACCTCCTGCTCCTCGCGCGCCTCGACGCGGGACGGGCGATCGAGGACACCGAGGTCGACCTCGCCGGGCTCGCGGTGGACGCCGTCTCCGACGCGTACGCCGCGGGGCCCGACCACCTCTGGCAGCTGGACCTGGCCGCGGGGGGCGAGGGCGAGGACCTGCCCTCCTGCCTCGTGCGAGGCGACACGCATCGCCTGCACCAGGTCCTCGCGAACCTGTTGGCCAACGCGCGCGTGCACACACCTGCGGGCACGACCGTCGTGGTCTCCGTCCGCACGGACGGGCAGACCGTGACCCTGCGCGTGCAGGACGACGGTCCGGGCATCGCCGCCGACCTTCGCCCCCGGCTCTTCCAGCGCTTCACCCGCGGAGACTCGGCGCGCTCGCCCGGAACCGGCTCCACGGGACTGGGGATGGCCATCGCGCATGCCGTCGTCTCCGCGCACGCCGGCACGATCGCTCTCGACGAGACGGAACGCGGCACGGCTTTCACGGTGCGGCTCCCGGCGGCCTGAAGTGCCAGGCCTGGAGCCGCGAACGCCCTCAGGGGCTCGGCGTGGCGCCCTGCGTCGATCCACCGGCGCCGTTGCCCGGAGCGACGCCCTGGCCGGGCCGGCCGCCGCCGAGCCGGCCGCGCTCACCAGCACCACCCTGGCGCGGACCCTGGCCCCAGGACTCTCCGCCGCCCTGACCGAAGCGATCCATCATCGGCCCGTTCACGCCCGCCCGCTCAACGACCACGCTCTCGCGGTGCGAGACGAGCAGACCCGTCCCGAGGCCGCCGGCGAAGCCGATCCCCAGGAGGGCGACGCCGCCGACGATCGAAGCAGCCACGGCCCAGCCCGGCATCCGGCTGCGCGCCGCCACCTGGCCGCCGGCCGGGTAGGCCGTCGTGATCGGGCCGGAAGGGACCGGGGCCGCCGGAGCCGGGCCCGCTGGAGCCGGTGCGGCTGGGGTCGGGGCCGCCTGCGCGGCCGGCTCGGGGGTCACCGGCGCGAGTGGTGTGGTCGGCTGCTCGTCGGGCGTCGGCGGGGAAGCGTTCTCGGACATGCCTTCTCCTTCGTGGTGCGGTCGATGCCTCAGTCTCGCCCGGCCCGCTCAGGGGAACCCCGATTGCGTCTGTGCGTTCACTGAGAGTCCGTGCGAGCCCACCCGCACCGACCGGGGCGGGCCACCCGAGCCGCCGGTCGGCGGCGTTCGACCCGTTCAGCCGCCGCTCCGGTTGAAACCGTCACCGCCACCGAAGCCGCCGCCCGTCCTCGTCGTGGTGGACGACCCGGCGCCGAGCCCGCTCAGGCCGCTCGTCGTCGCGGCCGAGGTGGGCTGCACCATGGGCAGGCTGAGGTCCGCCAGCACCACCTGGTCGCCGGCGGACAAGCCGGAGGTGATCGCGGTGCGCTCCGGTCCGGCGGCGCCGAGCGTCACCTTGACGCTCGTCAGCACGCCGGCCTTGACCATCTGGACCGTTGCTCCCGCTGCGGTCCTGTGCACGGCGGAGGTCGGCACTGTCAGCGTCTTGTCGCTCGACCCGACGCTGATCGAGACCTGGGCCGACGACCCGTCGAAGAGCGTCGCTGTCGTCGGGTCCACCGAGAGGATCACCGTGTAGCTCGGAGTCGAGGTGGTGGACACGTCGACCACGCCGATGCTGGAGACCTTGCCGGTCAGCGCGTCGGAGGTGCTGGCGACCTTGATCGTCGCGGCCTGCCCGACGGCGACCGTGTCGATCACCGAGAGCGGAAGAGTCGTCGTGACGACATGACCCGTCGTACCGAGAACCGTGAGGACGGCGGTGGTGGAGGACGCCGAGACCGTCCCGCCGGGCACGAGGGACACGGCCGCCACCGTTCCGGCGATCGGCGTCGTGAGCGTGACCCGGTCCAGCCGACTCTGCGCGAGGGCGACCTGGGAGGTCGCCTCCTCGATCGCGGCCTCGTCGGCGAGGACGTCGGCGGCCGAGGCCACCTTGGTGCCCTGCGCGGCGGAGCCGAACGAGCCGCTCGACGCAGGTGACGACGGGGCGGCTGCGGTCGTCGTGCTCGAGGTGGTCGTGGCCGAGTGCGCCTGGGTCGAGCTCGCCGTCGTCGCTGCGGACTGGAGCGCCTTCTGGGCGGCGGCGACATCGGTGTCGAGCGTCGTGGCCGCGGTCTCGACGGCCGCCTGAGCGGTGTCGACCGCCTCCTGGTCCGTGAGGACCTGCGCGACGGCAGTCTGGCAGGCCACCAGGCCCGTCCCGGTCGCCGAGGTCGGCGTGGCCGTGGGCTGGTCCGTCGGCGTGGCCGTGGGCTGGTCCGTCGGCGTGGCCGTGGGCTGGTCCGTCGGCTGGTTGAGGACGGCATCACAGGCGGTCTGCGCAGCCGTGAGCGAGGCGTGAGCCGTGGCGAGTGCCGCGACCGCGGACGCGTGCGCCGCGATCAGGGCTCTCTGGGCCGAGACGACCGTTCGGACCGCCGACGTGACCGCGGGATCGACCGCACCGCTCCCGGAGGAGCTGCTCCCCGAGGGACGCGTCGCTCCGGACGACGCGGTGCTGCTCGACGTCGTGCTGCTCGACGTCGTGCTCGCGGCCGCCGTCTGGGAGTCCAGGTCGTTCTGCAGCGTCTGCCGGTCGGCGGCGACGGTCGACTTCGCCCGGTCGAGCGCGGCCTGCAGCGCGGTCGGGTCCAGCGTCGCCAGGGTCTGTCCGGCGCTGACCTTGGCGCCGACGGTGACGTCGACCTTGCTGACGGTGCCGCCGACGGCGAAGCTCAGGTCTGCGCGGCTCGCCGAGGAGATCGCGCCGACCGCGGAGATCGCCTGCTCGACGGGCGCCACCTCGGCCGTCGCGAAGCGGTAGGTCGGGCCACCACCTCGCCCCGCGGCGATCGCGACTCCACCACCGGCGAGGCAGACGGCGACCACCCCACCGGCGACGGCGAACCACCGGCGACGGCGCACGATCCGACGGCGCACCGCGGTGCCCGAGGGTGCGGGCACCTGGGCGATGGTCTCGTCAGCCATTGCGGGCGCCTGTGGTGCAGCTGCCGTTCGTGGCGTCCGAGAGGGTCATGCTCGTCGCGGTCATCCCGCCGCTGGTGTCCGCGGTGCCGCGAGCCGTGACGCACAGGCCGACGGCGATCGCACTGGTCGTCGAGGGTTTCGTCGCGAGGTAGGTGGTGGCGGCGTCGACGGTGATCGTGGCGGGCGTCGCCGTCCCGCCCTGCCGGGTCGAGGTGACCGAGATGGTCGAGCCGCTCACGGCGGTGACCAGGCCGAACGTCACGCCACCGAAGCCGCCGCGACCGGCGAAGCCGCCACCTGCAGCGCGGCTCGGCCGGTCGGTCGGGATCCCGCTGGGACGACCGCTCGGCCGGGCGCCGGCGCCGGCGCCGAAGCCACCGAAGCCGCCTGCGCAGGCGCCGTTGACGGCCGGCGAGACAGTCACGCGGGTCGCGGGGCCCGTCGGCGCACTCGCGCTGCCCGCTGAGGGCGTCGCCCCGCCGGTTGCCGTCGTCGTCGGCGCGGTGAAGGCCGTCACGCAGGAGCCGACCGTCACGGCAGCGGCGGTCGCCGCGCCGATCCGGCTGACGGTCGTCGTGCCGGACCAGGTCACAGCCGTCTGACTGGTGGTCGACTGGACCTGCGCCGTCGAGCCGGAGACCGCTGCGATCAGACCGCTGACCCCGCCGCCGCCCGCTCCACGCTGGCCACCGCCGGAGGGCGCCGTGATCCCGGCGGCCGGCGCCGGTGCGACCGATGCGGTCGCGGCCGTCGGCGATCCGGAGCACCCGGCGAGCAGCAGCGCCGTGGCCACGGCGGTGGCGGTCAGGAGCACGGGGCGGTGGCCACGGAGACGGAACGGGCTGACGATCATGGGTTCTCCTGCAGGGGTGTCGACGAGGGTCCGGGGCGGGCGGGGCGCCCGGCCGCCCGCACGCGGGGTCATTCGCTTCTCAACGCATCGATGGGAGCCAGGCGCGCGGCGCGCGTCGCGGGGTAGACGCCGAAGACGAGTCCGATGACGATCGCGACCACGACGGAGCCGATCACCGCCGGGAAGGAGACGACGATCGTCGTGTGGAGCAGGCCGGGCAGGACGTGCGCCGAGACGATGCCGAGGCCGGCACCGAGCAGTCCGCCCGCCAGGCCGAGCACGGACGCCTCGACCAGGAACTGACGCCGGATGGCCCGCGGCGGGGCGCCGAGCGCCTTGCGCAGGCCGATCTCCCTCGTCCGCTCGGTGACCGAGACCAGCATGATGTTCATCACGCCGATCCCGCCTACGAGCAGGGACAGGGCGGCGATCCCGACGAGCAGCACGGTGAGCGTCCGGTAGACCGCCGTGGCCGTGCTGACCAGCGCGTTCTGGGTGCTGACGGTGAAGTCGGCGGTGGCGGGGTCGGTGATCGCATGCAGGTTGAGCAGCAGCGAGTCCGTCTCCTGGTACGCGGCTGAGAGCTGGCCGCCGGACGCGGCCTGCACGTAGATCGTCGACAGCGCATTGGCGGTGAACCCGCCGACGAGGTTCCGGGCCACGGTCGAGAGCGGAGCCACCGCGAGGTCGTCCAGGTTCGTCGAGGCGCTCGACCCGGCATCGGCCAGGACCCCGACAACGGTGAAGTCGATCCCGGAGATCGTCACCGTCTGGCCGACGACGTCCGTCGAGCTGAAGAGCTGGGTCGCGGTCTGCGATCCGAGCACGATGACGGGCGCCGCGTCCGTCACGTCCGCGGCGGTGAAGAAGGAGCCGGAGGCCATCGTGCGGGAGCGCACGGACAGCCACGAGGGGGTGGTGCCGACGACGGTCGTCGTCCAGTTGGTCTGGCTGGTCGTCACCGAACGGGACACGTCCTTCTCCGGCGCGACGCCCGCGACGTCGGGTGCGTTCACCGTCGACGCGAGCGCGGAGGCGTTCGCGCTGGTCAGGCTGAGCAGGGAGCCGAACCCGCCCCGGACGCCGACGGTCGAGGTGCTCGAGCCCGGGGTGACGATGAGCAGGTTCGAGCCGAGCGAGCTGATGGAGGCACTGACGTCCTTCTGGGTCCCGAGGCCGAGGCCGACGGTGAGGATCACTGCCGATATCCCGATGAGGATGCCGAGCACCGTCAGGGTCGAACGCAGGGAGTGGCTGCGGATGGCCGACAGTCCGGTGCGCAGCGTCTCGGTCCAGCTCACGGGCGGTTCACCTCGTCGGACTGGATCTGCCCGTCACGCACCCGGACGATCCGACGGGCGTGCTCGGCGATCTCCTCCTCATGGGTGATGAGGACGATCGTGCGCCCGCTGGCGTGCAGCTCGCCGAAGAGCTCGAGCACCTCGGCGCTCGAGGTCGAGTCGAGGTTCCCGGTGGGCTCGTCCGCCAGGATCAGGGCCGGCTCACCCACCAGAGCCCGTGCCACGGCCACACGCTGCTGCTGACCACCGGAGAGCTCCCCGGGGCGGTTGTCGAGCTTGGTGCCCAGGCCCACCCGTTCGAGGGCGTCGACGGCGCGCTGCTTGCGCTCATGGGCGGGGACCCGGGCGTACACCAGGGGCAGCTCGACGTTGCGCCAGGCCGACAGCGAAGGCAGCAGGTTGAACTGCTGGAAGACGAAGCCGATCCGCCGGTTGCGGATCTCGGCGAGCTGCTCCTCGTCGAGCTCGTTCACGTCGTCGCCAGCCAGCCGGTAGGTGCCGACCGTCAACGTGTCGAGGCAGCCGACGAGGTTCATCATGGTCGACTTGCCGGAGCCGGAGGGCCCCATGATCGCCACGTACTCGCCGACGGCGATGTGCAGGTCGATGTCGCGCAGAGCCTCGAAGGCCAGCGCTCCGGTCCGGTACGTCTTGCCCGCGCCGACGAGCTCGATGACCGACTCGCCCGAGGGTGCCCGGTGCGGCGCGGGTGCCGTGCTGACGTCAGCCATTCGTCGGCCCTCCGGGGAAGCCGCCGCCGGTGAAGCCGGCCGCGCCGCCGGTCCTGCCGGTCCTGCCGCCACCACCGAAGCCGCCGCCGCCGAAGCCGCCGACCCCGCGCGTGCCGCCCGTGCCGTTCTGGGTCCTGGCTGCGACGACCGTCACGGCCACCTGGTCGCCCTCGGCGAGCCCCGAGACGATCTCGGTGTTCTGCCCGCTCGTCTCACCGACGGTCACCGGGGTGGAGACGGCCTTGCCGTCAGCACCGACCTTCATCACGACCGACTGGCCGTTCACGCTCCGGATCGCCGCGGAGGGGACCGTGAGCACGTCCGTCCGGCGCTCGTAGATGATCGAGACCGTCGCGGAGATGCCGTCGTGCAGCCCCGCCGGCGAGCCGGTGACCGCGACCGTCACGGGGTAGGCCGCGACACCCGAGGTACCGGTCGAGAGCAGACCGATCTCCTGCACGGTGCCGAAGACCGGCGTCGAGACCCCGTCGAGCGTGAGGTCGACCTGGTCGTTGTCCTTGATCAGGGCGACGTCGGACTCGCTGACCGTGGTGTTCACGACCCAGGAGCTCGTGTCGATGACGACGAACTGGCCCGTCGCGGAGGAGGTGGTGCTCGATCCACCGGACCCACCCGATCCGCCCGACCCGGTGCCCTGGACGACATCGCCGACCGCGAGGCTCGCGGTCGTCACCAGTCCGGCGACGGGTGAGACGAGGGTCGCTCCCGCCATCGCGGTCGTCGCACTGGTCACCTGGGCCTGCGCCACGTCGACCTGGGCCGCCGCGGCGGCGATCTGGGCAACGGCGGCCGTGCTCCCGTCGCTCGCGGCCTTCTTGTCGGCGAGGGTGGCCTGTGCCGTCGCGAGGGTGGCCTTGGCCTGGAGCAGGTTCGCGTCGAGCTGGAGCGTGTCGACCGTCGCGAGCGTCTGCCCGGCCTTGACGGTCTGGCCGGCGGCCACGTCCACGGCCGTCACCGTGCCGCTGACCGTGAAGCTCAGGTCGTCCTGCTCCACCGGGGCGACCGTCCCCGTCCCGGCCACGGACTTCTCCAGCGTGGTGAGCGCGGCGGCGACGTCCTGGGTCGTCGTCGTGGGTGTCGCTGCGCTGGCCGTGGCGGGAGCCCGGAAGCCGAACCACCACACCCCCGTGCCGACCAGCGTGAGGACCACCACACCCGACACCACGGCGGTCCGAGCCCGCAGCCTGATCCATCTCGTCGCCATGACTGCCTCTCGGGCACACACCACCGGACCAGGTCCGCTCGGCGCGAGACTAGGGCGGCCTGCTGTGCCCATGATGGACGCGGCCTCGACGCCGACTGTGGGATCGACGAGGCCACCGTCAGGCACGGCGCCCTGCCCGGGGCCCCGCCGGCGCAGCCTCAGTCGAGGCGCGCGGGCACGAGGAGCGCGTCGCCGATCAGCCCACGGACCGCGGGCAGCAGGTTCGCTCGCAGCTCGGCCACCTCGACGTCGAGCAGCGCTCCGAGCCCGGCGAGGATCTGGCCGACCGCCAGCTCGCCGTCGCAGGCGCCGACGAGCCCCGCCAGGGCCGTCCCGACCTGGACCGTACGGCCGAAGCCACTGCCCTGGCGGAGCAGGACGACGCTCGGGTCCGTGGCGCCGGGCCGCAGGTGGCGCTCCTCGGTGACGTCGGCGGCGACGACGAGACGGGCCGCGAGCAGTGCGTCCTCGTCCCTTGCCTGCAGCCAGTCATGTCCGGCGAGGGCGCGGGCGAGGTGCTCGCCGAGGGGCTGCCGCATGGCGCCCGGCTGCTCCTCGAGCCGACGCAGCGTCGGCGCGCCCTGGACGGGTCGGCGCAGCACGACCATGCCGAGGCCGACCGCCTCGACCCCGCGCCGCGCGAAGTCGTCGAGCCAGGCGGACAGGCCGCTCTCCCAGCCGGCGCGGTCACGGTCACGGGAGGTGCCGCCGTCGCGCAGCCACATCTCGGCGTACTCGGCCGGGTCGAGGACCTCGCGCTGCACGACCCAGCCGTCCAGGCCCGAGGCGTCGAGCCAGCCCCCGACGCGCTCGGCCCAGCCCTCGCCTGCGCGGTGCTCCCAGTTGCCGAGCAGCTGGGCGACGCCGCCCGGCGCCAGGACGGCGCCCACGCCGGCGACCAGGTCGCGGACGAGGTCGTCTCCGGCCCGGCCACCGTCCCGGTACTCGTAGAGCGGGGCACCGTCCGCGACCCGCGGGGTGATGACGAACGGCGGGTTCGACACGACGAGGTCGAAGCGCTCGCCCGCGACCGGGTCGAGCATCGAACCGAGGCGCAGGTCGAGCGCCGCACCGGCGAGGGCCGCGTTGAGGCCGGCGAAGGCCAGTGCGCGTCGGGAGATGTCGGTGGCGACGACGTCCGTGCTGTGCCGGCTCGCATGCAGCGCCTGGACCCCGCAGCCGGTCCCGAGGTCGAGGCTCCTGGCGACCGGCGTGCGGATCGTCGCCTGGGCGAGCGTCGTCGAGGCACCGCCGACGCCGAGGACGTGGTCGTGCCGGAGCGCAGTACCCGTGACGGACTCGCCGAGGTCCGAGGCGAGCCACCACTGCGCCTCGCCCGCGTCGTCCGTCGACGCGTAGGGCCGCAGGTCGACGAGCGGACGGACGAGGTCGTCACCACCCTGTCCACCTGCCTCGACGAGGCCGAGCCGCGCGGCGCCGTCGACCCCGAGCGCCGGGAGTGCGAGGGCGAGCGCCCTGCGCGGCACGGGGTGCCCGAGGACGAACAGCCGGACGAGCGAGGCCAGGGGCTCGCGGCCGTCCCCACCACCGGCAGCGATCGAGCGCAGCGCCGGGAGCAACTCGTCCCGGTGCAGCGCCGCGGACGCGGCTGGCCCGAGCAGGTCCTGCACGCCGCTGACGCTCAGGTCGGCTGCACCCAGGTCGCCGCGCAGTGCGTCGACCAGGAACGGGTCGGCGCTCGGCGCCGGAAGGTCCGTGCTCATCTGCGCTCCGATCGTCGGCTCGACCGCCGCAGGACGACGGCCTCTCGCCCGAGCCACGGCCACGTCGGCTGCGGCTCGGGCGGGTCGGCCCGTCAGACCAGGTGCGCCTCGCGCTCGAGACGGCCGTCACGGTCCACCCGGGCAGCACGCACCCGGGAGAGGATCACGGCGCCGAAGGCGATGAGCATCGCGCCCGTCGCGATCGTCAGCCGCAGCGCGTTGTTCGCACCGGCACCGATGGACAGCGTGACCACGGCCGGCGCGATGAGCAGCGCCACGAGGTTCATCACCTTGATCAGCGGGTTGATCGCCGGGCCTGCGGTGTCCTTGAACGGGTCGCCGACCGTGTCGCCGATGACCGCGGCGGCATGCGCCTCGGAGTTCTTCCCGCCGTGGTTGCCGTCCTCGACGATCTTCTTCGCGTTGTCCCAGGCGCCGCCGGAGTTGGCGAGGAACACCGCCATGAGGACGCCCGTGGCGATGGCCCCGGCGAGGAACCCGGCCAGCGGCCCGACACCGAGCCCGAAGCCCACAGCGATCGGGGCGAAGGCCGCGAGCAGGCCGGGGGTGGCGAGCTCACGCAGCGAGTCGCGCGTGCAGATGTCGACGACGCGCCCGTACTCGGGTCGCTCCTCGCCCGTCATGATCCCGGGGTGCTCGTGGAACTGGCGCCGCACCTCGAACACGATCGCGCCGGCCGCACGCGTCACCGCGTCGATCGCCAGGCCGGAGAACAGGAAGACGGTCGCACCGCCGAGGATGACGCCCACGAGCGTGATCGGCGAGATGACCTGGTAGGAGAGCATCGCCACGGTGAGGCCGCCGGTGTCGAACGCCGTGCCGAGCGCGTCGACAGCGGAGCGCACCGCATCGGTGTACGAGCCGAACAACGCGGTCGCCGCGAGCACGGCCGTCGCGATCGCGATGCCCTTGGTGATGGCCTTGGTCGTGTTGCCCACCGCGTCGAGATCCGTGAGCGTCTTGGCGCCCTCGGGGTCGATGTCGCCGGACATCTCGGCGATGCCCTGCGCGTTGTCGCTGACCGGGCCGAAGGTGTCCATCGCGACGATTACGCCGACGGTGGTCAGCAGCCCGCAGCCCGCGAGCGCGATGAGGAAGAGCGAGAGCGTGATCGCCCCGCCCGAGATGAGGAACACGGCGCAGATCGCGGCGGCGATGATGCCGGCGGTGTAGACCGCCGACTCGAAGCCGACGCCGATCCCGGAGAGCACGACCGTCGCCGCGCCGGTCAGCGTCGTGCGCGCCACGTGCTTGGTCGGGTTCGAGGTGGTGCCCGTGAAGTACCCGGTCAGCCACAGGATGACGCCGGCGAGCAGGATCCCGATCGTCACGGCGAGGGTGGCGACGACGCGCGGGTCGCCGCTGTGGGTGGCCAGGTCGGCGCTCACACCGGCCAGTGCGGAGAAGCTCGAGGGCAGGTAGGCGAAGGCGGCGATCGCGGTGAGGACAGCACCGGTGAGCGCGGCGAGGTAGAACCCGCGGTAGATCGCCCGCAGCCCGCTCTCCTGCCCGCGGACCTTGGTGAGGACCACGCCGAGCGCAGCCGTCACGGCCCCGATCCCGGCGACCATCAGCGGGAAGACGAGCCCCTGCTCGCCGTAGGAGACCTTGCCGAGGATGAGCGCCGCGACGAGCGTCACCGCGTAGGACTCGAAGAGGTCGGCCGCCATGCCCGCGCAGTCGCCCACGTTGTCGCCCACGTTGTCGGCGATCGTCGCCGCGTTGCGTGGGTCGTCCTCCGGGATCCCCTTCTCGACCTTGCCGACGAGGTCCGCACCGACGTCAGCCGCCTTGGTGAAGATGCCGCCGCCGACCCGCATGAACATCGCGAGCAGCGCCGCCCCGAAGCCGAAGCCCTCGAGCACGGCGGGCGCCTGCTCGCGGAAGATGAGGACGACGGAGGTCGCGCCGACCAGGCCGAGGCCCACGACGGACATGCCGACCACGCCACCGGTGCGGAACGCGATCTGGGCGCCCGCGACGCGCCCGTCGGGTCGACGCGCCGCGGCCGCCACCCGGACGTTCGCACGCGTCGCGAGCCACATGCCGAGGTAGCCGATCGCCGCGGAGAACCCAGCGCCGACCAGGAAGAAGAGGGAACGCCCGATGCGGATCCCGGTGTCGCCGGGGAGCAGGAAGAGCAGCCCGAACACGATCACGGCGAACAGCACGAGGGTGCGGAACATCCGGTGCAGGTACGCGTGGGCACCTTCCTGGATCGCCGTCGCGATCTCCTGCATCTTCGCCGTGCCCTCGTCGGCCGCCAGCACCTGACGGCGCAGCACCAGAGCGAACCCGAGCGAGACGATCGCGATGGCGGCGATGACCGCAACGATGGTGAGGCTCGTGTTCCCGAGCGTGAGCATCCGTCCTCCAAGTCCCCCGCGCGCGGAAGAGTCGAGCCGGCGTCGTTGCCAACTCTCGGGTGCCGCGGACGGAGGGAGTCTACGGGTCGATCTTCACGTCGCGGACCCCCTGGCGAGAGCTGCTCCGCCGGACCGTGCCTCGCTCGGTCCTGCTGCCCCGCCGAGCCTCCTCGACGGGACCCGTCGACGTCAGACGTCGCGTCGGCGGAACACGTACCCGGCGGCCCCGATCATGACCACGAGCCACGCGACGAAGACCGCCACGCCGGCACCGACCCCGAGCATGTCCGCCGGCGGGGTGATCTCGGTGAACGAGGACGCCGCGTTCGACGGCAGGTACTTCAGGACCTCGCTCCAGCTCGCCGGGAGCAGGGCGCCGATGATGCCGGGCAGGATGAGCAGACCGCCGATGAGCGTCGCGATGCTGCCTGCGATGCTGCGGAAGAGGAACCCGAGCGACAGGCCGAGCAGGCCGACGCCCAGCAGGTAGGCCATGGTGCCGACGAGCGCCCAGCCGGCAGCACCGAGCGTGACGGTCGTCGCGCCCGCTCCGGACAGGATCGACATCGCCACAGCGAACGCCCCGAGCACACCGACGACGACGACCGGGATCAGCGCGACGGTCAGCGTGAGCGCCTTGGCCCCGAGCACGCCGATCCGGCGTGGCACGGCGGCGACCGTCGTACGGATCATGCCGGAGCTGAACTCGCGCGCGCCGACCAGGGCACCGAGGGTGCCGATGAGCAGGACGGCGAAGTTCGCCCCCACCATCGCGACGGCGAGCGGGTGGTGGGCGAAGTCAGTCGGGCCGCCACCGCCGCCGCCGTTCGGCCGGGAGACCTCCCCGGTCGAGACACCGGCCGCCATCGCTCCGAATCCGATCATCACGGCCACGATCACGATCATCATGGTCGGCGTCGAACGCACCGACCAGAGCTTGATCCACTCCGAGCGGAGAACGTGCCAGGCCCTGAGCCTGTTCTCGCCCTGCGGCATCGGGCGAGCCACCACTGCGGAGTGCTGGGCAGCGGTCGGTGCGCCAGGGGTCTGCGTCGTGGCGGTCATCGTGCGTCCTTGTCTGCGGCCCGGCCGGCGCCGGCGGGCGCGAGCAGGTGGTCCTCGTGGTGGGTGGCGGTGCCGTGGAACTCGACGGCGTCGCGGGTCATCGTCATGAAGGCCTCCTCGAGGGACGGCTCGATCGGGGTGAGCTCGTAGAGCACGAGGCCGGCGGCCGCCGCGCGGATGCCGATCTCCTGGGCGGTGAGGCCCTCGATGTCGAGCACGTCGGGGGCGCTGGAGGTCACGGTGACCCCGGAGGCCGCGACCAGGTCGCGCAGCGCAGAGCCGTCCGGCGTGACGACGTGCACGTGGTTGCCGGTGGCCTGCGCGATGAACTGGCCCATCGGCATGTCTGCCATGATCCGGCCACGGCCGATGACGAGCAGGTGCTCGGCCGTCAGCTCCATCTCGCTCATCAGGTGCGAGGAGAGCAGCACCGTGCGCCCTTCGGCGGCGAGCTCCTTGAGCAGGTTGCGGATCCACAGGATGCCGTCGGGATCGAGCCCGTTGACCGGCTCGTCGAGCATGACGACGCCGGGGTCGCCGATCAGCGCCGCGGCAATACCGAGCCGCTGGCCCATGCCGAGCGAGAACGAGCCCGCCTTCTGACCTGCGACGTCGGTCAGCCCGACGACCTCGAGCAGCTCGTCGACGCGACCGGCACCGAGGCCGACCGTGGCGCCGAGGGCCCGCAGGTGGGCCCGGGCAGAGCGCGCCTTGTCCGCGTTGCGGGCGTCGAGCAGTGCCCCGAGCTCGCGGATCGGCGCGGGCGAGTCGACGTAGCTGCGGCCGTTGACCAGGGCGTGGCCGGAGGTCGGGCGGTCGAGCCCGAGGACGAGCCGCATCGTGGTCGACTTCCCGGCACCGTTCGGGCCGAGAAAGCCGGTGACGACCCCCGGCTGGACGGTGAAGCTGATGTGGTCGACGGCGAGGGTCTCGCCGAACCGCTTCGTCAGCTCGTGCACTTCGATCATCGGAGCTCCTCCGCTGGATGTGGTCCCACCCTCCCCCGCGACGGCGCCGCGCGTCGTCCTCCCAGCGCAGGCACCTGGGGACTACCACGGATGCAGTACGCCGCGTCGGCCCGGACGCCGAGCAGCCGTCGTGGCTCAGGGCCGGACGAGACCCGCCTGGTAGGCCAGCACCACGAGCTGCGCGCGGTCGCGGACCCCGAGCTTGGTCATCGCGCGGTTCACATGGGTCTTGACCGTCAGCGGGGACAGGAAGAGCTGGGCGGCGATCTGCTCGTTGCTCAGCCCCTGGGCGACGAGCACGACGACCTCGTTCTCCCGCTCGGTGATCCCGGCCAGCGCTCCGCCGCCGGCACTCGGGGCGGTCGGGGCCGCGAGCATCCGGGTGATGAGGCCCCTCGTCGCGGCCGGCGAGAGCAGCGCCTCGCCCTGGGCGACGACGCGGATCGCCTCCAGCAGCGCCGCCGGCTCGACGCCCTTGCCGAGGAAGCCACCGGCTCCCGCACGGAGTGCCGCCAGGACGGAGTCGTCGGACTCGAAGGTCGTCAGCACCAGGACGTGCACAGCGGCCAGCTCCGGGTCGCTCGTGATGAGCTCGGTCGCCGAGAGCCCGTCCGTCCCGGGCATCCGGATGTCCATCAGCACGACATCGGGCCGCGTCCGTCGGGCGAGCTCGACCGCCTGGGCACCGTCGACCGCCTGACCGACGACCTCCAGGTCCGCAGCGGAGCCGACGATCGCGGCGAACCCTGCGCGGATGAGCGCCTGGTCGTCGGCGAGGAGCACGCGGATCGTCACGAGGCACCCGCAGGCTGCTCGGGAGCGACCGGCAGCTCGGCGTGCACCCGGAAGCCGCCGTCGGGAAGCGGACCCACCTCGAGCAGCCCGCCGGCGGTCGTGACGCGCTCCCGCATTCCCGCGAGGCCGTGGCCGGGGACCGTCGCGGGCCGGTCGGGGCGCACCGGGTTGGTGATGTCGATCGTCACGCGGTCGGCGGTGTGCACGACGGACAGCACCGCGGTGCCGCTCCCGTGCTTGCGGGCGTTGCTGAGCGACTCCTGCACGAGCCGGTGCGCGGCCAGGTCGACGACCGGCGGCAGGACGGGCGCCGACCCCGAGACCCGCAGCGTGACGGCGAGCCCGGCGCGGCGCGCATCGACGACGAGGTCGTCCACCCCGGCGAGGCCGGGCGCCGGGTGGCGCTCGTCCCCGGGTCCCTCACGCAGCACGCCGAGGATCGTCGCCATCTCCCGGAGCACCGTCTGCCCCGCAGCGCGCACGTGGTCCAGCGCCTCCCGCGCCTGCGCCGGGTCGGCCTCCAGCAGGTGGCCGGCGGCGCCGGCCTGGACCGTGATGACCGCGATGTGGTGGGCGACCACGTCGTGCAGCTCGCGAGCGATGTGCAGCCTCTCCTGCGCGACCCGGCGCTGGGCCTCCTCTTCCCGCGTGGCCTCGGCACGGGTCGCGCGTTCCCGGGCGGCGGCGACGATGGCCCGCTGCGAGCGGACCGCGTCGCCGATCGCTGCGGGCATCCCGCTCCAGGCGAGCACGGCCCAGGGCTCGGGGCTGGACCACGTCGAACCGAGGGTGAGCACGACCGTCACGACGAGGACCGTCCCGGTGGCCGCGGCGGCAAGAACGCCGAGACGGCGGGGCCGCAGCGCGGCGAGCGTGTAGAGCCCGACGATCGACGGCAGCACCGCCGGGGTCGGCCCCTGGGCCGAGACGAGGCCGAGGACCGCGAGCCCGAGCGTGATCGCCCACACGGAGGCCGGGAAGCGGCGCCGGACGACGAGCGCAGCACAGCCGAGGACGACCGCGACCCTCGTGAGCGCGTCGGGCACGTGGACCTCGTCGTGTCGGACGAGGCTGATCAGGACGAGGAGACCGAGCGCGAGCAGCGCATCAGCGGCGAGGGGGTGCTGACGGAGCCAGACCGCCGGCGCCGAGCCACGCGGGCCGTCGGGAGTCGGATCGGTCACGGGACGACCGTAGCGCCGCACCTGCGTGCGGGTGCCGCGCGGGCCGACGTGAGCGGTCACCGCATGTCCGGTCAGGCGAGCGCGGCCTCGAGGGTGGAGTGGATCGAGAAGACCTGCGTCAGCGCCGTGATCCGGAAGACCTTGAGGATCGTCTCCTGGTCGATGACCAGGCTGAGGTCGCCTCCGAGGGTGCGCACCTTCTTCAGCCCGCCGACGAGCACACCGAGGCCGGTCGAGTCCATGAAGCTCACCTGGGTGAGGTCGACGACGAGGTTCGTGTGCTGGGCGTCGACCAACGACGTCAGCTCCTCACGCAGCACGGGGGCGGTGTAGACGTCGATCTCACCGCGCACCTCGACCACGGTCCGGTCGCCGCTCTCACGGCTCGTGACGGACACGTCCACTGCGGCCTCCTCAGGACTCGTGCAACTGGCGCCCATTCAACCAGTCTCTGCGCCGATCGTGAGCGGGCACACCCCGTCGGACGGGACGATTCACCCGATCACCTGAACAATGACCCACCTGCGGGCACATCGGACGGTCCGTCCGAGCACCTCGGCTGCCCGATCACTGTCCGAGGGGTGGGCACGGACGACGGCCCGGCCACCGTCCGGCGGTCAGCCCCCGCAGCGACCGAGCGGTGAACCCCAGACGGGGACGCGCCCCGCACCCACCGGCACGCGCCGGGCCGCGACGCGGGTCCGCGCGGTCCCCGGGCGCTCGACGACGACGTGGTCACGCACCCCCTGTGCGGCGAGGTCGCCGCGCAGCTGCTCGACGTCCGCGGGCGACACGAGTGCCGGGTCCACGCAGGAGCGCACCTGGAGCTCGACCCCCGACTCGAGCGCGACGCGCAGCGAGGCGAACACCTGGTGCGCGCTCGATCCCGCACCGGTGACGGCGCGGTAGAGCATCGCCGGGGCACGCACGTCGAGCACGACCCGGTCCACGAGCGGCAGGACCTCCGCGAGTCGACGAGGGTGGGAGCCGGAGGTGTGCAGCGCGATCGCGAGCCCCAGGTCACGGATCTGGCCGATCGCGTCGCCGAGCCCGCTCTGACGGGTCGGCTCACCACCGGACAGGACGACCGCGTCGAGCTCGTCGCGGGATCGGACGAGGACCCCGCGCAGCTCGCGCCACGCGGCGGCACCGCCGGTGAGCGGGTCGCGCAGCTGCGGCTGCTCGCAGTTGGTGCACCTCCACCCACAGCCCTGGAGCTGGACGACCAGGGCCCGGCGGCCGGGCCACAGGTCGACGACGGGCGCCGTCGTCCAGTCGGCGATCTCGAGCCGTTCGGCGGAGTCGGTCGGCCGACCGGCGGGGCGGGCGGTCAGCAGGGTCGGGGTGCTCAACGGTGCGGCCTCTCGTGCAGAGCTCTCGACGGCGCGCCCGGCACGTCCGGGGCGCCGGCGACGTCGCGGACGCGGTCCACCAGGACCGACCGGCCCATCCTTCCCGTCACGCCGCGTCGATCGCGCGACCAACGTCCCTGCCCTGCAGGACCGTCGGCGCCCGGGTGGGAGGATCGGCCCGTGGCCGCAGACGAGCTCCTCGAGGTCCTCCTCGCCGGTGGCGCACGCACCGAGCGGGTCACGCATGTGGAGCGCATCCCGGCACGCGAGGGCCGCGCGACCGAGTGGCCGGCCTGGGCCGACGAGGACCTGGTGGCCGGATACCGCCGACTCGGGGTCGAGCGGCCGTGGGAGCACCAGGTCGCGGCCTCGGACGCGGTCTGGGCAGGTCACCACACCGTGCTGGCGACCTCGACCGGGTCGGGCAAGTCGCTCGCGTTCTGGCTGCCTGCGCTCACGGCCGTGCGGCACGGGGCCGAGCGGGCCGCCCAGGCGCTGGGTGCACCCGTCGACGCCGGTCTGCGCCGGAGCACCGTCCTGTACCTGTCGCCCACCAAGGCGCTGGCGGCCGATCAGCTCGCCGGGCTCGAACGGCTGCTCGACGCCGCGCAGATCCGCGACGTACGGGTCGCGACCTGCGACGGCGACACGGACCTGACGTCGCGGCGCTGGGTCGTCGACCATGCCGACGTCGTCCTGACCAACCCCGACTTCCTGCACTTCTCCCTGCTGCCCGGGCACCAGCGCTGGGCGCGGCTGCTGCGCGGGCTGCGACTGGTCGTCGTCGACGAGTGCCACGCGTTCCGCGGGGTCTTCGGCGCGCACGTCTCGGCGGTCCTGCGCCGGTTGCTGCGGCTGGCCAGGAGCTACGGCGCGCAGCCGACGGTGGTGATGGCCTCGGCCACGACGGCCGATCCCGCGCTCAGCGCGTCGCGACTCATCGGTGTCGACCCCTCGCAGGTCGTCGCCGTCGTCGACGACACCGCCCCCCGCGGTCTGCGCACGATGGTCCTCTGGCAGCCGCCCGAGCTGCCCGGGCGCGCACCGGTCCCGCAGGACGGCACGGACGAGGCCGGCCCCGCCCTGACGCCGACCTCGCCGGCCCATCGCACCGCGACGGCCGAGATGGCAGACCTGCTCACCGACCTGACCGTCGCCGGGGCGCGCACGCTCGCCTTCACACGTTCACGACGAGGCGCGGAGTCGGTGGCAGCGGCGACGAGGGACCACCTGGAGGAGGTGCAGCGCGGGCTGGGTGCCCAGGTCGCCGCCTACCGCGGCGGCTACCTGCCCGAAGAGCGCCGCGACCTCGAGCAGCGGATCCGCAGCGGCGAGCTGCGCGCGCTCGCGACGACCAACGCGCTGGAGCTCGGGGTGGACATCGCCGGCCTGGACGCCGTCCTCATCGCGGGCTGGCCCGGGACCCGGGTCTCGCTGTGGCAGCAGGCGGGCCGCGCCGGCCGGGCGGGGAGCGAAGGGCTGGTCGCGCTCATCGCCCGCGAGGACCCGCTGGACACCTACCTGATCCACCACCCGCAGGCGATCTTCGACGTCCCCGTGGAGGCGACCGTCTTCGACCCGTCCAACCCGTACGTCCTCGCACCGCACCTGTGCGCGGCGGCGGCCGAGCGACCGCTGCGTCAGGAGGACCTCGCGGTCTTCGGGCCCGGGACCCGCGCCATCCTCGACACGCTGGTGGCCCGCGGCGCGCTCCGACGTCGCGACTCGGGCTGGTACTGGACGCACGACCGTCCGGCGAGCTCGCTGACCGACCTGCGTGGGACGGGCGGCGAACCGGTGCGGGTCGTCGAGCAGGCGACCGGGCGTCTGCTGGGGACCGTCGATGCGGCCGCGGCCGACACGACCGTGCACGACGGTGCCGTCTACGTCCACCAGGGCGTGACCTTCGTGGTCGAGCACCTGGACCTGGAGACCTCCGTAGCCCTCGTGAGCCCCCGCCCGGTCGAGTACCGCACCTTCGCGAAGTGGGGGTCCTCCGTCGAGATCGTCGAGGTCAGGGCCGAGCGCAGTGTCGGCCCGGTGACCTGGGGCGTCGGGCTCGTGGACACCACCACCCAGGTGCTGAGCTACACCCGGCGTCGGATTCCCGACCTCGTGGGCATGGGCACCGACCTGGTGGACCTGCCGGCCAGGACCCTGCGCACCAGCGCCGTCTGGTGGACGGCCCCGCCGGAGGTGCTCGCCGCAGCAGGGCTCGAGGAGGGCGACGTGCCGGGATCGCTGCACGCGGCCGAGCACGCCTCGATCGGGCTGCTGCCGCTGCTGGCGACCTGCGACCGGTGGGACCTCGGGGGGCTCTCCACGGCACTGCACCCGGACACGGGGGTCGCGACGGTCTTCGTGCACGACGCCTACCCGGGCGGCGCCGGGTTCGCCGAGCGCGGGTTCTCGCTCGGCGCGAGGTGGCTGCGTGCGACCCGGGACGCGATCGCGAGCTGCGCCTGCGCCGACGGCTGCCCCGCCTGCGTCCAGTCCCCCAAGTGCGGGAACGCTAACGACCCCCTGGACAAACGAGGGGCGATCCGCCTGCTCGACGCCGTGCTCAGGGGCGAGCCGGGCTGACCCGCGCCGAGGCCGGGCCGGCGACGGCAGCGGCCGTGGCCGGGCCCCATGGCGTGGCGCCCGCGACCTCGACGCGCACGGTCCGCCCGGAGCCGACCGTGCACGCCGTCAGCCGTACCCCGTTCCGCTGGGCGACCGTCGCGGCCCGTGCACAGGCCTGCCCCGGGTCGGGACTCACCCCGGGGGCGAGGACCACAACCGGAGGGATCGCCACCTCGGCGGCGGCGGCGAGCGCCGCGAGATCCGCGGCGGCCTGGGCCGAGGAGCGCGCGGCCTGCACGCGCACGAGTGCGCCGATGACGAGGGCCGCCGTCAGGGCGACCAGCACGACGGCGAGCAGGAGGACCGCACCTGAACCGTGCTCGCCGCGAGGGATCCGTCCGCGGACGCGGATCGGGGGTCCGCTCATGGCTCGACCCAGGCGCTCGCCCGGCCCCGGACCGCCATCGGGCCGCCGGTGAACCAGCCGCCGGCGGTGGGCGCCTCGACGACGACGTCGACCCAGCCCCCGCCGCGCAGGACCGACACCTGCGCCGAGGTACCCGCCACCCGGCGCGCGGACTCGGCGACCACGGCGTCCGGCTCCCCGAGCGCGGCCACCCGTGCGGCGGTCCGCGCCGCATCCGCGCAGCGCAGGCTCCCGATGCCCGCGGCTGTGGTCACCAGCACCATCGCCACGAGCAGCACGAGGACCGGCAGGCCGAGGGCGAGCTCGACGGTCACGGCACCCGCCTCGGGCCGGCGGTCAGATCGCGAGGGCACTGCGGACGATTCCCAGCAGCAGGGCGCGGACCTCGTCGCTGCGCAGGATCACCAGGAGCAGCCCGGCGAATCCGGCTGCCGCGACGGTGACGATCGCGTACTCGGCCGTCGCCATGCCGAGATCACCGGGGTCGGTGGGCGGAGCAGGATCGGCGCATGCGGGGCCGGACGGAGCAGCGCGGCCCGGACCGAGGCCGTAGGGGTCGGGGTCGGGCCGGCCGACGGGGTCTGGGGTCGTTCTCATGGGGTCACCTCTCGATCACGCCCTGACGGGCGGACGCCGCAGCCGCGGCCACCGGTCCACCGTCGACGATCCGGAGCAGCACGGGTCGGAGAGCCTGGCCATGAGGTGGACGTGCGCGACGGTCGCGCGCTGTGGACGCGCGTCCCTCGCACTCACCCACCACCGGGGAGGCCGACGAACGAGACCAGCACCGGCACGATGCCGAGCAGGACGAACGCCGGTAGGTGGCAGACCACCAGGGGCAGCAGCAGCTGGACCCCGAGCCGCTCGGCCGCCGCGAGTGCCACGGCCTGCTGCTCACGCCGCAGGCCACGAGCCGATCCTCGTGCCGAGGCGACCGGCGAGGCACCGTCCTGCCATGCCGACCGCAACGCCGCGGCCACCGCCCCGAGGCCCGGATCACGGACCGACCAGGCCGAGGACCACGACTCGCCGGCGACGAGCCGAGCGGCGACGGCCACCAGGACCAGACCCCGCCTGCCACCGACGGCCGTGCCGACGGCGCTGAGGGTCCGCGGGACCGAGGCCCCCGACTCGCACGCCACGGCGACGAGGTCGAGCACGAGGGTCACCGGCGCGTGGTCGGACGCGCTCGCCGGGCCCAGGCGCCGGCGCAGCGGCGACCGGTCCGTGCGCGCGCGCCGATCAGGCAGGTCCGTGCGCCCTGCCGCCGCCGCACTGCGCACGAGCCGGCGGCTCCAGAGCCTCCCCAGGGCTCCGGTGGCCGCACCGCCGGCCAGCAGCACCCAGCCGCGCCCCGGGTCGAGCAGCACGGCCAGCGGGTTCACGCCGAGCGCGACGCCGAGGGCCAGGCCGAGCACGGGGAGCCAGGCGAGCACCCGGGCCGAGGCCGCCGGGCCGGCCAGCGCCGTGGCGCGGCGCACCGCGGCGTCGGCGTCCTCCTCCATGGTGCGCAGCACGGCATCGAGCACCGGTGCGGCCGGGGCCCCGAGCTCCAGCGCGAGACGCGCTGCGGCGTGCACGGCGGCGGCGGCTCCCTCGTCGCCGGTGGCGGCCGTCAACGACGAGAGCGTCGGCAGCCCGCCGCGCACGAGGACGCCCGCCCTCGGCCACGCCTGCTCCGGGGCCGCACCGCTGCGCAGCGCATCGGCGGCCGTCGTCAGCGCCGCTCCCGAGGCCCGCGGTGCCGCGGCCCTCACTCCTTGGCCCCCGTCCACCGGTGGGCGAAGGCCGGCCAACGCTCGCCGTACCGGGCCCTGCCCTCCGGATCCACCGCGAGCACCTCGCGCACCACCAGGCCCGCTCCCTCCCGCAGGACCTCGCCGAGCTGCGCGACCCGCCGGCGTCCGCCGTCGCGGCGCAGGTGCACCACCGCGTCGACCGCACCGGCGGCCTGCGCGGCGACCGTCTGCGGGGACATGCCGGCCAGGGCCGCGAGCGCCGTGAGCCGCGCGGGGACCTCCTCCGCCGCCTGCGCGTGCAGCGTCGCCCAGCTGCCCTCGTGGCCCGTCGACAGAGCGGTCAGCACCTCCCTGACCTCGGCGCCGCGGCACTCGCCGAGCACGATCCGGTCGGGGCGCATCCGCAGCGCCTCACGGACGAGCCGCGTGAGATCGACCTCCCCGGCGCCCTCGACGTTGGCACGGCGCGCGACGAGGCGGACCACGTGCGGGTGGTCCGGGTCCAGCTCACCGGACTCCTCGAGGCAGACGATGCGCTCGTCGTGCGGGACGAGGGCGAGGAGTCCGCCGAGCAGGGTCGTCTTGCCCGTGCCCGTCGCCCCGGAGACCAGGACGTTCGCGCGCCTCAGGACGAGCCCGGTCAGCACCGCGGCAACCACCGGCGCGACGCTTCCGCACCGCACGAGAGCCGGGAGCGGGAAGGCCGCCCGACGAAGCACCCGCAGGCTGATGACCGGCCCGTCGACAGCCAAGGGCGGCAGCACCGCGTGCAAGCGAGTGCCGTCCGGGAGGCGCGCGTCGACGACAGGTGAGGCGTCGTCGAGCCGCTGCCCGCCGACGGCGGCGAGCCGGACGGCGAGCGCCCGGACGTCCCCACGCTCGCCGACGTCGATCTCGCAGCGCTCGAGCCCGGCGCCGCGATCCACCCAGACCGAGCCCGGCCCGTTGACGAGCACGTCACTGACCCCCGGCTCGTCGAGGAGCACCTGGAGCGGGCCGGCGTCCGGGCTCCCGCGACCGACGCGGGCGGCGAGTGCTGCCACGTCCTCGTCGTCCCACGGGCCCGGGCGCCGGGCGAGCCGGGCACCGTCGCTCGGCTCAGCCATCTCCGTCGACCCGCCTCGCGATCGTGCGCACGGACCTGCCCAGGGCGGACCGTCGGGGCGGGACGGGCCCGAGCCCGCGGTCGACCGCACCCGCGACACCGGTGTCCGCGGGCAGGCGCGCGACCAGCGGCAGGCCCAGCAGTCGCGCCACCTCGGCCGGGGCCACCACCGCGTCCCGGCGCGCTCGCAGGACGAGACCGGCCCCGGCCGGCGGCAACCGAGCGCCGATCGCGAGGGCACCGGCGACGCCTCGCACGTCCTGGCCGGTCACGACGAGGACCTCGTCGGCCACCTGAAGCGGACCGGCCTCGGCGAGGAGCGCAAGACCGGCGACGGGAAGGTCCACCACCAGGTGCCGGTTCCGCGCGACGAGGGCCGCGACGACGGCCGCGACCGCGCCGGGCGCCGGCTCGACGGGCCGGCGCCCGGCGCTCAGCACCTCGACCCCCCGCCAGGTCGGCAGGACGTCGTCGAGGTCGGCAGGCGCGACCGGCCCCCGCACGTCCGTCAGCTCCGGCCATCGGGCCCCGTGGCACCCCTCCGCGCCCAGGAGCACGTCGATCCCGCCGCGGTGCTGATCGAGGTCGACGAGGCCGACCGGCGCACCGTCCCTGGCGAGCTCCGCGGCGAGCAGTGCAGCGAGCGTCGAGGCCCCGATCCCACCCACGGCACCGATCACCACGGCAAGCGATCCCGGACGGGCGCGCCCAGGGTCCCGGACCGGCTGCGAGGTCGTCACCAGCGAGCCGGGGCGCCCCCGGCCACGGCTCCTCTGGTCGGGTCCTCGACGGCCGGCGCTGCGCACCGCACGACCCTGTCTGGCTGCGCCCGAAGGGCCGCCGACGACCCCGTTGACCTGGGGACGAGCGGCTGGTGCCCGTCGTCCACAGCCCCACGCCGGACGACCCGTGCGGGGGTGGCACAGCCGAAAGGGTCGCACCCGTCCCGCCCACTTCCCTCCGGGCCCAACCAGGCGTACAAAGGAAGGACAACAGCACAGCGGGCGACGAGCAACCCACGCTCGACCAGTCCTCGAGAGGACATGCTGACCGGGCTTGCCCCGTTGCAGCACCGATGCAGGCGCCTGATACCTCGCCACCCGCGCTGTCGACGACGGCGTTCCCCCGGGAACGCCGTCGCTGCGCGTCACGTCGGGCTCAGCCCGCGGCGCCACGTGCTCCTGCCGCCACCCGGGCGCCCTCCCGCGCTCCCGCGAGCACGGCATCCGCGCAGTGCCGCACCCAGGCGGCGACCGCCTCCGGGGCTCCGGTGGCGTAGCCGGCCGCCGCGGACAGGTGGACGAGCGGGGCCGCGCTCCACTCCGCCTCCGGCACCACGACGCCGACCGCGTCCAGCCCGTCGGCCGTCAGACGGCGACGGAAGACGGCCCGTGCGACGACGGCGTTCGACGAGGCGAAGGGACGCAGCGTCAGCAGCTCGCCGAGCAGCACGGCCGCGACGACGAGACCGGGCACCGTGTCCCCGGCCCGCCCTGGACCGGCGCTCTCGGCACGGACGGGCGCAGCGTCGAGAGCTGCGAGGGCGGCGATCCGCGCCGCCAGCTCCGCACCGGCGACGGCCGGGCCGAGCCCGCGAAGGTCTCCGGGTCGGCTGTCGGTGCGCAACCGCGCGGAGCCCTCGTCGGCCACCGCGGCAGTGTGCAGCCGCGCGAGCAGCTGACCGAGGGGGACGCGTCGTGACGGAGCGCCCGGCCGCCCCCAGTCACCGGCGACGGCGGCCTGGACGCGCACCGCCCCTCGCACGGCCGAGTCCACCGGGTCGTCCTGGCGATCGGTCGTCACGCTCTCGGCCGCCGTGCCGGCGTCGGACGCGATGCCGGCGGCCCGGGCGCGCACGAGCGTCAGCGGCACGGAGACCCCGTCCATCACCAGCCCACCCCAGGCGCACCGGACTCCGGCCTCGGCCCGGGCGACCTGCCAGCCGCGCCGCAGCCCGGGGTGCCAGCGCAGCTCCGTGCAGGCGGACCGCACCTCGTCGACCGCCTGCGCGACGCCCGGCAGATCGACGAGCGGGGCGAGCGGGTGGGACGGCACCGGCCCACCCTAGGCGTGCCCACCGGTCGCACAGCGTGCCCCGCCATACTCTGACCCCATGAGCTCAGCGCCGAGTGTGTCCTCGTCGATCACCGTCCGTCTCGAGGTCCAGGCCAGGCCGACGGCCGTGAGCGAGCTGACGACGACGATCGAGTCGGCGGGCGGGATCGTGACCGCGCTCGACGTCAACCACTCGGGTCACGAGCGGATCAGCGTGGACGTCACCTGCGCGACGCGCGGCGAGTCGCACGCCGCCGAGATCGTCGAGGCCCTGCGGGTGCTCGGCGGGGTGACCGTCGGCCGCGTCAGCGACCGGACCTTCCTCCTCCACCTGGGCGGCAAGCTCTCGATCGAGTCCAAGGTGCCGATCCGCAACCGCGACGACCTGTCGATGGTCTACACGCCGGGCGTCGCGCGGGTCTGCGAGCAGATCGCCGCGCACCCGGAGGACGCCCGCAACCTCACCATCAAGCGCAACACGATCGCGGTGGTCACCGACGGCACCGCCGTGCTCGGACTGGGCGACATCGGCCCGCTCGCCGCACTGCCGGTGATGGAGGGCAAGGCGGCACTCTTCAAGCGTTTCGCCGGGATCGACGCTTTCCCGATCGCCCTGGACACCACCGACGTCGACGAGATCGTGGCGACGGTCAAGGCCATCGCGCCCGTCTTCGCCGGGATCAACCTCGAGGACATCGCCGCACCCCGCTGCTTCGAGGTCGAGCGACGGCTGCGCGAGGCGCTGGACATCCCCGTCTTCCACGACGACCAGCACGGGACGGCCATCGTCGCGCTGGCCGCGCTGACCAACGCGCTGAAGGTCGTCCACAAGGAGATCGGTGCCGTCCGCATCGTGCTCTCCGGCGCGGGCGCAGCGGGGACGGCCGTGCTCAAGCTGCTCCTCGCCGCGGGTGCTCGTGACGTCGTCGTGGCCGACGTCGAGGGCGTCGTCCACCTCGCGCGGCCCGGACTCGACCCGTCGCTCCTGTGGACGGCACAGCACACGAACCCACGGGGCCTGACCGGCACCCTGCGCGACGCCATGGTCGGCGCCGAGGTGTTCATCGGGCTCTCGGCACCGGACATCCTCACCGGCGACGACATCGCGACGATGGGCACGGACGCGATCGTCTTCGCGATGGCCAACCCCCGCCCGGAGGTCGACCCGGACGAGGCGGCCAAGCACGCAGCGATCGTCGGCACCGGGCGCTCGGACTTCGCCAACCAGATCAACAACGTGCTCGCGTTCCCGGGTGTCTTCCGCGGGCTGCTCGACGCCCAGTCGCACAGCGTGACCGACGGGCTCCTGCTGGCCGCGGCGCACGCCCTGGCCGAGGTGGTCGGTGACGACGAGCTCAACCCGACGTACATCGTCCCCAGCGTCTTCCACCCCGAGGTCACGACGCGGGTCGCCGCCGCCGTCGAGAAGGCAGCGCGCGAGCAGCAGAGCACGGGCCCGGCCGCGACCGACGGATCGAGGACGCCCCTCGGGGCAGCCTGAGGCTCGCCGCCGCTGACCAGCCTCCCCGGTCAGCGGCGGGTCAGCGACGCCAGGCGCCGCGTTCGTACTGGGGCTGCCAGGCGATGGGTCCGTCCTGCACGGCGCCTCCGGTCGTCGGCGTGACACCCAGCTCTGCGGCCGCACGCAGCGGCCACATCGGGTCACGCAGGGCGGCCCTGCCCAGGAGCACGACGTCGGCAGCACCCTCCGCGAGCACCTGCTCGGCCTGCTCGCCGGTGGTGAGGATCCCGACGGCACCGACCGGGAGGCCACCCGCCTCGCGCACGGAGCGGGCCAGCGGCACCTGGTAGCCGGGGCCGACGGGGATCTCGGCCGGGACGTTGCCCCCGGAGGAGACGTCGACCAGGTCGACGCCGTGGTCGGCGAGCCAGCCGGCGACGACCCCGGACTCCTCGACCGTGAGCCCGCCGGGGATCCAGTCGGTCGCCGAGATGCGGGCGAGCACCGGGCGGTCCGTCGGCCACGCGGCGCGGACGGCGTCGACCACCTCGAGCAGCAGGCGCGCCCGGTTCGTCAGAGAGCCGCCGTAGCCGTCGGTGCGCTCGTTGGACAGCGGGGAGAGGAACTGGTGCAGCAGGTAGCCGTGAGCGGCGTGCACCTCGACGGTGTCGAAGCCTGCGGCGAGCGCACGGCCGGCGGCGGCACCGAAGGCGCGGACGACGTCGTCGATGTCCTGCTGCGACATCGATCTCGGTGCCTCGTAGCCCGGGAACGCGAGAGCCGACGGGCCGAGCGTCGCCCAGCCGCCGTCGGCCTGCGGGACCGTCCCGGAGCGCTCGTCCCACGGCCGGAAGGTCGAGGCCTTGCGGCCGGCGTGCGCCAGCTGGACACCGAGGAGCGCACCCCTGGCGTGCACGAGGTCCACGACGCGGGACCACGCGGCGACGTGCGCATCGGACCAGAGCCCCACGTCCTGGGGTGTGATCCGCCCGTCGGGGACGACGGCCGTCGCCTCGGTGAGCAGCAGGCCGAACCCGCCCGTGGCCATCGCCCCGAGGTGCACCAGGTGCCAGTCGTCGGGCAGACCGTCGACGGCCGAGTACTGGCACATCGGGGCCAGCCACACGCGGTTGCGCACGGTGGTGCCGCGCAGGGTCAGGGGCGAGAAGAGGTGCGTCACGGTCACTGACAACGAGAATCCTCCCCGTCCCATTCCGCTGGTCCCGCCCTTCGTCCCTCGTGACCAGGCCGGACGGGTATCGGCATGGCTTTCGTCCCATGACCGCCGTGAGTTCTCACGGCACCCTTCTGGCGTGCTGACCATCACCGAGACCGTCGACTACCAGGCGCGCGCCGCCACCACCAAGGCGGGCATGCTCGGCATGCCGCTGGCCTTCCTCGTGCAGACGATGCTCGCCGGTGCCTACATCGGCATCGGGGTGGTCATCATGGTGACCGCCGGGGGTCCGCTCGTCGCCGCCGCCTCGCCGTGGGCACCGCTCATCCAGGGAAGCGTCTTCGGCGTCGCCCTGACGATCGTCGTCGTGGCCGGCGGCGAGCTCGCGACCTCGTCGATGATGTACCTCACGCAGGGCGCCATGCGCGGCGTGATCTCCTGGGGCCGGGCAGGGGTGACGCTACTCGCCACCCTCGGCGGCAACCTCGTCGGGGCGATGGTCTTCGCCGCGATCGTCCACCTCTCGGGAGCACTGGCCCCCACGACGGCCGCTGGTAAGGCGATCGCCGGGATGATCGAGCACAAGGCCGCCGAGAGCACCGTGCAGCTCGTCTTCCGCGGCATCCTGTGCAACCTGCTCGTCTGCCTCGCCGTCTGGTGCGCCAACCGGCTTCGCAGCGAGGGCGCCCGGATCCTGGTGATCTTCGCCTGCGTGATGGTCTTCATCACCTCGGGCTTCGAGCACGTCGTGGCCAACATGACCACCTTCTCGCTCGGCCTGTACGGGGGCCTTGCCGGCGCGACCGTCGGCGAGTTCGCCCGCAACGTGCTCGCCGTCGGGTTCGGCAACCTCATCGGCGGCGGGATCCTCGTCGGCGCGGCCTACGCCTACGGCACGCGGCCGGCGCCGGTGCGCGAGGACGTGGCGACGAGCTGAGCCGCACGGACGTTCAGGGAGCGACGCCGGTGGAACCGGACTACCGTTCATGATGAACCCGCGCGGCGACGGACTGTCCAGCGGAACCCGTCGACGGCGCGGTCGAGCGATGGAGCAGCGATGGAGCACGAGAACGACCCCGTCATCGAGACGCCAGGAAATCCCACCTCGACAGCGCCGGAGCCCGGCGCACGCGAGAGCATGGAGAACCCCGGGAACGCGGCCACGACAGCTCCCGAGCCCGGCGCGCGCGACGACCGGGAGAACCCGGGGACCCCGGCCCCTGACGTGACCAGGCCCGACGCGGACCGCGACAAGGAGAACCCGGGCAGCCCGGCCCCTGACGTGACCAGGCCCGACGCGGACCGCGACAAGGAGAACCCGGGCAGCCCGCCCGCCTGAACCCCCGTGGGCCGGGGCTTGTCGATCGCGCTACGGTGATCGACAAGCCTCGCGGCCCAGTCGAGCCGATCACCCGCTCGCGCCGCACCGGGACAGGAGCTCCGATGACCACCCCCACCCCAGCAGACGACGAGAAGCGGCCGACACAGGACGTGCCGACCGACACGGCCGCCGAGAGCACGACGAGCACGGTGGAGGCGGCCGACTCGGCTCCGGCTCCCGACGAGTCCGTCGTGGCGCTGGACGAGCCCGAGCTCCCGACGCCTCCCCCCGCTCCGGTCACGGCCCCGGCCGCCGCTGCGGTCACCCCGGCCACGGCCCCGGCCGCCCCGGCCGCCTCGGCCGCGCCTACGACGACGCCCGCCGCCGGGCAGCACGCCGCTCCGCGTCCCTACCCCCCGGTTCCGCCGACGAGCGCACGCGGGGTCACCACCGAGGCCGAGTCCTTGCTCCCGCCGATGCCGACCGCGGCGCCGACCACCCCGGGCGGCGCGGCCGCACCTGCACCCACGCCGCTCGTCGCCGCGCCCACGCCGCCGAGCGACACCCCCGCCGCCGCGACCGTCGTCACCGACCGTCCGGCCACCCCGGACCTGCCCCGCCGTCCCGGTCTCAAACGTCACCTGATCGGGGTGCTGCTGGGGCTGCTGGTCACGCCGGTGGGGCTCGTGCTGGCGGCCATGGGTGTCGGTCACATGGTCGACCTGCCGGCGGGCGACGGCGCGCTGACAGACGCCTTCGGGCTCGTCCAGCTCGCCACGGGTGGCCTCATCCTCGGGCTCGTCGCGGTTCTCGGGCGATGGTCCGCGGCGGTGCCGATCACTGCGGGTGTCCTCTGGGGTCTCGGCGGCGGCGGGGTCGCGCTGTGGGACCCGCAGGGCGTCCACGACGCCGTGCACCAGGTCACCGACGGGCGCTTCGCCGAGATCGCGATCAACCACATCCTCGACCCCGCGCTGAACGGGTCGCTCCTGGTGCTCGGGCTCGTCCTGCTCGGGTCCGGGATCGCAGCCGGGCTCGCCAGGGGTGCCGGCCGGTCCTTCGGTGCTCGCACCGTGCAGGCCGAGGTGGCCAGGGCAGAGGCCGAGCGCCCGGCGATCCCCCGCACGAGCTAGGCCCTCGGGCCGGGCGTCCGGTCAGGACCTTCGACCCACTTCATGGCTGGGCGCACTAGCATCCCTCCCACTGGCAGCGCTCGCCCCGCGCGGACCCTGCTGGTGACGAACCGCACCGATGCCGCTGCGACCGGAGGACCCGTGACCGACTCTGCACCTGAGAACGCCGCCCTGGAGAACCTCTCCACGGAGGAGCGCACGTTCCCGCCGTCCGACGCCTTCGCGGCACAGGCGAACGCCCACACGGAGATGTACTCGTGGGCGGCAGCGGACAGCGTCGACTTCTGGGCCGAGCAGGCCCGGTCGCTGCTCGACTGGACCACTCCGTTCACCCAGACCCTCGACTGGTCGGGCGCTCCCGTCGCCCGGTGGTTCGCCGACGGCACCCTGAACGCCTGCGAGAACGCGGTCGACCGGCACGTCGCAGCCGGGAACGGTGAGCGGACGGCGATCATCTTCGAGGGCGAGCCCGGCGACAACCGTGTGCTGACCTACGCCGACCTCAAGCGCGAGGTCTCCCGTGCGGCGAACGCCCTCGAGTCGCTCGGGGTGACGACCGGCGACCGCGTCGCCGTCTACCTGCCGATGATCCCCGAGGCCGTCATCGCGATGCTCGCCTGCGCCCGCATCGGCGCCGTGCACTCCGTGGTCTTCGGCGGCTTCTCCGCCGAGGCGCTGCGCTCGCGGATCGACGACGCCCAGGCGCGGCTCGTCATCACGGCCGACGGCGGCTACCGGCGCGGGGCACCCGCAGCCCTCAAGCCCGCCGTCGACGAGGCGCTGGGCGGGCAGGCCGACTCCGGCGGCCCGCTCGACGCGAAGCCGTCCTCCGTCCAGCACGTCCTCGTCGTGCGCCGCACCGGCCAGGACGTCGGGTGGACGCCCGGGCGCGACGTGTGGTGGCACGAGGCGCTCGAGGCGGCCTCCGAGGAGCACACCCCGGTCGCCGTGGAGGCCGAGCACCCGCTGTTCGTGCTCTACACCTCGGGCACCACCGGCAAGCCCAAGGGGATCCTGCACACCACGGGCGGCTACCTCACCCAGACGGCGTTCACGCACCTGAACGTCTTCGACCTCAAGCCGGAGACCGACGTCTACTGGTGCACGGCCGACGTCGGCTGGGTCACCGGCCACAGCTACGTCGTCTACGCACCGCTCGTCAACGGCGGGACGCAGGTCATCTACGAGGGCACCCCCGACACCCCGCACCGCGGTCGCTGGTGGGAGATCGTCGCCAAGCACGGCGTGACGATCCTCTACACCGCGCCGACGGCGATCCGCACCTGCATGAAGTGGGGCGAGGACATCCCGAACGGCTACAACCTGTCCTCGCTGCGCGTCCTGGGCTCCGTCGGCGAGCCGATCAACCCCGAGGCGTGGACCTGGTACCGCCGGGTGATCGGCGGCGACCGCACCCCGGTGGTCGACACCTGGTGGCAGACGGAGACCGGCGCGATCATGATCTCCCCGCTCCCGGGCGTCACGGCGGCCAAGCCCGGCTCGGCGCAGACGCCGCTCCCAGGGATCCACGCCGACGTCGTCGACGAGACGGCCCAGCCGGTGCCGAACGGCTCAGGTGGGTACCTCGTGCTCACCCAGCCGTGGCCGGCGATGCTGCGCGGCATCTGGGGCGACCACCAGCGCTTCGTCGACACCTACTGGTCCCGGTTCGAGGGCATCTACTTCGCCGGGGACGGTGCCAAGAAGGACGCCGACGGCGACATCTGGCTCCTCGGGCGCGTCGACGACGTGATGAACGTCTCGGGGCACCGGCTCTCGACGACGGAGATCGAGTCGGCGCTCGTCTCCCACCCGATGGTGGCAGAGGCCGCCGTGGTCGGGGCGACCGACGAGACGACCGGCCAGGCCGTCGTGGCGTTCGTGATCCTGCGGGGGGAGTTCCTCGACAGGGTCGACGAGATCGGTGAGGGGGCCGACGTCGCCGCCACCCTGCGCGCGCACGTGGCGCACGAGATCGGTCCGATCGCCAAGCCGCGGACGATCCTGGTCGTCAACGAGCTGCCGAAGACGCGCTCGGGCAAGATCATGCGACGTCTGCTGCGTGACGTGGCCGAGCACCGGACCGTCGGTGACGTCACGACGCTGGCCGACTCCTCGGTCATGTCGCTGATCGCCGCCGGCCTCGACGCGCCGAAGGCGGCCCGCCCGAAGCCCTGAGATGGCGCGTGCGCCGGGCGCGGTGCACCCTGAGGTCGCGCCGAGCCCGGCGCGACCGACGGGGGGGGCGGTGATCGGCGTGCTCGGCGCTCACCCGACCCTGCGCATGGCACCGCTGCCGACCCCCGACACGACGCCGCTGCCACCGGCCCTCACCGCGGCCCTCGGCCACGACGGCGACTGGATCAGCTCGTGGTGGACCGTCGCCGCGCTGGTCGTCCTCACCGCGCTCCTCATCGCGCTGTCGCTGCGCACCCGTGGCGCACGGCGCCTGGCCGTCTCGGTGCTCGCCGTCTTGAGCCTGAGCCTCGGGGTCACGATCGGGGTGAACGCCTACGTCGGCTACCTGCCGGATGTCATGGCGGCGCGCTTCCTCCTCGTCGGCCAGGGTCTGCTCGCGGCGAACCCGGCGACGGTCGGCCGTCGCGCGGGCGACGTGCGGCGGGGCGCCGTCCGGATCGAGAGGATCCCCGCGCCCGCTCCGCTGCGCATGCCGCGGGCCTCGACCTGGATCTACACCCCGCCCGGCTACGACCCCTCGGGCTCGACGCGCTACCCCGTCGCCTAACTCGTCCACGGTGAGCCCGGCACCGCCTCCGACTGGTTCTCCGGCGGGCAGGCGGCCAGGGTGCTCGACCGCCTGATCGACACCGGCCTCGTCCGGCCGATGATCGTCGTCGCCCCGGACGTCAACGGGATCGGCAACGACGACACCGAGTGCCTGGACTCGACCCGTGGCGGTGCCCAGGTCGAGACCTACCTGACCAAGGTCCTCGTCCCCTGGGTCGACGGGCACCTGGCGACCGCGACCGACCGCGGCCACCGGATCATCGGCGGGATGTCCTCCGGCGGGTTCTGCGCGATGGACCAGGGCCTGCGCCACCAGGACCTCTACGCGACGATCCTGGCGATCGCGCCGTACGAGAACCCCGGCGAGGGCGGACGGGCGATGCTGCGCAGCGACGCCGAGCTCGCCGCGCACGACGTGGGTGCCTACCTGCCGAGCCTGAGGATCGTCCGACCGCTGCAGGTCTTCGTCGACGTGCCGGGGAACGACGTCGCCGGCCAGGAGGGGGTCGAGGCCGCCCACATGGTCGCGCTGCTGCGGGCCCGCGGCGTCCCCGTCGAGTTCCGCGCCGAGCGCGGCCAGGCGCACACCTGGCGGATGGCGCGGGTGGCACTCGCCCCCGCCCTCGTCTTCGCCTCCGACCACCTGCCCGGCTGACCCGCCCGACCGCCGAGAACCGGAGGCTCCGGGCGTGATGGGATGAGGCGATGAACGCGACCCGCCCCCTCGCCCCGTTCGTCGACGGTCCCCTGGGCCCGGACGAGCGCACCGCGGTCCGGGCGCTCGCCCGCCGGGCGGCCGAGCACGACGGCGTCGACCCGCTCTCGGAGCAGACGCTCCTCGACCTCGACGTGCCCGGCACCGAGCACTGGCTCGTCCGGGCGCCCGCGCCCCCGGGGTCCCCGTCGACCGATCCGCTCGTGGCCTACGCCCAGCTCGGGGCAGCCGCCGGCGGGGCGCGCTCGGCCGAGCTCGTCGTCGCCCCGCCGGCGCGTGGCTCGGGAACCGGCGGTGCCCTGCTCGCCGCCGTCGCGGCGCGCGCGACCGAGACCGGCCACGACCTGCTCCTGTGGGCGCACGGCGACGTGCCGGGCGCCCACCGG
This sequence comes from Actinomycetales bacterium, assembly GCA_038252305.1. Lineage (GTDB taxonomy): Bacteria > Actinomycetota > Actinomycetes > Actinomycetales > Cellulomonadaceae > Actinotalea. Next base: position 52,478 of record JBBSAL010000002.1, on the reverse strand, counting down.
CTCGCCACCGGGGCGGGGCTCGTCCCGCTGCGCGAGCTGTGGCGGATGGCTCGCGCCCTGGCACCGGTCCCCGTCCCCCACGTCCCGGGCCTGCGACCGTTCGTCGTCGGCCAGGACGAGCAGCGCTGGGTCGCCCTCAACGGCCGCGCCTTCGCCGGCCACCCGGAGCAGGGACGCCTGACGGCAGCCGACCTGGCGGCCCGTGAGCGCGAACCCTGGTTCCGCGCGGCCGACCTCCTCCTCCTGGAGCGCGAGGGCACGCCGGTCGCCTACGTCTGGCTCAAGGTCGAGCCGCCCGTCGGCGAGCTGTACGCGCTCGGCGTGGACCCGGCGGCCCAGGGCCGGGGGCTCGGGTCCGCCCTCACCGCGTACGCGGTCGCCCACCTTGCCGCTCAAGGGCTGCACCAGGCACTGCTCTACACGGACGCCGACAACGCGCCTGCGCTCCGGGCCTACCGGTCAGCGGGCTTCGCGCGCGACCGGATCGACGTCCAGTACGGCTGCCAGGCTCCACGAAGTGCGGCGGAGGATGCAACGATGCCGTCATGACGTCGCCGGCCGCACCCGAACCCGTCCGCACCCCTGCCGCTTCGCCGGATCCCACCGACCCCACCGTGGTCCGCGTCGAGATCGACCCGACGCAGCCCGAGGAGGCCGACGAGCCGGACGAGGGCGACGAGGCCGAGGGCAACGAGTTCGCAGAGGAGACCGAGCCGGAGCCCGTGACCGCCGAGATCAGCGGGCTGCCGCGATGGGCGACCTCCTCCCGCACCTCCCGGCCGACCCCCGACGCACCGGCCGACGACGAGGACGACCTCCCCGAGGACCGCTTCGGCGACCGCGAGCTGTCCTGGCTCGCGTTCAACCAGCGCGTCCTGGAGCTCGCCGAGGACCCCGACCTCCCGCTGCTCGAGCGTGTGCGGTTCCTGGCGATCTTCGCCTCGAACCTCGACGAGTTCTTCATGGTCCGGGTCGCCGGGCTCAAGCGCCGCATCGCGACCGGGATGGCCGTCACGGCCGCCTCGGGTCTGAGCCCCCGGCAGGTGCTCGAGGCGATCTCGCACCGCGCGCACACGCTCATGACGCGGCACTCGGCCGTCTTCACCGATCACGTGCAGCCCGCGCTGGTCGACGAGGGCATCACGCTGGTGCACTGGGACGAGCTCGGCGAGGCCGAGCAGGAGCGGCTGCGCAAGTACTTCCGCCGGCAGATCTTCCCGGTCCTCACGCCGCTCGCCGTCGACCCGGCCCACCCCTTCCCCTACATCTCCGGGCTGTCGCTCAACCTCGCCGTCGTCGTCGTCAACCCGGCGACGGGCAAGGAGCACTTCGCCCGCGTGAAGGTGCCGCCGCTGCTGCCGCGCTTCATCGCCGTCGACGCGCGCGGCCGGCCGAGCGCCCCGAGCACCCAGGCCGCGGCGCCGGAGAGGGGCCCGACGTCGTTCGTCCCGCTCGAGGACGTCATCGCCGTCCACCTCGACCACCTGTTCCCTGGCATGGAGGTGCGCGAGCAGCACACCTTCCGCGTCACCCGCAACGAGGACGTCGAGGTCGAGGAGGACGACGCCGAGAACATCCTCCAGGCGATGGAGAAGGAGCTCCTGCGGCGCCGCTTCGGCCCCCCCGTCCGACTGGAGCTGGCCGGGGACATCGCCCCGCGCGTGCGCCGCCTGCTCATGCGCGAGCTCGGCGTCGAGGAGTCGGAGGTCTACGAGCTGCCTGCTCCGCTCGACCTCACCGGCCTCAACGTGATCGCCGACCTGGACCGCCCCGACCTGCACTACCCCCGCTTCGTCGGCGGCACCCACCGCCACCTGGCCGAGGTCGAGAGCGCGACGCCGACGGACATCTTCGCCGCGATCCGCGCCCGCGACGTGCTCCTGCACCACCCGTACGACTCCTTCGCGACCTCGGTGCAGACCTTCCTCGCGCAGGCGGCGGCCGACCCGGCGGTGCTCGCGATCAAGCAGACGCTGTACCGGACCTCTGGCGACTCCCCCATGGTCGACTCGCTGATCGACGCGGCGAGCGCCGGCAAGCAGGTCCTCGCCCTGGTGGAGATCAAGGCCCGGTTCGACGAGCAGGCGAACATCACCTGGGCACGCAAGCTCGAGCAGGCCGGTGTGCACGTCGTCTACGGCATCGTCGGGCTCAAGACCCACTCGAAGCTCTCGCTCGTGGTGCGCCAGGAGGCGGACGGCCTGCGCCGCTACTGCCATGTCGGCACGGGCAACTACCACCCGAAGACGGCCCGGCTCTACGAGGACCTCGGCCTGCTCACCGCGGACCCGGAGGTCGGCCAGGACCTCACCCGGCTGTTCAACCAGCTCTCGGGATACGCACCCAAGGCGCGGTTCAACCGCCTGCTCGTCGCCCCGCGCTCGGTGCGTTCCGGCCTGGTCGAGCGGATCGAGCGCGAGCGGGAGGCGCACCTGGAGGGCCGATCGGCCTGGGTGAAGCTCAAGGTCAACTCGGTGGTCGACGAGGAGACGATCGACGCGCTCTACCGCGCCTCACAGGTGGGGGTGCCGATCGACCTCGTCGTGCGCGGCATCTGCGCGATCCGGCCGGGTGTACCCGGGCTGTCGGAGTCGATCCGGGTCCGGTCGATCCTCGGTCGCTTCCTCGAGCACGCCCGCGTCTTCGCCTTCGCGAACGGCGGTGAGCCGGAGGTGTTCATCGGCTCGGCCGACCTCATGCACCGCAACCTCGACCGACGCGTCGAGGCACTGGTCCGGCTGGTCGACCCCGATCATGTCGCCGAGCTCATCGCACTGCTCGAGCTGTCCACGGACGACGAGACCGCGTCCTGGCACCTCGGGCCGGACGAACGCTGGACCCGCCACCACCTCGCGGCGGACGGAGGTCCGCTGCTCGACCTCCATGCGCACCTCATCGCGCGTCAGCGTCGTCGGCCCACGGCCGAGCTGTGAGCGAGGCCTCGCGCGCGGCCGTACCGCTGCTCGTCCACGCCGCGGGTGCCATCGTCTGGCGCGAGCGCCGCGGGGACCTGGAGGTCGCCCTGGTCCATCGTCCCCGGTACAAGGACTGGTCCTGGCCGAAGGGCAAGCTCGACCCGGGCGAGCCCGTCGCCGCCGCCGCGGTGCGCGAGGTCGCCGAGGAGACGGGTGTCGCGGTCGTGCTCGGCGTCCCCCTTCCCCTGCTGCGCTACCCGCTGCCCGACGGCGGCAGCAAGCAGGTGCGCTACTGGGCGGCCCGTGCGGCCGGCCCCGAGGACGTCGCCGCGCTGTCCGCGCGGCCCGCCGTCACGCGGGCAGCGCCCGAGGAGATCGACGACGTCGTCTGGGTGCGCGCGAGCAGCGCGCGCGACATGCTCACCCGGCCGACCGACCGTCGGCCGCTCGACACGCTCATGGCGCTGTGGGCGGCAGAACGCCTGCACCCCCGCGTCCTGGCCGTGGCGCGCCACGGCCAGGCCAGGCCGCGTGCCCGCTGGTCGGGCGAGGAGGGTGACCGTCCCCTCACCCCGGTCGGTCAACGACAGGCGCGTGCCCTCGTGCCCGTGCTGGCCGCCTTCGGGGTGCGTCAGGCGGTCTCCAGCCCCTGGCAGCGCTGCGTCGAGACGACGGCGCCCTACGTCGCGGCCACCGGCATCCCGGTCGATCTCGTGGACGCGCTCACCGAGGCCGGTCACGCGAGCGACGCCGAGCAGGCCCATGCCCTCGTCGTCGCGGCGCTGAGCGACCCGCAGGACGCGGTGCTCGCCACCCACCGCCCCGCCCTGCCGACGGTCTTCGCGGCGATCGCCGAGTCGACGCGCAAGTGGACGACCGGCTCGCTGCCGTCCCACGACCCGTTCCTGCGGACCGGTGAGCTGCTCGTCGCACACGTCGCGGGAACGAGCACGAAGGCCCGCGTGGTCGCGCTGGAGCACCATCGCCCGGTGCGTCAGCCCGCCGCGGTCTGAGCCCTCCCCGGCAACCCGAGGGACTGCTCGCGGTCAGCGGATGACGGCGTGCAGCACCCCGTAGACGAGTCCGGCCGCCAGGGCCGCTGCGGGGATCGTCAGCACCCAGGCGATCGCGATGTTGCCCGCCATCCCCCAGCGCACGGCCGACATCCGCTTGCTCGCCCCGACCCCCATGATCGACGAGGTGATCGTGTGCGTCGTGGAGATCGGGGCCTGGAAGACGAAGGCCGTCGTGTAGAGGATCGAGGCCGCGACGGTCTCGGCGACGAAGCCCCGCGCGGGGTCGAGCTCGATCACCTTGCGGCCCAGGGTGCGCATGATCCGCCAGCCGCCTGAGTAGGTGCCGAGCGAGATCGCCGTCGCCGCGGCGAGCTTGACCCACAGCGGGATGTCGGTGCCGGTGTGGAAGCCACCGGCGACGAGTGCGAGGACGATGACCCCCATCGTCTTCTGCGCGTCCTGCAGACCGTGCCCGAGCGCCATCGCCGCTGCCGAAGCCGTCTGCGCGATCCGGAAGCGCCTCGTCACCTTGTGCGGGTTCGCATGCTGGAAGGCCCAGAGCAGACCGACCATCGCGACGAAGGCGAGCCCGAAGCCGACGATCGGCGAGACGATCATCGGCAGGACGACCTTGTCGAGGATGACCCGCCAGTGCACCGTCGCCCCGGAGACGACGCCGACCCCCATCAGGGCACCGATGAGGGCGTGCGAGGACGAGGACGGCAGCCCCTGCCACCACGTGATCAGGTTCCAGATGATCGCGCCGATCACGGCAGCCAGCACCATCACCAGACCCTGGATCGGGTCGATCCCCGCACCGGAGGTCAGGTCGATGATGCCCGAGCCGATGGTCTTGGCCACCTCGACGCCGAGCAACGCGCCGAGCAGGTTGAACGCCGCGGCCATGAGCAGCGCGCGCCGCGGGGTCAGCGCCCTGGTCGAGACCGAGGTCGCGATCGCGTTGGCAGCGTCGTGGAAGCCGTTGGTGTAGTCGAAGCCGAGCGAGAAGAGCACGACCACGACGACGAGCGCGATCTCCACGGCGGGTCAGGACTCCTTGAGCGCGATGGTCTCGACGAGATTCGCGACCCGCTCGAAGGAGTCGGCTGCGGACTCGAGCGCATCGACGACGTCCTTGAGCTTCATCAGCTCGATCGGGTCCATCCCGCCGTTGAACATCTCGGCGAGCAGCTTGCGGTACGTCTTGTCGGCCTCGTTCTCCAGGCGGTTGACCTCGACCCAGTAGTCGGCGAGGTCCTTCATCGAGCGCAGTCGCGGCATGGCCTGCGCCGTCAGCTCGGCACAGCGACGCAGCACGTCGACCTGATCGCTGACCCGGACCGGCAGGGTCCCGATCTTGTAGAGCACGACGAGGTCCGCCGCCTCCTCCATGTAGTCCATGCAGTCGTCGAGCCCGGAGGCCAGCGCGGAGATGTCGTGGCGGTCGAAGGGTGTGACGAAGGTCTGGTTGAGCTTGCGCATGATGCTGTGCGTCGCCTCGTCCGCCGCGTGCTCCGCGTCCCTGAGCTCGGTGGCGATGGCCTTGCGCTCGGCGCGCTCGGCGCCGAGAAGTCTGCTCAGCATGTCCGCGCCACCGACGAGCAGCTGCGCGGACTCCGTGAGGAGGTCGAAGAAGACGGTGTTCGTCGGCGTCAGACGAAGGCGCACGGCAGCGCTCCGGGGGGTGAGGGGGTGAGGCACGACCAGGCTAGGGCAGTGCGGAGGTGAACAGCCAACCGCTCGGGCGCCACAGGGACCAACGGTGGGGGAACACCGGAGGAACCGGGCCCGAGGCGGGACGTTCTACCCCTCTCCGGCCCGCGTGAGGGAGCCTCGTGCGGGCGAGGGAGGAGGCGCCGGACCGCAGAGCGCCTGACGGCGCGATGGCCGCTCGAAGCGGCTTCAGGTGGAGCCCGGGGCTACCGCGGCCCGACGCCGCCTACGAGTCTAGCCGTCAGTCCAGACGGTCGACCCGCCAGAGGCCGGCGGCGGTGGACAGCTCCTCGGCGGTCCTCGACAGGCCCGCAGCTCCGTGGGTCAGCCGCAGCGCCGCCTCCTCGTCGTCCACGAGGTCGGCGTCGACGGCTGCACCCGTGGCCAGCACCCGGCAGAAGGCGGCCGCCCGCTCGAGCGCCACGGCGAGATCGCCCTGGAACACCCCGGAGAGCACCGCATCGGCGACCGCGGCGACCTCCACGGGACCGGGTGGGCTGGCCACCCCCGCCACCGCGTCCTGGACCTCGGCCCGGCCGACTCCCATCCGGTAGCGCTCGGCGACACCGGAAGGGTCGCGGCGCACCCACTCGCGCAGGGCGTAGAGCCGCCACAGCGCGCCGGGCAGCGTGGTCGCCGGGCTGTCCGCCCACATGCCGGCGATCGTGTCCAGGCCCTCGGCCTCGACGAGACGGATCAGGCGCGCGACCACCTCCGGGTCCTGCGTCGCGCGTCCTCCGTGAACGATCGCCTGCGCCGTGGTGTGCGCGATCTCACCGCGCAGCGCGGGGTCGAGGTCGCCGGGGAGCTCGTCGGCGTCGCGGGGGTCGAGCATCGCCGGACGGCGCGGCCGGCGGGGGGAGGTGGGCTCGCTCACCTCACCAGTGTCCCCGCCGACCGGCCATCGGGCGCAACCGTGCTGCTCAGGACTCCGGCTCGAAGCTGAGCGAGACCGAGTTCATGCAGTAGCGGTCGCCGGTGGGGGTCTGCGGGGCGTCATCGAACAGGTGCCCCAGGTGGGAGCCGCAGCGCGCGCACCGCACCTCGGTGCGGACCGTGCCGAGGCTGCGGTCCTCGACGAGCTCGACGGCGTCCTGCTCCTTCGGGGCGTAGAAGCTCGGCCAGCCGCAGTGCGAGTCGAACTTCGTCTCGGTGCGGAACAGCACGTTGCCGCAGGCGCGGCAGGCGAACGTGCCCACGCGCTTCTCCTCGAGGAGCGCGCCCGTCCACGGCCGCTCGGTGGCGGCCTCGCGCAGCACCGCGAACTCCTGGCCGGACAGCTCGGTCCGCCACTGCTCGTCGGTGCGCTCGACCTCGTACGTCATCTGGTCCTCCGGGTGCCGGGAACAACGGTCGCCAGGTACAGCAGGCGCCCGTTACAGCGCGCGGCGGACGAATGAAATTCCGCGATGCGTCGCATGCGACCACCACACCGGTGCTCGTTCTCCTCCCGGGCCGAGCGGATCAGTCCTGCGTCGGGCGGTCCTCTTCGCGGAGCCGGACGGTGCTGCCCCGGCCGGGACGCGCGCCGTGCTTGTCGACGTAGAACGCCCGCACGCGGTCCATGTCCGCCCGGACGTCGCCCGTGAGCTCGATCGTCGGGCCGACCCCGGCGGTCCGGGTGGGACCGTCGACGAAACCGAGCGTCAGCGGCAGCCCGCTGCCGACGGCGAGCCGGTAGAAGCCGGACTTCCAGTGGTCGGTGGGCGTCCGCGTGCCGTCGGGCGCGAGCACCAGCACGAAGTCCTCCGAGTCCCGCGCCTGAGCGGTCAGTCGCTCGACGAGCCCTCGTGCGCCGCGCCGGTCCGTCTCGATGGCGCCGAGGGACCGCATCAGCGCGCCCATCGGCCACCAGAACATCTCGCGCTTGACCAGCACGTGCGGGGAGACGTCGTCCGCCCACAGGGTGAGCAGGGTGAAGACGAAGTCCCAGTTCGAGGTGTGCGGGGCGCCGATGAGGATCGCTCGCCGCGGCACGGTCCCGACCAGCTCCCACCGGGCGAGCCGGAACAGCCGGCGTGCGAACCGGGCGCGAGGCCCGTGGGCCTCAGCGGCCACGCCGCCCACCACGGCTCGACATCGCCACCAGGCCGCCGCCACGGTTCGCCGAGCCGCCGGACTGCCCGCCGCTCGGGGCGGTGCCCACGGACGGCGCGCCGGTGGTCGAGCTGTAGACGGGCGTCGAACCGCCGCGACGGCCACCGGATCCCTCGCGGGCCGGTCGGCCGGTCTGCTCGGCGGAGCGACCACGGCCACGGCCACGTCCACCCTGGCCGCCCGTGCCGCCCTGACGCGCCGGGCCCTGCGCACCGGCGCCGCTGCCGCGACGGTTGGCGATGGGCCGCAAGGGGGTCTGCACCACGGCGGGGGTCACATACGCCGCTGCGGGGCCCACGAGCTCCTCGAGCACGGCGTCGCCGACCCGGACGCGCTGCGGGGTCGCCGCGATCTTCGCGAGCCTGGTCAAGGTGCGCACATCGCCATTCTGCTCCGGCAGCACGAGCGTGACCACGTCACCGCCGCTGCCGGCACGCGCGGTGCGACCCGAGCGGTGCAGGTAGGCCTTGTGCTCGGCCGGCGGGTCGACGTGCACGACGAGCTCGATGTCGTCCACGTGGATGCCGCGAGCGGCGATGTCCGTGGCGACGAGCACCTTGACGTCACCACAGGTGAACGCCTCGAGGTTGCGCTCGCGGGCGTTCTGGCTGAGGTTGCCGTGCAGGTCGACGGCGGGGATGCCCTCGGCGGTCAGCTGCTTGGCGAGCTTCTTGGCCTGGTGCTTGGTCCGCATGAAGAGCAGCCGGCGGCCGTTGCCCGAGGCCAGGCGGCGCACGACGGCGGCCTTCGTGTCGGCACCGTCGACCATGAAGATGTGGTGCGTCATCGCGCTGACCGGCGACTGCTCGCTGTCGACCGCGTGCGTCGTCGGGTTGACGAGGAACTTGCGCACGATCTGGTCGACGCCGTTGTCCAGGGTGGCCGAGAACAGCATGCGCTGGCCGGTGGACGGCGTCGCGGTGAGGATCCGGCGGACGCCCGGGAGGAAGCCGAGGTCGGCCATGTGGTCGGCCTCGTCGAGCACCGTGATCGAGACGTCGTCGAGGGTGAGGCACCTCTGCTTGAGCAGGTCCTCGAGGCGCCCCGGGCAGGCGACGACGATGTCGACGCCGCGGTCGAGGGCGTCCGTCTGACGCTTCTGCGAGACGCCGCCGAAGATCGTGGTGACGCGCAGGCCGGCGGCGGTCGCCAGCGGCTCCATCGTCGCGGCGATCTGCGTGGCGAGCTCACGGGTCGGTGCGAGCACCAGACCGCGGGGACGACGGGCACGCATCGGCTGGCCGGTGAGGCGGGTCACCATCGGCAGGCTGAAGGCGAGCGTCTTGCCCGAGCCCGTCTTGCCGCGGCCGAGCACGTCACGCCCGGCGAGCGTGTCCTTCAGCGTCGCGGACTGGATGGGGAACGGGGCCGTGATGCCACGCTCGGTGAGCGAACGCACGAGGGCGGCCGGGACGCCGAGGGAGGCGAAAGACGGCTGATCGGAGGTCTGGGGGGTGGACAGGGCAGAGGTCTGCTGTGCAGGCACGAAGGGGTCGCCTTTCCGGCGGGTATCGGGGCTCGCGGCGGCAATGCTGGCTCGAGGCCGGCCGGTGCTCCACGACGGTAATCCGGGATGTCGTCGGTCGACGCACCCCGGTTGGTGTCCCCAGTGTGCCCCATCGCGGCTCATAGGACGAATGATGTGCCGGATCTCACCCTCGCGAGCGCGGGACGAGGCGGGGCTCAGTCGTCGCCGAGGGCGTCGAGCGCTGCCGTGACCTTGAGCATCGTGCGTAGGTTGCGGTCGGTGATCGACGGGGCGAAGCGGACCTTCGTCGCGAGCGTGCTGCGCGCCGCGGAGAGGGTCTCGCCCCGCGCGACGGTCCACGCCGTGGCCTCCGGCCCGAGCCGACGCAGCGGGGTGGTCGGGTCAGCCTCGCCCGTGGCCGCATCGAGGGCGTCGAGCACGGCGGGGTCGGAGGTGACCGTCACGTAGGTGTGCCGCTCGGTCGAGTCCGCCGGGAACGGGCAGGCGTCGAGCAGCTCACCGAGCCGCACGGCCTCGAGCACCACCACCCACGCCTGGTAGCCGAAGGACTCGGCCAGCGCCGCCTCGACGGCGCCACGCAGCGCGACGGCGTCCAGTGCGGACCGGCAGACGACGTTGCCCGAGGCCAGGAGCGTGCGGACCCCGGAGACCGGCAGGCGCCCGAGGACCTCACGCAGCTGTGCCATCGGGATCGTGCGGCCACCGACGTTGACCCCTCGCAGGAACACCGCGTAGCGCATCGCACCACCGTAGGGCAGCGCTCCGACGGCTTGCGGGGCTGTGGGGTCGCCGCTCCGGCGGCAGGCGGGACCTACGGCCGTCGCCCCCGGCCCCGCACGGGAGCACCGTGGAGAGATGACCGCACTGGTGGTGTACGAGTCCATGTTCGGTTCGACCAAGGCCCTGGCCCAGGAGGTCGCCACGGAGCTGGGCGAGCACGGTCCGGTCCGTCTCGTCGAGGTCGGTGCCCTGGTGACGGACGGTGCCGACCTCCCGCCGGACGTCGACCTGCTCGTCGTCGGCGCACCCGTGCACGCCTTCGGGCTGAGCCGGGCGTCGACCCGTCAGGACGCGGCCAAGGAGCTCGGTCCGGTGATCTCCTCGACGATCGGTGTCCGCGAGTGGCTCGACGGCCTCGGGGCACATCCGGGTCTGCGGTTCGCTGCGTTCGACACGAAGGTCGAGAAGCCGCGGCTGCCGGGGTCGGCGGCCAAGTCCGTCGACAAGCACCTGCGATCGCTCGGGGCTGTCCCGGCCCAGTCCCCGCGCACCTTCCGTGTCCATGGCAAGGCCGACGGACTGGTCGACGGCGAGCTCACGGCCGCACGGGAGTGGGCGGGAACACTGCTCGGCCCGTCCTGAGGGCTCAGGCCGTCCTGGGCGCTCGGCTCAGAGGGAGCCGAACGCCGCCTGGAGGCGAGCGATGCTCGACGCGAGGCCCCATCGTTCACCGAGCGCAGCGAGCGCCTGCGGGTCCGCAGCGGTGCGCGGCACCGCATCGACGACCGGCGCCAGCGGGATGTCGCGCGCGACGCGGACCACGCCAGGGGCGACCGCCAGGTAGTCCCGCGCCTCGGCCAGCCTCGTCCGCTGCGTCGTCGTGAACCCTGCGTCCGCGCGGTCGAGGGCCTCGAGCACACCCGCGAGGGAGCCGAACCGGGCGACGAGGGCCGCTGCCGTCTTCTCCCCGATCCCCACGACCCCCGGCAGCCCGTCGCTCGGGTCGCCGCGCAGCGCCGCCATGTCCGCGTACGCGCCACCATCGGCCACTGCGTACCTCTCGACGAGGCGTGCCTGGTCGACGACCTCCGGCTCGGCCCCGCCGCGCACCGGGTAGAGCACCCGCACCGGCCCGGAGTCGTCGACGAGCTGGAAGAGGTCGCGGTCCCCGGTGACGATCTCGACGGGAACCCGCTCGCCGTCGGGGACCTCCCGCTCACGCGTCGCGAGCGTGCCGATGACGTCGTCCGCCTCGAAACCCGGCGCACCCACCCGGGCGATGCCCAGAGCGGCCAGCACCTCGACGACGACCGGCACCTGGGCCGCGAGCGCGTCAGGCGTGTCCTCGCCGCCCGCAGCCCCGACCCGGTGCGCCTTGTAGCTCGGCAGCGCGTCGACGCGGAACGCCGGCCGCCAGTCGTCGTCCCAGCAGGCCACGAGCCTCGACGGACGACGCGAGGTCACCAGCCGCGCCGTCATGTCGAGCAGGCCGCGCACGGCGTTGACCGGCGTGCCGTCCGGTGCACGCACCGAGTCGGGCACGCCGTAGAAGGCGCGGTAGTACAGCGAGGCGCTGTCCAGCAGCAGGAGCGGAGCCCGGTCGGTCATGACCTGCACCGTACGGGAGGCCGCGCCGGCCTCAGGTGTGGACGCGGGCCGCTCGCCCGGTGGCGTCCTCGATCTGCTCCTCGGCCGCGTCGATCAGCCGGTCGGCGAGGTGGCGCAGCGCGCGGGCGACGGCGACCTCGTCACCGATCACCGGCACCTCGCCGTCCTCGGGGTTGCGCCGCGCGTGGCCGACCGCACCGAGGCGGTCCGGGTCGCCGGGGGCGAGCACCGCGTGCGCCGTCGTCTCCGGGCCCTCGCGCGTGACCGTGACCTGCACCTTCCAGACCAGGGCGGGCGGGCCCGCAGCATCCCGGCCCGGCCCCACGACGCCGGCCTCGACATGCGCATCCGGGCCTGGGAAGACCAGGGTGCGCTCGTGGGTGTCCGACCACTCCACGACATACGGTGGCGAGCCGTCGGTGTGCCGGAGCTCGACCACTCGTCCGTCGCGCACGGGACCGTCGACCACCCCGGACGCCTGCACGTACCGATCTCCCACGAACGCCTTCATCGCCGTTCCTCCCGTCGGGTGAACACCTCCATCATGCCCCTGCAGGCACCGGCCCGTCAGGCGAGCGGAGCGCAGCAGGGCCCAGTTCTGCGCACCGACCTCCGACTAGCCTGCTCGGGACCGCACCGGGGGCCGGCAGGCCGAACGGTGGCCCTACCACATGGAGCGAGCCGTGCTCGGACTGCACCAGGAGTACCTCACCGAGACGATCGGACCGGGGGGTCACCCCACCTCCTTCGCGCTGCACTGCCCCGAGGGCTTCAACGTCGCGTACGACGTCCTCGACCGGCTCGGCCGCGAGACCCCGGACCGCCGCGCGTTGCACTGGGCGAACACCGCCGGGGAGCGGCGCACGTTCACGTTCGGCGAGATGAGCAGGCTCTCGGACCAGGCCGCCTCGTACTTCCTCGCCCAGGGGGTCCGCAAGGGCGATGTCGTCCTGCTCATCCTCAAGAGGCACCACCAGTTCTGGCCGGCGATCATGGCGCTGCACAAGATCGGCGCCGTGGCCGCCCCGGCCACCAACCAGCTCAAGCAGCACGACCTCGTCTACCGCATCGCCGAGGCGGACGTCTCGGCCGTCGTCTGCACGATGGAGGGCGAAGTCGCCGTCGAGCTCGAGGCGGCGGAGGCGAGCCTCGGGCGGACGCTGCGCAAGATGGCAGTCCGCGGCTCGCGGCCCGGCTGGGACGACTTCGACGCCGGGCTCACCGCCGCGGCACCGTTCGTCCGGCCGACCGGTGAGGACGCCCCCGCCCTGCACGACCTCATGCTGCTGTACTTCACCAGCGGCACCACCGCCGAGCCGAAGATGGTCACCCACGACCACTCCTACCCGATCGGCCACCTCCCCACGGCGAAGTACTGGCACAAGGTCGACCCCGAGGGTCTGCACCTGACCCTCTCGGAGACCGGCTGGGCCAAGTCCGTCTGGGGAAAGCTCTACGGCCAGTGGCTGATGGAGACCTGCATCGACGTGCTGGACTTCGACCGGTTCGACGCGCGGATGCTGCTCGACCACCTCCAGGACGAGCGCGTGACCACCTTCTGCGCCGCACCGACCGTCTACCGCTTCCTCATCACCGAGGACCTCACACAGTGGGACCTCTCGGCCCTGCAGCACTGCACCGTCGCGGGCGAGGCGATGAACCCCGTCGTCCACCAGACCTTCTGGGAGAAGACGGGGCTCGACCTCAAGGAGGGCTACGGCCAGACGGAGATGACCCTCGCGGTCGTGACCAACTGGTGGCAGCCGACGAAGGCCGGGTCGATGGGCATCCCCTCCCCCGCCTACGACCTCGTGCTGCTCACCGAGGACGGCGAGGAGACCGCGCCGGGCGAGGTCGGCGAGATCTGTGTGCGGACACCGGGAGGCCGGCGCCCGCTCGGCATGTTCACCGGCTACCACGGTGACCCCGAGGTGACCGCGTCGGTCTGGCACGGCGACGTCTACCACACGCACGACCTCGCCCAGCGGGACGCCGACGGCTACCTCTGGTACGTCGGGCGCTCCGACGACATGATCAAGACCTCCGGCTACCGCGTGGGTCCCTTCGAGGTGGAGAGCGTCGTCATGGCGCATCCCGCCGTCGTGGAGTGCGCGATCACCGGGGCCGAGGACGCGGTGCGCGGGACGGTGGTCAAGGCGACGATCGTGCTCGGCGCCGGTCACACCGCCGGACCGGCGCTCGCGAAGGAGATCCAGGACTTCGTGAAGCGAGAGACCGCTCCGTACAAGTACCCACGGATCATCGAGTTCGTCGACGTCCTGCCCAAGACGATCTCCGGGAAGATCCGCCGGGTGCAGATCCGGGAGGACTCCGCAGGGACGGCGGGCTGATCCCTACTCCGAGCTCACCTTCGGCCAGACGATCGCCGGCTCGGAGCGGGGCGCCGAGCGATAGTTCGCGAGGTCGAAGGGCGCCGGAAGCGCCATGAGCGGAGGGTCCTCGGTGAGGATCGGCGCGAGACCGCTCGCCGGCCCGGGCCGCCCGTATAACCAGCCCTGGCCCAGGTCCACGCCGAGCTCGAGGCACGCTGCAGCGTCCTCGGCCGTCTCGATCCCCTCGGCGACGACGGTCACGTCGCTGCTGCGCGCGAACTCAACGAGCGAGGAGACCAGCGCACGTCGGACCCTGTCCTCGGCGAGGCCGGTGACCATGCTGCGGTCGAGCTTGATGACGTCGGGGGCGGTGAGCATGATGTGCCGCAGCGAGGAGTAGCCGGCACCGACGTCGTCGATCGCGAGCCGCATCCCGGCGGCGCGCGGTGCGGCCAGCGCGGCGGCGAGCGCCTCGTAGTCCTCGACCTGGTCGTGCTCGGAGAGCTCGATGAGGATGCGGTCGGCCGGCAGGCGGCCCAACAGCTCGGCGCACCGGGCCGTCGTCAGCGTCGCGGGCGAGACGTTGAGGGCGACGTAGCCGTCGACGCCCAGGAGCGCAGCCGCGTTCTCCAGGGCCATCAGCTCGAGCTGGTCGCCGAGGCCCACGCTGTGCGCCTCGGCGAACACGACGTCCGGCGCCCGGTCCCAGTCGACGGGGAAGCGGCTCAGCGCCTCCGCGCCCACCCGGTGCCCGGTGGCGAGGTCGACGATCGGCTGCATGACGACCGTCGGACCACCGGTCGCCATCATCGGACGCAGGCGCCCGAGGATCTCCGCCCGGCGGTTCTCCTCGATCACGCCCGGCTCGAGCACGACGGCCGCGGCGGCGGCGAGCACCTCCATGAGGGCCTGGTCACGCGCGGAGAGGTTCTTGTCGGTCGTCAGACCGGCGGCGCAGAAGGTGCCGTACAGGGAGCCGTCGGAGAACCGCACGGGAACCGACACGTAGCTGCGCAGCCGGGGGAAACGCGCGGCCGGCAGCGCCATCGCGACGGGGAACTTGCGGACGTCGGGGATGACCGCCGGCAGACGGCCGTCGAGGATCGCCTGGCAGAAGGTGCTCGCCTGCGGACGCTCAGCGCCCTCGGGGAAGAGCAGCGGGAGGTTCGAGTCGACGACCTGCAGGTGCTGGGTCGTCCCGTCCATCCGGCTGAGGAAGGTGACGCTCAGCCCGAGCGCCTGCTTGGCGGTACGCAGCAGCTCGGCCACCTGCTGCTCAGCCTGCGTCCGCGACATCCCGCCTCCTCCTCGGCGGAATGTCCGCCTCCGGGAGTTGTCGGCAGACGCCGACGGTCGCGGTAGGGGTCGAACGGGTGACGCAGGCGCTCGGACGGGTGAAGTCAGTTGCTGAGGTTCAGCCCGCTGTAGGAGTGCTTGCCGTGCAGCAGCAGGTTCACGCCGGTGAAGTTGAAGACCACCGTGGCGTAGCCGGCGAGGACGAACCACGCCGCCCGGCGGCCGGACCAGCCTCGCGTGGTGCGCGCGTGCAGGTAGGCGGCGTAGACGACCCACACGACGAAGCTCCAGACCTCCTTGGGGTCCCAGCCCCAGTACCGCGCCCAGGCGTGCTCGGCCCAGACCGCCCCGGCCATCACCGTGAACGTCCACAGGACGAAGCCGACAGCGGTGATCCGGAAGGCCAGCGCCTCCAGCGCGCGGGCGGAGGGCAGCGACTCCAGCAGTGCCCAGCGCGGGTGCGCGAGGCTCGTGGAGTTGTTCTCCCAGGAGTCCTTGAGCAGCTGCAGCACGCTCGCGGCCATCGACACGGTGAACATGCCCGTGGCGATCGTCGCGATGGAGACGTGGATGACCAGCCAGTAGCTCTGCAGTGCGGGCTCGAGCCCGCCGGCCGGCACGTAGAAGGCAGTGAGCCCGAGGCCGAGGGCGACCACGACGACGCCCAGGATGAGCGTCCCGAGGAAGCGTACGTCGCGACGCAGGCACAGCACCCGGAACGTGATCACGGCCGCGAGAGTGCCGATCATCGAGAACTCGTACATGTTGGCCCAGGGCACCCGCCCGGCTGCCACGCCGCGCAGGACGGCTCCGGCGACGTGCAGCAGCAGTCCGACGGTCGTGGTCGACATCGCGATGGACAGCGCGCGCCCTGGCCGGTACCCGCCGGGGCCCGTCACGGTGCCGGGCCGGTCGATCACGACGGAGCGGTGCCCGCCGCCGGCGCGAGCCGCGACGGGCTCGGCCTGCGCGGCCGCAGCGGCGCGCGCCTCCTCGCGCTCGCGCCCGAGGACCTCGGCGCGGCGCGCGAGGTCGAGGGAGAACGCGACGAGCGCGATGGCGTAGGCGGTCGTCGCCCCCCAGACCAGCAGCGTGCTCAGATAACCGAGGTCCATCGGTCCTGCCCTTCGTCGTGGGTGCCCACCGCGTCCAGCACACGGTCGAGCTCGGTGGCCAGTCCGGCGTCGTCCGTCCGAGCCAGGGCCGCTCCGGCGACCACTGTACGTCCGGCGTGCTCACCCTCGCCTGCCCGGACTCGCAGCCACAGCCGGCGCCGCGGGGTGAACAGCGACAGCGCCAGCCCGACGAGGGCGCAGACCGCGAACGAGGCGGCCCACGGCAGCGAGGGGTCGTACCGCAGGTCGAACGCCGCGAAGCGCGGGAGGGCGTCGAAGCTGATCGAGCCGAGCCCGTCGGGGAGCTCGACCGTCTGCCCCTCGGGGACGAGCAGCGTGACGGCCCGGCCATCGGTCCCCAGGACCTGGGTCATCGCCGCAGAGTCCAGCTGGTACACGTTCTGCGGGATGCCGGTGTCCAGACCGAGGTTGCCACGCCAGACCTGGAGCACCAGGAGCGGGTTGCCGGGCTGCGGGTAGGCGGAGAAGAAGCCGCCACCCGAGGCGACCGCTGTCGGGAGCAGCGAGCCGACCAACCCGATCTGGTCGCCGGACGTCACGTCGGGGACCTTGATGACGCCCTCGGAACGGTAGCTCGCGTCCTTGGGCAGGAAGGGGACGGGGCCGGCGAACGCCACGTTGCCCGCGGCATCACGCACGGTCACCTGGGGTGCGTAGCCATTGCCCTGCAGGTAGACCTGCGCCCCGCCTGCGGCGAGCGGGCGGTTGACCAGGATGTAGTCCTTGCGCGTGCTCCCGTCCGCCCGGCGCAGCGTGACGTCCGCCTGGAAGGTCGTCGGCTTGCTCGCCGCGTCGAACTCCGCGTCGAACTTGTCGAGGGTCAGCGAGAACGGCACCAGCGAGCCGGGACGGAAGGCCGTGCCCGTCTCGAAGGTGTCGTAGTCGCTCGGGGAGTTCGCGAAGCCGCGCCCCTCGACGACGATCGCCTGCCCCCGGTAGTGCAGCAGCTGACCGGAGGCGATCGCCACGAGCAGGCCGACGAGAGCGAGGTGGAAGAGGATGTTGCCGCTCTCACGCAGCGAGCCGCGCTCGGCGGCCAGGGTGCGCGCGCCATCGTGCTCGGTGCCGACGTCGACCCGGAAGCCGCGCAGCCGGGCCATGCCGCCGCGCAGCGCCCGGGTGGCCGCGGCGAGCACCTCGTCCGGGCTCGCGTCCGTGACGAGCTCGGTGTGCACCTCGAAGCGTTCGAAGCGCCGGGGAGCGCGCGGAGGCCGAGCGCGGTACGCCGTCACGTGCACCCAGAGCCTCGGCAGGATGCAGCCCACGAGGGAGACGAACAGCAGGAGGTAGACCGCGGAGAACCAGACCGAGCCGTAGACGTCGAAGAACCCGAGCCGGTCGAGCCAGTGCCCGCCCACCGGGTTGTTGCGCAGGAAGCGGGCGACGGAGGCCGGGTCCTGGGGCCGCTGCGGGAAGACGGACCCCGGGACGGAGACCACCGCGAGGGTCATGAGCAGCATCAACGCCACCCGCATGCTCGTCAGCTGCCGCCAGACCCACCGGGCCGTTCCTCGCAGCCCGAGGTCGGGCAGCACGGGCGCCGCGCCACGGTCCGCAGGGGCGCCGGGGTCGATGCGGTCGGCCGGTCCGCTCCGCGGAACGCTGTCCGCGGGTGTCTGCTCGTCGCTCATCAGATCACCGGCTCGAATCCGCCGATGAGCCCCTGGATCGCGTGCGTCCAGGTCCCCCACAAGCCGGTGACCAGCGCGAGGCCGATGACGATGAGCACGATTCCTCCGGTCCGCATGATCCCCACGGGGTGGCGCCGCAGGATGCCCAGCACGCGCGCCGAGCGCTCCAGGCCGAGTGCGATGAGCAGGAAGGGCAGGCCGAGCCCGAGGCAGTAGGCCACCGAGAGGACAGCCCCCCTGGTCGCGGAGGCCTGGTCGAGCGCCAGGGTGTAGACGGCGACGAGCGTCGGGCCGATGCACGGCGCCCAGCCGAGACCGAAGACCACGCCGAGCAGCGGCGCACCCCAGACGCCCGCGCGGGGCGAGACGTGCCAGCGACGCTCGCGCTGCGCGAACGGCACCCAGCCGGCGAAGGCCAGCCCCATGAGGATGACGACGACGCCGAGCACCCGGGTGATCGGGTCGCTGTAGCGCACGAGCGCCGAGCCGAGCGATCCGGCGAGGACGCCGAGGGTCACGAACACCACGGTGAATCCCGCGATGAAGAGCCCGACCCCGAGCAGCATCCGCGACCGGGCGACCTGGGTCAGCCGACGTGAACCGCCGGCCGTGCCCCCGGCCATTCCGGTGACGAAACCGAGGTAGCCGGGCACGAGCGGCAGGACGCAGGGTGAGGCGAAGGAGACGAGCCCCGCCAGGATGGCGAGCGGGAGCGCGAGCAGCATCGACCCGCTCAGCACGGTCTGCTGGATCCCCGCACCCCCGGCGAGGACAGCGAGCCCCAGGCTCACTCGGTCTCCGCCAGCAGCTCGTCCAGGAGCGTGCGCAGCGTCGAGGGGTCCGCCGTGCCGAGGATCCGCGCGGCGACGCGGCCCTGACGGTCCAGCAGCACCGTGGTGGGCACGGCCTGGACCGGGACGGTGCCCTGCAGGGCGGCGACGGCGCTGCCGTCGGTGTCCTGGATCGAGGGGTAGGGCAGCGCGAAGGTGCGCTCGAAGGCCTGTGCCGCGCCCGCAGCGTCGGTGAAGTTCAGGCCGACTGCGTGGACGCCCTTCGCGGCGTATGCGGTCGCGATCGCCGCAAGGTCCGGGGCCTCGGCGCGACAGGGCGGGCAGGCCGCGTACCAGGTGTTGACCAGGACGACGTCGCCGCGCCAGGCGGTCACGTCGACGGGCTTGCCCTCGTAGTCGGTCCCGGCGAGGTCGATCGGCCCGGGTCGCGAACCGACCGCCCAGGTCGTCACCGACGCATCGCCGGAGACCGACTCGCCCTGGCCACCACTGCCCCTCGCGCCGGTGGTGCTCCCGCAGCCCGCGAGCGAGGAGAGCACGACGACGGCGACGACGATCACCGCGACGACCAGCACGATCGGCCGACCGGCGGAACGCATCATGCGCATCCTCAGGCTCCCGGAGTCTGCCGGGTGGTCGCCAGGAGGTCGCCGGCGGGCTCGCTGTAGGTGAGACCGGTGAACCGGTCGCCGTCGAAGTGCAGGCTGGTCAGCGAGGCGACGGAGCACTCGCGCTTGCGCGGGTCGTGCCACAGCCGCTTGCCCTCGAGTGCCTGACGGGTCACCCAGATCGGCAGCTGGTGGCTCACGACCACGGCCTCGTGCCCCTCGGCCGCCGCTCTGGCGGCACTCACCCCGGCGAGCATCCGCGCGACCTGGGCGCGGTAGGGCTCACCCCAGGAGGGCCGGAAGGGGTTCCACAGGTAGCGCCAGTGCGCCGGACGACGCAACGATCCGTCGCCCACCCCGAAGGTCAGGCCCTCGAAGTGGTTCTCGGCCTCGAGGAGGTGCTCGTCGGCGGCGATCGGCAGGCCGAAGGCGGCGGCGATCGGCGCCGCGGTCTCCTGAGCTCGCTGCAGCGGCGAGGCGACGACATGGACCACGTCGCGCCGCTCACCGCCCCCACCTGCGAGATGAGCGGCCACCCGCTCGGCCATCGCGATGCCGCGCTCGGACAGCCGGAAGCCGGGCAGCCGACCGTAGAGGACACCGTCGGGGTTGTGCACCTCTCCGTGGCGAAGGAGGTGGACCGTTGTCGTCGCCATGGGTCAAGTGTCGCCTACTCGGCTGTGCCCGCGCGCACGAGCCCGCGCTGCGGCGGCCGTCACGGCGGCACGGACCGTCGGCCTCAGCCGGTGATGCCGGGGGCCACGCGCGCCATGGCGTCACCCAGTGCGCGGAGCTCGGCGTCGGTCAGGACGTCGACCAGGTTCTCCCGGACCGCGCGCACGTGCCCCGGAGCAGCTCGCACGAGCAGTGCGTAGCCCTCGCTCGTCATCGTCGCGTTGACACCGCGGCCGTCGGCCGCGCAGGTCCGCCGCTCGACGAGTCCGCGGCTCTCCAGCCGACCGACCGTGTGCGTGAGCCTGCTGCGGGAGTGGACGAGCGAGGCGGCGAGCTCGGACATCCGCGCCGTGTGCTCCGGCGCCTCGGACAGGCGCACGAGGATCTCGTACTCGCTCAGGGAGAGGCCGGCGTCCTCGTCGAGCGCCCTGCCCAGGGCCTCGGTCAGCCGCGTGACGCCCAGCAGGTAGGACCGCCAGGACTCCTGCTGCTCGACGGTGAGCCACCGGACCGGTGCGGTCGCACCGGCGGTGCCCGGGGACGTCCCGACCGTCGTCGACGCCGTCTCGCTCATGGTCCGCTCCTCGCTTCGTCGCACCGGGTGCGCCCGTCGTGCGCACCTGGTGGTGCGTCGACCCGACCGGTCCAGCCTGCCGCCCCCGGGGGCCGGTGGCCAGCCCCGACTCACAGGTCCCGGCTCTTGCATGTCGAGTGACAGTGTAGTAGAAATCTCAACTAGATGGAGTTGAGCCTTCAACTACCTCACGGGACGGCCGTCACCAGGCCGGACCGAGGACCACGCAACGGAGGAACCCATGTCGACCACCACGCTCCCCACCGGCCTCGCCGCCGGCACCTACGCGATCGAGACCTCGCACAGCCAGGCGCAGTTCACCGTCCGCCACGCCGGGATCTCCAAGGTGCGCGGCACCGTCGCGATCGTCGACGGCACGATCGTCGTCCCGGAGGACCTCACCGCGGCGACGGTCACCGCGACCCTCGACCCGTCGACCATCGACACGCGCGACGCCAACCGCGACGGCCACCTGCGCTCGGCCGACTTCTTCGACGTCGAGAGCTTCGCGACCTGGACCTTCGCCTCGACCTCCGTCGAGACCGACGGCGAGGAGCTCCTCGTCCACGGTGACCTGACGATCCGCGGCACCGCGCGCCCCGTCACGCTCCGTACCGAGTTCAACGGTGGCGCCACCGACCCCTTCGGCACGTCACGGATCGGCTTCTCGGCCACGACGGAGATCTCCCGCAAGGACTTCGGCCTTACCTGGAACGCCGCGCTGGAGACCGGTGGCGTGCTGGTCGGCGACAAGGTCACGATCACCCTCGAGATCCAGGGCGTCCCGGCCGTCTGAGCGGCCCCGCCCCGCTGGTCGAACGAGAGCAGGGCCGTCGGACCACCCGTCCGGCGGCCCTGCGGCGTCCCACGTGACCAGCACGACCCTTGCGGGCCGCGCTGGTCACCCGAGGATCACGGCGAGGCCCGGCCCCCGCGCGACGATCGCGCCGCCCTCGGTGCTCAGCGCGGAGGTGCCCGCCGGGGCGTCGACCGTCCAGAGCGCTGCGCCGTCCGCGAGGCGACGGGCCGTGAGCCGGGGCGGGGACCCGGCGGCCCCGGGCGTGGGCACGAGGAACCGCAGCCCGTCCGTCACGAGCGCTCCCGCCGGGTCGAGACCCGGCGGGACGTCGATCGACCACTGCTCCTCGCCGCTGCGCAGGTCGACGGCGCACAGCGTTCCCCCCTCCTGCACGAGGAGCCGTCCACCCAGCCGCAGGAGCACCCTGTCGACGGAGGTGCTGGACCACAGGGTCGCGCCGTCCGTCAGGTCGACCGCACGCAACGCGCCGGCACTGCTCACCAGCGCCACCTCACCCGCGGAGGCGTCGTCGACCCCGATCAGGACGGGCCGGCCGGCCGTGAAGGTGCCCGCGACACCGCTCATGTCGAACCAGGTGCCACCCCAGGGCACCCAGACGGTGAACCCCAGGCTCCCCGTGGTCACCCGCAACGGGTCGGCGACGATGTTCCACGGCCCGGCGGGCTGCAGCGCCAGCACTCGGCCGTCGGTGACGTCCAGGACCACCGCGAACGGCCCTGCGAGCGCGACGACGCCGTTCGCCACCTGCATCGTCAGCTGGCGCGAAGACAGGTCGTGCGTCCCGGGAACCTCCTGGTGCCACAGGACCGCGTGGCTCAGCGGTCGCGTGCGCTCGGCGACGATCGTGCCGGCGTCCTGCCACGCCACGACGAGGGAGTCGTCGACCACCTGCCAGCCGATCACCTGGTCGGGCAGCACGAGCAGGTCGCGGACCCCACCCGTCGTGGGGTCCAGGAGGACGAGCCGGTCCCGGACGTCCTGCACCACGTCACCCGTCGTCAGCTCGATCCGCTCGGCACTCCCGCGGACCTCGCAGACCTGGAGCCCGGGCCCCGCCCCGGCAAGCCTCGCCGGGCAGTCGGGCGTCCGTCCCCCGGACGCCAGCGACGCGGGCGCCGCCGCGAGCCGCTGCCCGGTGCCGACGTCGAGCAGCGCGAGGCCGGACCCGGCGCCCAGGACCCCGGTCGTGAGGGCCACGCCGCCCTCCGCCGTCATCGGCTCGGACGTCCGCCACCGCTCGACGAGGGGTTCCCGCAAGGACGGCGCGAGGCCCGGAACCGCGGCGAAGGGGGTGCGGAGGGCGTCGTCGGCGAGCCGGTCACGCACCCGGGCGCCCGAACCGATGCCGAGCCCGAGGACGGCGACGGAGAGAAGGACCAGAGCAGCCGGCACCCACCGCGTGAGGTCCGGGAGCGAGCGGCGCGGACCCGGCGCGACGACGGCCGTCCCGACGGGCTCGTCGACGAGCTCGACGTCCACCATGCCGTCACGGCGCGCCATCGGCCGAGGCTACGTCAGGCACCCACGTCCCGCTCAGCGGGCGAGCGCCCGCAGCACCCTCGTCCCGTCGATGTGCCAGTAGCCCAGGACGACCCCGTCGACGGTCACGACCGGAACCAGCTCGCCGAAGCGCTCCAGAAGTGCCGGGTCGGTGTCGATGTCTCGGACATGGCAGTGCTCACCCGCCTCCGCCGCGACCTGCGTCAGCAGGTCGAGAGCGGTCGCGCACAAGTGGCAGCCCTGGCGCACGTACAGCACCAGTCGGCCGTCCTGCCCCGTCAACGCGATCGCCTCACCCTGAGAAGAGTAGAGGCCACCACTACAGTGGACGACGTGGCCGAGCCAGCGTCTGTCGCTCCCCGTGCGGCAGAAGGCACGGCGGCCTTCTTCGACCTCGACAACACGATCGTGCGCGGGGCGAGCGCGTTCCACCTGGCCATGGGTCTGCGACGCCGGGGATTCGTCGGCTTCCCCGAGCTCGCGCGGTTCGCGATGCACCAGATGCGCTACCTCGCCCTCGGCGAGAACCTCGACGAGATCGACCGCGTGCGATCGCGTGCGCTGTCGATCGTCCAGGGCCGCTCGGCGGCGGAGATCGCGGCGATCGGTGAAGAGGTCTGGGACGAGGTCCTCTCGCTCCGCGTCTTCCCCGGGACCCAGGCCCTGCTGGCCGACCACCTCGCAGCCGGCCACGAGGTCTGGATCATCACCGCCAGCCCGGTCGAGGTCGGCGAGCTGATCGGCCGACGCCTCGGGGTGACCGGGGCCATGGGCACGATCGCCGAGCAGAAGGACGGCTTCTACACCGGGCGGCTGGTCGGCGACATGCTGCACGGCCGCGCGAAGGGCGAGGCCGTCCGCGCCCTGGCCGAGCGCCGCGGGCTCGACCTGTCGCTCTGCTACGCCTACGGCGACTCCGCCCACGACATGGCGATCCTCTCGACTGTCGGTCACCCGGTCGCGATCAACCCCGACCCTCGCCTGCGGCGGTCCGCCCGCGAGAAGGGCTGGCCCGTGCGGGAGTTCCGGGGCCGTCGCCGTGCGGCCGCCCGTGGGAGCATGCACGCGGCGAGCTGGGCAGGTGGGGTCTGGGCCGCGAGCGTCGTCGTGCGGGCCGCTCGCCGCGCCCTGCGTCAGCGCGGCCTGCCCGGCTGACAGCCGGGCACCCGCACACCGGCGAGCCGGCCGACCCCGCGGGCCGCCCCTTCAGCCCTTCGGCGCGACGGGCGCGGGAGCCTGACCGGTGTCGGCCACCGGCCAGCCGTCCACCCAGCCGAGACGGCGCACGCCGAGACGGAAGTCCCCCGAGAGCCGCGCGTCGTAGAAGTGGAAACCGAGATAGCCGCCCGACGCAGACTGGCCTCCCGGGCCCACCATGTCCCCGACGGCCGAGAGCAGCGGGGTACCGCCGTCCTCCAGCATCGACCTGCCGTCCGCGTCCAGGTACGGGCCCGTGACGGACCGGGAGCGCCCGACGACCACGTGGTAGGTGCTCGCCAGGGCCCGGCAGCACAGGTCCTCGGAGACCATGAGGTAGGTCCAGCCGTCGTGCTGGACGAACGAGGCCGCCTCGACGGCGTTCGGCGGCCCGCCCCTGGACGCGACGGTCGTCGGTGTCGCGCCCTCGACGGGCATCCCGCTCGGCCACGACAGCTGGATCATCTGGATCCCGCCCCAGAACGAGCCGAACGCGAGCCATGGATCCCCTGCGGCATCCTCCACGACGGCGGGGTCGATCGCGTTCCACGGGTCGCGACCCGGCTCGGAGGCGATCACCGGTCCGCGGTCCACCCAGTGACTTCCCGGATCGAGCGAGTCCGACGTCATGAGGCCGATCGCCGACCGGTTCGACCCGAAGCTGGAGGCCGCGTAGTAGAGGTACCAGGTGCCGTCGTGCTCGTGGACCTCCGGCGCCCACAGGTTCGTCGCGCCGGGGACCAGCTCGGCGATCCACGCGGGCCTCGCGTCCGGCGCGACCGCTCCGCGGTACGTCCACGCATGGCCGTCCGGCGACGACCGCACCTGGATCGCCCCGCCGGCCTGCGCGGCGTCCCCGGTGGAGAAGACCCACCAGGGACCGCCCGGCTCGACCACGAGCGCCGGGTCGTGCGTGCGGATGTCGCCGGTCAGCGCGAGGTCGAGGGCCACCGTCGGCGTCGCCGCGCCGACACGTGCCACGAGCGTCCCGGCGCCCCCGAGCACCACCACGGCGGCGACCAGCGCGCCGACGACCCGCCGCCTCATCGCGCGCGCCGGACCGTCGAGAAGGACGACGGAGGGAGCCGACGGGTCCTGAGGGAATCGATCGTGGCCATGGTCGGACCTCACTCTTCAGACGGTGGTCGTGGTGCGAGCGCGCACCTCGTGCGACAGGGGGGCAGCGCCCCGCTCGGTCGATCCACGCACCACCACCCGATAGTCCGCGTAGACGCGGGTGCTCGCGCGCTGGGGCCCCTTGTGCACCACCTGCTCGAGGAGCATCGCCACGGCGGTGCGTGCGATCTGGTCGGTCCCGGGATCCACGGTGGTCAGCGCGGGGAAGGCGTACTGGCTCTCGTCGACGTTGTCGAAGCCGATGACCGCGACGTCACCGGGGATCCGCACTCCCCGCACCTGGAGCTCGTGCATGGCGCCGAGCGCGAGGGCGTCGTTGAACCCGAAGACGGCGTCGAGCTCCACCCGGTTCTCGAGGAGCGCCGCCATGGCCCGCGCCCCGGCAGCCCGGCTCCACGGGCCCGCCTCGCTGAGCAGCCGCTCGTCGAACGGCACCTGAGCGTCGGCCAGGGCCTGCCGGTAGCCCTCGAGTCGGAGCCCCGCCGAGCCGACCACTTCTCCCGGGTGCACGCCGACCACGCCGATCCGGCGACGGCCGAGCCCGAGGAGGTACGCGGTCGCGGCGCGGGCGGCCTCGACGTTGTGCATCGTGACGTGGTCGACCCCGTCGTGGAAGATGCGTTCGCCGAGCAGGACGATCGGGAAGTCGACCTCGAGGAGCGCCTCGTCGCCGGCGCCGAGCGCCAGCGGGCTGAAGATCAGGCCGTCGGTCAGGCGACGGCGGGCTGCCGGCAGCATGTCGATCTCACGTGCGCGATCACCGCCGTGCTGCTCGATCAGGACGGTCAGATCCTGCTCGCGTGCCGCGGCGATGACGGCGTCGGCGAGCTCGGCGAAGTAGGGGATGCGCAGCTCCGGCACCGCGAGGGCGATGATGCCGGTTCGCCCGGTGCGCAGGTTCCGGGCCGCGACGTTGACCTGGTAGTCGAGCTCCTCGATCGCGGCCAGCACTCGCGCGCGCGTCGCCTCGCGGATGTGGGGGTAGCCGTTGACGACGTTCGACACGGTCTTGATCGATACCCCGGCGATCCGCGCGACGTCGTGCATGGTCGCCACCATGACCAACAACCTCTCCTCGTCCCCGGTGCCGACTTTACATCGATGCAGGACGATGTCGCCGCTTCAGGCGGGCTCCCTCCCGGAACTCACCCCCGAAGACGCCGAAGGCCCGGCACGAGGCCGGGCCCGAGGCTTCCGCCGGTTCAGACGAACCGCAGGATCACTTCTTGTTGCGACGCTGGTGGCGCGTCTTGCGCAGCAGCTTGCGGTGCTTCTTCTTCGCCATGCGCTTGCGACGCTTCTTGATGACGGAGCCCATGGGTCCTCGCAATTCGGGTCTGCACGTCACCGGTCAGAGCTGCCGGAGGGCGCGCGCGGAAAAGTCCGTTGTTCAGTCTACCGTGCGCCCGGAGCAGCGACGCACCGTCGGCGTGAGAGCCCCGCAGGGAGTACGCCCGCCGTGCTCACCCGCTGCGACGGGAGGTGTCGCCCTGATCGCCGAGCGCCGCGGGGGACGAGGCGAGGAAGGCGTCGAGTGCGTCCTGGGGGACGCGGTAGGAGCGGCCGACGCGGACGGCCGGCAGCTCGCCCGAACGGGCGAGCCGGTAGACGGTCATCTTCGAGACGCGCATCGTCTCGGCGACCTCCGCGACAGTGAGGTAGCGCAGCCGCGACCCCTCGGGCCCACTGGTCATCCTCGTCCGCTCCTCGTGCCGTGGCCGCGGGAGAGTCCGTCGGCACCCGTCGCGCTGATCGCACAGATCGCGCTTCGCACACCCTAGGGCCTGGTGATACGCCTGTGAAAGGGGCGAACAGAGTGACGGGTGCTCATGATCGCCCGAACGGCCCTGCTCAGGTCGGTCAGTCGAGCAACGGATCGAGGTCGTGCCAGTGGAACGCGGCGGTGCGGGTGGCCAGGATCGCCCGGTCGATGTCGTCGGCCGGGTCGTAGCCGTCGGAGAAGACCCGTAGGCGCGGCAGCGTGACGCCGTCACCCATCGTCTGGGGGATCTGCACCCCCCAGGCCTCAGCGGCGTGGTGGCGCCAGTGCTCCGGGAGCGGGGTGTCGACGGCGATCGGGGCGTGGGCGGCGATGCCCAGCAGGTGCGACCACACGCGCGGCACGACATGCGCCACCGCGTACCCGCCGCCCCCGAGAGCCAGCCATCGTCCGTCGGCCACCTCGTGCACGAGGTCGTGCAGCATCACGGCGGCCTCGCGCTGGGCGTCCACCGAGACCGCGAGGTTCGTCAGCGGGTCGAGGCGGTGCGCGTCGCAGCCGTGCTGGCTGACGACGAGCTGTGGACGGAAGGCCCGCAGCAGGGGCGGGACCAGGGAGGCGAAGGCCCGCAGCCACGGACCGTCGCCGGTGCGCTCGGGCAGGGCGAGGTTGACCGCATGGCCCCGCGCGCCGTTGCCTCCAAGGTCACCCGGGTGCCCGGTCCCCGGGAAGAGCGAGTGACCCGACTCGTGGATGGAGATCGTCATCACGCGGGGGTCGTCCCAGAAGGCCAGCTCGACGCCGTCCCCGTGGTGCGCGTCGATGTCGACGTACGCCACCCGCTCGGCGCCGGAGTCGAGAACGGCACGGATCGCGGCGACCGCGTCGTTGTAGACGCAGAAGCCGGAGGCGTGGTCGGGCATGGCGTGATGCATGCCGCCCGCGAGGTTCACGGCGTGGTCGGCCTCACCCCGCCAGACCGCCAGCGCGCCGTCGACGCTCCCGGAGACGACCCGGGCCGCGGACTCGTGCATCCCACGGAAGACGGGGTTGTCGTCGTTGCCGAGCCCGTGGTCGAGGTCGAGGTCGCCGGTCTGCGAGCAGTGGCGGACTGCTGCCACGTAGGCCGCTGTGTGGGCCCGGTCCAGGACGGCCTCGCCCGCCGGCTCCGCAGCGACCAGCTCGACCTGCGGCAGGTCGAGGACGCCGAGCTCACGAGCGAGCCCGAAGGTGGCGTCGAGCCGCAAGGGAGCCATCGGATGAGCCGGGCCGAAGTCGTAGTCCAGCAGCGCCGAGGACCACACCACACGCGTGTGCATGACTCACCGTAACGCCGTCGCGTGCCACAGTGGACGCCGGGAGCGTCCGAGCCAGGATGCCACTGCTCGTCTGGCCAGGAGGTGATCGGTGCAGCTGCCCCGCCCGCTCCTGGCCGCCCGCGAGCTGGTCGACGACGCCGCACGTCACTCCCCCGCCCGGCTCGCCGTCCTCGTCTTCGCCGGCGTCATCGCGGTGTTCACCGGGCTCCTGCTGCTGCCCCAGGCCAGCGCGAGCGGCCAGGGCGCCTCCGTGGCCGACGCCCTCTTCACCGCGACCTCGGCGGTCTGCATCACCGGGCTGACGACCGTCGACACCGCGGCCTTCTGGTCGACGTCGGGCCAGGTCGTGATCCTCGTCGGGATCCAGATCGGCGGGCTCGGCGTCATGACGCTGGCCTCCTTGCTCGGCATGGCCGTCTCCCGCCGGATCGGCCTCACCCAGCGGCTGCTCACGGCCTCGGAGACGAAGGTCTCGCGGCTCGGTGAGGTCGGCGCGCTGCTCCAGGTGATCGTGGTGACCAGTACCACCATCGAACTCGTCGTCGCCGCCGTCCTCTTCCCCCGGTTCGTCGCCCTGCGTGAGACCGTCGGGGAGGCCGCGTGGCACGCGATCTTCTACGGCGTCTCCGCGTTCAACAACGCGGGCTTCGTCCCGACCGTCGGCGGCATGACGGAACATCCGTCGGACTGGTGGATCGGCGCCCCGATCCTGGTGGGCGTGGCGCTCGGCTCGCTCGGCTTCCCGGTGATCCTCGACCTGTGGCGCCGGCGCACGGACACGGCTCGCTGGACGCTGCACACCAAGCTGACCCTGGCGACCTCCGCGATCCTCGCGGCGGTCGGCGCCCTGGTCATCGGCCTGTTCGAGTGGACGAACCCGGACTCCTTCGGTCGCCTCGACGGCTCCGGGAAGGTGCTCGCCTCCCTGATGGCCGGGGTCATGCCTCGGTCCGGGGGTTTCACCACCGTGCCGACGGGGTCGATGCACGAGTCGAGCTGGCTGGTGACCGACGCCCTGATGTTCGTCGGCGGCGGCAGCGCGTCGACGGCGGGCGGCATCAAGGTGACCACGCTGGCGGTGATGATCCTGGCGATCATCGCCGAGGCCCGCGGCGACCGCGACGTCGAGGCGTTCGGCCGCCGCATCCCGCGCGAGAGCCTGCGCCTGGCGGTCGCCGTCGCCTTCGTCGGCGCGACGATCGTGCTGCTGTCCAGCCTCGCCCTGCTCGCCGTCACCGGGGAGAAGCTCGACCGCGTGCTGTTCGAGGTGATCTCGGCCTTCGCCACCGTCGGGCTGAGCACAGGAATAGACATGCCCGAGTCCGCCAAGTACCTGCTGTCCGGCCTCATGTTCGTCGGACGGACGGGAACCATGACCGTCGCAGCCGCACTCGCGCTGCGTGACCGGCGCCGGGTCATCCGGTACCCCGAGGAGAGGCCGATCCTTGGCTGACAACCGCAGCACCCCGTCATCGCGGCCCGGCAAGGACCGCTCCGGCTCCGGCGTCCTGGTCATCGGGATCGGCCGCTTCGGCGCCGCGCTCGCCACGACGCTCGAGGAGCAAGGACGTGACGTCCTCGCCGTCGAGCGCTCGGCCGCCCTGGTCAAGCAGTTCACCGGCCGGTTCCCGCTGGTCGAGGCCGACGCGACGAACCCCGAGGCACTCGTCCAGGTCGCGGCCAAGGACTTCCCGGTCGCGGTGGTCGGGGTGGGCACCTCGCTGGAGGCGAGCGTCCTGATCACCGCGAACCTGGTGGACCTCGGCACGCCGCAGATCTGGGCGAAGGCGATCTCGCCGGAGCACGCGCGGATCCTGGAGCGGATCGGGGCGCACCACGTCGTGCTGCCCGAGGCCGATGCCGGCGTGCGGCTCGCGCACCTGGTCTCGGGGCGCCTGCTGGACTACATCGAGGTCGAGGACAACTTCACGATCGTGAAGATGAGCCCGCCGCAGGAGACGCACGGCTTCACGCTCGCGCAGTCGCAGGTGCGCACGCGCTACGGCGTGACCGTGCTCGGGGTGAAGTCACCGGGACAGGACTTCGTCTTCTCGACACCGGAGACGCGCATCCTGCCCAACGACATCCTCATCGTCTCCGGCCACGCCGACCTGCTGGAGCGGTTCGCGCAGCGGCCCTGACACCGCGGCGCCGGGCCCACCCGCGGGGCGGGCACCGCATGCGACTGGGCCCGGACCACCGTGGCGGTCCGGGCCCAGTCGTGCCGAACGGTCAGCGCACCGAGCCGGAGCGCCGCTTGTTGTAGATGTCGAACGCCACGGCGAGCAGCAGCACGAGACCCTTGACCACCTGCTGGAACGAGGTCTCGATGCTGAGCAGCTGCATGCCGTTGCTCATCACGGCCATGATCAGACCGCCGACCATCGCACCACCGACCGTGCCGACACCACCGGAGACCGACGCGCCACCGATGAAGCAGGCGGCGATCGCGTCGAGCTCGAACATGTTGCCGGCACCGGGCTGGGCCGCATTGGAGCGCGAGGAGAAGACGACGCCGGCCACGCCGGCGAGCACGCCCATGTTGAGCATGACGCCGAAGTTGACCCACTTGGTCTTGACGCCGGAGAGCGCGGCCGCGGTCCGGTTGCCGCCCATCGCATAGACGTGCCGGCCGAAGACCGTCCGGGTGGTCACCAACGTGTAGGCGATGATGAGGACAGCCATGATCATGAGCACGATCGGCAGACCGCGGTTGTGGGCGAGCTGCCAGGCGAACGCCATCACGACCGCGCCGACCGCGAGGACCTTGAGGGCGAACTGCGGGATGCCCTCGACCGCCTGCTGGTAGGCCTGCTTGGCGGCGCGTGCCCGCCACGAGGCCACGGCGTAGGCGACCACCGCGACGGCGAACACGAGCAGGGTGAACAGGTCGTACCCCTTGCCGCCGAGCAGCCCGTTCTCGAATCCGGCCGCGATCTCCGTGTACGGGCTGTTGAAGGGCCCGAGTGAGATGTTGTTCAGCACGAGCGCCGTCAGGCCCCGGAACAGGAGCATCCCGGCGAGGGTGGTGATGAACGCCGGGATCCCGACGAACGCGACCCAGAACCCCTGCCATACGCCGGCCGCGACGCCGACCAGCAGCCCGGCCAGGACGCCGACCCACCAGGGCATTCCCTGCCGTACGACGACGGTGGCGCTGACGGCGCCGACGAGCGCGACGAGCGATCCGACCGACAGGTCGATGTGCCCGGCGATGATGACCATCACCATGCCGATCGCGAGGATCAGGATGTAGGAGTACTGCAGGACGAGGTTGGTGAGGTTTGTCGGCCCCAGCAGCAGGCCGTCGGTCTGCCAGGCGAACAGGGCGACGATCGCGACGAACGCGACGTAGATCCCACTCGACTGCATGTTCCGGGTCAGCGAGCCCACGGCAGACCGTACGTGCCGGAGCGCAGCGCTCTTCCAGAGGGCTCCGAGGTTCCGGGAGACGGTGTCCCAAGTGTTGGCCACGACGCTCATTTCGCCTGTTCCTTTTCTTTGGTCATGAGCTCCATGAGTCGCTCCTGGGTGGCCTCTGCGACCGGGACCTCGCCGGTGATCCGGCCGAAGGCCAGGGTGTAGATCCGGTCGCAGATGCCCAACAGCTCGGGCAGCTCGGAGGAGATGACGACGACCGCCTTACCTGAGGCGACCAGCCGGTTGATGATGGTGTAGATCTCGTACTTCGCGCCCACGTCGATGCCCCGGGTCGGCTCGTCGAGGATCAGCACGTCCGGGTCGGTGTAGATCCACTTCGACAGGACGACCTTCTGCTGGTTGCCACCGGACAGCTGACCGGCGGCGACGTGCACGTTCGGGGTCTTGATGTTGAGGGTTCCGCGGTACTCCTCAGCGATCTTGAGCTCCTCGTTGCCGTTCACCCACCCGTAGCTCGAGAGCTTGTGGAGCCCAGCCGCGCTGATGTTCCGCTTGACGTCCTCGATGAGGTTCAGCCCGTACGTCTTGCGGTCCTCGGTCGCATACGCGATGCCGTGGGCGATCGCCTCGGAGACCGTGTGGGTCTTGATCTCCTCGCCACCCTTGAAGACCCGGCCGCTGATGTTGCGGCCGTAGGAACGGCCGAACATGCTCATCGCGAGCTCGGTGCGCCCGGCGCCCATGAGACCGGCGATGCCGACGACCTCGCCGGCTCGGACGTTGAAGGTCGCGCCGTCCACCACGATCCGGTCGGACTGGGTGGGGTGGTGCACCGTCCAGTCCTCGACCCGGAGCACCTCGGCGCCGATCTCGGGGGTCCGCTTCGGGTAGCGGTTCTCCAGCTCCCGGCCGACCATGCCCTTGATGATCCGGTCCTGGCTGGACCCGGGCTCGGACATGTCGATCGTCTCGATCGTGCGGCCGTCGCGGATGATCGTCGTCCGGTCGGCGATGTGGTCGATCTCGTTGAGCTTGTGCGAGATCATGATCGAGGTGATGCCCTGCCCCTTGAGGTGGCGGAGCAGGTCGAGCAGGTGCTCGGAGTCGGAGTCGTTCAGTGCGGCCGTCGGCTCGTCCAGGATGAGCAGCTTGACCCGCTTGGACAGCGCCTTGGCGATCTCGATGAGCTGCTGCTTGCCGACGCCCAAGGTACCCACCGGGGTGACCGGCTGTTCCTTCAGACCCACGCGGGCGAGCAGCTTCGCCGCCTCGGCGTTGGTCTTGTTCCAGTCCACCAGCCCACCGAAGCCGCGCTGCTCGTTGCCGAGGAAGATGTTCTCGGCCACCGACAGGTAGGGCACCAGAGCGAGCTCCTGGTGGATGATGACGATGCCCTTGTCCTCGGAGTCGTTGATCGACCCGAAGCGCGTGCTCTTGCCCTCGAAGACGATCTCGCCGTCATAGGTGCCGTGGGGGTAGACACCCGAGAGGACCTTCATCAGGGTCGACTTGCCTGCGCCGTTCTCTCCGCAGATGGCATGGATCTCGCCTCGCTCGACCTCGAGCGTGACGTCCTGGAGCGCCTTGACGCCAGGGAAGGTCTTGGTGATGGAGCGCATCTCCAAGATGGTGTTGGTCATGCGTCTCGCCTCTCGTCTGGTCGTGGACCGTCCGATGGCCGGTCCGGAGGGGCCTCCCCCTCCGGACCGGCACGGTGGATCAGGTCAGCCGGCAGCAATCCCGGTCTTGACCTCGTCAGCAGTCCAGTAGCCCGAGTCGACCAGGAGCTTCTGGATCGTGTCCTTGTAGACGATGTCCGACTCGAGCAGGAAGGACGGGACGACCTTCACACCGTTGTCGTAGTCCTTGGTGTTGTTCGCCTCGGGCTCGGTGCCCCCCAGGTACGCCTCGGCGAC
This sequence comes from Actinomycetales bacterium, assembly GCA_038252305.1. Lineage (GTDB taxonomy): Bacteria > Actinomycetota > Actinomycetes > Actinomycetales > Cellulomonadaceae > Actinotalea. Next base: position 18,886 of record JBBSAL010000002.1, on the reverse strand, counting down.
CTTGATGGCCTGGTCGGCGAGCTTGCGGGTGTCCTTGAAGATCGATGCGAACTGCACGTCGGTGTCGATCAGCTTGACGGACTCGATCTCCGCGTCCTGACCGGTGACGATGGGCATGCCGTCGGCGATGGTCGGGCCGTAGCCGGCGTTGCCGAGCGCGGTGAGGATGCCGCGGGACAGGCCGTCGTACGGGGAGAGGACGCCCTGGACCTTGGAGCCGTCGTTGTAGGCCTGGGTGAGCAGGTCCTCCATGCGCTTCTGCGCCGTCTCCTGCTGCCAGCGCAGGATGTTGACCTGGTTGATGTCGGTCTGGCCGGACTTGACGACCAGCGTGCCGTCGTCGATCAGCGGCTGAAGGATCGACATGGCGCCGTTGAAGAAGAAGAAGGCGTTGTTGTCGTCCAGCGAACCGGCGAAGAGTTCGATGTTGAACGGGCCCTTGGCCGTGCCCTGCGAGCCGTCCTCGTTGAGGATGCCCAGGCCGACCAGCAGCGAGGTGGCCTGCTGGATGCCGACCTTGAAGTTGTCGAACGTCACGTAGAAGTCGACGTTCGCCGAGTCACGGATCAGCCGGTCGTAGGCGACGACGGGGATGCCCTTGGCCTTGGCGGCGTCGAGCTGGCCGGACAGCGTGGTGCCGTCGATCGACGCGATGATCAGGAGCTCGGCGCCCTTGGTGATCATCTGGTCGACCTGCTGCTGCTGGGTCGGGATGTCGTCGTTGGCGAACTGCAGGTCCACCGTGTAGCCGGCGGCCTCCAGGCCCTTCTTGACGGCGTCGCCGTCGGCGATCCAGCGGGACGAGGTCTGCGTCGGCATGGCGACCCCGATGAGGCCACCTGCTGCCGGCGCCGCGCTGTCGGACGCTCCGGGCGCCGCGGACGACTCGGTCGATCCCGCACCGCCACCGCTGCACGCAGCGAGGCCCAGTGCGAGTGTCATGCCCGCCGCGATGGCGACGAACTTCTTGAGAACCATTTCTCCTCCTCGAGAAACTGCATCTTCGTGATGTGGGCGGTCGGGGCTCTCCTGACCGACCCGGGCTCTCCTGACCGTGGTGCTCGTCACCGGTCAGGAAGTGGGGGGTGCTACTCGACCTGCACGACCTCGACCCCGCTGCGACGCAGCCGGGAGAGCTCGACAGCAGGGGCGGACGGGCCCGTGAGGACCGTCCCGATCTCGCCGATGTCGGCGACCTTGGCCAGGTGGACCTGGCCGATCTTGGAGCCGTCGGCGACGACGACGGTGCGCGCGGCCGCCGCGACCATCCGCGCCTTGACCTCCGCCTCCGGGAGGTTGAGGTTCGTCACCCCGCGATCGGCGTCGACGCCGTTGCAGCCGACGAAGGCCAGGTCCGCGTGCAGCCGGCCCAGGACGAACGAGGCCCACGGGTCGACGAGCGAGTGCTGCAGCCGCCGCAGCGTGCCGCCGAGGACGACGACGGTGATCCGCCCGAGCGCCGCCTCGAGCTCGAGGGCGACGGTGAGGCCGTTGGTCACGACGGTCACTCGCTCGAGCTCGGTGCGGGCCACCAGGGCGCGAGCGATGGCCGTCGTCGTGCTCCCGACGTCGAGGAGCACGCTCATGCCGGAGTCGACCATCCCTGCGGCGTGGCCGGCGATCGCCGCCTTCTCGGCCGGCATCCGCCGCGACGCCTCCTCGTAGGAGTGCTCGGAGCGGACCGGGCTCGCGGGTGCCAGTGCTCCACCGCGGACGCGCCGGACGCCCTGCTCGAGCTCGAGCGCCGCGAGATCGGTCCGCACGGTGACGTCGGAGACACCGAAGATGCCCGCAAGATCGGCGACCCGCACGAACTGGCGTTCGGCGATCACGTCGAGCATCCGCTCGCGACGCACAGTCACGGGGAGCACCTCGACCTCTTCGTTGAGCACCCGTCCACTGTGCTGGCTGCGGCACAACCCGGTCAACTTCTTGAACTCAACTTTTGATTGCGAAATCATAACGTTGGCTATGAAGCCGCTATGTGGGGGCCGGAGGTCCCATGCGACAACGTTTAGCAGGACTTTCGCGCAGGACGGAGTCGACGATGACGATCATGGACGCCCGGAACGGGCACGGCGAAGCGACGAACTTCGAAAGAAAACGAAGTCCGTTCAACAGCAGAAGCGTCAGCGCAAGCTGCTCAGAGGCCCTGGGCCAGGCGGTAGTAGACGGCGTTCCAGCGAACCTGGTCACGGAACGATGAACGGGTCGTGCTCTCGTCGATCACGAGCATCTCGGTGCGGGCGATCTCCGCGAAGACCTCGAAGGCCTCGACCCCCACCTGCGTGCTGAGCACGCTGTGGTGAGCAGCACCGGCGGTGAGCCAGGCCTCGGCCGAGGTCGTGAAGTCGGGTCTCGGCTTCCACACGGCGCGGGCCACCGGCAGGTGCGGGAGCGGGGCAGCCGGGGGGACGACGTCGACCACGTTCGCCGTGAGCCGGAACCTGTCGCGCATGTCCGACATCGCCACGACGACACCGTTGCCGGGGTCGGCCGAGAAGACCATCCGGACGGGGTCCTCCCTGCCGCCGATACCGAGCGGGTGGATCTCGACGCTCGGCTTGGCCGTCGTCAGCGAGGGGCAGACCTCGAGCATGTGCGCTCCGAGGATGACCTCCTCGCCCGGCGTGAGGTCATAGGTGTAGTCCTCCATCAGCGAGGCACCGCCGGGAAGGCCCTCGCCCATCACCTTCGCGGCCCTGACCAGGATCGCCGTCTTCCAGTCACCCTCGGCGCCGAATCCGTAGCCCTTCGCCATCAGGCGCTGCACAGCCATGCCCGGGAGCTGGCGCAGCGCGCCGAGGTCCTCGAAGGTCGTCGTGAAGGCCTTCGCCCCGAGCTCGGTGAGGAAGCCCTCGATGGCCGCCTCCTGGCGAGCGGCGTAGCGCAGCGACTCGTGACGCTCGCCGCCGAGCCGGAGCTCGGGCACGACGTCATAGAGGTCCTCGTACTCCGCGACGAGCGCGTCGACGGCGGAGGTCTCGACGGCCTCGACCGCCTCGGCGAGCTCGTTGACGCCCCAGGTGTTGACCGAGACGCCGAAGCGCAGCTCGGCCTCGGTCTTGTCCCCCTCCGTGACCGCGACGTAGCGCATGTTGTCGCCGAAGCGGGCGAGCCGCAGCTCGTGCGTCGCGGCCCAGCCGGCGGCCCCGCGAACCCAGGTGCCGACACGGGCGGTGACCGCCGGGTTGCTCACGTGACCGACGACCGTCGTGCGGGCGATGCCGAGCCGGGCCTGGATGTAGCCGTGCTCGCGGTCGCCGTGCGCAGCCTGGTTGAGGTTCATGAAGTCGAAGTCGATCGTGTCCCACGGCAGCGCGACGTTGGCCTGCGTGTGCAGGTGCAGCAGCGGCTTGCGCAGCTGGTCGAGGCCCTGGATCCACATCTTCGACGGGCTGAAGGTGTGCATCCAGGTGATGACACCGAGCACGCGGTCGTCGGAGGAGGCGTCGATCATCGCGCGCCGGATCGACTCGGTGTCCTTGAGCACGGGCTTCCACACGATCCGCACCGGCACGTCGGGCGAGGCGTCAAGCGCGCGGGCGACCTCCTGCGACTGCTCGGCCACCTGACGCAGGGTCTCCTCGCCGTAGAGGGTCTGGCTGCCGGTGAGGAACCAGACCTCACGGTCGGCGTACGGCTTCGTCATGCTGACTCCTTCGTCACTGCAGGTCGGTCATGCGTCGTGCGGACAATTCCTGGCGTCGGGGGCCTACTGCCCGTAGACGTGCTGGTAGCGGTCGTAGAGGCGGTCGATGTCGGTCTGCGCGATCGGCAGCGGCTCGCCGAGCTGGCGCGAGATGTGCACGGTCCTGGCGACCTCCTCGACCATGACGGCGGCCTTGACCGCTTCCGTGGCGTCGGCGCCGATCGTGAACGGCCCGTGGTTGCGCATGAGGACTGCCGGGCTGCGTGAGCCGCGCAGGGTCTCGACGATGCCCTGGCCGATCGAGTCGTCGCCGATCAGCGCGAACGGGCCGATCGGCACGTCCCCACCGAACTCGTCGCCCATCATCGTCAGCACGCAGGGGATCGGCTCGGCACGTGCTGCCCATGCCGTCGCGTAGGTCGAGTGGGTGTGCACCACGCCGCCGACCTCCGGCATGTTCCGGTAGACGTAGGCGTGCGCCGCGGTGTCCGAGGACGGCGAGCGCGTGCCCTCCACGAGGTTCCCGTCGAGGTCGCAGACGACCATCGCGTCCGGGGTGAGCTCGTCGTAGCGGACCCCGGAGGGCTTGATGACGAGCAGGTCCGCGCTGCGCAGCCGCTGCGAGACGTTGCCGGCCGTCCAGACGACCAGCCCCCAGCGCGGCAGCTCGGCGTGCAGGTCGCAGACGAGCCGGCGGACCAGCTCGACCTCCTCGATCACGGCTGCCCCGTAGCCGGCCAACCCCGTCGGCGCGCTCATCGTTCTCCTCGTCGGGTCATCGGGGGCCGCCCTGGAGCGCTTCCACCGCCGCGCGCTCGACCGCGAGGCCGGCCTCGTAGCGGTCGAGGAAGGTGGCGTAGCCGGCCACGTCGTCGGCATCGGGGTCGACCACGTCGACCTCGGCGGAACCGAAGACCTGCGTGCTCAGGAAGGTGCCGAGGTCCTGTCCGCCGGCGGCACCGAGATAGGCGGCCAGCACGGCCATCCCCCACGGCCCACCCTCGCTCGCGGTCCGCGAGACGGCGACCGGCGCACCGACGGCAGCGGCCAGCAGGCGCTGGGCGACTCCCGCCGTCCGGAACATGCCGCCGTGCGCGAAGAGCGTGTCGATCTCGACACCCTCCGCGGCCAGGACACGCATCCCGAGGCTGAGGGTGCCGAAGGCGCCGTAGACCTGCGTGCGCATGAAGTTGGCGAGCGTCAGCCTGCTGTCGGGAGTGCGGACCACGAGCGGCCGCCCCTCGTCCAGGCCGGTGATCGGCTCCCCCGAGAGGTAGTTGTAGGCGAGGAGGCCGCCACCGTCGGCCTCACCCTCGACCGCCTCGCGGAGCAGCGCGCCGAACACCGCGTCCGGCTCCGCCGGGTGACCGAGCGCTGCGGCGAACCGGCCGAACACCTCGGCCCAGGCACCGAGCTCGCTCGCGCCGTTGTTGCAGTGCACCATCGCGACGAGGTCGCCGGCCGGCGTGGTGACCAGGTCGAGCTCGTGGTGCACGCGCTCCAGCGCCCGCTCGAGGACCACCATCGCGAAGATGCTCGTCCCGACGCTGACGTTGCCCGTGCGCGGGGCGACGGCGTTCGTCGCGACCATCCCGGTGCCGGCGTCGCCCTCGGGCGGGCAGAGGGGGGCACCCGCCTGCAGCGTGCCCGAGGGGTCGAGCAGCGCGGCGCCGGCCTCGGTGAGCCGGCCCGCCTCCTGGCCCGCGACGAGCACCTGCGGCAGGAGGTCCTTCGTCCGCAGGCCCGGGCGCCGGGCGGCGAGGAGCGCGTCGAGCTGCGCGAGCATCTTCTCGTCGTAGTCCTTGGTCGCCGGGTCGATCGGGAAGACACCGGAGGCGTCGCCCACGCCGAGCACACGGCGGCCGGTCAGGCGCCAGTGGACGTAGCCGGCGAGCGTGGTGAGCGAGGCGACGTGCGGCGCGTGCGGCTCCTCGTCGAGGATCGCCTGGTAGAGGTGCGCGACCGACCAGCGCAGGGGGATGTTGTGGCCGAAGAGCTCGCTCAGCTCGGCGGCGGCCGGCCCGGTGCTCGTGTTGCGCCAGGTGCGGAACGGCACGAGGAGCTCGTCGTCGGCGTCGAACGCGAGGTAGCCGTGCATCATCGCCGAGACGCCGAGCGCCGCGAGGTTCGTCAGGCGGACGCCGTACCGCTGCTCCACGTCCGTCAGCAGCACGGAGACGCAGTCCTGCACTCCGGACCAGACGGCGTCCAGGGAGTAGGTCCACGTCCGGTCGACGAACTGGTTCTCCCAGTCGTGGCTGCCGGAGGCGATCGGGGAGCCGTCCGGCGTGATGAGGGTCGCCTTGATGCGGGTGGAGCCGAGCTCGATGCCGAGGACGGCCTTGCCCTCGCCGATCGCTGCCCGCACGTCGCCCGCGCCGTTCTCGGTGCTCATCCGTGCTCCTTCTCGCGTCGTTGCGACCCAAAGATGATGTTAGCGCTCACATCTTGCCTGTCAACCCCCGTTCGGACGCGGCTTCCCCGTGCTCGCACGGATGACGAGGCGTGGCGGGATCGCGGCGGACCGCGTCGGCTCGCCGGCGATCGCCAACCGCAGGACGTCGAGGCAACGACGCCCGAGGGTCGCGAACTCCTGCCGCACCGTGGTCAGCGGAGGCACGAAATGAGCCGAACCGTCGACGTCGTCGAAGCCCACGACGGACACGTCGAGAGGGACGCGCACCCCCCGTTCGGCGAAGGCGTGCAGCAGACCGAGCGCGAGCTGGTCGTTCGCGGCGAAGACGGCGGTCGGGAGCCCCGCCTGCGCGAGGTCGAGGCCCACGCGGTAGCCCCGCTCCGCCGACCAGTCCCCGGCGATCGGCCTGTGCGGCTCGACCCCGGCAGCGACGAGCTCGTCGTGCCAGCCTCGCCGACGCTCGCGGGCGTCGATCCAGACAGGCGGTCCGGCCAGGTGCACGACGTCGGCGTGCCCGAGATCGAGCAGGTGCCGCACCGCGGCACGCGCGCCCGCGTAGTGGTCGACCGCGACGGCGTGCACGATCCCCTCGGGAACCTCGTGCGAGCCGACCATCACGACCGGGATCTTCGGGGCGTAGGCGAGCACGGCGTCGAGGGCGTCGTCCTGCGGCGCCACGACGACGGCGCCGTCGACGCCCTGGTCCATGAAGTGATCGAGCGCGGTGCGCACCTCGCCGGCGTCCCAGCGCCGGACCGTCGCCATCGAGACGAACAGACCGCTGTCACGCGCGGCCTCCTCGATCGCGATCAGGGTGCTCGTCGGCCCGAAGAGCGCTGACCCCGGCGTGATGACCCCGATCGTGCCCGAGCGCCGCGTGACGAGGGTCCTGGCCGCCGAGTTGCGTCGGTAGCCGAGGCTGTCGATCGCCTCGAGCACCCGCAGCCGCGTCTCCGGGCGGACGCTCGGGTGGTCGTTGAGCACCCGGGAGACCGTCTGGTGCGAGACCCCGGCGAGGACGGCGACGTCGCTCATCGCCGGCGGGCGGGCGCTGCTCACTGCTCCGTGGCGTCCGTGCGACCGCCGACCGCAGGAACCGCCGGTGTCGCGGCCCTGCCGAGCTCGAGCGAGCGGTCCCGTGCGGCCTCGGCCGCGGCGAGGATCCCGGCGCGCACCCCGTGCGCGTCGAGCTCACGCAGGCCGGCGACCGTCGTCCCGCCCGGCGAGGAGACGCGCTCGCGCAGCACCACGGGGTGCTCCCCCGAGGAGTCGAGGAGGCCGGCCGCCCCACGGAAGGTCGCCGTCGCGAGGGCCAACGACTGCGCCCTGGTCAGGCCGAGCAGCACACCGGCCTCGGCGAGGGCGTCGACGAGGTAGAAGACGTAGGCCGGGCCGGAGCCCGAGATCGCCGTGACGGCGTCCATCATCGGTTCCGCGACGCGCAGCACGAGGCCGGTCGCCGCGAGGAGGGTCTCCACGAGGGCGAGGTTGGCGTCGGTGGCCGCGGGTCCCGCGCAGATGGCGGCCGCCCCCTCGCCGATCACGGCCGGCGTGTTGGGCATGACCCGGACCACCGCGGTGCCTGCCGGCAGGTGCGCGGCGATCGCCGTCGTCGTCAGCCCGGCCGCGACGCTGACCACCAGAGCGCCGGGGCGCAGGGATCCCGCGATCTCGGCGAGGACCGTCGGGACGTCCTGCGGCTTGAGCGCGACGACGAGCACCTCGACCCGGGAGGCGAGCTGCGCAGGAGTGCGGTCGACCCGGACGCCGTGCCTGGCGGCGATCTCGGTGGCGCGCAGCGCGTAGCGCTCGCTGACCTCGACGCCGTCGGTGTCCCAGCCGCCGCGCAGGACCGCGGCGAGGATCGCCTCGCCCATGACCCCGCCGCCGAGGATGCCGACGCGGGGCTTGCCGACCGCGGTGCCGCTCACAGCGGGAACGCCTCGTAGAGGTCGTGCAGCGCGCCTGCAGGGCCGCTCAGCTGCAGGACGACCGTGCTGTTCGACCAGGTGAGCACCCCGGTCCCGTCGGCGTTCGTGGTCATCGACCACGAGCCGACGACGGCGCCGCCGGCGGTGACATCGCCCGACGTGGTGGCAGCGGAGGTCGCCGACGGGGTGGCGGAGGCGTCAGCGGACGGGGTGGCGCTCGCCGTCGCCCCGGCACCGGTCCCGCTCAGGGCGGCGTAGGCGGCGGTCGCCTTCGCGGCGTCCTCCCACTGGCCGGCGAGGAGAGTCACCGTCGAGGAGCCATCGGTGTAGCCGAGCCGGTAGCCCTCATAGGCGCCGAGGGTGCCGAGCTCAGGCGCCGCCGTCGACTCGTCCATGGCGTAGGCGAGGACGGTGGAGGGCAGCGCGTCGTAGAAGGCGGTCCCGGTCTCCCGGGTGATCGCGGAGACCGTTGGCGTCGGGACCGGCAGGGTGACCACCTCGGCCTCGGGGACCACGCTGCCTCCTCGGTTGCTGAGGACGAGCGCCGTCACCAGGGCGAGGGCGACCACGAGAACACCCACGGCGACGTAGACCCACATCGGGACCCGGCGCCGGGCCTTCCTCGTCCTGGCACGCGTCGTGCCCGCCCCGCTCGTGCCGGCCTGTTCGTCCATCGTTGATCGCCCTCCCCTGTCGTCCGGGTCAGCCTATGGCCTGACCACGGCGCATCCCCGACGCTCCGCCGCGTCGCCTGTCGGAGCCCGCGGCTAACCTGCGGCGATGACCTCCACGACATACGCCTCCGGTCGCGGCTCGCGGGCTTCCCGGTCGCCACGCCCGGCGTGGGCGTGCCGCGAGTGCGGCTGGACCACCGCGAAGTGGGCGGGTCGCTGCCCCGAGTGCCAGGCCTGGGGCTCGGTGGTCGAGGAGTCCGCGCCGACCGGCCCCCGCACGACAGCCACCAGCCCCGCGCGCACCCCCGCCCGTCCGATCGGCGAGATCGACGTCGAGGCCGCCCGGGCACGACCCACCGGGGTCGGCGAGCTCGACCGGGTGCTCGGCGGCGGCCTCGTCCCGGGGGCCGTCGTGCTGGTCGCCGGCGAGCCGGGTGTCGGCAAGTCGACCCTTCTCCTCGACGTCGCAGGCCGCCTCGGACGCGAGCCGGGGGCCCGGGTGCTCTACGTCACCGGTGAGGAGTCGGCGGGCCAGGTACGGCTGCGCGCCGAACGGATCGGGGCCGTCGCGCCGGGGCTGCTGCTCGCAGCCGAGACCGACCTCGGCACCGTCCTCGGGCACGTCGAGCTGGTCGAGCCGACCCTCCTGGTGGTCGACTCGGTCCAGACGATCTCCTCCACCCAGGTGGACGGCGCGCCCGGCGGCGTCTCCCAGGTCCGCGAGGTGGCTGCTGCGCTCATCGCCGTCGCCAAGGAGCGCGGCATCCCTGCGCTGCTCGTCGGCCACGTCACCAAGGACGGCTCGGTCGCCGGTCCGCGCACGCTGGAGCACCTGGTCGACGTCGTGTGCCAGTTCGAGGGTGACGCCCACACGCGCCTGCGCATGGTGCGCGCCACCAAGAACCGCTACGGCCCGACGGACGAGGTCGGCTGCTTCGACCTGACCGAGCAGGGCATCGTCGAGCTCGCGGACCCGAGCGGCCTGTTCCTGTCGCGCACCACGCAGCCCGTCGCCGGGACCTGCGTGACCGTGACTCTCGAGGGCCGTCGCCCGATGGCCGTCGAGGTGCAGGCACTTGTCGTCCCGAGCCTGCTGTCCAACCCCCGCCGCACCACCAGCGGCGTCGACTCCTCCCGGCTCGCGATGGTGCTCGCCGTGCTGCAGCGACGGGCGGGCGCGCCGCTCGGCGATCGTGACGTCTACGTCTCGACGGTCGGCGGTGCTCGGGTCGCGACCCCGGCCTCCGATCTGGGGATCGCGCTGGCGGTCGCCAGCGCGACCGCCGACGTCCCCGTCTGGGACGGACTCGTGGCCATCGGGGAGGTCGGGCTCGCCGGCGAGATCCGCACCGTCGCCGGCATCGGGCGGCGCCTGGCCGAAGCCAGGCGGCTCGGCTTCAGCCGCGCCGTCGTACCCGCGGGGTCCACCGTGGACGTCGAGGTACCCGACGGTATGCGAGTCATCGAGGTCAGCCATCTGGCGCAGGCCGTGGACGCTGCGCGTCGGACGGGCGACGGCCCAGGTCACAGCTAGAATCGGGCAGTGGTCACAGAGCGTCCTACTGAAGAGCTGTTGCGGACGACCCTCGCCGCTGTCGCGCCGGGAACCGAGCTGCGCGACGGGCTGGAGAGGATCCTGCGCGGACGCACCGGCGCACTCATCGTCCTCGGCTTCGACCGCGTCGTGGAGTCGATGTGCTCGGGTGGCTTCGTGCTCGACGTCGAGTTCTCCGCGACGCGCCTGCGCGAGCTGGCGAAGATGGACGGCGCCGTCGTCGTGGACCGAGACGGGAGCCGCATCGTGCGGGCCGCCGTCCAGCTCCTGCCCGACCCGACGATCGCCACCACGGAGTCCGGCACCCGGCACCGCACGGCCGAGCGCGTCGCCAAGCAGGCGGGCTTCCCCGTCGTCTCGGTGAGCCAGTCGATGCAGATCATCGCGCTGTACGTCGGCGGCTATCGCTACGTGCTCGAGGGCTCCGACGTCATCCAGTCCCGCGCGAACCAGGCCCTGGCCACGCTCGAGCGGTACAAGTCACGCCTCGACGAGGTGAGCGGCACGCTGTCGGCCCTGGAGATCGAGGACCTCGTCACGGTCCGCGACGTCGCCGCCGTGGTGCAGCGCCTGGAGATGGTGCGCCGCATCTCGGAGGAGATCGCCGGCTACGTCGTCGAGCTCGGCACCGACGGGCGGCTCATGTCCCTCCAGCTCGAGGAGCTCGTGGGCGGCGTCGGCGTCGACCGCCTGCTCGTGATGCGCGACTACGCCGACGTCCCGAGCAGCTCTCGCCTCAGCGATATCCACACCGGGCTGGCCGCGATGGACGCCAACGAGCTCCTCGACCTCACCCACATCGCGCGGCTCGTGGGGCTGTCGGTGCACGACGACTCCCTCGACGGTGCCGTGGCCCCGCGCGGCTTCCGGCTCCTGTCGAAGGTCCCGCGGATCCCCGGCACGATCGTGGACCGCCTGGTCCACCAGTTCGGGGGCCTGCAGAAGCTCCTCGCCGCCGGCGTCGAGGACCTGATGACGGTCGACGGCGTCGGTGAGCAGCGTGCCCGTGCGGTCCGCGAGGGCCTCTCCCGGCTGGCCGAGTCCTCGATCCTCGAGCGCTACGTCTGACACCTGCAGCTCAGTCGAGCGTGAACACCGCCGCCGGGACCGTGATCCCCGCGACCGTGGCCGTCGCCTTGTAGGTACCGGGGCGCGGCGCCGGGAGCCCGGACGGACACCCGGCGGCGGACCGTGTGCGGTCCCACGTCACCGTCTCCGGCGCGGTCGCACCCGCGGCGAGCAGGAGCAGGTTCTCCGAGATCTTGCCCTGGCAGTCCTTGCTCGACCAGATGCGGTCCGTTCCGGAGGTGACGACGACCTCGCGGTTGGCCGCCGAGGCGTCGAAGGTGCAGCTCCTCGACCCGCTGTTGAGCACGGAGATCGTGAGCTCCGGGTTCGCTCCCGCCGGGTACCCGGCTGCGCTCGTGGTCACCGCGAGCTGCAGGTCCGAGGGCCCGCAGGCGGTAGGACCGTCGGCGGTCGAAGTCGAGGTCGGTGCGGGGGGCGTGACGGCGGCCGTCGCGCCGCTTCCCAAGCCACCGAGGAAGCCGAGGGCGGCCTTGCCGCCGAACAGGACCGCCACGAGGACGGCCAGCACGAGGAGGACCACGAGGCCCCGACGGACCCAGTAGACCCGGGCCGGCTTCTCACCGACCGGATGAACGACGCTGCTCATCGGGCACTCCGCATCCGACCACGCTACGACGAGCCTCGCCGGACGTGGCCGTGACGCGCCGACAGCACAAGTCGGGCATCATCGACGCGTGTCCGACCCCCTCGTGCCGACCGTGCTCAGCTGGTTCGCCGAGGCCCGCCGTCCGCTGCCCTGGCGGGCGCCCGGCCGCACGCCCTGGGGCGTCCTCGTGAGCGAGGTCATGCTGCAGCAGACGCCGGTCTCGCGCGTCGCACCGGTCTGGCGCGCCTGGCAGACCCGCTGGCCCGGGGCTGCGGACCTGGCCGCGGCCGGGACCGACGAGGTGCTTCGCGCCTGGGGCGGCCTCGGCTATCCCCGACGCGCGCTGCGTCTGCAGGAGTGCGCTGCCGTCGTCGTCCGCGAGCACGACGGGGTGCTCCCCACCGAGGAGGCGACGCTGCTGACCCTCCCGGGTGTCGGCGCGTACACGGCGGCCGCCGTCCTGGCGTTCGCACACGGGCGACGCTCCGTCGTGCTCGACACGAACGTCCGCCGCGTCCTGGCGCGGGCGCTCGACGGGGCCGCCCTGCCGCCCCCGCACCTGGCGGCCGCCGAGCAACGACGGGCTGCGGCCCTCGTCCCGGCCGAGGACGCCCAGGCCGCGGCCTGGAACGCCGCCGTGATGGAGCTCGGCGCGCTCGTCTGCACGGCGCGCAACCCCCGCTGCGTCCAGTGCCCGATCGCCGAGCGGTGCGCCTGGCTCGCAGCGGGTTCCCCGCCCGACGTGCATGCCGCCGTCCGACGGCGACAGGCATGGGCGGGCACCGACCGCCAGGCTCGCGGTCGTGTCATGGCACTGCTGCGCGAGTCGGTCGGACCCGTGAGCGTCGCCGCCGTCACCGCCGCCTGGCCCGAGGATGCGCAGCGGCATCGCGTGCTCGCCGGCCTGCTCGCCGACGGTCTGCTGGACGAGGTCACGGCCGACGCGCCGTCGGGCCGTGACGCCGCGGACCTGCCTCCGGCCGGCTACCGCCTGCCGGTACGGCCGAGTGCTCCATGAGGATCCCCGACGGTCTGCGGGCGATCGCCGGTCGTGACGAGTCCTGGAGCCGCTGGCTCGCCTCGCTCCCTCGCCTCGTCGAGGAGCTGACGACCGACTGGGAGCTCAGCCTCGACGGACCGGTCGCGCACGGCCGGTGCGCAGTCGTCGTCCCGGTGCGGACGGCCGACGGCACCTCCGCCGCACTCAAGCTCACCTGGCCGCACGAGGAGGCCCGGCACGAGCACCTCGCCCTGCAGCACTGGCACGGGCAGGGTGCCGTCCTGCTGCTGCGCGCCGACCCGCACCGCTGGGCGCTGCTGCTCGAGCGCGCCCTGCCCACCGATCTCTCGACGATCGACGACGTCGAGGCCTGCGGTGTGGTCGGAGCGCTGCTCGCGAGGCTGCACCGACCCGCTCCACCGCAGCTGACCCGCCTCTCGTCGCGGGCGGCCGACTGGGCGACCCGGCTCGTCGCCCTGCCCCGGTCCGCGCCGATCCCCCGTCGTCTGGTCGAGCAGTCGGGAGCGCTGTGCAGGGACCTCGCAGAAGACGCCGCGACGGACGGCACACTGGTCCACACCGATGCGCACTACGCGAACGTCCTCGCCGCGACGCGGGAGCCATGGCTGGTCATCGACCCGAAGCCGCTCTCCGGCGACCCGCACGTCGAGCCGGCGCCGCTCCTCGGGAACCGCTGGGAGGAGGTCGTCGCCTCGGGCGACGTGCGGTGGGCCGTGCGTCGTCGTCTCGACGCCGTGGTCGACGCCCTCGGGCTCGACCCGGACCGGGCGCGGGACTGGGTCGTCGTGCGGGAGTCCGTGGCCGCGCTCTGGACGATCGAGACGGCAGCGCGCGCCGACCGCGCCCTCACGACCCAGGAGAGGGACGAGATCACCCGCGCGGTGACCATCGCGAAGGCGGTCCAGGACTGAAGTCCCGGGACACGGGTGCCCGATCGGTCAGCCGTCGGTCCCCGCCCCCGATCGGGCGCCCGGAGGGTCCACGACGGGCGTGAGGTCCTCGACATCACGAGCCGGGCGCAGGATGCTGCCCGCATGCGCGTGTTCACGATCCCGACCAATGCCGATCAGGAAGCCGACAGCGCCGGCGTGACCCTCGACCTGCTCCCTGGCGCCCTCGGCGCCTCGAACGTCAACGTCACGCACGTCGCAGCGGGCGGAACCCTCGGTCGGCACGCCCCGCACCACCGGCAGGTCTTCGCCGTCGTCTCCGGACGCGGACGGGTCCAGGCCACCGACGGCGCCGTGCACGACATCGAGGCCGGCACCTTCGTGCTGTGGGAGGCCGGCGAGGTGCATCAGACCTGGGCGACGACGGAGATGACCGCCGTCGTGATGGAGAACCTCGGGGTCCTCGACTTCGCAGGCCGATTCCCCGAGATCGTCCTCGACGCCACGGTGGACGCCACCTCCGACTGACGGGATGCCCGGGCGCACGCCGCGGTCAGGGCGCCGACGCCTCGTTCAGGTCGACCAGCATCCGGGTGTTGCCCAGGGTGTTCGGCTTGACCCTTGCCAGGTCGAGGAACTCCGCGACGCCGTCGTCGTGGGAGCGCAAGAGCTCGGCGTAGACCTCCTGCGTGACCGGGGTGCCCGAGATCGGCCGGAAGCCGTGCCGCTCGAAGAAGTCGATCTCGAACGTCAGGCAGAAGACGCGCCGCAGGTGCATCGCGCGCGCCCGGACCAGCAACTCCGCCAGGAGCCGACCACCGACGCCGCGACCGCGCCAGGCGGGGTGCACGGCGAGCGTCCTGACCTCGGCGAGATCGGACCACATGACGTGCAGCGCTCCGCAGCCGACGAGGACTCCGCCGGCGTCGACAGCGACGACGAACTCCTGGATCGCCTCGTAGTAGCCGACGAGCTCCTTCGCGAGCAGGATCCGGGTCTCGGCGTAGGGCGCCACGAGGTCCCGGATCTCCCGGACGTCGCGCGGGAGGGCTGACCGCAGCACGTACTGCTGCTCGGGCGCCTGACGCTGGTCGCTCGCAGCGGCCCGCCGGTCGCTCGTCGGTGTCGTCACGTGCTCACGCTAGCGGCCCGGTGACCAGCGCCTCGGCCGTGAGCTCGTCGATCACCAGGTCGGTCACGACGCCCGCAGCGAGTGCGGCGCGCAACGGGACGACCTTGTGGTCGCCGGCGACGGCGCAGACCCGACGCCCGATGTGGTGCAGCTCCGCCGGGGTCGGACCCGTCGCTCGCTCGTTGAGGGCGATGTCCTCGTAGCTGCCGTCGGCGCGCAGGAAGATCGTGCAGACGTCGCCCACCACCCCTTCGTCGTGCAACCGCCCGATGTCGTCGCCGTCGAGGTACCCGGCCGAGTAGACGTGCGAGGGCAGCCCACCGGTCACCGCTCCGACGCCGAAGAGCGCCATGTCTGCACGTCGTTGCACGTCCAGCACGCGCCGCACGGAGCGTTCACGCCACATCGCTGCCTTCGTCTCCGGGAAGTCGAAGAAAGCCGGGACCGGGAAGTGGTGGACGGTGGCGTCGAAAGCGGCACCGAAGCCCGAGATCAGGTCGCTCGCGTACTCGATGCCACTGGTGCGGGTGTTCGCAGCGCCGTTGAGCTGCACGACGGCACTGCCGCGGGTCGGCTTGGGGGTCAGCCGCCGACCGATGGCCGCGAGCGTCGTGCCCCAGGCGATGCCGAGGACCATGTCGTGGTCGAACCACGAGCTGACCAGCTTCGCCGTCGTGATCGCGACCTGGTCGAGCCGCTCGAGATCCGTTGCTGAGTCGGCGACCGGGGCGACGTAGGCCTCGATCCCGTAGCGGCGCGAGATCGTCTGGCTCAGCCCGGGCGCCCGGGTCCGGCCGGGACGCAGGTGGATCTCGACGATCCCCGACTCCCGTGCGCTCTTGATCAGCCGCGAGACCGTCGATCGGGAGGTGCCCAGGTGCCGGGCGATCACCTCCATCTTCAGGTCCTGCAGGTAGTACATCGACGCTGCCCACAGCACGTCCTCGTGCTCCATCGGAACCCTCCGAGACCTCGACCTCTACCTCTCGCCTGACGTGGCGCCCGGCCGCCCTCCGACCGTCGTCCGCCTCACAAGATTGTGCACGTTCGTGCAGAGGTGTTGCGCGTATGTTCGCACATCGCCAACATAAGGGCGTTGCAGGACTTTGGACCCGCACCGATCGGTGCGGCGCGAAGCCGGCGACCGGACCGTCAGTCATGTCGAGGAGGACACAGCGTGAGGACCGCACCCCTGACCCAGCAGAGCAGGGCCGTCGCACTCAAGACCCTCGAGGCCTCGGCTGAGGGTCATGAGCTGGACGTCCTCGTGATCGGCGGCGGTGTCACCGGCGCCGGGATCGCCCTCGACGCCGTCACCCGCGGGCTGACCGTCGGCATCGTGGAGGGGCAGGACTGGGCCAGCGGCACCTCGAGCCGGTCGAGCAAGCTCGTCCACGGCGGTCTGCGCTACCTGCAGATGCTGGACTTCCACCTCGTCCACGAGGCGCTCACCGAGCGCGACCTGCTGCTGAAGAAGATCGCTCCGCACCTGGTGCGCCCGGTCTCCTTCCTCTACCCGCTCGAGCACCGCGTCTGGGAGCGGGCCTACGTCGGGGCCGGCGTCGCGCTGTACGACACCCTCGCGAGCATCGCCCCCGGCAAGCGCGCCATGCCGTGGCACCGTCACGTGACGCGCGGCGGCCTGGACAAGATGTTCCCCGACCTGCGGCACGATGCCGCGGTCGGCGCGCTGCGCTACTTCGACGCGAGCGTCGACGACGCCCGTCTGGTCTCGACCCTCATCCGCACCGCCGTCAGCTACGGCGCGCACGCGGCGAGCCGCACGCAGGTGATCGAGGTCACCAAGCGCGCGACCGGGGTCGTCAACGGCGCCGTGCTCGTCGATCTCGAGACCGGCCACGAGTTCGCCGTCCGGGCCGACCAGGTCATCAACGCCACCGGCGTCTGGACCGAGGAGACCGAGGCGCTCGCCGACAGCCGTGGCGGCCTGCACGTCCTGGCCTCCAAGGGCATCCACATCGTGGTGCCGCGTGAGCGGATCAAGGGCGAGGTGGGCCTGATCCTGCAGACCGAGAAGTCGGTCCTCTTCGTCATCCCGTGGTCGCGCTACTGGATCATCGGCACCACCGACACCCCGTGGACGCAGGAGCTGACCCACCCCGTCGCGACGGCCGACGACATCGACTACGTGCTCGAGCACGCCAACGCCGTGCTCGCGACGCCGCTGACCCGCGACGACATCATCGGCACCTGGGCCGGTCTGCGCCCGCTGCTCCAGCCCGGGACCAAGGAGGGCACCTCCTCGGCGAAGGTCAGCCGCGAGCACACGGTCGCCTCGCCGACCCCCGGCCTGACCGTGATCGCCGGTGGCAAGCTCACCACCTACCGGGTGATGGCCAAGGACGCCGTGGACTTCGCGATCGGCGAGCGCGCGGCCACGTTGCCGTCGATCACCGACAAGGTCCCGCTCGCGGGGGCCGAGGGCCACGACGTGATGCAGCGCCAGGCGCGGCGGATCAGCACCGAGCACGGCTGGTCGCAGGCGATGGTCGACCACCTGCTGCACCGTCACGGCTCCCTGCTCACCGAGATCATCGACCTGGTCCACGAGGACCCGTCGCTCGGCAAGCCGCTCGAGGGCGCACCGGCTTACCTACGGGCCGAGGTCGCCTACGCCGCGAGCCACGAGGGCGTCCTGCACCTGGAGGACGTCATGCTCCACCGCACGCGACTGGTCTACGAGCAGCGCGACCGCGGGCTGGCAGCGATCGACGAGATCGCCGGGCTGGTCGCACCGCGGCTCGGCTGGGACGACGAGCGGACCGCGAAGGAGATCGCGTCCTACCGGGCGCGCTGCGAGGCCGACGAGGCCGCGTCCTTCGAGCACGGCGACGCCGAGGCGGAGACCGTGCGGCTCAAGGCGGAGGACATCACTCCGCTTCGTGCGCTCGGTGGATCCGCAGCAGCAAAGTCGAGCTAGCGCAGAGCCGACGCGAGAGGACTAGCGTCCGACTCGCACCAAAGACCCTCCGGGCACCATCGCCCGGAGTGCACGTGACAACGACGTCCCGCGGAGGGAATGAGGAGTTCCATGGATGTATCGCTCGGTACGGTCTTCGTCTCGGAGGTCATGGGCACAGCAATGCTGCTGTTGCTCGGTGGCGGTGTCGTCGCCAACGTGATCCTGCCGAAGAACAAAGGCTTCGACAGCGGCTGGATCGTCATCACGTTCGGGTGGGGCCTCGGCGTGTTCGCCGGTGTCTACACCGCCTACAAGTCGGGCGCGCACCTGAACTTCGCCGTGACCATCGGCCTGCTGGCCAACGGCGCCAAGGAGTACGCACCCGGGGTCGCCGTGACCTTCGCCTCGACGATGGTCTACCTCGCAGGCGAGATGCTCGGCGCCTTCCTCGGCGCGGTGCTCGTCTTCCTCGCCTACAAGAAGCACTTCGACGAGGACGCGGACCCCGGCGTCAAGCTCGGCGTCTTCTCCACCGGTCCCGCGATCCGCAGCTACGGCTGGAACTTCGTGACCGAGGTGATCGGCACCTTCGTCCTGGTGTTCGTCATCATCACGTTCGGGAAGTCGCCTTCGGGTCTTGGCCCGCTCGCCGTTGCACTCCTGGTTGTCGGCATCGGCCTCAGCCTCGGTGGCCCCACCGGGTACGCCATCAACCCGAACCGTGACCTCGGTCCCCGTATCGCGCACGCCCTGCTGCCCATCAAGGGCAAGGGCTCCAGCGACTGGGGCTACTCCTGGGTCCCGTTCTTCGGCCCGATCGTCGGCGGCGCGATCGCCGGCATCGTCGCGCACTGGTACGTCGTCTGACGACGTCGGGGTGGGGCGCCGCAGCCCCTGCAGGTCGCTGCGCAACTTGGCCTGAATGGTCCGGGCACCGATCAGGTTGGTAACGACCAGAACCCGCTGCCCCTTGTTCGTGGCGGCTTCGACCGTCTCGCGAAGCTTCTGCACGTTGGC
>JBBSAL010000001.1:0-140151 GCA_038252305.1 Actinomycetales bacterium | reverse complement strand
GGTCGCGTTAGCGTGGGACACGAAGGCCTCCAGGGTGTGAAGCGGTTCCTCGACAGCTCCACTTCACATCTGGGGGCCTTCACCTGTCAGCCCGACTCACCGCCATCGGGCGGGACAACCTCCCTGGACATCACAGCTAGCCGGTGGTCGGCCGTCCCCGTGCAGGAGCGCCCGATCGGCGCCGTGCCCGCCACGCTCCCGTGGACCACAGGGCCCAGACGACAAGGACGGGCTGGAACACCAGCCGGATCGCGCGGGCCGGGTCGCTGTCGAGCCCGAAGGCGTCGGTGTGCGTGAGGTACTGCGAGATGTTGCCCGGGAAGACCGTGACGAAGAACGCGGCCACGACCCAGCCGACGAGCGGTCGGAACCGGCTCGGCACCACGGCCACGGTGGCGCCGAGGAGGAGCTCGACGACGCCTGAGGCGACCACGACGGCATCCGGGTCCAGGGGCACCCAGGACGGAACCTGTGCCTGGAACTCCTGGCGCAGCGACGTCAGATGGCCGAAGCCCGCGCTCAGGAGCAGTGCCGCCAGGGCCAGCCGGCCAAGGACACGGGTCACCGAGGGTGCAGGGGTCGTGGTCATGCCTGCCATTCTGCGGGCTCACGCCCCCACGTACGCCGCCAGGTGCTCGCCCGTCAGCGTCGACCGCGCGGTGATGAGATCCGTCGGGGTCCCCTCGAACACCACCCGGCCACCGTCGTGCCCGGCGCCAGGCCCGAGGTCGATGATCCAGTCGGCATGCGCCATCACCGCCTGGTGGTGCTCGATCACGATGACCGACTTCCCGGAGTCCACCAGCCGGTCGAGCAGGCCGAGCAGCTGCTCGACGTCCGCGAGGTGCAGGCCGGCGGTCGGCTCGTCGAGGACGTAGACGCCGCCCTTCTCCGCCAGGTGGGTCGCCAGCCTGAGGCGCTGCCGCTCGCCGCCGGAGAGCGTGGTGAGCGGCTGGCCGAGGCTGAGGTAGCCGAGCCCGACGTCGGCGAGGCGCTCGAGGATCGCGTGCGCGGCGGGCGTGCGTGCCTCGCCCTCGGCGAAGAAGTCGACAGCCTCGGTCACCGGCATCGCGAGCACCTCGCTGATGTCGCGACCGCCGAGCCGGTACTCCAGCACCGAGGAGTCGAACCGCTTGCCCTCGCACTCCTCGCAGACGGTGCTGACCGTCGCCATGAACCCGAGGTCGGTGAAGATCAGGCCGGCGCCGTTGCACACCGGGCAGGCACCCTCGGAGTTGGCGCTGAACAGGGCCGGCTTCACGCCGTTGGCCTTCGCGAACGCCTTGCGGATCGGGTCCAGCAGCCCGGTGTAGGTCGCGGGATTGCTTCGCCGCGAACCGCGGATCGTGCCCTGGTCGATCGCGACCACGCCCTCCCGGCCCGCCACCGAGCCGTGGATGAGCGAGCTCTTGCCCGAGCCGGCAACGCCGGTGACCACCACGAGCACGCCCGTCGGGATGTCGACGTCGACGCCCTTGAGGTTGTGCGTGCCGGCGCCACGCACCTCGATGGTCCCCGCGGGCTCGCGCACGCTCGCCTTGAGCCTCGCGCGGTCGTCCAGGTGCCGCCCGGTCAGCGTCCCGCTGGCCCGCAGCCCGGCGATGTCGCCCTCGTAGACGACCTCCCCACCTGCCGTCCCGGCCCCGGGGCCGAGGTCGACGACGTGGTCCGCGATGGCGATCGCCTCCGGCTTGTGCTCGACGACGAGCACCGTGTTGCCCTTGTCGCGCAGCTGGAGCAGCAGGGTGTTCATCCGCTGGATGTCGTGCGGGTGCAGGCCGACGGTCGGCTCGTCGAAGACGTACGTCACGTCGGTGAGCGAGGACCCCAGGTGCCGGATCATCTTGGTCCGCTGCGCCTCGCCGCCCGAGAGCGTCCCGGCAGGCCGGTCGAGGCTGAGGTAGCCGAGCCCGATCTCCACGAACGAGTCGAGCAGGTGCGCCAGCCCGCGCAGCAGCGGGGCGAACGTCGGCTCGTCGAGCCCGCGCACCCAGACGGCCAGGTCGCTGATCTGCATCGCGCAGGCGTCGGCGATGCTGATCCCGGCGATCTTCGAGGCGCGCGCAGCAGCGGCCAGACGGGTGCCCTCGCACTCCGGGCAGGTCTGGAAGGTCACGGCCCGTTCGACGAAGGCGCGGATGTGCGGCTGCATCGCGTCGACGTCCTTGGACAGCATCGACTTCTGGATCCTGGGGATCAGCCCCTCGTAGGTGAGGTTGATGTTGTCGACCTTGATCTTGCGGGCCTCGCCGTAGAGGAACTCCTGGCGCTGCTTCGAGGTGAACGTGGCGATCGGCACGTCGCTGGGGACGACGGCGGAGAAGATCCGCCCGTACCAGCCGTCCGCGCTGTAGCCCGGCACGGTGATCGCACCCTCGGTCAGCGACTTGCTCTCGTCGAAGAGCTGAGCGAGGTCGAGGTCGGAGACCGAGCCCATCCCCTCGCAGCGCGGGCACATCCCGCCGGTCACCGAGTACGTGCGCTTCTGGGCCGTGGTCGCGTCGCCGCGGTCGACCTTCACCTGCCCGACGCCGGTCGCCGAGGGGACGTTGAAGGAGTAGGCCTGCGGCGAGCCGACGTGCGGCTGCCCGAGCCGGCTGAAGAGGATCCGGAGCATCGCGTTGGCGTCGGTCGCGGTGCCGACGGTGGAGCGGGCGTTCGCGCCCATCCGCTCCTGGTCGACGAGGATCGCCGTCGTCAGCCCCTCGAGGACGTCGACGTCCGGCCGGGCGAGCGTCGGCATGAAGCCCTGCACGAAGGAGCTGTAGGTCTCGTTGATCATCCGCTGCGACTCAGCGGCGATCGTGCCGAACACCAGCGAGCTCTTGCCCGAGCCGGAGACCCCGGTGAACACCGTGAGCCGGCGCTTGGGGATCTCGACGCTCACGTCCTTGAGGTTGTTCTCCCGCGCGCCCTGCACCCGGATCAGGTCGTGGTTGTCGGCTCCGTGTGCCGCGGCCGAGGGGCGATCCGCCGTCGAGGGCGGACTCATCGGTTCTCCATCGGTGCGACGGTGCTGGTCATCTGGCCGATCGTGCCACGCTGGACCGGCAGTGCCCAGCAGACGTCACACCGCGCGCATCGACCCGACGTGCCCGGTCCGGGACGTCGGCTGCCTCACGAGACCTCCGTTCCCGTCGCCGCAGCCGGCCACCTGCACGACTGCGCCACCTGCGCGCTCCACCTGAGCTGCCGCCGGCTCATCGCCGAGGGCCGTACCGCTCAGTGCGACGAGCGCCAGCGCGAGGACCACGCTGCTGCTCGCTGTCATCCGTTGCCATCTGTTCATCATCATCGCCCTCACCGTGTCGTCGAGCTCGGCGGCCTCGTGGGTTCGGGCCACCGAGAGCGACGTTGCTCCCCCGGGCCCGCATCCGGCCATGCGCATTCGTACGTATTTCTCCCGATCGGTCCCGGGTTTACTGTCGAAGGGCAGCAGAAGGAGGCAGCCCATGGATCACATCGGCCACCTGCGCGCCGACGACGGCGAGGGGATCCTGCGCCTCGTCGAGGACGCCCTCCACGACGAGCCGGGACCCGCGCTCCCCTGGACCCTGCTCGACGGGATCGCCGCCCTGCTCGGCCGCGACACGCTCCTCTCGTATCAGGTCCTCGCCCCCCTGCGGCGCGAGGACCTGTTCCAGCAAGGGGTCGAGGGCCCGACGCGCGAGTGCTGCCCCGAGGCCGAGACGAGCGATCCGGACGACCCCTACTACGACCTGTGGTGGGACGACCGCATGCGCAGCTACGCCCTGCGCACCGGCGACCGGCGCAGCATCAAGCTGACGACCGACTTCTTCCCCACGCTGCAGGCGGTGCGGAACCGGCCTCTGTCGGCACTGGGGGAGCTCGAGCACCCGGCCGTCATGTGCATGCCCCTGCCCGCCCCGCGGGGACTCGTCCGGTTCATCGCCTTCGCCCGCCGCGAGTGGCCTGGGTTCGACGAGCGGGACCGCCAGATCGCCACGCTGCTACGACCGCACGTCCAGGAGATCTGGCTCGACGCGGAGCGACGACGGGGCGGCGTCCCGCGTCTGACGCCCCGCGAGTGGGAGGTGCTGGCCCTGGTCGACGCCGGGCTCTCCCATGCCGAGATCGCCGCCCACCTCGTCATCGCCACCTCGACGGTGCACAAGCACATGGAGCACGTCCGCGAGCGCCTCGGGGTGAGCACCGCGGCGGCCGCCGCGGCGATCGCCCTTCCCCACGCCCCGACCACGCTGCCACCGATCCCTCGACCGCGGCGGGTCGACGGGCCCGACGCGGGGACCTGATCAGCGCGCACCGCGGACCCGGCCGATGGCGTGGGCGACTCCCCGTCAGACCTGGAAGCCCGCCACTGCGCTCTGCAGGCCGGCCGAGGTGCTCGCCAGCTCGCGGGCCTCGGCGGAGATCGCCTGGAGCTCGCGGGTCGTGCCTCGGGTCGCCCGGTCGACCTCCTCGAGGTCGGCGACCATGCTCTGGCTGGCGCCGGCCACCGACGAGACGCTCTCCGCCATCGCCGCCGTGGTTGCCGTCTGCTCCTCGACGGCTCCCGCGATCGTCACCTGGTAGTCGTTGATCCGTCCGATGATCAGCGCGATCTCCCCGATCTCGCTCGCCGCCTTGGTGACGGCGGTCTGGATGGCGTCGACCCGCTCGGAGATGTTCCCGGTCGCGTTGGCCGTCTCGCGAGCCAGCTCCTTCACCTCACCGGCCACGACGGCGAAGCCCTTGCCCGCGTCACCTGCCCGCGCGGCCTCGATGGTGGCGTTCAGTGCGAGCAGGTTGGTCTGCTCGGCGATCGCCGTGATCGCCTTCACCACGGTGCCGATCTCGGCCGAGGTGGCCCCGAGGGCCGCGACCGTCGCGTTGGTCGCCTCCGCCGCGCTCACGGCGACGGCCGCGATCTGGGCGACGGCAGTCGCGTTCTTGGAGATCTCGTTGATCGAGGCCCCCATCTGGTGCGTGCCGGAGGCGACCATCTCGATGCCTGAGGTCACCTCTGACGCTGCGGTCGTCACGATCGTGGTGCGCTCCTGCGCATCCTCCGCCGTGCGGGTGATCCCGTCGCTGGACCCCATCAGGCGCAGCACGGCAGCATCCAGCTGACCCGCAGCACTCGACACCCCTGTGACGACGGCCGCCGTCCTGTCGAGGGTCTCGTTCAGGGCCCCGGCAAGGTGGTCGAGCTCGGTACGACCAGTCCCGGCGTCGAGCCTCGTGGCGAGGTTGCCGCTCCTGAGCACCTCGGTCGCCTGTCGGATCGGGCGCACGATGCTGCGCCCCACGACGAAGGAGAGGCCACCGGCGAGGAGCAGGATCCCGAGCGCGCTACCGACCAGCACGCGGGTGTCGGCGAGCGCGAGCGCGTGGACGTCGTCGACATAGATCCCCGAACCGACGATCCAGCCCCATGGCTCGTAGCCGGCCACGTAGGAGATCTTGGGCTGCGGGTCGGTGACCCCGGGCTTCGGCCACTGGTAGGCCACGAACCCGGCGCCGTGCGCCTTGACGACGTCGACCATCGCGACGAACAGGTGCAGGCCGTCCGGGTCGACGTTCGCCGTGAGGTCGGTGCCGACCAGCTCCGGCTTGATCGGGTGCATGACCATCGTCGGGGTCATGTCGTTGATCCAGAAGTAGTTCGACCCGCCGTACCGCATCGCCGACACCGCAGCGGCAGCCGCCGCCTGCGCGTCGGCCTGGCTCATGCGCCCGGCCGTCTCCTCGGCGCCGAAGTGCTGGATGACCCCCAACGCGGTCTCCACGACCGAGCGGGTCGCGTCCTCACGCTCGGCCATGATGCGGGACGCATCCTGCTTGGCGGCGATCCCGGCCAGCGCGCCCAGGCCCACGGCCGTCACGAGAACGATGATGGCGAGGCGGACGACGATCGACAGTGAGGCGAGACGGTGCACGACTGTTCTCCTTGAACGGACTCCTCGGATCTCCCCCGACGACCCTCATCGACCGCCGGGGCCGCAGCCTGAGGAGACGCGCAGCAAGAAGTTCGCCTACGCCACCGCGAGCGCCGCGTACCGCCCGTCGCGGGCGAGCAGCGCGTCATGGTCGCCCTGCTCGACGACGCGGCCGTGGTCGAGCACCGCGATCTGGTCGGCATGGCGCACCGTCGAGAGCCGGTGCGCGATGGTGATCGTCGTGCGGCCGTTGGCGAGCCCGTCGAACGCCACCTGCACGGCGCGCTCGGTCTCGGTGTCCAGCGCGGACGTGGCCTCGTCGAGGACGAGGATCGGCGGGTCGCGCAGCAGCGTGCGGGCGATGGCGATGCGCTGGCGCTCGCCACCGGAGAACCGGTGCCCGCGCGAGCCGACCATCGTGTCGTAGCCCTCGGGCAGCCCGGCGATGACCTCGTGCACCTGCGCCGCGCGCGCGGCGGCCTCGATCTCGGCGTCCGAGGCGTCGGGGCGCGCGTAGCGCAGGTTCTCCCGGACCGTCGTGTGCAGCAGGTAGGTCTCCTGGGAGACGACCCCGACGGCTCGGGCGAGGTCGGCGAGCGCGAGGTCGCGCACGTCCACGCCGTCGATCGTCACGCGCCCGTCGTCGACGTCCTGCAGGCGCCCGACGAGCGAGGCGAGCGTGGACTTCCCGGAGCCCGTCTCGCCCACCAGGGCGAGCGTGGTTCCCGGCGCGACGTCGAGGCTCACGTCGGCGAGCGCGGGCGCCGGCGATCCCGGGTAGGTGAACGTGACGTGCTCGAGGCGGACGTGACCGCGGATCGGGTCGAGCGCGACGGGCGTCTGCGGCTCGGCGATCTCCACCGGCAGGTCCAGGTACTCGAAGATCCGCGCGAACAGCGCCAGCGAGGAGGTGAGCGTCACCCCGACGGACAGCAGCCCCATCAACGGGCGGAACAGGCCTGACTGCAGCTCGGTGAAGGCGACCAGCGTCCCGATCGTCATGCCGCGGCTCGTCGCCGGAAGGCCGGCCGAGAGGTAGATGGCAGCAGGGATCGCGGCGAACATCACGCTCATCGCGGCCATCCGCCAGCGACCCGCGAGGTCCGACCGCAGCTCGAGGTCGATCAGCCGGGACGAGGAGGCGGTGAACCGCTGCACCAGCGCCGGCCCGGAGCCGAGCGTCTTGCTCAGCTGGATCCCGCTGACCGAGAGCCCCTCCTCGATGACGACGTTGAGGTCCGCGAGCTCGCGCTGACGCTGCGCGACGATCTCCCGCCGCATCCGGCCCACGCGCCGGGTCAGGGCGACCGCCGGCGGCACCACCAGCAGGGAGATGAGGGACAGCCGCCAGGACAGCGCGACCATCGCCACCGACGTCGCCACGGCCGTGGTGAGGTTCGAGGCGATCGAGGCCGCCGTGGAGGTCACGACCGTCTGCATCCCCCCGATGTCGTTCGTGATCCGGGACTGGACCTCGCCCGTGCGCGTCCGCGTGAAGAACCCGAGGGACTGGCGCTGCAGGTGGGAGAACACGTCCGTGCGCAGGCGGTGCATGACGCGCTGGCCGACGCTGGTGCTGATCCAGGTCTGCACCACGCCGAGCACGCTCGTGAGCGCGGCGACGGCGACCATGCCGAGCACGAGCAGGACGAGCAGGTGCACGTCGGGGCCCGGCAGGGCGACGTCGATCACCTCGCGCAGCAGGAAGGGCTGCGCCATCGCGACGATCGAGGACACGACGATGATCACCGTGACGATCGCGAGCGGGACGCGGTGCGCGGTGAAGAGGCCGGCGATCCGTCGGACCGAGACCCGGGAGGCCTGCTCACGCTCCTCCGGCGTGACGCGCGGGGCACCGGAGTGCCCGTGGCCGCCTCCGCGGCCCGCACCGGATCCGCGACCGGGATGCATCGAGGGGCTCGACATCGGCCCACCATCCTTTCCTGAGGTCACCTCACTATGAGGCACCAACAGGACTCTTGCTAGGTTTGTTCCATGCACAGCCAGCAGGAGGACCTCCCGGAAACGCTCGCCGAGGCGTTCTGGTCGGTCTCCCGCACGCTACGCCGCACCACCCACGCCGCCCTGGCGCCCCTGGGCATCACTCCGGGCCAGGGCCGGGCGCTCGGGACGCTGCTGAGGCACGGGACGATGCGGCTCAGCGAGCTCTCCGAGCACCTGCACATCGCCGCCCGCTCCACGACGGAGGTCGTCGACGCCCTCGAGGCGGACGGCCTCGTCTCCCGGGAGCCCGATCCGAGCGACCGTCGCGAGACGCTCGTCACCCTCACCCCGCGCGGCAGCGAGCTCGGGCGCGGGCTCGCGCAGGCGAGGGCGGCCGAGGCCGAGGCGTTCTTCGGGCGGCTGGAGGACCGCGACCGAGAGGAGCTGCGCCGCATCCTCGGCCTGCTGCGCACGACGGAGGACTGAGGGCCGCGATCTACGCCCCGCCCGAGCGGGCGTCGCCCTCGGCCGGCCCGTCCACGTGGAAGCTCACGACGGTGAGCTCGGCATCGTCGGGCAGCCCCGGGTAGTGGCGGATCAGACCGGCACGTAGCGCGACATCCTCCGGTCGACGCGCGTCCAGGCGACGCGGCTCGATCGCGTCGACCACCCCGCGCAGGCGCCGGTAGCCGTCGTCGTCCTCGAAGACCAACCAGGCCGGGCCGAGAACGACGGGGTCGTCGAACCGCACCGTCGTGGTCTTGCTGCCCGCGGCCACGTCGTCGTAGTAGGCAGGTTTGAGCGGACGAACCGCTCCGGCTCGGCGTCCTGCTGCCGGTAGGCGAAGGGCAGCAGGGTCCTGGTCGGCCGCCCGTCCGGGTCCTGAGGGGGGAGCACATCGCCTGTCTACCGGAGCATGTCGAGGGTCAGGAGTCGACCGGAGACGACCCACACGACAGCGACTCGTTTACTTTGTTTTAGTGCATGATACCTTCGTCTATATGAAAACGTCAGCGTCGGCGCTGGTCCCGTTCCTTCGCTCCGATGCTCAGGCGCGCCTTCTCGCGGCGCTCCTCCTCGGCCCGGCGGAGGAGGCCAGCCTGACCGAGCTCGCGGCCGCGATGGGGGTGACGCCGTCGAGCGCTCATCGAGAGGTCGACCGGCTCATGGACGCCGGGCTCCTGCTCGAGCGACGCGTGGGCCGTACGCGGCTGCTCCGTTTCAATCCGGACTACCGGCACCTCGAGCCGCTCGCGCAGATCCTGGCCGCCTCCTACGGCCCCGTCGACGTCATCCGCAAGCACCTCGGCCTCGTAGCAGGCATCGATCAGGTGCTCGTCTTCGGCTCCTACGCCGCTCGCTACCAGGGCAAGCCCGGACCGGAGCCGCGGGACATCGACATCCTCGTCATCGGAGACCCCGCCGGACGTGACGTGCGGCGCGCGGCCTCGACGATCGAGGACGCCATCTCCCGGCCCGTGCAGATCACCGTCCTCACACGCGACGACTGGCAGCATAGCGAGTCCGGCTTCCTGCGCGACGTCCGCTCGAAGCCCACGATCACCGTGAACCTCGAAGGTGCCCGTTGAGCCCCACGCACCGCGTCCGCCCGTCCGACCTGGACGCCATTCCCCGTGACGCTGCGGTGTGCCGAGAGCTGGTCGAGCAGGCGCGGGCTCACGGTCGCAGTGCCACCGTGATCGCCACCGTCGATCCGGAAGGTGCGTTTCAGCTCGCGCACGACGGCTGCCGGAAGGTCGCACTTGCCGTCGTCCACGCAGCGGGGCGCCGCCCGAAGGGTGCAGCACACCACGCGGTCACCTTCGACGCCGCGGCGTCCCTCGTGATCGAGCATCGACAGGACGAGGAACGTCAGTGCCTGACGAGCGCCCTCGACGATGCGACGGACCTCAGGCACGTCCGGGGAGGATCCGAGTATCGCGGCGAGAAGGTGCCGTCGATCACCGTGGACGAGGCGATCGCCGTGCTGGCGGAGCTGCTCGACGGCCTCCCGGCGCTGGTCGACGAACTGCTCGGTTGAGGAGGCGGGCACGCACTGCGGCGCGTGCCCGAGGTAGGGGAATGCGAGCCCCCGATGTGCCGTTCCCTCCCCATGACCACCTGGGGAATCATCGGCAGCGGACACATCGGCAGCACGGTCGCCCGGCTCGCGATCGACGCGGGCCATGAGGTCGTGCTCAGCAACAGCAGGGGACCCGAGACACTGACCGAGCTCGTCGCCACGCTCGGGCCGCGAGCGCGTGCAGCCACGGCGAGCGGGGCAGCGACGGCCGGTGACGTCGTCCTGGTGACGATCCCGCTGAAGAGCTACCCGTCGGTGCCCGTCGAGGAGCTCCGCGGCAAGGTCGTGCTCGACACGATGAACTACTACCCGGCTCGCGACGGCGAGATCCCCGCGCTGGAGGACGAGTCCACGACGACCTCCGAGCTCCTGCAGGCACACCTGCCGGGCTCGCACGTCGTGAAGGTCTTCAACAACATCTACTTCGGACATCTGGCCGTGCTCCCCCGCCCGGCCGGGTCCGCGGACCGCAGCGCGCTCGCCATCGCCGGGGACGACGCCGAGGCCAAGGCCGTCGTGACCGGGCTCCTGGACGAGATCGGCTACGACTCCCTCGACCTCGGCCTCCTCGCCGAGGGCTGGCGCACCCAGCGCGACACGGCCGCCTACGCGACGGTGTACGCCGCGGACCCCACCGACTGGAGCGCGGGTCCTCGCCCGGTCGGCGCCTCCGAGCTGGCCGAGCGGGCGCGGGCAGCCACGCGCTACCACGAGGCCTGAGGACCACCCCGAGCCCGGGAACCGCGTCGGCACCGACGGTCGTGCCCCTCCCCGCAGGCCGACGGCCCCTGCCACGCCTGTGACCGGTACCGTTCCACCCACGACGGCGACCGGTACGAGCGGGGTGGAGGGCGCAGTGACCGACGTGCTCTCCTCCGTGCGGCCCCAGGACGACGAGGCCCCGGACACCACCGGCCTCGACTGGTCGTGGCTGCCCGAGGGCACCCCCGCGCCGACCGCAGCCTCCCTCACCATCGCCCGCCGCCAGACGGCCACGCTCCTCGACGACCGCGGTCTCACCTACGGCACCGACGCCCCCGGGACGGCGAACGGGCCGCGGGCCCGCGCTCGGGACTGGCGCCTCGACCCCGTCCCCGTCGTCATCGACGAAGCCGAGTGGTCGTCCCTCGAAACGGCCGTGGCCCAGCGCGCCGCCCTGCTCGACGCGATCCTCGCCGACCTCTACGGCCCGCGGACCCTGCTGGCCGAGGGCGTCATCCCGCCGGAGGTCGTGCTGGCGCACCCCGCCTTCCTGCGCTCGGTCGACCGCCTGGCGACGCCCGGTCCGCACGGCCTCGTGCTCACCGGGACCGACGTCTCGCGCGACCCGTCGGGCGCCTGGCGCGCCGTGGCCGACCGCACGCAGGCACCGTCGGGCGCGGGCTACGCGATGGTCGACCGCCGCGTCATCGCCCAGTCGATGGCCGGCGTCTACCGCCAGACCTCGATCCGCCGGATCGGACCCTTCTTCCACGCCCTGCGTCGCGCCCTCGACGCCGCGGCGCCTGACGGCGTCCGGCGGCCGCAGGCCGTCCTGCTCACCGCCGGGCCGTTCTCCGAGACCTCCTTCGACCAGGCATACCTCGCCTCCATGCTCGGCATCCCGCTCGTCGAGGGCGACGACCTCGAGGTGCGCGAGGGCCGCGTCTGGCTGCGCGGGCTGGAGGGCTCCGACCGCGTCGACGTGATCCTGCGCCGGGTCGACTCCGAGTGGTGCGATCCCCTCGACCTGCGGGCCGACTCGCGTCTCGGCGTCCCGGGCCTGGTCCGCGCCGTCCGGGCGGGCACCGTCGCCGTGGTCAACCCGCTCGGCAGCGGGGTCCTGGAGCATCCGGCCCTCGGCGCCTACCTGCCCCGCGCTGCCCGCGTCGTCCTCGACGAGGACCTCGCGCTCGCCTCGCCGGCCACGTGGTGGTGCGGCGACCCGACCGCCCGCTCGCATGCGCTCGCACACCTGGACACCCTCGTCCTCAAGCACACCACTGCCGGGCAGGAGCGCGCCGTCCTCGGCTGGACCCTGGACGCCGCTGCCCGCGAGCGCCTCACCGACCGGATCGCTGCCGACCCGCTGCACTGGACCGCCCAGGAGCGCGTGGACGGAGCCACGACGACTCAGGACGGTGCCCGACCGGCCGTCCTGCGCACCTTCGCCGTCGGGCAGGAGGGCGGTTACCACGTGATGGCTGGCGGCCTGGCGCTCGTCGCCCCCGACCGGCAACGCGTGGTCTCCAGCTCCCTGGGGGCGATCGCCAAGGACGTCTGGGTGATCGCCGCCGAGGCCGAGACCGCCCAGGACCCGTGGCTCGTCACCTCGATCGAGGAGCCGCTGCCCCGCCAGCTCGTCGCAGTCTCGCCGCGCACGGCGGAGAACCTCTTCTGGCTCGGCCGCTACGCGGAGCGCTCCGGCGACGTCGTCCGCCTGCTCCGCGCCACCGTCGACCGCTGGTACGACCACGCGCGGCGACCCGCGAGCCCGGGCGGTCGGGCGCTCGGCGTCCTGCTCGACGCGCTCGACGCACGACGGCCCGCCGGGTGGACCCCCGCCGAGCCCGCGGGTGACGACGCCGCCGGGCTGCGGCACCTGCGCAGCATCCTGCTGGATCGTGACCAGCCCGGCACCGTGGCCTGGTCGGCCCGTCGGATGGCCGAGGCCGCCGCAGCCGTCCGCGACCAGC
This sequence comes from Actinomycetales bacterium, assembly GCA_038252305.1. GTDB lineage: Bacteria > Actinomycetota > Actinomycetes > Actinomycetales > Cellulomonadaceae > Actinotalea. The sequence goes on along the minus strand of JBBSAL010000001.1, from coordinate 127,549 downwards.
TCTCCAACGACACCTGGCTCCCGCTCGCGAGCATGGAGCGCGCCCTGGAGGAGGAGACCGAGACCGACCGTGCGCCCGGCTCGACCACCGGTCTCCTGCCGGTCCTCGACCGGATGCTCGAGGCGTTGCTCGCCGTGGCGGGCATCGGGGCCGAGGGCATGGTGCGCGACGTCGGGTGGTACCTGCAGGACGCGGGGCGTCGCCTCGAGCGCGCGCTGTACGTCGTGGAGAGCCTGAACGCCACGCTCGTCGCGACCCGCGCGGACGACGTCGACGCCTACGTCCTGGAGTCCGTGCTCATCGCGCACGAGTCCTCGATCACCTACCGGCGTCGCCACTCCTCCCGGCCCGACGTCGCGCAGCTGCTGGACCTGCTGCTCTCCGACGCCGGCAACCCACGCTCGCTGGCGTTCCAGGTGGAGCGCCTGCGCGACGACCTCGCGCACGTCCCCTCCCGAGCCTCGACCGACGCACGTGACCGGCTCGCCGCCGACCTCGCCGAGCTCGTCGCGGAGATCGACGTCCGGGCCGCGGCCGCGGCGATCGACGGCCGACGCGAGCGGCTCGCCGAGCTCCTCGAGTCCCTGCGGTGGCGGCTGCGCTCGCTCGCCGACGAGATCGCCGCCGTGCACTTCGTCCACCCGACACCGAGCCGTGCCCTTGCCGACTCCTGGGGCCTGTCATGAGCCGCACCTACGACCTCGTGCACCGCACCCGCTACTCCTACGACGAACCGGTGACCGGCTCCTACGGGCGCGCCGTGCTCGTGCCCCGCGACTTCCCCGGGCAGGAGCGGCACGCGGTCGAGGTGCAGATCGACCCCGCGCCGGCGGACACGGCCGAGCACGAGGACTACTTCGGGAACACCTCGACGTACTTCTCCGTCACGACCGCGCACACCGAGCTCGTCGTGACCGCCCGCTCGCGTCTGACCATCGAGCGCGTGCAGCCCGACCTCGCGAGCCTCCCGCATGCGACCTGGAGCGACGTCGAGCGTGCCGTCCGGCCGGGCGGGACCCTGGAGATGAGCGGCCCCGCGCACCCGGGCGGCTCCACATCGACCGACCCGACCGACGGCATCGGGCTCGTCGCACTCCGCGAGGCCCTGCTGCCCTCGCGCAACGTGACCTTCTCCGACGAGGTCCGCCGGTGGTCGGCACCGACCTTCACCGCCGGGCGCCCCCTCGCCGAGGTCCTCGCCGAGCTGGCGCACCGGATCCGCACCGAGATGACCTACCGGTCCGGCTCGACGTCGGTGCACACCACCCAGGTCGAGCTGCTCGCCCAGCAGATGGGCGTCTGCCAGGACTTCGCGCACCTGTTGATCGCCGCGCTGCGCATGCACGGCGTCCCCGCGCGCTACGTCAGCGGATACATCGAGACCGTTCCCGCGCCGGGCAAGGAGAAGCTGCGGGGGGCGGACGCCTCGCACGCCTGGGTCTCCGCCTGGGTCCCCGGTGCGGGCTGGGTCGAGGTCGACCCCACCAACGACGCGTTCGTCGACGACCGCTACGTCGTGCTCGGCTGGGGCCGCGACTACTCCGACGTCCCGCCGCTGCGCGGGGTGATCTTCACCGAGGGGTCGGGGTCGCAGCTCAAGGTGTCCGTCGACATGGTGCCGGCGGGGGCCGAGCCCTTCGTCTGAGTCCCGGCCTCGCCCACCTGGCGCCGGGTCGAGCGGGTCCCTCGCGCCGAGATCCGGGAACGCCCCGTGCGAGGATGACGCACACCCGACCCGCCGCGAGGACGGAGCCCCGATGGCAACGCCGACGATCGGCCGTGGGCAGCGCGGTGCGAGGTTCCTCGTCGCCGGTCTCGCCTCCACGCTGATGATCGCCTGGCTCGGGGGCTGTGCCCCCGCTCCGGCTCCCGCGCCGACACCCCTGCCGACGGGTGCCCCGACGGCGACGGCGACAGGGGCCGCGACGCCGACGACCGAGCCGACGTCATCGCAGCCGCTGTCGCCGGTCGACCTCAGTGCCGAGGGCATCGGCACCGTCCTCATCGGCACCCCCGACGCACTCCCGATCCTGGAGACGCTCCTCGGACCACCCGACTCGACCGACGGCTCGCTCGCCGACTGCGGCGCGCCGAGCATCACGTTCGCCAAGTGGGGCTCGCTCTGGGTGTCCCTGGAGGACGGAGCGCTCTTCGGCTGGCAGCTGAACGGCACGCAGCGTCCGGCCGCCGTCGCCCTTCCCTACGGCATCGATATCGGCGCGCCGTACTCCGAGGTCGCCGCCCTGCCGGGTGCGGGCAACCCTGAGCACCTCGACAACTACCAGGTGTACGAGGTGACCATCGACGGCGTGACGTGGTGGTTCGGCGGGATCGAGGCCGACAGCCCGGTGACGATGATCGGCCACGGGATCCTCGGCTGCGGCTGAACCTGCGGGTCCGGGTCACGCTCGCCCTGGCCGCTCGTTCACCGGATCGTCGCCGGACCGTCGCGTGTCGTTGCCGGACTCACCACCGTCGGACGCCTACCGTGAGACACAGCAAAGGCCCCTCGGAGTAAGCGTCCGAGGGGCCTTGCTGTGATCTCCGGCCTTGAGTCAGGTTTCCCCATCACGTCGGCCCCGCGCTGGCGGTGCGGTGGACCCCTCGCCCCACGGCAAGCCGCGAGCTGATGGCCCAGCAATCACACCCGATCGGTCCGTACGTTCCTCTGCGACGCCATCCGCAGGCCTTCCGGGTTGCCCCGTCGTGCGCTCTCCGAGTCTCCCCGTCGAGCAGGTCAGCCGTTCTCCGAACGAGCCGGTAAGTCGAACTCCGCCCGCAGGTACCTCCGAGGATGAGCGTCCGGGTTTCCCCGTCCTCCGTCCCCAGGCTTCCCTGTGGATGACCGTCCGGGTTGCCCCAGCCGATCCGGCGATCCGTCCTTGCCGATGAGGTATTTCTAGACCCCCGCGGATGGGGTCCGCAACAGGTTCTGACCAGCAGTTTCGTCCCGACTGTTAGTCCCAGGTTCATCCACAGGCCGACCTGCGAGAACGCGCTGAACACACAGGCCTGTGCACAAAGAAAGTGCAAAACTCTGGTCGAGACGAGGGCAGCGGGCGAGCCGGCGCCGCGACCGCTCAGCCCTGGACGTCGTGCAGGTGGTGCACCACGTCATGGGCGAAGTAGCGGCCGATGCTGTCCACGGTGAAGTGCGAACCGTTGCTGCGCAGGCCGGTGCGACCCCAGGCATCGGCGGGCACCTCGGCGAAGGTGACGGCGAGGGCGGCGGCCGCGACGGTGAGCTCGTCGGCGACGCGGGCGGGGTCCTGCTGGTCGTAGCGCGCCTCGAGGGCCGTGGCGTCCTGGTCCCAGTTCGCGAAGCTCGGGGCGTCCTCGGCGAGCATCAGGCGCACCCGCTCGTCGAACACCCGCAGCACGTCGCGCACATGGCAGCCGTACTCCAGCGGCGACCACACCGTGAGCTCGGGACGCTGCCGGGCGTCCGGGCGGGCGAGGACGGTGCGCCACCGCTGCGCCCAGCCACCGATCTCGCCAGGCAGCTCGGCGCCGGTGAGGGACTCGGCGAGGAACCCGCACTCCGGGCAGGGGCGGTCGAGGACCCAGGTCCAGTCCTTGGTGTCCGGGGGAATCGTCATGGCGGGACCCTAGCGGCAGCCGCTCGACGCCTCGCGGATCATTCAAAGGAAGCGGTGCGACAATGGCGTCGTGCCGAAGATCATCGGGGGCTCCCTGACGGAGCACCGCGAGCAGACCAGGACGCGGCTCTTCGCCGCCCTGGAGTCGCTCATGCTCGAGCGGGGCTTCGATGCGATCACCCTGGCGGACATCGCGGCCGAGGCGGGTGTGGGGCGCACGGCGCTGTACAACCACTTCCGCGACAAGGAAGACCTGCTGCTGGCCTACATGGCCCACGAGACCGGCAGCTACGTCGCCTCCCTCGAGGCCTCGCTGCGCGGGATCGACGACCCGGTCGAGCAGATGCGCACCTACGTCCGCCGTCAGGCCGACCTCAAGCGCACCTACCGGGTCGCCCCCGGGCCGGACCTGCGCTCGGTGGTCTCGCCCCAGACCCAGGGCAAGCTGCGCGAGCACGCGATGCTCGTCGGCGCCGTGCTCCGGCAGATCCTCGAGGCAGGTATCGCTCAGGGCGTCTTCGCCGATCAGCCGATCGGACCGACGGTCGCGCTCGTCAACGCCTGCCTCTCGACGCTTGCCCCGACCGGCAAGAACTCCGCGGAGACGGTCGCGGCGACCGAGGAGTTCGTGCTGCGGGCGATCGGGGCGCCCGTGCTGGTCAGCGCCGGCGCGCCGGACCACGCCGCGCGTGCCTCACGCTAGACGAGCTCGGCGCGGTCGCCCCGACCCCGCGGAGTAGGGTCGCGGCTCGTGCGCACCCTCTACGCCGAGATCGAACCGTACGCATCAGGCCTGCTCGAGGTCGGTGACGGCCACGCCGTCTACTGGGAGACGTCGGGCAGGCCGGACGGCAAGCCGGTGGTGTTCCTGCACGGCGGGCCGGGCGGCGGTTCCAGCCCTGCGCAGCGCCGGCTCTTCGACCCGGAGCGCTATCGGATCGTCCTGCTCGACCAGCGGATGTGCGGACGCTCGACCCCGCACGCGGCCGACCCGGACGCCGATCTCTCCGCGAACACCACCTGGCACCTGGTGGCCGACCTCGAGCGCCTGCGCGAGCACCTCGGCATCGAGCGTTGGCAGGTGTTCGGCGGTTCCTGGGGCTCGACCTTGGCTCTCGCCTACGCCCAGGCCCACCCCGGCCGGGTGACCGAGCTCGTGCTGCGCGGCATCTTCACGCTTCGTCGCGCCGAGCTCGACTGGTACTACGAGGGCGGCGCGGCCGCGCTGTTCCCCGACCTGTGGGAAGACTTCGTCGCGCCGATCCCGGCCGCAGACCGCGGTTCGATGATGCTGGCCTACCACCGGGCGCTCACGGACCCGGACCCCGCGGTGCATCTGCCCGCCGGGGTCGCGTGGACCACGTGGGAGGCATCGACGATCACGCTGCTACGCCGTCCCGAGCTGGTCGAGCAGATGCAGGAGCCCAAGCACGCGCTCGCCTTCGCCCGGATCGAGAACCACTACTTCATCAACGCCGGGTGGATGACCGAGGGTCAGCTCATCGCCCATGCGTCTCTGCTGGCCGACATCCCGACGGTGATCGTGCAGGGCAGGTACGACGTCTGCACACCCGCGACCACGGCATGGGACCTGCACCGGTCTCTCCCGAGCGCCGAGATCGTGATCGTGCCGGACGCCGGGCACAGCTACGACGAGCCCGGCACCCTCGACGCGTTGATCACTGCAACCGACCGTTTCGCGGTCTGATCCTCGCGCGGGCGCTCGAGCCGCTGGGAATCCACACGTGCAGGCGGGTGCCTGCGGCACCTAGCGCGGCGTCGGATCCGGTCCGGGCGACGGCAGCTCGCCGAGCAGGAACTCTGCGGCGTGGTCGGCGAGCGACGCGCCGGCAGAGCCGTAGAGGTGGAAGACGGCATCGGCGCCGTGCCGACGCAGCTCGGCGGCGTCGTCGTCGTAGCGCGCCACCGCGGCGACCCGGCCCGTGAAGCCCGCTGCCTTCAGCCGGGCGAGCGCGATGAGGTTCGCCTTGTGGAACGGCATCGCGAGGACCGCGACGCGCACGCTGCCGGCACGCTCGACGCGGTTCCAGAACTCCAGGTCGGTGGCGTCGGCACGGAACGTGTCGAAGCCGAGCTCCTGCAGCTCGGCGATCCGCAGCTCGTCGTGCTCGACCCCGACGACGCTGAGCCCGTACTCGTCGCGAAGCCGGGTGTAGGTGGCCGCGCCGATCCGGCCGAGCCCGAGCACCACGGCGTCGGCCTCCCCGATGTCGACGAGCCGGTCGTCCGGGTGCAGCACGGCGTTGCCGTGGTGCGGGAGCAGCGGCACGAGCCTGGTCGCGAGCTCGACCCCCCGCCGGTTGACGATCGCGGCGAGGACGAAGCTCAGCGCCACCGCGAGCGCGATGACCACGACCCAGTCCTCGCCGAGCAGTCCGTTGCGCGCGCCCACCGCCGCCACGATGATGCCGAACTCGGAGTAGTTGGCCAGCGCCAGCCCGGCCAAGAAGGCGGTGCGCCGCCGCATCCGCATCATCCACAGCAGCACCGCGTACGCCGCGACCTGGATCGGGAGCATGAGCAGCAGCAGCAGCGCGATCACCAGGTGGGCGGCGGTCGGGGACCCGTGCAGGCCGATCTCGAGGAAGAACCCCACGAGCATGAGGTCCTTGAAGGTCAGCAGGGACCGGGACATGTCACCGGCATGCGGGTGGTGGGCCAGCAGGATGCCGACCACCAGTGCCCCGACCTCGCCGGAGATGCCCACCGCCTCGAACAGCGCGTAGCCCAGGCCGACGGCGACCATCACACCGAACAGGGCCTGGAGCTCGCCGTGCCCGACGAGGTTCCAGACCCGGTGCAGCACCCAGCCTCCCGGCAGGAGCAGCAGCAGCATGAACGCCCAGGGGCTCGGCGTGGAGCCGCCGGCAAGGCTCATGAACCCCACGGCTGCGACGTCCTGCACGATGAGCACACCGACCGCGATCCGCCCGTACAGGCTCCGCGCGTCCGAGCGCTCGTCCAGCATCTTGACGACGAACACGGTCGAGGAGAAGGACAGCGCGAAGCCGATCAGCGCCAGCGAGCCGACGGACTCCTCGGTCACCAGCGCGGCACCGAGGACGGCGAGCAGCCCGAGGAACCCGACCCCGATCGCGACGCTGAGCACCAGGTGCACCGTGGTGGTCAGCCACACCTCTCGCCGCAGCAGGAAGCGCGGGTCGAGCTTGAGCCCGATCGCGAACAGCAGAAGCACCACGCCGAGGTCGGCGATCGTGGACAGGTACGGCAGCTCGGGCGCGCCGGCGGCTCCGAGAGCGAACCCCGCGACGAGGAACCCGACCAGGGGTGGCAGGCGCAGCAGCACCGCGACGAGCCCACCCACGAACGCCGCCGCGAGGTACAGCGCCGCTACCGTCATCGGTCACCTCCCGCCGGACCCATTGTCGGGCACTGCCCGGGCCGCAACCCATTCTGGCCGTCCGGGCGAGGTCGGGGCCGGGTGCACCGCGGGATGCGCTCGACGAAGGAGGTGCACCCCTCTGCAGGTGGATGCCCTTACGCGTCGCGTGATCCGCACGGCGGCATCGCACCCGCGCCGGCTGCCCGCGTCGCTCAGCTCACGGGCGGGTGGTGCCGCGGATCGAGTCGCGGCCGTGCTGGTCGTCGTGCCGGCCTTCCTGGCTGGTCAGCAGGTGATCGAGCCGATGGAGGGCCCCGTTCAGGGCCGCGTCCACGCTGCCTGCGTTCTCGGTCACGGTGACCGGGCTCTGACCCTCCGGTCGCGCCTCGACCATGCATCGGGTGTCGGCACCGGTGTCCCGTCCGGCGCTCTCGTTGCTCAGATGCACCTCGACCCGTGTGAGGTGGTCGCTGAACCGTGAGAGGGCGGTCGCGACCTCGCCCTCGACGTAGGCCGTCATCTCACCGGTTCCGTCGATGTTGTTGTCGGTGTGAACGTAGATCTGCATGCGGAGCCTCCGTTGAGCCTCATGGTGCGTGGTGGTCCGACGCGGCCACGGTCCCAGCACGCCTGGCGAGCGTTTCGTTCACCAAGGTCTGGAAAAGCATTCACCAAGGTCTGGTGAACCATCCTCACCCTACTCCGGCGCTCGGGGCCGTGGCCTCCCAGGAGCGGGCGTGAGCGCCCCTCCCTCAGCCGTGCAGCGGGAGCGTGAGCACCGCGGGTCCGCCGTCGACGACCTGCACCGGCACGCCCCAGTCCTGCTGGTTGAGGTGGCAGGCGGGGTACTCGATCGCCGGGTCGTCGTCGCAGGACGCGGCCTGCGCCGTCACGTGCAGCACACCCTCGGCCACGGCGGGGTCGAGGCGCAGCACTCGCTGGAGCGCCACGTCCTCCCCGGCACCCTCGAGCAGCAGCTCCGGGGGGCTCGCGGAGACCTGGAGGCGGGTCGACGGGCCGTAGCGGTCGTCGTACTTCTGCCCGGTGGCGGGCGTGAAGACGACGTCGAGCCGTACCTCGCCCGTACCGATCTGCGAGACGGGCCGCTTCGTGCGGTGCGCGCCGGCGTCGAGGATCTCCCCGGCGAGCCGGGCCGGGAGCTGCACGCGGGTCAGCCGGTGCGCGGCTGACTCCACCACGAGCAGGTCGATCGACCCGTCCGGCTGCACCTCGACCAGCAGGCCGGAGGGCTCGGCGAGGTCGCGCGCGAGGGTCGTCACCTCACCGGGGCCCGAGCCGTCGTCCGAGGGCGCCCACCGGCGGACCGCGCGGTTGTAGGTGTCGGCGATCGCCACGGACCCGTCGGGAAGCACGGCCACCCCGAGCGGGTGCTGGAGCAGCGCGGCGTCGGCCGGTCCGTCGCGCAGGCCGAAGTCGAACAGGCCCTGGCCGACGGCGGTGTGCGCGGTGACGCCGCCGTGCTCGGGGCTGAGCCAGCGGAGCGCGGACACCTCGGAGTCGGCGAGCCAGATGCGGCCGTCGGGACCCACGGCCAGCCCGGAGGTCTGCGCGAACCAGGCATCGAGGCCCGGCCCGTCGAGCAGGCCCTCGTTCATCGTCCCGGCGATCCGCTGCATCGACCGCTCGTGGTCGTCGAAGGCCCAGATCGTGTGGTTCCCGGCCATCGCGACGACGAAGGCCGCGAGCTCCTGCGACCAGGCGACGTCCCACGGTGAGGAGAGGCGGACGTGGAGCGGGTCGGAGTGGTAGTCCATCCCGCTGGGGTCGTCGACCCATGGCCCGCCGTCCGGGCCGGGCGCGACGTTCTCCTGACCGCCGACCATGAACTGCTCGCCGGTGCCGGCCACCGTCGTGACCGCGCCGTCCGACAGGCGCACGCCGCGCAGGGCGTGGTTGACCGTGTCCGCGACGAGGACGTCGTAACCGAGCGGGACCCGCAGCTCCTGCGGCACCAGGCACAGGCCGTTCGGCTCGGAGAACCGCGCGAGGCCCGGACCGCCGTCGACCAGTCCGCGCTCGCCCGAGCCGATCCGGCGCACCAGGCTCTCCCCGTCCGGCGCGAGCTCCGCGAGCGAGTGGTGCCCGGCATCGGCGACGAGCAGGTTCCCGACGGCGCCCTCCGGCGAGCCCTCGCGCACCGGGAGCCGGACGACCTTCCCGGGGAAGCGCAGGGTCGTCTCCTGCGTCGGCGGCGGGACGTAGGGGCCCTCGCCCGCGCCGATCGGGCGCAGCGTCCCCTTGGCCCGGTGCTCCGCGACGAGCTCGCGCACCAGCACCTCGAGGTTGTGCGCATGCCCCTCGCCAGCCATGTGGGCGACGATGTAGCCCTCCGGGTCCACCACGACGAGTGTCGGCCACGCCCGCGCCGAGTAGGCCGACCACGTCGTCAGCTCCGGGTCGTCGAGCACGGGGTGGTGCACCTCGTACCGGTCGACCGCCGCCGCCAGCGCCACCGGGTCCGCCTCGTGCACGAACTTCGGCGAGTGCACCCCGACGATCACCAGCACGTCGCGGTGCTCCGCCTCGAGCTCGCGCAGCTCGTCGAGCACGTGCAGGCAGTTCACGCAGCAGAAGGTCCAGAAGTCCAGCACGACGATCGAGCCGCGCAGGTCGGCGAGCTTCACGTCGCGGCCGCCGGTGTTCAACCAGCCGCGGCCGACGAGCTCGGAGGCGCGGACGCGCGGAAGTCGCGGGACGGGGTTCACGGTCACGTCGCCAGTGAACACGACGAGCACCGCAGGCACCGCCACGGATGAGCCTCAGAACTTCTTCTCTCAGGGTGCATCCAGACACGGCACCCCGGCGGTAGAGGGGGTGTCAGCACGACCAGAGCCCCCAGGGGCGACACCCAGGAGGAACCATGCGTACTCGACTTCTCGCCGGCGGCGTTGCCGGCCTCGCCCTCGTCCTCGCCGGCGCCCTGCCCGCCTCGGCTGCGGACGGCGACGCCTCACTGTCCGTCCTGCACGGCGTGCCCGGGCTGACCGTGGACGTCTGGGTCAACGGCGAGCGCACGCTCGACGACTTCACGCCCGGCAGCCTCGCCGGCCCGTTGATGCTGGCCCCCGGCACCTACACGGTCGCGATCACCGCGTCCGACGCAGTCGACGCCAGCTCGCCGGCGATCGGCCCCGTGGACCTGCCGCTCGCCGCCAACATGAGCTACACGGCGGTCGCCCACCTGAAGGCCGACGGCACGCCCACCGCGACGCTGTTCACCAACGACATCTCGACCACCGCTGCCGGCGAGGGTCGTCTGACCGTCCGCCACGTCGCCGCCGCTCCCGCGGTCGACATCCTGGCCGGTGGCAGCCCGGTGATCACCAACCTGGCCAACCCGGACGAGTCGATCCTCAACCTCGCTCCCGGCACCCTCTCGGCAGCGGTCGCCGCGACGGGCACCACGGCTCCCGTCATCGGCCCGGCCGACGTGACCGTCACCGAGGGCGTCAACACGATCGTCTACGCCTGGGGCAGCCTCGCCGACAGCAACCTGGCCCTCGCCGTGCAGACGATCGACGGCCTGCACTCCGCCCCGGGCGGGGTCCCCTCCGGTGAGCTCGGGCTCGCCGACCAGTCCGGCTCGACCGCCGGCTGGATGATCGCCACCGCACTCCTCGTCGCCGCCGGTGGCGCGGCTCTGGTCGCGCGCCGCCGGGTCCAGCCGGTCCGCGACTGACCCGCTGGACGGCCCGTCCTGGACACCCCTGACCAGGACGGGCCCCGAGGGCGCGCCGGTGGGCCGCACGGGACTCCTGACCCGGCGGCCCGCCGGTGCGCCCGCCCTCGCACCAGCGCACGCGGACCACCCACCGAAGGAGGATCTATGTCCTGGACCACCGGCCGCACGGCAGCGGCCCTCCTGGCGGCCCTCACCCTCCTCGCGGCCTGCTCGTCCCCGGCCCGGATCGACCTCTCACCGAGCCCGCTCGCCAGCACCGGCCCGTCACCGTCGGCTGCTCCCGCTCCTGCACCGTCCTCCGACCTCGTTCCCGTGCCGGTGCGCAGCGCCGGCCTCACCGCGAACCCGGTCCCGGCCGTGGTCCCACCCGTCGGGCTCACCATCCCTGGCCTCGGCATCCAGGTACCCGTCGATCCCGTCGGCGTCCAGGCCGACGGGCAGATGGAGATCCCGCCGCTCGCCGAGCGTGCCGGCTGGTACCGCTACGGAGCCGCACCGCTCGAGCCGCAGGGCACCACGGTCATCGCGGCGCATGTCGACTCCATCGCCTCGGCCGGCCGCGGGCCGTTCGCCAGGCTCCGTGACCTCGGGCCCGGCGCCCCGGTCTCCGTCGCCCTGGGCGACGGGAGCTCGGTCGACTACCAGGTCCAGGAGGTCCGCAGCCTGCCCAAGACGGACATCGCCTGGGATCAGGTCTTCGTCCGCGACGGCGCCCCGCGCCTGGTCCTCATCACCTGCGGCGGGACGTGGCAGCCGGCCGTCCAGCACTACTCCGACAACGTCATCGTGATCGCGACCCCGGTCCGATGACGGCCACCGTCACGAGGCTCGCCGACCACCGCCGGTACGCCTCGGTCACTCCGATCTCCGTCGCCAGGCGCGCAGGCGACGCCGCATGGCACGATGACGATCACGGGAACCACGATCCGACGAGGAGGCCGGACCTGAGCGGACCCGACGTGACCATGCTGCGGCAGCCGTCCACCTGGGACGATGCCGAGGTCGGCCGCGCCTTCGCCGCCGGGGACGAGCTCGCCCTGGCCGAGGCGTACCGCCGCTGGTCGGCCTTCGTCCACACGCTCGCCCTGCGGTCCCTGCGCGACCACACCGACGCGGAGGACGCCACCCAGCAGGTCTTCATCAACGCCTGGCGCGGGCGGGCCGGCTTCGACCCGGAGCGCGGTCCCCTTGCCGCGTGGCTGACGGGGGTCACCAGGAACGTCGTCGCCGACGCCTTCGCGCGCCGGGCACGGCAGCAGCGCGACACGCGCGCGGCGGTGGCCACGATCACCCCGAACGTCGATGCCGATACGGTCGCCGTGGCCGACCGCCTCATGGTCGCCGACGAGATGACGCGCCTGGGCGAGCCACAACGCACGATCCTTGCCCTCGCCTTCTGGGAGGACCTCACGCACGACCAGATCTCCGAACGGCTCGATCTGCCGCTCGGCACCGTCAAGAGCCACATCCGGCGCAGCCTGCTGCGCCTTCGCAGCCGGTTGGAGGTGGACCATGCAGCATCCGGAGCCTGAGGAGCTCGCCCTCGCCGCGCTCGGCGAGCCGCTGGACGGGGCCACCCGCGACCACATCGACGCCTGCGAGCAGTGCAGCCAGGAGGTCGCCGCCTTCGGTGCGGCCGTCTCCGTCGGCCGCACCGTCGCCACCGACGGGAGCGACACGCTCGTCGCGCCCCCGCCCCAGGTCTGGGGTCGGATCCGCGACGAGCTCGGTCTGCGCGCCGACCTGGAGCCGGGCGAGATCCGCCTCGCCTCCCAGGCAGAGGCGCCCGAAGCCGAGGCACCGGCCGGAGAGGCACCCGAGGCGGTGGCCGAGGTCCGCACCCTGCGCGACCGCTCCGGCCGCGCAGCAGCCGGCCCGACGCGCCGCCCGACCCTGCGCTGGATCGCCGGGGCCGCCGCCGCCGGACTCGTCGTGGGCGGCGGCGGGGCGACCTGGTGGGCCGGCCGCGCACAGCCCGCACCCGCCGTGATCGAGGCCGCAGCGCTGGACGCCCTTCCCGGCTGGGCCGGAGCCACCGGGGAGGCCAAGGTCGAGGTGGCAGCCGACGGCAGCCGCAGCCTCGTCGTCACCCTCGGCGGGGCGAAGGCCGAGGCGGGCTACCACGAGGTCTGGCTCCTCAACACCGGCGTCACCAAGCTGGTGAGCATCGGGGTGCTCGACGGCTCGACCGGCACGTTCGCCCTCCCGCCCGGCCTGGACCTGGCCGAGTTCCCGGTCGTCGACATCTCCGAGGAGCACTTCGACGGCAACCCCGCGCACTCCGGGGACAGCATCGTGCGAGGGGTCCTCGAGACCTGAGCCGGGTGGCTCCTGAGCCGTGCACTGTGGGCAGCGGCGCGCGTCAGCCCTCGCGGTCCAGGCGTGCGTCCCTGGCGGCGGTCCGCGCCAGCATCGCGTTGTACGCCTCGAGCTCGGCGTCGCCGTCCCGATCGGCCGCACGGTCCTGCCGCCGCGCCGTGCGCTCGTCGGCACGCGTCCACGCCACGGCGAGCACGATCGCGACGACAAGCATCGGCACCTCGCTGATCCCCCAGACGATCTCCCCCGCCACCTGCTGGTCGGCGAGCGCCGACGGTCCCCAGGTACGACCGAGCAGGCCGAACCACTCGGGCACGAGCAGGGCGTCGTCCATCATCAGGGCGATCCCGAAGAACGCGTGGAAGGCCATCGTCGCGAACAGGAGGACGAGGCGCAGCGGATAGGTCGGCCGGTTCGGTCCCGGGTCGATCCCGATCAGCCCGTTGAGGAACATGTACCCGGCGAGCGAGAAGTGCAGGACCATCCCGACGTGCCCGATGTAGTTCTCCAGCGAGTACCGGAACAGGTCGGTGAAGTAGAAGACGTACATCGACCCCGCGAAGTTCGCCGCCGCGACCAGGGGGTTCGAGAAGAGTCGAGCCCACCGTGAGCTGACGAGCGCGAGCAACCACTCGCGCGGACCCCTCGAGCCGTCCGTGCGCACCGGCAGCGCCCGGGAGGCGAGGGTCACCGGGGCCGAGAGCACGAGGAAGATCGGGATGATGAGCATCAGCGTCATGTGCTCGATCATGTGAGCGCTGAGCAGCACGTGACCGTAGACGGCAGGCCCGCCGGAGGTCGCCCAGGCGAAGATCACCATGCCGACGACGCCGGTGACCGTGCGGCCGACGGGCCAGGCGTCACCGCGCCGCGCCAGACGCCGCACCCAGCGCAGGTAGACGAGGACGGCGGACAGCGCGGCGAGCGCGAAGACCAGGTCCCAACGGAAGCCGGTGACCCACTGGTCGAGGGTCGGCGGCGGCGGCAGCAGGTGCCCGGTGACGATCTGGGACGGGGTGAGCTTGCCGGTGGGCGTCAGCTGCGCCGGCGGCTCGGAGGCGGCGAGCGCGACCGCGACGCCGGAGACGGCGCCCATGATCCCGAGCTCGACGGCCACCAGCCGCCAGAACAGCCCGGGCGCGCGGCCGGGGGTGGCGGAGACCAGCCGCGGGACGACGGCCCGACGGTGGGCGAGGCCCACGAGGCCAAGACCCGAGAGCAGGACCACCTTCACCAGCACGAGCTGCCCGTACCGCGTCGTCACGAGCTCGACGATCGAGTCCATCCGCAACGCCCCGTTGACCAGCCCGGACACCGAGACGCCGACGTAGCACCAGGCGGCGATCGTCGAGTACCGGGCGACCGACGGCGCGAGGTCACGCCCGAGCAGGTGGGCGACCAGCGCGAGGGCTCCCAGCCCGCCGACCCAGATCGCCGCCGAGACCAGGTGCAGGAACATCGTGGAGATCGCGAGCTCGTGGCTCACGTCCCCCGAGGCGTGCCCCGTCTGCGCCTGGAGCGCGAGGGCGAGTGCGGGCAGCAGCGCCGTGAGCAGCGCGCCGAGCGGCGTGCGCACGAGGATCGCGGCCACGCTGGTCAGTGCGGCGATGACGACGACGGCGAGCTCGATCTTGCCGAGCGAGATCGACGTGAGGAACATCCCGAGGCCCGGCCCGAACGACGCGTCGTCGAGCCGGACGCCGGCGACCGTCCCGTAGGACAGCACCGCATGGGCCAGCGCGACGACCGTCCAGAGGGTCGCCGCACCCCCGACGACCCGGGGGAGGGCGCTCCAGGCAGCACCGTCGCCGCGCGCCCTGCCCTGCGCGCGGGGCAGCACGAAGGCCGCGAGCACGAGCCCACCCAGGGCCACGGAACCGGCGAGCTCGGAGAGGACGGTGGCGATCGGGTCGCCCCAGCGGACCACGGAGCCCGGGTCGAGCAGGTCGACCACCCCGGCCCGTGAGGCGATCGTCGCCGCGACGACCGCGAGAACGGCGAAGGCGCCGCCGGCGAGCACCGCCCAGCGCGCGAGGCTCGGCGCCGGTCCGTCGGCCCCTGCCGTGGGACGCGTACGCGCCGATCCTCTCGGACCGTCGTCGGACCCGCCGGTCAGGGCGCGACGCTCCGGGCCGGCCGACGGGCGACGGGTGGCGGTGGGCACCCGCTCAGCGTAGATCCGCGCATCGTTCGCCCCGAGCGGAACGGGACGTGGGTCCCTGGACTCCGAGGCGCAGATGTCCCCGCCGAGTCGTACCGTTGCGCCGTGACCACCGCCTCCCCTGCGTCCGCCACGGACCCTGTCTTCACCGCGCCGACGCATCGGCAGATCCTCACCATCCTCGGTGGCCTGATGATGGGCATGTTCCTCGCCGCCCTGGACCAGACGATCGTCGCGACCGCGATCCGCACCATCGGCGACGAGCTCAACGGCCTGTCCCTGCAGGCGTGGGTCACGACGGCCTACCTGATCACCTCGACGATCGCGACGCCGCTGTACGGCAAGCTCTCCGACATCCACGGCCGCAAGCCGTACTACCTGGCCGCGATCGCGCTCTTCCTGGTCGGCTCGCTGCTCTCGGGCACCGCGACCTCCATGTACCAGCTGGCGGTGTACCGCGCGATCCAGGGCCTCGGTGGCGGCGGACTGATGTCGCTGGCGATCACGATCCTCGGCGACCTGCTCAGCCCGCGGGAGCGCGCCAAGTACCAGGGCTACATCCTGGCCGTCTTCGGCACCTCGTCCGTGCTCGGCCCCATCATCGGGGGGTTCTTCGCGGGGGCGAACAGCGTCCTCGGCATCACCGGCTGGCGCTGGATCTTCCTCGTCAACATCCCGTTCGGGATCGTCGGCATGATCGTCATCGCCCGCGTGCTGCACCTGCCCCCGCTGCGCCGCGTGCGCCACCGCATCGACTGGCAGGGCGCGCTGCTGCTCGTCATGGCCCTGGTCCCGCTGCTGGTCATCGCCGAGCAGGGCCGCGACTGGGGCTGGAGCTCTGGCCGCGCCTTCGCGATGTACGCCGTCGGTCTCCTCGGCATCGGCCTCTTCCTGGTGGTCGAGCGCCGGGCCAAGCTCGAGGCGCTCCTGCCGCTCTACCTCTTCGGCAACCGCACCTTCTCGGTCGGCGCGATGGTCAACGTCGTGATCGGGATGGGCATGTTCGGCGCGCTGGCGACGCTGCCGCTGTACCTGCAGATCGCCAAGGGCATGACCCCGACCACGGCCGGCCTCGCACTGCTGCCGTTGACGCTCGGCATCATGGTCGGCTCCGTCGTGGCGGGCCAGCTGATCGCGAAGACGGGCCGGTACAAGGTCTTCCCGGTGACCGGGACGTTCCTGCTCGTCGTCGGCGCTGCCTTCCTCTCGCGTCTGCTGGCGGACTCCTCGCTCGTCCAGGTCAGCTGGCGCTCGGCGATCTTCGGCCTCGGGCTCGGCTTCTGCTTCCAGCCCCTGGTGCTCGCCGTGCAGAACGCCGTGCCGCCGCAGGACATGGGCGTCGCGACCTCGTCCTCGCTGTTCTTCCGTCAGATGGGCGGCACGCTCGGCACGGCGATCTTCCTCTCGATCCTCTTCTCGACGGTCGGCGGCAAGATCGGCAGCGCCTTCGCCACCGCCGCGAGGACGCCGGCGTTCCAGGCGGTCCTGGCCGACCCGGCCGTCCAGGCGGACCCGAACAACGCCCCGGTGCTCGACCTGCTCGCCGGGAAGGGTGCCGGCGGGCTGTCGCTGAACGACACCCAGTTCATCGCCAAGCTCGACCCGCGGCTCGCGGCCCCGCTCCTGGAGGGCTTCACGGCGAGCATCTCGCTGGTGCTCCTCGTCGCCGCGATCGTGCTGGTAGCCGGCTGGGTGCTGTCCTTCTGGCTGCCCGAGCTGCCGCTGCGGCACACCTCCGGCATCCAGACGCAGATCGACCAGGACGCCGCGGCGGTCTCCGCCGCTGCAGCAGAGACGGCCGCCGCGGCCGTTCCCGAGCCCGTGATCGAGGCCGCGGCCGATCCTGTCGACGCGCCTGCCGACGTCCCCGTCGAGGAGCCGGGGAGCTCGCGCCGGTAGTGCGCCGTCGGCCGGAGGGGCGGGTCAGCGGATCCAGCGCATCGCGCGGACGCCACGCGACATCCAGCGGGCCCAGACCTCGTGGTCGACCCGCGGCAGGGGGCCGAGGGGCAGCAACCGTTGCGTGGCGACCGTCAGCGGTTCCGTGTACGAGAGCAGACCCTCGGACCCGTGCCGCCGACCCAGTCCTGAGTCCTTCATCCCGCCGATCGGCGCCCCGTGCGAACCCCAGGCCGCGGTGTACCCCTCGTTGACGTTGACCGATCCGGCACGCAGCCGTGCGGCGACGCGTCGGCCGTGCCGAGAGGTCGACCACACGCTGGCGTTGAGGCCGTACCGGGAGTCGTTCGCCCTGGCCACGGCCTCGTCCTCGTCACGGACGCGGTACACGCTCACCACCGGCCCGAACGTCTCGGAGCGAGCGAGGACCATCTCGTCGCCGACCCCCTCGAGGATGGTCGGCTCGTAGGCGTAGGGGCCGAGGTCCGGCCGGGCGCGACCGCCCGCGAGCACCCTGGCCCCGTGCGCACGGGCGTCGGCCACGTGCGCCGACACGGTGTCGAGCTGGGCCTGGCTGATGAGGCTGCCCATCTCGGCGTCCCAGTCGTATCCGATCGTCAGCCGCATCGCGCGCACCCGCTCGACGAAGGCCGGGACGAAGGCGTCGTACACCGGGTCCTCGACATAGAGCCTCTCGATGCTCACGCACAGCTGGCCTGCGGTGGCGAAGCAGGCCCGGACGGCTCCGTCGACCGCGCGCCGAAGGTCGGCATCGGCCAGGACGAGCATCGGGTTCTTGCCGCCGAGCTCGGCCGTGCACGGGATGAGCCGACGGCCGCACTGCTCGGCCACGAGCCGGCCGGTCGCCGTGGATCCGGTGAACATCAGGTGGTCGACACTGTCGATCAGCGGGGTCCCGAGCTCGGCCCCTGCACCGGGCACGACGCTGAACAGTCCGTCCGGCAGACCGGCGCGGGACAGCAGGTCGGCCATCGCCAGAGCCGTCAGGGGCGTGCGGGAGTCGGGCTTGAGGACAACGGCGTTCCCGGCCACCAGCGCGGCGAGCGCGTCCGAGATCGCCAGCGTCAGCGGGTAGTTCCACGGGCTGATGATGCCGATGACGCCCTGCGGGACCTGGCGGACCTGGGCGCTCGTCAGCAGGGGCACCGCGCCCTGCCGGGCGCGTGGGCGCAGCTGCCGCCTCGCGTGGTGGGCGTAGAAGCGCGCGGTCATCGCAGCGTCGAGCAGCTCCTCGAGGGCGCCGACGCGCGCCTTGCCCGTCTCGGCCTGGACGAGGTCGAGCAGCTCCTCGCGCTCGTCGAGCAGCAGGTCGTGGACCCGGAGCAGCAGGGCGGTGCGCACCCGCAGGGGCGTCGCCTCCCAGCGGGGCTGGGCAGCGCGGGCCTTCGCCACGGCGGCGGTGACGTCGTCCGGGGTGCCACGCGGGACCTCGGCGAGCAGCGACCCGTCGATCGGGGAGTGGACGGCGATCCGGCCGGCGCCCACGACGGCCGCACGGCCGAGCAGGTGGGCGACGCGATCAGGGTGCACGCGCGAGGCGGGGCCGTCGACGACCCCTGAGACCGGCGGCGCTCCGCTCGCGGGGCCGACCGGGGCGCCTGACGGCTCCTGCGTCGTAGTCATCGTGCGCCTCCCCCTTCGCCGACGTGGTCGCGGCCGGACACATCCTGCCACCGGCCGGTGGCCGGGGTAGGGTCTGCCGGGCGTCGCCGACCGAGCGGTCGGCGCGGCCGCCTCGTCGGCCCAGCGCCCCACGACCCCGCATGCGCCGTCGCGTGCACCCCACCAGAACGTTGGCCGTCCTCCCGGACGGCTGCCCCGGGGCGCCCGCGCCCCCGATCCCGAGGATGCGTGTGACCGTCCCCACTGCTGTCCAGCCCCCCGAGGCCGACCAGGCCCACTCCGTCCGCGCCGCGCTGCGCTCACCCGCACGGCTGCGGACCGAGGTGCTCGCCGGCCTCGTCGTCGCGCTCGCCCTGATCCCCGAGGCGATCTCGTTCTCGATCATCGCCGGGGTCGACCCGCGGCTCGGGCTGTTCGCCTCCTTCACGATGGCGGTGACGATCTCGATCGTCGGTGGCCGGCCCGCGATGATCTCGGCGGCGACGGGAGCGGTCGCCCTGGTCATCGCACCGGTCGCGCGTGAGCACGGGCTGGACTACTTCCTCGCCACCGTGATGCTCGCCGGCGTGCTCCAGGTGGTGCTCGGTCTGATCGGCGTCGCACGGCTGATGCGGTTCGTCCCGCGCTCGGTGATGGTCGGCTTCGTCAACGCGCTGGCGATCCTCATCGCCCTGGCGCAGCTGCCGCAGCTGACGGGCGTGCCGTGGGCGGTCTACGTCCTGGTGGCGATCGGTCTCGCCGTCCTCTTCGGGCTGCCCCGGCTGACGAGCGCCGTGCCGGCGCCGCTGGTCGTCATCGTGCTGCTCACCACGGCCACGGTGCTCGGCTCGATCGCGGTACCGACGGTCGGCGACGAGGGCGCCCTGCCGCGCAGCCTTCCCTCGCTCCTGCTGCCGCACGTCCCGCTCACGCTCGAGACGCTCCAGATCATCGGCCCGTACGCGCTCACGATGGCGCTCGTCGGGCTCCTGGAGTCGCTGATGACCGCCAAGCTCGTCGACGACCTCACCGACACCCACTCGAACAAGACCCGGGAGAGCTGGGGCCAGGGCGTCGCCAACATCGTCAGCGGACTCTTCGGGGGGATGGGTGGCTGCGCGATGATCGGCCAGACCATGATCAACGTGAAGGCCTCGGGCGCGCGCACCCGGATCTCGACCTTCCTCGCGGGGGTTTTCCTGCTGATCCTCGTCGTCGTGTTCGGCGAGCAGGTCGCGGTGATCCCGATGGCCGCGCTGGTGGCCGTGATGCTGCTGGTCGCGTTCTCGACGTTCGACTGGCACTCCGCGCAGCCCTCGACGCTGCGGCGGATGCCGCGCAGCGAGACGATCGTCATGCTCTCGACCGTCGTGGTGACCGTGCTCAGCCACAACCTCGCGTTCGGGGTCATCGCCGGTGTCGTGGTGGCGATGACCACCTTCGCCCGCCGCGTCGCGCACCTCACGGAGGTCACCGCGGTCGAGCAGATCGACGAGGACACGCGGGTGTACGCGGTCTCCGGCGAGCTGTTCTTCGCCTCCTCGAACGACCTCGTCTACCAGTTCGACTACGCCGGCGACCCCAGGAACGTGGTCATCGACATGTCGCAGGCGCACATCTGGGACGCGTCGACGGTCGCGACCCTCGACGCGATCACGACCAAGTACGCGCGGCACGGCACCACGGTCTCGATCGTCAACCTCAACGACGACAGCGCCCGCCGCCACGCCCTGCTCTCCGGCAACCTCGGCGCCGGCCACTGAGCAGCGCGGTGATCAGCGGTGGGTGCGAGCCAAGTGATGAGGCGTGGGCGAGCTCGCGGCGCTCAGCCCCAGACGAGGGCCTGACCGGGCTCCTCGAGGACCGCGGCGACGTCGGCGAGCAGACGCGAGCCGAGGCCCCCGTCGATCAACCGGTGGTCGAAGGAGAGCGCGAGCTGCGTGACGTGACGCTTGCGGATCTTGCCCTTGTGCACCCACGGCATCTCGCGGATCGCGCCGAAGGCGAGGATCGCCGACTCGCCGGGGTTGAGGATCGGCGTCCCGGTGTCGATCCCGAACACGCCGACGTTGGTGACCGTGATGGTCCCGTCCACCATGTCCGCCGGCGTCGTGTGACCGGCGCGGGCCGCAGCGGTGAGGTCGGCGAGCGCGACGGCGAGGTCGTGCAGGCCCAGCCGGTGCGCGTCCTTGATGTTCGGCACGACGAGCCCGCGCGGGGTCTGCGCGGCGATGCCGAGGTTGATGTAGTGCTTGTAGACGATCTCCTGGGTCTGATCGACCCAGGAGGCGTTGACCTCCGGGTGCCGGCGCACGGCGATGAGCAGCGCCTTCATGGCGATGAGCAGCGGGGTGACGCGCACGTCCGCGTACTCGCGGTCCTCTCGCAGGCGCGCGACGAGCTGCATCGTCCTGGTGACGTCGACCGTGTGGAAGACCGACACGTGCGGCGCGGAGAACGCGCTGGAGACCATCGCCTCGGCCGTCCGCTTGCGGACCGAGCGGACGGGCACGCGGGTGGTCCTGCCGTCCGGGGCGACGGTGCCCATCGCGAGCCACGGCTGGTCGTCGTTCGGGTACGTCGCCAGGGTCTGCGGCTGGTTGCCCGACGCGCGAGCGACGACGTCCTCACGGGTGACGATGCCGCCTGGGCCGCTCGCGTGGATCGTCGCGAGGTCGACACCGAGGTCCTTGGCCAGCTTGCGGACCGGCGGCTTGGCCAGTACCGGCTGGGCAGCGTGCCGGACCGGCGCGACGGTCGCGGCGGACGCCGGCATGCGCGCCGGTGCGTAGACCCCGAGCTGCGGATCGGCGGGGGCCGGTGCCTCGGCAGGCGGGTCGGACGGCGGGTCGCCGCCATCGACCGTCCGGCGGGCGCGGCGCACGGAGCCGTGGCTGCTCACCCCGTACCCGACGAGCACCGCGCCGCTCGCGCTCTCCGCGGCGCCGCCGCTGCCGGCCTCGCCTGCCGACGGCGCGTCAGCCGGTGGCCCGTCGGGGTCGGTGTCGATCGTGATGATCGGGGTGCCGACGTCCACCGTCGTACCCGGCTCGACGAGGATCGCCGAGACCGTGCCCGAGAAGGGGCTGGGCAGCTCGACGAGGGACTTGGCCGTCTCGATCTCCAGGATCACCTGGTTGACCGCGACGTGGTCGCCGACGGCGACCTTCCACTCGACGATCTCGGCCTCGGTCAGGCCCTCGCCGGCGTCGGGGAGGCGGAACTGCTCGAACCTGGGCACAGGCTGGCTCCTAGCGAGAGGTCAGGAAGAGGGGTCAGGTGGCCATGACGCGGTCGACCGCGTCGAGGACCCGGTCGAGGCTGGGCAGGTACTCGTGCTCGAGTCGGGAGACGGGGTACGGCATGTGGAAGCCGCCGACCCTCAGCACCGGGGCCTCGAGCTGGAAGAAGCACTCCTCGGTGACCCGGGCCGCCACCTCGGCGCCCGTGCCGTAGAGCACCGGGGCCTCGTGCACGACGACGCAGCGCCCCGTCCGACGCACCGACTCGACGACCGTCGCGGTGTCCAGCGGGGAGATCGTGCGCAGGTCGATGACCTCGATGCTGGTGCCCTCGGTCGCCGCGGCCTCGGCCGCCCGCAGCGCGGTGGCGACCGTCGGGCCGTGCGCGACGAGGGTCACATCCGTCCCCGGCCGCGCGATCCGTGCCCTGTCGAGACCGGCGCCCGGCGTCCCGTACGGAGTCAGGGCGACCTCGGCCTTGTCCCAGTAGCGGCCCTTGGGCTCGAAGAAGAGCACCGGGTCCGGGGAAGCGATCGCCTCCTGAATCATCGTGTAGGCGTCGGCCGGGGTCGACGGCGTGACCACGCGCAGGCCGGCCGTGTGGGCGAACAGCACCTCGGGCGACTCGCTGTGGTGCTCGACCGCACCGATCCCGCCGCCATAAGGGACCCGGATGACGACGGGCAGCTCGAGCCGCCCGCGCGAGCGGTAGTGCATCTTCGCGAGCATCGTCGTGATCTGGTTGAACGCCGGGAAGATGAAGCCGTCGAACTGGATCTCGCAGACGGGCCGGTAGCCGCGCAGAGCCAGGCCGATCGCGGTGCCGACGATCCCCGACTCAGCGAGCGGGGTGTCGACCACGCGCTGCTCGCCGAACTCGGCCTGGAGCCCGTCGGTCACCCGGAACACGCCGCCGAGCCTGCCGATGTCCTCACCCATGAGCAGGACCTTCGGGTCGTGCGCGAGCGCGGTGCGCAGGCCGAGGGTGATGGCCTTGCCGAGAGTCACCCGCTCGGTGCGGACGGCGGCGGCGGCGGTCGTCACCGGACGGGTCCGTCCTGAGGTCGTCGTCATCGTGCGCCTCCGCTCGCGGGCTCGAAGCCGCTCTCGTAGTCGGCGTACCAGGCGGCCTCGGCGTCGACGACCGAGTGCGGCCCGGCGTAGACGTGCGCGAACATCGACGCCGTGTCGGGTGCCGTCATCGCGCGGACCTCGGTGCGGATCCGCTCCCCCAGGGCCTCGGCCTGCTGCTCGAGCTCGTCGACGAACTCCTGCGGCAGCTCACCGAGCGACTCCAGGTACGCCCGCACCCGGTCGATCGGGTCCCGCTCGCGCCAGGACTGCTCCTCAGCGGAGGTCCGGTACTTCGTCGGGTCGTCCGAGGTGGTGTGCGCGCCCATCCGGTAGGTGAAGGCCTCGACGAAGGTCGGCCCGCCGCCGCTCCGGGCACGCTCGAGCGCCTCGGCGGTCACCGCGTAGCAGGCCAGGACGTCGTTGCCGTCGACGCGCACGCTCGGCACCCCGAACCCGCGACCGCGCTCGACGAGCGGGACCCTGCTCTGCCTGCTCGTCGGCTCGGAGATCGCCCACTGGTTGTTCTGGCAGAACAGGACGACGGGCGCCTGGTTGACGGCCGCGAAGACGAGGGCCTCGTTGGTGTCGCCCTGGGAGGTCGAGCCGTCGCCGAAATAGGCCACCACCGCGGTGTCGCGTGCCGGGTCGCCCGTGCCGACGTCACCGTCGCGCTGGACGCCCATGCCGTAGCCGACGGCGTGCAACGGGTGCGCGCCGATGACCAGCGTGTACAGGTGGAAGCCGTGGGCGCGCGCGTCCCAGCCGCCGTGGTCGATGCCACGGAACTGCCTGAGGAGGTCGACCATGTCGACCCCGCGGGTCCACGCGACGCCGTGCTCGCGGTAGGACGGGAAGACGTAGTCCTGAGCGGCCAGCGCGCGGCCGGAGCCGATCTGCGCGGCCTCCTGGCCGAGGGACTGCGGGAAGAGGCCGAGCTCGCCCTGGCGCTGCAGGGAGGTCGCCTCGGTGTCGAAGCGCCGGACGAGCACCATGTCCGCGTACAGACCGCGCAGTGCGGCGGCGTCCAGGTGCGCGACACGGGCGTCGTAGTCGGGTCGAGCCACCCGCTCACCGGAGGGGGTGAGCAGCTGGATGAGGTCGGGCTCGTTCACGCATGGTCCTTCCGAACGACGGGCGCAGCGAGGTTACGCCAGCGTAGGCTACGCAACCGTAGGTTAGGTCTGCACGTGCCGGACAACCTCCCTCTCACCTCGTTGTGCACTCCCACCAAGCCTCTCGTCCAGGTGCCGGCACGCCAGGTGCCGACCGCCCGTCTCAGTCCGTCCCGCCCTCGCGGGCCCAGCGCCCGGCCACCGCGAGCAGCGCGTCGTTCGCCTCGGGGGAGCCGATCGAGACCCGGAGCCCCTCACCGGCGAACGGTCGCAGGAGCACCCCCTGCGCGGCGGCGTCCGCGGCGAGCCGGCCGGTCCGCTCACCCGTGGCGAGCCAGACGAAGTTGCCCTGCGGGTCCGGCACCGCCCAGCCCTGCGCCACCAGCCCCGCGAGCACGCGGCCGCGCTCGGCCACGAGGGCGTCGACCCGCTGCGCGAGCTCGTCCGCTGCGTCGAGCGAGGCGAGCGCCGCGACCTGGGCGAGGTGGTTGACGCCGAAGGGGGTCGAGGCGGTGCGGATCGCCGACGCGATGTCCGGATGGGCCACGGCGTACCCGACGCGCAACGCGGCCAGTCCGTAGGCCTTGGAGAAGGTCCGCAGCAGGACGAGGTTCGGGTGCTCGGCCAGCAGCCGGCGCCCGTCGGCCACCGCCGGATCACGCACGAACTCGACGTAGGCCTCGTCCAGCACCACGGGGACGTGCGCGGGGACCTGCCCGAGGAACGTCGAGAGCTCGTCGTGGTGCACCGCCGGCCCGGTGGGGTTGTTGGGCGAGCAGACGACCACCGCAGCGGTCCGCTCGGTGACGGCGGCGGCCATCGCGACGAGGTCGTGCCGTCCGTCGGCGTCGACCGGGACCCGCACGTGCTCGGCGCCCTGGAGGCCGACGAGGATCGGGTAGGCCTCGAAGGAACGCCATGCGGAGACGACCTCGCTGCCCGCGTCGCAGAAGGCCTGCAGCACGTGACCGAGCACCGCGACCGAGCCGCAGCCCGCGACGACCGAGCTCGAGGCGACGGCGTGCCGCGCGGCGAGCGCCTCGACGAGCTCGCCGGCGAACATGTCGGGGTAACGGTGCAGCAGCCCGGTGGCGCCGGCGACGACCTCGCGGACCGAGTCCAGGGGGGCGTAGGGGTTCTCGTTCGAGGAGAGCTTGTGCTGGTCACCACCGGAGGTCCTGGCGCCCGGCACGTAGGCGGGGATCCGACCGACGGCGGCGCGCGACCGCACCGAGGTCGAGGGCCACGAGGGATCAGTCACCCCAACAGCATGCCAGGCGGCCCGATCGAGTGTGAGGATGGCGGCATGTCCTTCCTGATCCGCCTCGCCATCAACGCCGCCGCGATCTGGCTGGCGACCGTCCTGCTCTCGGGCCTGACCGTCGTCGCGAACGAGGGAGCGAGCAGCACGGTCCTCGTCCTTCTCGTCGTGGCCCTCGTGTTCGGTCTGGTCAACGCGATCGTGAAGCCGATCGTCAAGCTCATCGCGTTCCCGCTCTACATCCTCACGCTCGGCCTGTTCACCCTGGTCGTCAACGCCCTCATGCTCATGCTCACCGGCTGGCTCTCGGAGATGACGACGTACGGGCTGCGGGTGGACAGCTTCGGCACGGCCGTCCTCGGGGCGCTGGTCATCTCCGTCGTCAGCGTGGTGCTGAGCGTCATGGTCCCGGGGGCACGCAAGAAGAAGTAGACGGCTCACCGCTGGACGCGCACCCCCTGGACGATCGTCGTCCTGGCGGAGACCGCACCGCCGAGCACCCCGGCGACGGTGACGTCGAAGCCATGGATCGACGGGTCGTCGGAACCCTCGATCGCCCGTGCCGTGCGCTCGTACACGTCGAGCGGGTGCGCCCCGAACCCGGTGGCCGCCGCTCGGTCGCGTCGGTCGGCGGAGACGCTGAGATCACGCTCGACGGTGGTCCGGTCCGGGGTGTCCGGGTTCGGCCGCCCGTCGAGCGCCGGCACGGCGTCCTGGCTGTGCTCCAGGCTCAGCACCTGCACACCGGTCGGCAGGTCGATCCCGCCGATCGGCGAACCCGCCGTGACCACTGCACGCACGTCGTAGCTCCCCTGGACGAACGGATCCGCGGCGACCCGCGCCGCGACGATGCCCCCCTGGCTGTGCCCCGCGAGGAGGACGGGCTCGTCCGGTCGGATCCCGGCCGCCCGCATCGCCTGCACGACCACGCGCGACATCTCGTCCGGCTGATCGGCGACCAGCCGGAAGTTCGTCCGCATGTCCGTCGGGTTGCTGCCGCCGGGCACCACCTCCTGGGTGCCCGGCACCGCCACCACCCATGATCGCGAGCCGTCCGCGTGGACGAGCTCCTGGACCGCGACCGATCCGGGCGCACCACCGGCCGCTGGGTACTGCTCGTCGACCACCTCGAGCACCTCGGCGACCGTCCGGGGCGGAGGCCCGACGACAGTGCCCGGCACCCGGCTGACGACGAGAGCCGACGGCGTGCGCAGCAGGAGCGAGATCCCCTCGTCGACCTGGGCGAACGTCGACGCGGCCGCCGGGACCGGGTCGGGCAGCGGCAGGGCGCGCCCGGGCAGCGCCCCGCGTGCGAAGGCGGCGACCCCGGGGAGCGCCGCCTCGAGAGCGTGGGCATGAGGATGCCATGCCGGGAGGGGACCCGGCCCGGACATCGCTGCTCCCAGGCCACCGAGCCAGCCGGGCCGACCTCGCGGACGGGCGAGTGACCGGGCAGCGAGACCGAGAGGAGTCGGCGAGGAGCGCACCGCGCGCGCCAGCACCAGGCCCTGGAGCCCCGCGACGGTTCCTGCGAGCGCGAGCGCCGCAGCACCGGCCCAGACGACGGGCCCGCCCTCACCGATCACCTGCCCACCCATGACGCCCGTCCGGCGCAGGACCTGCTGCACCCCGAGCTCGGCGCTCTCGTAGCCCTGCCGGGCCGCCCGGACGTCCGCCGACAGCGCGGCCGCGGAGTCGGCAGCCGCCGCCAGACCGGGACCGCGGTAGCGCAGGAGCGCGCCGTCCGCGACGCCGGCGCTCGGCGGGGAGTCGCGCCAGGTCGCGTCCAGCACCGCGGTCAGCCGGGCCGCTGCCCGCCGGCCGTCGTCCAGCTGGTCGGCGACCACCCGCAGCCGTGCCCCGAGCCGGTCCAGGTCCGCCAGGACGGCGACGGTCCCGCCGCGTCCGCCGGTGACGCGCACACCGGGCGGGAGCTCGGTCATCTCCCCCCTCCACCCACGACCCCGAGGAGGGCGACACCTGGCGCCAGGGGCGTCCGGCCCTGCGCCTCCTCGACCGCCAGCAGATGACGCGTCATCGTGAGCTCCACGGCGTCGAGGCCGGTGACCGCACGGTGCACCCGGCCCTTCAGATCGGTGAGCGCCGCGCGGTAGCTCCGGGCGGCCGGCCCCGACCACGACACCTCGTCGCAGTGCCGCAGGAGGAGGTCGGCGTGCCGGATCGACTCCTCGAGCTCGCGCAGGTCCCGTCGCGCCGCTGCCGTGCTGCTCGTCACCCCTGCTCCCTCCCTCGACCCTGCCGCGGACGCTAGGCCGCGGCGTCGAGACACGGGCCGACGACCCGGCGATCTGTGGACGGGACGCCAGCCACCGGGCCCGCGCAGGTCTGGGAGGATGGCGCCATGGAGCACGCCGAGCCCGCCGCCGACCGCCCCGACGAGACGAGCACCGGGGGCGTCCCTGCCGGTCCCGACCGGCAGGTGCTCGCCCAGGTCGAGCCGCCGATCGCCCTCGGTCCGCTCGACGGGCGCTACCGCCCGGTGGTCGCGCCGCTCGTCGACCACCTCTCGGAGGCAGCACTCAACCGCGAGCGCGTGCACGTCGAGGTCGAGTGGCTCATCCACCTCACCTCGCACCACGTGGTCCCCGGCGCGCCGACGCTCTCCAGCGAGGAGCGCGACCACCTGCGCGCCGTCGTCACGTCGTTCGACGGCGGCACCGTCGCCGAGCTGGCTGCGACCGAGCGGGTCACGGCGCACGACGTGAAGGCCGTGGAGTACCTCCTCAAGGAGCGCCTCGCCGCGGCGCCCGCCACGCTCGGTGGCGACACCGTGCTCCCGCAGGTCAGCGAGCTCGTGCACTTCGCCTGCACGAGCGAGGACATCAACAACCTCGCCTATGCGCTGATGGTGCAGGGCGCCGTCCGCAAGGTCTGGCTCCCGGCCGCGACGGCCCTGGTCGACGACGTCGCCGCGATGGCACGCGCCAACGCCGAGGTACCGATGCTGGCGCGCACGCACGGCCAGTCGGCCACCCCGACGACGCTCGGCAAGGAGCTCGCGGTGCTTGCGCACCGCTTGCGCCGCCAGCTGCGCCGGATCGAGTCCGCGGAGTACCTCGGCAAGATCAACGGTGCGACCGGCACCTACGGCGCGCACCTTGCGGCCGTCCCCGGTGCCGACTGGGTGCACGTCTCGCAGATCTTCGTCGAGCACCTCGGCCTGACCTGGAACCCGCTGACCACCCAGATCGAGTCGCACGACTGGCAGGCCGAGCTCTACGCGGACGTCGCCCGGTTCAACCGCGTGCTGCACAACCTCGCCACGGACATGTGGACCTACATCTCGATGGGGTACTTCGCGCAGGTGCGCGGCCAGGGCACCGTCGGCTCGAGCACGATGCCGCACAAGGTCAACCCGATCCGCTTCGAGAACGGAGAGGCCAACCTCGAGATCTCCTGCGCCCTGCTCGACACCCTCGGCGCGACCCTCGTCACGAGCCGCCTCCAGCGCGACCTCACGGACTCCACGACGCAGCGCAACATCGGCCCGGCGTTCGGCCACTCGCTGCTTGCGATCGACAACGTGCGCCGCGGCCTGGCCGGGCTCGACGTCGACGCGGCCGCGATGGCGCGCGACCTCGACGCGAACTGGGAGGTCCTCGGCGAGGCCGTCCAGTCGGCGATGCGCGCCGCCGGTGTCGCCGGCGTCCCGGGGATGGACCAGCCCTACGAGCGACTCAAGGAACTCACCCGCGGCCGCCGCATCACGGGCGACGACCTGCGCGGCTTCGTCGCGGATCTCGGGCTGCCCGCGGACGTCGCCGCGCGGCTCTCGGCGATGACGCCCGCCTCGTACACCGGCGCCGCCGCTCGTCTGGTGGACTTCCTCGACGCCTGAGCGGCCCACCCCGCGACCACGTCGCGCGCCCGCCACCGGACGCCCGTGACAGGGCCCGGAGACCCGGGCCCTGTCGTGGACTGCGGTGCGGCGACCTCGGGGGCCGCCCGGGTGCTCAGCCCTTGATCGAGAGCGTCGAGAGGATCTTGTCGGCGAAGGTCTGCTTCTTGGGGTCCCAGAGCGGCCAGAGGTAGCCGAGGTAGAAGAAGCCGTCGACGATGTGGACGATGTCGCGCAGGAGCGACATGCCGACGCCGAGCGGCTGGCCGTCGGCCTCCTTGACCAGGCGGATGCCGAGGGCCTTCTTGCCGACCGACTGACCGGTCCCGCCCTGCTTGATCCCGCGGTTCCAGATCCACAGGCCGAAGGAGACCAGCGAACCGAGGAGGTAGACGAGCGAGCCGCCTGCCGCGCCGCTCCCGCTGGACGAGGAGTTGGCGGCAGCCAGGAACACGACGTAACCGATGACGAGCGGGATGTCCATCACGAGGATGTCCACGAGGTAGGCACCGACGCGGGTGCCCCATCCGGCGAGCTCGGGGCCGGCATAGGCACCGGGCTGGCCGTAGGCGGCATAGGCGGGTGCTGCCGGGAAGGCCTGGCCGTAAGCAGGGCCGGCGGGCGGCTGGCCATAGGCAGGGCCGGCGGGCGGCTGGCCGTACGTGGGCGGCTGGTCGCCCTGAGGCGGCTGCCAGGAGGGCTGGCCCGAGCCGGGCTGGTCGGTGGTCATCTGCACTCCTTCGCCATGCGCCGGTCGTTCCGGCGGCTCGATCATTCCAGCCCGACGGCCCGGGCGGGAGGCTTTTCGGCACGGCTCGCCGGGGCAACCGAGACGGCGCTCGTCGAGGCAGTTTCACGGAAACCGTCGCCAAAACGCCTCCGGACAACGGATACTGCTCTCCATGACGCGTATCACCCACTGGATCGATGGTCAGCCCTGGTCAGGGACCGCTTCCCGGACGGCACCGGTGCACGACCCGGCCACCGGGCAGGCGACGGGCGAGGTGGACCTGGCCGACGGCGCGGTCGTCGACCAGGCGGTCGCGAGCGCGACGGCGGCCGCCGCCGGCTGGCGCCGAGCCTCCCTCACCCAGCGCACCCGTGTGCTCTTCGCCTTCCGCCACCTGCTCGCCGAGCACGCCGAGGAGGTCGCCGCGGCGATCACCGCCGAGCACGGCAAGGTGCTCTCCGACGCGCTGGGGGAGGTGACCCGCGGGCTGGAGGTGGTCGAGCTCGCCTGCGGTCTCGGCCACCTGCTCAAGGGTGGCCACTCCGAGGCCGTGTCCACCGGGGTCGACGTCCACTCCGTGCGCCAGGCGCTCGGCGTCGTCGCGGTCATCTCGCCGTTCAACTTCCCGGCGATGGTGCCGCTGTGGTTCGTCCCCGTGGCGATCGCCGCGGGCAACGCCGTGGTGCTCAAGCCGAGCGAGAAGGACCCGTCGGCCGCGCTCGTCATGGCACGGCTGTGGCAGGAGGCCGGGCTCCCCGACGGCGTCCTCACCGTCCTTCAGGGGGACAAGGAAGCGGTCGACGGCCTGCTCATGCACCCGGGCGTGTCCGCCGTGAGCTTCGTCGGTTCGACCCCCATCGCGCGGTACGTCTACGAGACCGGCACCGCGCACGGCAAGCGGGTCCAGGCGCTCGGCGGCGCGAAGAACCACATGCTCGTGCTGCCCGACGCCGACCTCGAGCTGGTCGCGGACGCCGCCGTGAACGCCGGCTTCGGCAGCGCGGGCGAGCGCTGCATGGCGATCTCCGCGCTGGTGGCCGTCGGTGACGTGGCCGATCGGCTCGTCCCGCGGATCGTCGAGCGCATGTCGGGCCTGCGGACCGGCGACGGGCGACGGGGCTGCGACATGGGGCCGCTGGTCACCGCGCAGCATCGCGACAAGGTCGCCGGCTATGTCGCGGCCGGGGTCGAGGCCGGGGCGGACCTCGTCGTGGACGGGCGCCTCGTCGAGCCGGACGGCGACCCGAACGGCTACTGGCTGGGCCCGACGCTGTTCGACGCCGTCACCCCCGAGATGTCGATCTACACCGACGAGATCTTCGGCCCGGTGCTCTCGATCGTGCGGGTCGCGTCCTTCGACGAGGGCCTCGCACTCATCAACGCGAACCCCTACGGCAACGGGACGGCGATCTTCACGCACGACGGCGGCGCAGCGCGGCGTTTCGAGACGGAGGTCCAGGTCGGCATGGTGGGCATCAACGTGCCGATCCCGGTGCCGATGGCGTACTACTCGTTCGGCGGGTGGAAGAGCTCACTCTTCGGCGACACCCATGCGCACGGGGCCGAGGGCTTCCACTTCTTCACCCGCGGCAAGGTCGTCACCACACGTTGGCCGGACCCGAGCCACGGCGGGGTCGACCTGGGGTTCCCGACGCACAGCTGAGGGCGGGACGTCCGCCGGCTCCTCGGCGGGACCCGTCGGCGCGTCGACGACGATCCCGAGCATGGCGTCGAGCGCCGCGGTGAACTCCTCGGCGCGGCCGGCCCTGGCCAGGTCTCGCGCCCGGACCATCGGCGCGTGCAGCAACGAGGCGGCGAAGTGCCGCAGTGCGCGCTCGGTCGCCTCGTCCTGCGCACCCGGCCGCTCGAGCTCGGCCCGGAGCGCCGTCTCGACATGGCTGCGGAGCGCGACGACGGCAGGCGCAGCGGCGGCCTCGGCCGTGGCTCCGGCGAATTCTGCCGTGTGCTCGTCCACGATCGCCAGTCCTGCCGACACGGCGGGCCCGACGGTCGTCGGGGAGCTGTCGCGCACCGTCGCGAGGTCGATGAGGAGCACGCCGGGGACCTGCGCGACGGCCGGGTCGACATCACGCCGCAACGCGAGGTCGACGACGACCATCGGCCGGGGCCGCGCACCGGAGGAGCTGACCCGGCGTGCGTCGGCGACCATCGCGACGTCGATCACCGGGCCGCTGGCACCACTGCAGGAGACGACGACGTCCACCTCGGCGAGCGTCCCCGCGAGCGCCTGCGCCTCGACGATCGGCAGGCCGCGCAGCGCGGTCAGCTGAGGAGCGCGGCCGGAGGGCGAGTGGACGGCGATGTCGTGCACCCCTCGGTTGGCCAGGGCCCGGACGCTCGCCCCGGCGTAGGAGCCGGTGCCCACCAGGAGCACCCGCGCCGTCGCCAGGTCGACCCCGTGCAGGGCGAGCTCGTGCTCGGCGAGGTCGAGGGCGACCCCGACCACCGAGCGGCCGGTGCTGCCGAGCTCCGTCGTCGCACCGACCGTCCGGGCGACGCGGGACGCCGTCTGGAAGAGGCGTTCCAGGTCGGGGCTCGTGGTGCCGGCCGCGCGCGCGGTCGCCAGCGCGCGGCGCACCTGGCCGGCGACCTCGCGTTCACCGATCACCATGGAGTCCAGCCCCGCAGCGACCGCGAAGAGGTGCCGGACCGTGTGGTGGTCCGAGCCCGTGCGCAGCGCCGCACGCACGAGCGCGACCGGGAGGCCGCTCTCGTCGGCGATCGCGGAGATCGCGGCGTCGAGGGCGCGATCGGCCTCGGCGGGCCCGTCGACGTCCAGGTACAGCTCGAACCGGTTGCACGTCGCCAGGACGACGCAACCGGTGACCGGGGGGCAGCCCTGCACGATCCGCGGTGCCACGGCGTGAGCTCCCGAGCTGATCTGCTCGAGCACGTCGAGGTCGAGATCGTGGTGGCTGGCCATGAGATTTCTCAGCACCACAACGGGCTGATTGAACCAGGCGAAGATTTGTTCGGCACAATCGCGTCATGACATTGCCTGCAGGACATCCCATGATCGACGGGCGAACGGCCGGATCCGCCCTGGTCAGCGCCTTTCTCGGGGAGGGCGCCGAGGCCAGGGCGCTGCGCACCGGGACGGCGCGGAGCACCCCGGTCTGGTTCATGCGCCAGGCCGGCCGCTCCCTCCCGGAGTACCGCGAGCGCCGCGCCGGGGTGGCCATGCTCGACTCCTGCCTCGACCCGAAGATCGCGAGCGAGCTGACGCTCCAGCCGGTGCGCCGGCACGGGGTCGATGCGGCGATCTTCTTCAGCGACATCGTCGTGCCGCTCCTGCTCGCCGGGGTCGACGTGCAGATCGTCGCGGGCACCGGGCCCGTCCTCGGCTCACCGGTGCGGACCGCCGAGGACGTCGCCCGGCTGCCCGTGCTCGACCCCGCGGCCCTCGCACCGATCACCGAGGGCGTCGCGCGGACGGTCGCCGCGCTGGGGGGCACCCCGCT
The DNA here is from genome assembly GCA_038252305.1 of Actinomycetales bacterium. Classification (GTDB taxonomy): domain Bacteria; phylum Actinomycetota; class Actinomycetes; order Actinomycetales; family Cellulomonadaceae; genus Actinotalea. Next base: position 94,121 of record JBBSAL010000001.1, on the reverse strand, counting down.
CATCGGCTTCGCCGGGGCACCGTTCACGCTCGCCACCTACCTGGTCGAGGGCGGCCCGTCGAAGGACCACCTGCGGGCCCGCACCCTCATGCACGCCGACCCGCAGACCTGGTCCGGCCTGATGTCCTGGGCCGCCGAGGTCAGCGGCGCGTTCCTGCGTGCGCAGGTCCTCGCGGGAGCCAGCGCCGCCCAGCTCTTCGACTCCTGGGCCGGCGAGCTGTCGCTGGCCGACTACGGCGCGCACGCCGCGCCGTTCTCCGCCCAGGCGCTGGGGCACGTCCGGGACCTGGAGGTCCCCGTCGTCCACTTCGGGACCAACACCGGCGAGCTCCTGGCAGCGATGCGCGACGTGGGCGCCGACGTGGTCGGGGTCGACCACCGGATCGGGCTCGACGAGGCGAACCGGCGGCTCGGCGGGCGGACCGTCGTCCAGGGGAACATCGACCCGGCGCTGCTCGCCGCCCCGTGGCCGGTGCTCGAGGCACATGTGCGCGACGTGCTGCGGCGCGGCTCGCAGGCTCCGGCGCACGTCCTCAACCTCGGGCACGGCGTGCCGCCGAGCACGGACCCCGCGGTGCTGACCCGGATCGTCCGGCTCGCGCACGGGGAGCAGTGAGCGAGCCGTCAGGCGTCGTGGTGATCGGCGGCGGCGTCGCCGGGCTGGTGGTCGCCCACCGCCTGGCACGCCGTGGTGTCCCGGTCACCGTGCTCGAGGCCGGCGAGCAGGTCGGCGGGGCCGTGACCTGGCACGACGTCGCCGGCATCCGGCTGGACGCCGGCGCCGACTCCTTCGCTACGCGCAGCCCGGCGGTGGCCGACCTGGCCGGCGAGCTCGGCCTGGAGGTCACCCGTCCCGGGGCGCCCGGCGCCTGGGTGCACCTGCCCGACGGCACCGTGCCGCTGCCCCGAGCGGGAATGCTCGGGATCCCCGCTCACCCGTGGGCGGTCGACGTCCGTCGGGTCCTCGGCGGGTGGGGAGCGGCGCGGGCCGGCCTGGACCGGGCGCTCCCGCGGGGCGCCGGGGTGCCGGCCGGGCCGACGACGCTCGGTGCCGTCGTGCGGGCCCGGATGGGCCGCCGGGTGCTCGACCGGCTCGTGGCACCCGTCGCCGGCGGTGTGCACTCGGCCGACCCGGACACGCTCGACCTGGACACCGTGCTGCCAGGGATCCGTGCCGCACTGACGCAGGAGGGCTCCCTGGGTGCCGCCGTCGCCCGGTTGCGCGGCACGGCGACGGCCGGGTCGCCCGTGGCCGGCCTCCGGGGCGGGATGCACTCCCTCCCGGCGGCCCTGGCCGGTGCCGTGCGCTCCGCCGGCGGACAGGTGCGGACGGGCGCGCGGGTCCTGTCGATCACGCGCGACCAGGGGTGGTGGTCCGTCCACCTCGACGGCGAGACGCTGGCCGCGCGCGGCGTCGTGCTGGCCGCCCCGGCACCCGGCCTGCTCGACGGGCTCGCAGGGCTCGGCGCACTGGCGGCGCAGGTGGCAGGCACCCCGCAGGAGCCCGTCGTCCTGGCGACCCTGGTGCTCCGGGCACCGGCGCTCGACGAGGCTCCCCGCGGGACCGGTGTGCTCGTGTCACCGGCGGCGCGGGACGTCCGGGCGAAGGCCCTCACCCATGTGAGCGCGAAGTGGCCGCTGCTGGCCGCCGCTCTCGATCCCGGCGTCCACGTGCTGCGTCTGTCCTTCGGTGGCGTCGGCCGACCCGTGCCGCCCGACGGCCCGGACCTGCCCACCGTCCTCGCCGACGCGTCGACGCTGCTGGGGCTCACGATCACCCCCGAGCAGGTGCTCGGCCACGACCGCGTCACCTGGACGCAGGGACTGCCACCCCGTGCCCCCGGGCACCGCGACCGGGCGCACGCGCTGCGGGCCGGGCTGGCGCAGGAGGGCGGGCTGTGGGCCGTCGGCGCGTGGATCGCCGGCACCGGTCTGACCGCCGTCGTCGACGACGCCTCGTGGGTCGCCGGGCAGATCGATGATCATTTCTCGCGGGGAACGGCCGTCGCCGACTGACCGTTCTTCGGCCCGGACCCGCACCTTTCTGACGACTCGTCAGAAAGGTGCCTCCGACGAATTCCTGTGAATTCCCTGGGGGCACCCCACGAATTCCCTGGGGTGGGCCCGCGAGATTTCGCCGAACGGCCCCCGAGCGCGCAGACTTCCTCCCATGTCCTCCCACGACGCCGCCACGGCGGCAGCAGCCGACCGCCCGTGGACCCTCTGGTCCGTGCTCCGGCGCCCCAGCGGCACGCTCTCCGTCCCGAGCGGCCCGACCCTCGCCGAGCTCGTCGAGGAGCCGGCCCCCGGGGTCACCCTCCGGGGCTTCTACGACGTCTCGGGCCTGCGCGCGGACGCCGACGTGATGGTCTGGCAGGTCGGCGAGAGCGCCGAGGCGCTGCAGGCGGCCCAGCGCACCCTGCGGCGCAGCCGCGAGCTGTCGGCCCTCACGCCCACCTGGGCTGCCATGGGAGTGCACCGGCCGGCGGAGTTCAGCGCCGACCACGCCCCGGCATACCTGCGCGGCGCCAGCCCCAAGGACTGGTTGACGGTCTACCCCTTCGTGCGCTCCTACGACTGGTACGTGCTCCCCGCCGAGGAGCGCCGGGAGATGCTCGCCGAGCACGGCCGCAAGGGCCGCGCGTTCACCTCGGTGCTCGCCAACACCGTCGCCTCGTTCGCCCTCGGCGACTACGAGTGGCTGCTCGCCCTCGAGGCCGACGACCTCACCGACCTGCTCGACCTCATGCGGGACCTGCGTGCCACCGAGGCGCGTCGGCACGTCCGCGAGGAGATCCCGTTCTTCACCGGGCGCCGGATCGCCGCCGCAGAGGTCGCCGAGGTGGTCCGGTGACCACTGCTCTGCCCGAGCGCGACCCCTCCGTCCCGACCGCCTACGACGCCGTCCTGCTCACCTCCTTCGGCGGGCCCGAGGGCCAGGACGACGTCCTGCCCTTCCTGCGCAACGTGACCCGCGGGCGCGGCATCCCGGACGAGCGGCTCGAGGAGGTCGCGCACCACTACCGGGCGTTCGGCGGCGTCAGCCCGATCAACGCCCAGAACCGCGCGCTGCAGGCCGCTCTCCAGGCCGAGATCGACTCCCGTGGACTCGGCCTGCCCGTCCTGTGGGGCAACCGCAACTGGGACCCGTACCTCGCCGACACCCTGCGCGAGGCGCACGCGGCGGGGTACCGGCACCTGCTGGCGGTCGTCACGAGCGCCTACTCCTCCTACTCCGGCTGCCGCCAGTACCGCGAGGACCTCGCCGGCGCCCTGGAGGAGACCGGGCTCGCCGGCGAGCTGAGCATCGACAAGGTGCGGCAGTACTTCGACCACCCCGGCTTCGTGACGCCCTTCGTCGACGGCGTCGGGGCAGCGCTGACCTCCCTGGCGAACGGGCTCGGCGAGGGCGGCGACCTCGCGCGCGACGCGCACGTCGTCTTCGTCACGCACTCGATCCCGTCGGCGGCGGCCGAGGCCTCCGGCCCGCCGGGGGCCGGCCTCGGCGCGGAGGGTGCCTACGGCGCCCAGCACCGCGCCGTCGCCGAGCTCGTCATGTCGAGCCTCGGCTCGCCGGCCGCCTGGAGCCTTGCCTTCCAGTCGCGCAGCGGCTCCCCGGCCACGCCGTGGCTCGAGCCCGACATCAACGACCACCTGGCCGCGCTCTCGGCGCAGGGCACCAAGGCCGTGGTCATCGCGCCGATCGGCTTCGTCTCCGACCACATGGAGGTCATGTGGGACCTCGACGAGGAGGCCTCCGCCACGGCGCGCGAGCTCGGGCTCCTCGTCGAGCGCGTACCGACGCCCGGGGTGCACCCGGCCTTCGTCGGCGGCCTGGTCGACCTCGTGCAGGAACGCCACCGGTCAGCGACCGGCGAGCGGGCCGCCGCGGGCCTGCCCGAGCGGCCCGCCCTGAGCCCCCTCGGCCCCTGGTACGACGTGTGCCGTCCCGGCTGCTGCGCCCCGACGCGAGGCGCGATCCGGCCCGCCGTTGCGGGTCTGGGGTGACCTTCCGGCTCGGCACCCGCGGGAGCGCGCTCGCCACGACCCAGTCGGGTCTGGTGGCGCGCGACCTCGAGGACGCCGGCGGGCTGGCGACCGGCTCGGTCGAGCTGGTGCGCGTCCGCACCGAGGGCGACCGGCTCACCGGATCGCTCACCGGGCTCTCGACCACCGGGGTCTTCGTCGCCGCGCTGCGCGATGCCGTGCGGGACGGGCGCTGCGACCTGGCCGTGCACTCCTTCAAGGACCTGCCCACCGGGGAGCCCGACGGGTTGCGGATCGCCGCCGTCCCGCGGCGCGCCGACCCCCGGGACGCCCTGTGCGCGCGTGACGGGCTCGTGCTCGCCACCCTCCCGCCCGGCGCGCGCGTCGGCACCGGCTCGCCGCGGCGCGCGGCCCAGCTCCTGGCCGCCCGGCCAGATCTCGAGGTCGTCGACCTGCGGGGCAACGTCGACACGCGCCTGGCGCGGGTCCGCGGCCATGAGCGCCCCGGCGATGCCCCCGGCGACCTCGACGCCGTCGTGCTGGCCGCCGCCGGGCTGGAGCGTCTTGGTCGGCTCGACGCCGCGAGCGAGATCCTCGACCCCGCGCTCATGATGCCGGCCCCTGCTCAGGGAGCCCTGGCCGTGGAGACGGCGAGCCACGACGGAGCGGGAGGCGAGCGACCCGCCGGCCTCGACGCCGCGCTCGACTCCCTCGACCACCCGCCGACCCGGCTCGCGGTGACCGCCGAGCGGGCCCTGCTCGCCACGCTGGAGGCCGGCTGCGCCGCGCCGATCGGGGCGCTCGGGCGCGTCGACCGGACCGCCGAGGGCGAGACCCTCACGCTCGACGCCGTCGTCTGCGGCGCGGACGGCCGGCGTCGGCTCACCGCGACCGAGACCCTCCTGCTGCCCTCCGTCCCGGCGGCGCGGCTCACGGCCGCCGCCGACCTGGGGACCCGGCTGGCCGCGCGACTCGTCGCGGAGGGCGCCGCCGAGCTCGCTCCGCTGGCTGCCGCGCGCACCCTCGCCGGCTGGACGGTCGTCGTCCCGCGCGCGGGGGACTGGGGTCAGCGCGTCGCCGCGCTGCTGCGGGCCCGCGGGGCCCGTCCCGTCGTCCTGCCGCTCGTCGAGTTCGCCCCGGCCGAGGACCTCGCCGCGCTCGACACCGCGCTCGACGCCCTGGCCGCCGGCCGCTACGGCTGGGTCGCGGTCACCAGCGCGACGACGGTCGACGCCCTCGCGGAGCGGGCCGCCGCCCGCGGGCTAGGCTCCCTCGGTGCCGTGCTCGCCGGGACCGCGAGAGCCGCCGTCGGCCCGGCGACCGCGCGCGCCCTCGCCGGGCACGGCGCCAACGCGACGCTCGTCGCCACCGACCGTTCCGCGGCCGGGCTCGCTGCCCGGCTCGGGCAGCTCACCGACGACCCGTCCACCCCGGTACATCGCGAGCGCACCGTGCTCGTGCCGCGCTCCGACCTCGCCGAGACGGCCCTCGCGGACGGTCTGCGCGCGGCGGGCTGGTCGGCCGAGGAGGTCGTCGCCTACCGGACGGTCACGGGATCGCCCGACGCGGCAGCCGCCGCGAGCGCCTGGTCCGGCGATGGCCGGCACGCCGTCCTGCTGACCTCGCCGAGCACCGCCCGAGCCGTCGTCGACCGGCTGGGCGCGCCGCCGGCCGGCACGCTGATCTGCTGCCTCGGTCCGCGCACGGCGCAGTTCGCACGCGAGCAGGGACTGACGGTCGACGTCGTCGCCGGCGACCCCTCCGTGGAGGATCTCGTCCTGGCGCTGGTCCAGCACACCAAGGAGGCCACGAGATGACCGGGTCGTTCCCCACCGTCCGTCCGCGCCGGTTGCGCGGCACCCCCGCGATGCGCCGGCTGGTGCGTGAGACGCGCCTGCACCCCGCCGAGCTGGTCCTCCCGCTCTTCGTCCGCGAGGGCGGCGGGGAGCCGACCCCGATCACCGCGATGCCGGGGCAGGTGCAGCACACCCTCCAGACCCTGCGCGGTGCCGTGCAGGCGGCGGCAACGGCGGGCATCGGCGGCGTGATGCTGTTCGGCGTGCCGAGCAGCCGGGACGCGACCGGCACCGGCGCGACCGATCCCGAGGGCATCCTCAACCGGGCCCTGCGGGTCGCGGCGGCCGAGGTCGGTGACGCCCTCGTCGTGCAGTCGGACCTGTGCCTCGACGAGTTCACCGACCACGGCCACTGCGGCGTGCTCGACGGCGCCGGGGCGGTCGACAACGACGCCACCCTCGTGCGCTACCAGCAGATGGCCCTCGCGCAGGCCGAGGCGGGGGCGGGGCTGCTCGGCCTGTCCGGGATGATGGACGGCCAGGTCGCCGCCGTGCGCTCGGCGCTCGACGCGGCCGGCCGGGCGGACGTCCCGCTGCTCGCCTACGCCGCCAAGTACGCCTCGGCCTTCTACGGCCCGTTCCGCGAGGCCGTCGCCTCGACCCTCACCGGCGACCGCCGGACCTACCAGCTCGACCCCGCCAACGGCCGCGAGGGTGTGCGCGAGGCGCAGCTCGACGTCGCGGAGGGGGCGGACCTCGTCATGGTCAAGCCCGCCGGCCCCTACCTCGACGTGCTCGCCGAGGTCGCGGCCACGAGCCCCGTCCCGGTCTGGGCGTACCAGGTCTCCGGGGAGTACGCGATGGTCGAGGCCGCGGCCGAGCGCGGCTGGATCGACCGACGGCGCGCCGTCGAGGAGTCGGTGCTCGGCATCCGCCGGGCAGGCGCCGACGCCGTGCTGACCTACTGGGCGACGGAGCTCGCCGGCTGGCTGAGAGAGGACCGATGACCACCAACCACGAGGCGTTCCTCCGGGCAGCGCGCAGCATGCCCGGCGGGGTCAGCTCACCGGTCCGCGCCTACGGCTCCGTCGGCGGGGACCCGCGCTTCATCGCGAGCGCGCACGGTGCCCACGTGACCGACACCGAGGGGCGGCGCTACGTCGACCTCGTGGCGTCCTGGGGTCCGGCTCTGCTCGGGCACGCCCATCCGGAGGTCGTGGCCGCCGTGCAGGAGGCCGCCGCCCGTGGGCTGTCCTTCGGCGCGCCGACGCTCGGGGAGGTCGAGCTCGCCGAGGAGGTGCGCCGTCGCGTGCCCGCCGTCGAGCGCCTGCGCTTCGTCTCCACCGGGACCGAGGCGACGATGACCGCCGTCCGCCTCGCCCGCGGCGTCACCGGCCGCCCGCTCGTGGTGAAGTTCGACGGCTGCTACCACGGCCACTCCGACGGGCTGCTCGCCGCCGCGGGCTCCGGCCTGGCGACGCTGGGCCTCCCGGGCTCAGCCGGGGTCACCGCCGCCACGGCCGCGGAGACCCTCGTCCTGCCGTACAACGACGTCGCCGCCGTCGAGGAGGCCTTCGCCCGCCACGGGGACCGGATCGCCGTCGTGATCACCGAGGCGCAGCCCGCGAACATGGGCGTCGTCCCCTCCGCGCCCGGCTTCAACGCCGCGCTGCGCCGGATCACCGCCGAGCACGGCGCCCTGCTCGTGCTCGACGAGGTGCTCACCGGATTCCGGGTCGGGCCAGGCGGCTGGTGGGGGCTGGAGGCAGGGGTCGTCGACCCCGCGTGGACGCCCGACCTGTTCACCTTCGGCAAGGTCATCGGCGGCGGCCTCCCGGTCGCGGCGCTCGGCGGGAGTGCCGCGGTCATGGGGCATCTCGCCCCCGAAGGGCCCGTCTACCAGGCGGGAACCCTGTCGGGGAACCCCGTCGCCGTCGCGGCGGGCCTCGCGACGTTGCGTCTGGCCGACGACGCCGTCTACCACCGGGTCGACGAGGTCTCGCTCGCCCTCCGGGCCGGCGTCGGACGCGCGCTCGACGCCGCCGGGGTCGCGCACCGCGTGCAGCACGCCGGTTCGCTCTTCTCGGTGATGTTCGGCGAGGCCGCAGCCGCGCACGGGGTGCACGATCACGCCGCGGCCAAGGCGCAGGACACCTTCCGCTACCCGCCGTTCTTCCACGCGATGCTCGACGCCGGGGTGGCGCTGCCGCCGTCCGTCTTCGAGGCGTGGTTCGTCATGGCTGCGCACGACGACGCAGCGGTGGACCAGGTCCTCGCGGCGTTCCCCGCTGCAGCGCGAGCGGCAGCAGCGGCGGTCCCCACGCTCTGAGGTCGCGCCCCGACGTCCCTCAGGTGCCGAGGACGGCCCAGCCGTGCGGGTCGAGCTCGACGACCCCGTCGTGCAGCCGACCGGGACCGGCGAGGACGTCGGCCGCTCCGGGTACCTCGAGCCTCACCGGGGCGCCGTCGACCGAGAGCGCGAGGAGCAGCGAGGACCCGTCGCCCCCTCGGGCGGTGCTCCGCAGCACCAGCGTGGTGTTCGTGCAGGTCAGCTGCTCGGTGCGAGCCGTGTGCAGCCACGGGTTCCGACGGCGCAGCCCGATGAGCTCCTGGTGCAGCCGGTACGCCGCTGCGCCGTCCGGCGAGAGCTCGCCCGGGGTCGCGGGGAACTGCTGACGGACGGCGTCGTCGCCGCCGGCCCGCTCCTCCTTGACCCCGGTCATCCCGAGCTCGTCGCCGGCGTAGATCGTCGGGGTGCCGCCGAGGGTCATCAGCAGCGCGAGGGTGTGCGGCAGGTGGCGCCGGTCGGTGAGCCGGCTGGCGATCCGGGTCACGTCGTGGTTCCCGACGAAGGTCAGCGGCACGAAGGCCTCGAGGAGCTCCTGGTGGCGCGTCACCGTCCAGTCGAGCTCGAAGAAGTTCGCGTCGTTGAGCGAGCTCCAGATCGACTTCCACAGCTCGTACTGGGTGACCGAGTCGACCCCGGACTCGGCGACGAACGCCGCGTAGTCGCCGTGCAGCACCTCGCCGAAGACGTAGGCCTCCGGGTGCTGGTCCCGGACGCCGGGCAGCACCCGTGCCCAGAACGACGGGGACAGCGCGTACGCGGCGTCCAGCCGCCAGCCGTCGATCCCGCGGTCGAGCCAGTGGTTCATCACCCCGGCGACGTAATCGACCACGGCCGGCTCGTCGTGGTCGAGCGCGACGAGGGAGTGGTGGCCCTCGAAGTCGCGGTAGCCCGGCTCGGTGCCGGGGCCGGCGCCGTCGGGCCAGTCGAGGTGGAACCAGGAGGCCGTCCTGGCGGACGGCCCGTCGCGCAGGACAAGCTGGAAGGCCCAGAAGTCGCGGCCGACGTGGTTGAAGACGCCGTCGACCGTCACCCGCAGCCCACGGTCCTTCGCCGCGGCGACCAGGGCGTCGAAGTCCTCCTCGGTACCCAGCCGCCGGTCGATCGCCAGGTGGTCGACGGTGTCGTAGCCGTGCGTCTGCGAGGAGAACACCGGTCCGAGCGCGATCCCGGACAGCCCGAGCTCGACCACGTGGTCCAGCCAGGCGGTCAGGTGCGCGAAGCGGTGGGCGACGGGTGCGTCCGCGGGCAGCGCCTCGCGCTCGGCGCCGACGAACCCCAGCGGGTACACGTGCCACCACATCGCATGCTCGACCCAGCCGGGCATCGGACCTCCTCACCTGGCACCGACCTTCGCCGACGCCCGTCCCACCGTAGTCGCGCGCTCACCCCGGGCAACCGGTCGGTACCGCGGGGCGCGGACCGTCAGGCGAGCAGCGCGCGAACCTCGAACCGGTCGGCATCGCTCAGGGCCCAGCCCGCCGCAGCGACGTTGGCGCGCACCTGCTCGGGGCGGGTCGCGCCGGCGATCACCGTGGCGACCAGCGGGTTCGAGGTGTGCCAGCTCATCGCGAGGTCCAGCAGCGTGCGTCCATGGTCGGCGGCCCAGGCGATGAGTCGTTCGACGGTGGCCAGCCGCTCGTCGCTGAGGAACCGCGCGGCGCGCTCCTCGGGCATCCCGGCGAGCCGCGAGCCTTCCGGCAGGACCTGACCGAGCCGGTACTTGCCGGTCAGCAGCCCGGACTCGAGCGGGAAGTACGGCACGAACGCGACACCGAGCTCCCGGCAGGCGTCGAACACGCCGTCGGTCTCCGGGTCGAGCGTCAGCAGGCTGGAGTAGTTCTGCAGCGAGGGCCAGGCCGGCAGATCGAGGTCGGCGCCGACGGCGTGCGCATGACGCAGCTCGTCAGCCGCGAGGTGCGTGGCACCGATCTCCCGGATCTTGCCCTCGGCCCGCAGCTCGGCGAGCGCGCCGAGGGTCTCCTCGACGGGCGTCAGGGGGTCGGGCCGGTGCATCTGGTAGTGATCGACGCGGTCGGTGCCCAGGCGGCGCAGGCTGGCCTCGAGCCGACGGCGGACCACCTCCGGCGAGCCGCCGCGCTCACCCTTGGGCAGCCCGGCGTCATGGCCCCACTTGGTGGCGATCAGCACCTGGTCGCGCCTGCCGCGCAGGGCCGCGCCGAGCAGCTCCTCCGAGCGGCCGTCGTTGTAGATCTCGGCGGTGTCGAGGTAGGTCACCCCGGCGTCGAGCGCCGCGTCCACCACTGCACGGGTCTGCGCGCCGTCGATGCGTCCGCCCATGTTGTTGCAGCCCAGCCCCACCACCGAGACGTCCAGGCATCCGATCCGTCGAGTCTCCATCGAACGACCCTAGGTGACCGCGGCCCACCGGGCACACCGGTCACCAGGGCAGGTAGTAGGTGAGGAGGTCGGCGGTCAGTGACGGGAAGAGGGCACCGGCGAGCGCCTCGTCGGGGGCGTAGACGTCGGGTCGGACCCTGCTCAGCCCGCGGAGACCGCCGCTGCCGAGCAGGAGCGCGGCGAGGTGGTCGGGGGCGACGCCGATCCCGCCGTGGGCACCGGGCGACTGCATCGGACCACCGACCTGCACCGGTCCGAGCCCCGCCTCGGTGACGGCCATCCGGTAGTGCGCGCCGAAGGTCGAGAGGAGGACCTGCTGCCCGAAGCGCTCGATCCCCGCCTGCTGGATGCGGCGATGGAGCACGGGCCGCAGCGCATCGAGCACGGCGGCGGCATCCGGCAGGCGGACGTAGTACTGCTCGGCCGACTCGTCGGCCGGCCCCAGCCGGGAGTCCCAGGCGTCTGCGGTGACGGTCCCGGCCCGGTGCACGACGTGGACGCCGGTCCGGTCGGTGGCGAGAAGGTCGAGCAGGGCGTCGGCGGCGGCCGGATCGACGGCGGTCGGCTCGGCGATCAGCAGGTCCTCGCCGTCGTCGCGGACGCGGGCCGAGCCCACCACGAGGCCACCGCGCTCGAGGAGCATCGTCCGGGTGGCCGTGTGCTCGAGCAGCCATCGCCACCGCGCCGCCGGATGCGGCAGCGCCACGTCGGTCCGGGCCTGGGCAGTGTCCTGGAGGGCCGCGAGGGCACCGAGGTCACGGGGTCCGGCCTCACGCAGGGTCGCGGGTCCGGACGCGGCTGTCGGCCGGCCGGCACTCTGCCCGACGGCCCCGCTTGCGGGGAGGAGCTGCCGGGCAGGCGCGATGTCGATCGCGTACTCGTAGCCGAGGCGTCGGTAGAAGTACGGGATCCCGATCATCACCTGGAGCAGGTGCCCGCGGTCGGCCGACCGCCCGTGGGCCCACGCCATCAGCGCCCGGACCAGCCCGCGACCCACGTACGCCCGGTCGGTCGCCACGAGCTCGACCTGGCCGGCCGGGAGCACCACCTCGCCCACCCGAAGGTGCTCGTCGAGCAGGGTCGCGGTGGAAACCACCCGGTCGCCGTCGAGGACGACGGCGCACGCGCCCCAGCCGAGGTCGGGGTCGCCGACCACGAGGCGATGGTCGACGGCGTCGTCGGCGTCACCCCGATCGGTGAGCAGGCCGCCGATCTGGTCGAGATCCCGTGGCTCGGCGGTCCGTAGGACGAGCCCACCGGGCAGCATGCGGGTCGTGGGGGGCGGAGGCACCCCGCGAGGGTCCCAGCACGGCGTCGGAGACGTCCAGGAGATTCGGCCGTCCGGCTGACCGGGACTCCTGTCCCGGGCGGCCAATACCCTACGGGGGTATGGTGTCAAGGAGAGACCGAGGGACGGAGCGCAGATGCCGGGCTACACCGGGAGCAAGGACGACTACCTCAAGCGCCTGGCGCGGATCGAGGGCCAGGTCCGCGGGATCAAGCGCATGGTCGAGGAGGACACCTACTGCATCGACGTCCTCACCCAGATCTCCGCGGTCACCAAGGCCCTGCACGCCGTCAGCCTCGGTCTGATGGAGGACCACCTCGGGCACTGCGTCGTCGATGCGGCGCGCGAGTCCCAGGAAGCGGGCGACGCCAAGGTGCGCGAGGCCGCCGAGGCCATCGCCCGCCTGGTCCGCAGCTGAGCACGAGAGCAGCACCCACAGGTTTCGCACCACCCCGTAGCACCACCACCCATCGGAAGGACGAACTCATATGAGCACCCAGACCGTCGGCGTCGCCGGCATGACCTGCCAGCACTGCGTGCACTCGGTCAAGGAGGAGGTCGGCGGCATCGCCGGCGTCACCGACGTCCAGGTCGAGCTGAACAACGGCGGGACCTCCCAGGTCACCATCACGGCCGACCAGCCGCTCGAGGCCGAGGCCATCGCGGCGGCCGTCGTCGAGGCCGGCTACGCCGTCGTCCCGCCGAACTCCCTGCTCTGACCAGACCGCTGCACTGAACCGAGGACCCAGATGACACACGACGCCACCACTCCCACCTCGCCGAGCCCGCTCGCCCAGACGGCCGCTCCGGTCGCCGTGATCGACCTGGCCGTCGGCGGGATGACGTGCGCGTCGTGCGTGGCGAGGGTCGAGAAGAAGATCGGCAAGCTGGCCGGGGCGAGCGCCCTGGTGAACCTGGCGACGGAGACCGCACGCGTCGAGCTGAGCGACGACCTCGACGTGGACACCATCGTCCGCGCCGTCGAGGCTGCCGGCTACACCGCGACGGTGATGCGGGACAGCCGCGCCACGGTCGCACCGGCCGGCGAGCAGGAGCGCGAGATGGCGCTGTCCGGGCACTCGATGCCCGGCGGCGAGGCGATGGAGCACCACGAGGACACCTCCGAGCCCGGTGAGGCCCGCGGCGCCGACCTGCGCCGCCGCCTCGTCGTGGCGGCGGCCCTCGCCGTCCCCGTCGTCGCCCTCTCGATGATCCCGGCGCTGCAGTTCGACGGCTGGCAGTGGGTCGTCGCCGTGCTCGCCGCCCCGGTCGTCACGTGGTCGGCCTGGCCCTTCCACCGCGCAGCGGTGCGGGCCGGCCGGCACGGCTCCTCGACGATGGACACCCTCGTCTCGCTGGGCGTCATCGCGGCGACCGGCTGGTCGCTGTGGGCCCTGCTGCTCGGCGGCGCCGGAGCGATCGGGATGCGGATGACCCCGACGCTGCTGCCCAGGGCGGGAGCGGCGCACGGCACCCCCGAGCTCTACTTCGAGGTCGCGACCGTCGTCACGACGTTCCTGCTCACCGGCAGGTACGCCGAGCACCGCTCGCGCCGGCGGGCCGGCGACGCCCTGCGCAGCCTGCTCGACCTCGGCGCGACCGAGGCGACCGTGCTCGTGACCGAGGGCGGTCGACGCGTCGAGCGCTCGATGCCCGCCTCCGCGCTGCGGGTCGGGGACCTGTTCGCCGTCCGCCCGGGGGAGAAGGTCGCGACCGACGGCGTCGTCGTCGAGGGCGACTCCGCGCTGGACACCTCGCTGCTGACCGGCGAGCCGGTCCCGGTCGACGTCACCGTCGGAGACCAGGTCACCGGCGCGACGGTCAACACCTCCGGCTACCTCGTGGTCCGCGCCACCCGGGTGGGCGAGGAGACGACGCTCGCGCAGATCGGCCGCCTGGTCACCCAGGCGCAGACGGGCAAGGCCCCCGTGCAGCGCCTCGCCGACCGGATCTCGGCGGTCTTCGTGCCGGTGGTGATCGGGCTCGCCGTGCTCACCGGCCTCGTGTGGCTGCTGATCGGCGCGGGGCTCCAGCCGGCCTTCACCGCGGCCGTCGCGGTCCTCATCATCGCCTGCCCCTGCGCGCTGGGCCTGGCCACCCCGACGGCCCTGCTCGTCGGCACCGGCCGCGGCGCCCAGCTGGGGGTGCTCATCAAGGGCCCGGAGATCCTCGAGCGCACCCGCCAGATCGACACCGTCGTGCTCGACAAGACGGGCACCATCACCGAGGGCCGGATGTCGGTCGTCGACGTGCACGCGGCCCCGGGCGAGGACCCCGAGGAGGCGTTGCGGTTCGCCGGAGCCGTCGAGGCCCGCAGCGAGCACCCGATCGCCCGCGCCATCACCGCGAGCGCACGGCAGACCCTCACCACGGGCGGCGCGCCGGAGCCGGCGGCGCTCGGCGCCGACGGCGTCCCGATCGGGGAGGACCAGGTCACCGAGTTCCGCAACGACGCCGGCCGCGGCGTCGTCGGCGTGGTCAGGACCGCCCACCGCGGGGTCGACGTGAGCCGACGCGTCCTGGTGGGGCGGCTGAGCTGGCTCCGCGAGCAGGACGTCGACACCACCGCGCTGGACGGGGTGGTCGCGCTGACCGAGCGGGACGGGGCCACCGTGGTGGTCGCCGCATGGGCCGGGAGCGCGCGCGCCGCCATCGTGCTGCGCGACCCCGTCAAGGAGACGTCGGTCCAGGCCGTGCGCGAGCTCGTGGCGCTGGGCCTTCGCCCGGTGCTGCTCACCGGCGACAACGCGAGCGTTGCCCGCGAGGTCGCGGCCAGGGTCGGCATCGAGGACGTCATCGCCGAGGTGCTCCCGCAGGACAAGGTCACCGCGGTGGAGGACCTCCAGCGCCAAGGACATGTCGTCGCGATGGTCGGCGACGGCGTGAACGACGCCGCGGCCCTGGCCCAGGCCGACCTCGGCCTCGCGATGGGCACCGGAACGGATGTCGCCATCCAGGCTGCCGACCTCACGCTGGTGCGCGGGGACCTGCGCAGCGCCGGTCAGGCGATCCGGCTGTCGCGTCGCACGCTGCAGATCATCCGGCAGAACCTCTTCTGGGCCTTCGGCTACAACGTCGCGGCGATCCCGCTCGCGGCGCTCGGGATGCTCAACCCGATGATCGCGGGCGCAGCGATGGCCTTCAGCTCGGTGCTCGTGGTGACGAACTCGCTGCGGCTGCGCAGCTTCGAGTAGCGGTCAGCGGAACCGGCGACCCTCGTCGCGGCGGTAGGCGTAGGCCGTCAGCGCGGCGAACAGCACGGTCCAGGCGAGCAGGACGGGCAGCGCCGACGACGGGATGGCGTCGCCCGTGACGACGGGGACCACCAGGTCCCGCGCCGCCCGGCTCGGCAGGAAGGTCGAGAAGGTGTCGAGCCACGCCGGGAACGTGTCCGGCGGCACGAAGAGCCCGCCGGCGAAGGCCAGCGGGAAGACGATGACCTGGGCCATCGCGACCGCCGCCTTCGCCGAGAGCAGGTAGCCGACCGTCAGGCCGATGAGCAGGAACGGCACCCCCGCCGCCATCACCAGCCCGATCCCGGCGAGGACCCGCCACGGCGGCGCCGCGGCCTCGGTGAGGAGCACCGCGACGAGCAGCGGCGGCACGAGCCCGAGCAGGGAGAACGCCGTCCCGTTGAGGACACGCCCCGCCAGCCGAGGCCCGGGGCCGGTGGGCAGCGTGCGCAGGTACGGGTCGAAGGGCAGCGCGCGGTCCTCGGCGACGCCGATGCCGTAGGTGAACACGGAGGTCGACATGACCGCGAAGACGGCGAGCTGCGCGGTCGCGGCCGCGGCGAACGCGGGGACCCCGGCGACCTCCTTCTGCGGGACGACGAAGAAGAGCATCGCGAGCGCGGGGAAGAGCATCGTGCCGAGCACCGCCATCGGCACCCGGACGGTCTCCAGGAACTGGTAGCGGAAGTGCACGAGCGCGAGGCCGACGGGGGACGGCCGGGATCCGCTCGTCGACCGGCTGCTCGTGGACGCGGCGACGGTGCTCATGCGGAGACCTCCGAGGTCAGGGCCAGGAACGCCTCTTCGAGCGACGCGCTGCGCACGTCCAGATCGGTGAACGGCACCTCGCTGCGGACCAGTCCGCGCACGGCCGCGTCGGCATCGGCGCACAGCAGGACGAGGCGCCCGCTGACCGCATCGGTCTCGTGGCCGACGACGCCGTCGAGCGCGAGCAGGGAGCCGACGGAGGCGGGTGGGACGTCGACCGTCACGCGTCGCAGCGCGACCCGACCGAGCACCTCGGCGAGTGGCGCATCGGCGAGCACGTGACCTCCGTCGACGACGACCACACGTTCGGCGAGCGCCTCGATCTCCTCCAGGTAGTGGCTGGTCACCACGACCGTCGCCCCGGCCGCGTGGAAGGAGCGCAGCGCGTCCCACAGGACGTGCCTGGCGTCGACGTCCAGACCCGTCGTGGGCTCGTCGAGCAGGACCAGGTCCGGGCGGCCGACGACGGCGAGCGCCACGGCGAGCCGGCGCTTCTGACCGCCGGACATCCCGCCGGTCTGCCGCTGCGCGAGCTCGGTCAGGCCGAACGTCGCGAGGAGCTCGGCCGTCGGCACCGGGTCGGGGTAGTGCGCGCCGACGAAGTCGACCACCTCGCGGACCCGCAGGTTCGGCGGGAGGCCCGTCTCCTGAGGGGTCGTGCCCAGGCGCACCCGGGCCGCCGGGTCGCGCGGGTCGAGACCGAAGAGCCGGACGGTCCCGGCGTCCGGCCGTCGCAGGCCCTCGACGAGGCTGAGCAGAGTCGTCTTGCCTGCGCCGTTCGGGCCGAGCAGCCCGACGAGCTCGCCGGGCAGCACGGTGAGAGAGAGGTCGTCCAGGGCGAGGGTCGCACCGAAGCGGCGGGTCACCCCGTCGACGACGACGGGAAGGTCGGGGGTCATGGGTCCTCCGCGGGAGCATCCGGGCAGCGAGTCGCAGCGAGTCGTGGACGGCGGGACACGCGGGCGCAGGTGTCCTACCGTGCCCGCCGGGTGCACCGCGGCACAAGTCCGCGTTCGGTCGACGTCCAGGCGACCTCCAGCATCCGGCCGTACCGTGTCCCTGTGACGGAACCCGCCGCCCCGGCCCTCGAGGCCGTCGTCGTCGAGCATCGGCGACACCGCCGGATCGGCGTGGAGGTCTGGATCGTCCTCGGCCTGTCCCTGGGCCGCTCGGCGGTCTACGCCGTCGTCCAGCTCGTCGACCGGCTCACCGCGGGCCCGCCACTCGCGCAGCAGACCGCGACGCTCAACGCCTCGCAGTCCCCCCGGCCATGGCTCGACCTCACCTACCAGCTGCTCTCGATCGGCTTCGCCCTCGTCCCCGTCGCGCTCGCGCTCTACCTGCTCGCGGCGCCCGACGGGCTGCGCGCCACCCTGCGGCGGATCGGCCTCGACGCCGCCCGTCCCGGGCGCGACGTGCTCGCCGGGCTCGGCCTGGCCGCGGCGATCGGGCTGCCGGGTCTCGGTCTGTACGCCGCCGGGCGCGCGCTCGGGCTCTCGGTGCACATCGCGACCTCCGGGCTCGGAGGGATCTGGTGGACGGTACCCGTCCTCCTCCTCTCCGCCGTGCAGAACGCCCTGCTCGAGGAGGTCGTCGTCGTGGCCTTCCTGATGGAACGGCTGCGGACGCTGCGCTGGAGCACCCCGGCGATCCTCCTGACGAGCGCGCTGCTGCGGGGGACGTACCACCTGTACCAGGGACCGGCGATGGCCGCGGGCAACGTCGCCATGGGCCTGCTGCTCGGCTGGTTCTACCTGAGGCGACGCCGCGTGATGCCCCTGGTGGTCGCCCATTCGGTCCTCGACATCGTCTCGTTCGTCGGCTATGCGCTGGTGCCTTCCGGACTGCTCGCGGCACTCGGCCTGAGCTGAGGCCTGGCCACACCACCTCCCCGACGGCACACTGAGGACCTGCGGGAGGGGTCGGGATGAGCACCGCCGGAGGACGAGCCACCCGGGTGCAGCTGCCGGGCGCGGCCGTCGCGCCCGTCGCCCTCGCCGCCGGCCTCGTCCAGCTCGGGGTCGCCTCGTGGATGCACGCGCGCGGCCTGGTCACCGGCAGCCCCGTCGCCCTCGCAGTGCTGATGGCGGTCGTCGTGGCCTCCGGGACCCGAGCCGTGCAGACGGCGATCGGCCGCGGCCGGGTCGACTCCCGGCCGGTGCTGCGGCTGACGGTCGCGTTCAGCCTCTTCGCGAGCCTCACGTGGACCGCCGGCTGGTCGTTCGTCATGCCGGCCACGGCGATCCTCGTGGGGATCGTCCAGGTCCAGCGTTCGGGCCACGCGATCTGGCGCACCGCCCTCGGGATCGTGACCGCGGTCACCGTCGCCGGGCAGATCGGCGTCGCGCTCGGCTGGGTGGCCACCGTCGCCCAGCCGGCCGTGAGTCATGTCGCAGCGGCAGGGCTGCTCGTCGTCACCGCTGTGGGGCTCGTGGTCGTCGGGTCGGCCGTGGCCGAGCGCGACACCGTCCAGGCGGAGCTCGAACGCACGGAGGCGAGGCTGCGCGTGCTCATGGAGAGCTCGCAGGACGTGCTGACGGTCAGCGACGCCGACGGCTACCTCACCTACGTGAGCCCGGCCGCGAGCCACGCCCTCGGCCGCAGCCCCGAGGATCTCGTGGGCACCGAGCTGCTCGGGCTCGCGGACGTCGGGCACCGACCGATGGTCGCCGAGGCGCTGCGCTCGGTCGCCGGTGTCGGCGCGCGGACGAGCATCGACGTGCCCGCGGAGCTCACGACCCGGGAGCGACGCTGGTTCGAGTGGTCCGTGCTCAACCTCCTCGACGACCCGCTCGTCGCCGGGCTGGTCACCGTGCAGCGCGACGTCACCGACCGTCTTCGCCACCAAGAGGCGCTCGCCTACGCGGCCGGGCACGACGACCTCACGGACCTGCCCAACCGGTCCGACCTCATCGAACGGATCGCTGCTGCCGCCGAGCAGACCGCACCCCGGCAGGGGCTCGCCGTCCTCTTCCTCGACCTCGACCGGTTCAAGGATGTCAACGACCGCTACGGGCACGCCGCCGGGGACGAGCTCCTCCAGGTGATCGCGCGGCGCCTGCGCGGCGCACTGCGGCCCCAGGACCACCTCGCCCGAGTCTCGGGTGACGAGTTCTGCGCACTGCTCACCGGCGTCCATGACCAGGAGGGGGTCACCCTCGTCGTCGAGCGCCTGCGCGCCGTGGTCGGCCGACCGGTCGCCCTGGTCGACGGCGCCGCGGTGACGGTCGGGGTCGCCATCGGGCAGGTCCTCACGTTCACAGCCCGGCCGGCCGAGGAGCTCTTCACCTCGGCCGACGCAGCGATGTACCTCGACAAGGGCAGGCGCCGACGCGACGGGCACGCGGACCAGGACCACCCTGCGCAGGCCGACCGGCGGGAAGGGGCACCGACGAGGATGCACGACGACGACGACGCGACCAGCGCCCCGTTCGGCCGGCGACGTCCCGCCTAGACTCGCGGGCATGAGGAGCCCCGCAGTGCCCACCGCCAGCGGTGGCACGACGCGAGGAACGAGCGAGCACGGCGTGCCGATCGTCGACACGCCGGCCATGCGGGTGCACCACCCCGGCGATCTCGTCGCCATGGTCCTGTCCGCAGCCGGCGTCGCGATCGTCTGTGTCCTCGGTGCCTACGCCCAGGGCACCACGACGGGCGTCGCGCAGGACGTCCAGGGCTTCGCCGGCCTGGTCAAGCAGCTCGTCGTGTTCCCCGTCGCCGTGCTCGAGGGACTCATCGTCACGCTGGTCCCGGTGGCCGTGCTCACCGAGCTCATCCTGCGACGCCTGGGCCGGCACGCCGTCGAGGCGGTGGTCGCGGCCGGGGCAGGGGTGGTCGTGGCCGTCGTCGCGAGCCGCCTGATCACGGCCTTCGGGATCCCCGAGCTCCAGTCCTCGTTCACGAGCTACGGCACCACCGGCGCGGTGGTCAGCGTGCCAGAGCTCCTGGTCGCCACGGCTGCCCTGCTCACCGTCGCGGGTCCGCGCAACCGCCGGCGCACGGTGCGCGCCTCGTGGAACGTGCTCTGGATCGGGCTCGGCGTCGCGGTCATCAGCGGCATCTTCACCTTGACGCTCGTCGCCCTCGCCGTGCTGCTCGGGCGGATGGTGGGGACCGCGACCCGGTACGTCTCGGGCGTACCGAGCGAGCGCGCCTACGGGGCGGCACTCGTCGACGGGATCCGCCGCGCCGGCTTCGAGCCCGAACGCCTCGTGCGGGTCCGCGACTCCGCCTCGCGACCGGACGCCGAGCTCGCGACGGACCTCGCGAGCGTCGCGATGACCCGGCAGGGCGACCACCGCGTCTACGCGATGACGACCAGCGACGGCGAGCGGCGCGACGTGGTCGTCCTCGACGGCGACCGGCAGGTCGTCGGGCTCCTGGCACGCTGGTGGCGCTCGCTGCGCCTGCGCGGGATCGACGGACGCTGGGCGGTCTCCCTGCGGCAGGTCGCCGAACGGAGCGCGCTGCTCACCTATGCCGCGCTCTCGGCCGGGGTCTCCACGCCGCGGCTGCTCGGGATGGCCGAGGCCGAGGACTCGATGCTCCTGGTGCACGAGCACCTGCCGGGCACCGCCCCCTTGCGCGACGTCCCGACCGATGACCTCACCGACGAGGTGCTCGACACGATCTGGCGCCAGCTCGAGCGGGCCCACCGGGCCGGCCTCGCCCACCGGGCGCTGACCTCCGACGTCGTCATGCTGACCACCGGCGACCGCCCCCGTGCCCTGCTGATCGGCTGGGAGTCCGGGGACATCGCCTCCGCCGAGCTGGCCAGGCGGATGGACGTCAGCCAGCTGCTGGCCGTGCTCGCCCTGCGGGTCGGGGCGACGCGCGCCGTCGCGTCCGCCGCACGGGTCCTCACCAACGCGGACCTCGCAACGATCGGCCCGCTGCTGCAGTCGATCGCGCTGCCGCGCGCCACCCGCGAGGCGGTCCGTGGGCACCGCGGCCTGCTCGGCGAGGTGCGGGAGGCGCTGCTCGAGCTGCTGCCCGAGGCCGACATCGAGCCCGAACGGCTCGTCCGGTTCGGCGCCAGGACCGTGATGACGGTCGGGATCAGCATCGTCGCCGGGATCGTCGTCGTCACCACGCTGAACTTCCAGCAGGTCAGCGAGGCGATCCGCTCCGCACAGCCCTGGTGGGCCGCGGCGGCCTTCGGGCTGGGCCTGATCACCTACGTCTCGGCCGCCCTGGCGCTGATGGCGTTCTCGCCGATACGCCTGCCGCTGTGGCGGACGACGCTCGTCCAGTCGGCAGCCTCGTTCGTCGCGCTCGTCGCCCCGGCGGGGGTCGGCCCGGCGGCGCTGAACATGCGGATGCTCACCAAGCGCGGGGTCTCCAGCGCCCTGGCGGTCGCCTCCGTCGGCCTCGTGCAGGTCTCGCAGTTCCTCACCACGATCTTCCTGCTGCTCGTGCTCTCGACGGTCAGCGGCTCCCAGGGCACCCTCGAGCTGCCCTCGGCGACCGGTCTGCTCGCCATCGCGATCATCGCCGCTGCCGTGGCCTCCACGCTCCTGGTCCCGGCGATCCGCACCTGGGTCTGGCGCCAGGCCGCCCCGATGTGGCGCCAGACCTGGCCGCAGCTGGTGCGCCTGCTCTCCCAGCCCAGGCGCTTCGCGCTGGCCGCCGTCGCGAGCACCGTGATGACGATCGCCAATCTCGGCGCCTTCTGGGCGTCGCTCGCGGCCTTCGGCCGCGAGATGTCGCTGATCGACCTCGCGCTCATCTACCTCATCGGCAACGCCGCCGGGGCGATCGTGCCCACCCCCGGCGGCCTCGGCACGGTCGAGCTGGCGCTGGTGGCCGGGCTCACGACGACCGGCGGGGTCCCCGGGGCCATCGCGACCTCCGTCGTCGTGACCTTCCGCAGCCTGACCTACTGGGCGCACATCCCCGTCGGCTGGCTGTCGATGCGCTTCCTGCAGAAGAACGGCGAGCTCTGAGCCCAGGAGCTCCGCCGTGCGGCGCCGTCCGCGCCGCCCTAGCCTCTGCGGGTGACGAGCATCCTGTGGCTGCGGCGCGACCTGCGCCTGCACGATCACCCCGCGCTCGGTGACGCGCACGCCGCGGCCGGCCCGGGCGGTGTCCTCCCGCTGTTCGTCGCGGACCCGACGCTGCTCGCCTCGGCCGGTCCCGTGCGCCTCGCGGCTCTGCACGAGGCCCTGACCGAGGCGCAGCAGGCGTACGACGGGGCCCTGGTGGTGCGCTGGGGGCGTCCCGAGGACGTCGTGCCGGCGACGGCCGCCGAGATCGGTGCGAGCAGCGTCCACCTCAGCGCGGAGACCACGCCCTACGGCCGCCAGCGCGACCGCCGCGTCGCCGCGCTCCTCGACGTGCCGCTGGTGGCGGCCGGCAGCCCGTACGCGGTGACACCGGGCCGCGTGCTCACGGGCGCCGGTGAGCCGTACCAGGTCTTCACCCCGTTCAGCCGAGCCTGGCGCGATCACGGCTGGCGCGCACCGGCCCCGACGCCGGTCGGCCTGCGCTGGCACCGCGGCATGACGAGCGACGACCTGCCCGGCGGGGACGGGCCCGGCGGCGCGCGGTCGCTCTCCGCACGCGGCGGTGGCTCTCCCGCGACGGACGACGGCACGCCACCCGTCCCCGTCGGTGAGGCAGGTGCCCGTCGTCGATGGTCACAGGTGCTGGAGGGCGGGCTCCAGGACTACGACGAGGACCGCGACCGGCCAGACCTCGACGGCACCTCGCGGCTGTCCGCTGCACTCAAGTTCGGCAGCGTGCACCCGCGGACCCTGCTCCACGAGCTCGCCGCACACCCGTCAGGCCGCAGCCCCGGGGCGGCGCGCTTCCTCACCGAGCTGTGCTGGCGGGAGTTCTACGCCGACGTGCTGTGGCACCGGCCTGCCTCGGCCTGGTCCGACCTTCGGCCGGCCCTGCAGGCCCTGGAGTACGACGACCCGGCCGACCCGGCCGTCGGCGCGCTCGTGGCGGCGTGGCGCGAGGGCCGCACGGGCTACCCGTTCGTGGACGCGGGCATGCGGCAGCTGCTCGCCGAGGGATGGATGCACAACCGCGTCCGGATGGTCACCGCGAGCTTCCTGATCAAGGACCTGCACGTCTGGTGGGTCCACGGCGCGCGGCACTTCCTCGCCCACCTGCGCGACGGCGACCTCGCCTCGAACACGCACGGCTGGCAGTGGGTCGCCGGTACGGGCACGGACGCCGCACCCTACTTCCGGGTGTTCAACCCCGTGCTCCAGGGCGAGCGCTTCGACCCGGCCGGGGAGTACGTGCGGCGATGGGTCCCCGAGCTGCGCCACCTGGCGGGAGCGGACGCGCACCAGCCGTGGCGGCATCCCGCGGGTCGCGCGGCCGGCTACCCCGGACGGATCGTCGACCACGCGGCCGAGCGCACCGAGACACTGCGTCGCTACGACCTGACGCGGGGCCGAGGGCCGGCCGCCGACGGCGGGCAGCCGGGAGCCCGGTGACCACCCCCCGGAACGACGACGCCGCCCGACCGGGGGCGATGCCTCGGTCGGGCGGCGCAGTCGTGGCGCGGCTCAGTGCACGGGCGCGGCGTGCCAGATGCGCTCGAGGTAGTCCCGCATCGACCGGTCGGAGGAGAAGAAGCCGCTGCGCGCGATGTTGACGATCGCCTTACGGCTCCACTCGTCCTTGTCTGCGTAGGCGAGGTCGACCTCTGCCTGCGCGTCGATGTACGACTGGTAGTCGGCCAGGACGAGGAACCGGTCCTGGTAGAGCAGGTTGGAGACGATGGGCTCGAAGGCGTGCCGGTCGCCACCCGAGAACGCCCCGCTCGCGATGAGGTCGAGCGCCCGGCGCAAGGAGGTGTTCTCCTCGTAGAAGGCCGTCGGGTGGTATCCCCCGTCGACGATCGCGGCGACCTCCGGCTCGGTGAGCCCGAAGAGGAAGAAGTTCTCCGCCCCGACGAGGTCGCGGATCTCCACGTTCGCGCCGTCGAGCGTGCCGATCGTCAGGGCGCCGTTGAGCGCGAACTTCATGTTTCCCGTGCCGGACGCCTCCTTGCCGGCGAGGGAGATCTGCTCGGACAGGTCCGCAGCAGGGATCAGCGTCTCCGCGAGGGTCACGTTGTAGTTCGCCGGGAACGCGATCGTCAGCTTGCCCTGCAGCGCGGGGTCGTTGTTGACGACCTTCGCCACCGAGTTGATCAGCCAGATGATGTCCTTGGCCATCTTGTAGCCGGGGGCCGCCTTGGCGCCGAAGACAGTGGTGCGGGGCGTCATGTCCTCGACCTTGAGCTCGCCGGAGAGCACGCGGTCGTACTGCGTGACGACGTGCAGCACCTTGAGCATCTGCCGCTTGTACTCGTGCAGACGCTTGACCATGACGTCGAGCATCGCGTCCTGGTCGATCGTGATCCCGTCACGGCTCTCCAGCAGGCCGGCGAGGCGACGCTTGTTGCGGCCCTTGACCTCCTGGAAGCGGCGCACGAACTCCGCGTCCTGCGCGTAGGGCTCGAGCTCGGACAGCCGCTCCAGGTCGGTGACCCAACCGCTGCCGATCGCCTCGGTGATCAGGCGCGAGAGCGGCGGGTTGGCCAGGCGCATGAAACGGCGCGGCGTGACGCCGTTCGTGACGTTGGTGAACTTCTCTGGCCACAGGTCGGCGAAGTCCTGGAGCACCTTGTCACGCAGCAGCTGGGAGTGCAGCTCGGCGACGCCGTTGACCTTGGCACCGGCGACGGTCGCGAGGAAAGCCATCCGGACCGCACGCTCAGGGTGCTCGGCGACGATCGACATCCGGCGGACCCGCAGCTCGTCGCGCGGGTAGGCGGCCCTGACCTCGGCGAGGAAGTCGTCGTTGATCCGGTAGATGATCTCCAGGTGCCGCGGGAGCAGGCGACCGAGGAGCTCGGTCGGCCAGACCTCGAGGGCCTCCGGGAGCAGCGTGTGGCAGGTGTACGCGAAGCACTTGCGCGTCACGGCCCAGGCCTCGTCCCAGGCGAAGCCCTTCTCGTCGACGAGGATCCGCATGAGCTCGGGGACCGCGATGACCGGGTGCGTGTCGTTGAGCTGGAAGATCACCCGCTCGGAGAGGCGGTGCAGGTCGAAGCCCTCGGGCAGGACCTGGTCGATGAAGTTGCGCAGCGAGCAGGCGACGAAGAAGTACTGCTGCTGCAGACGCAGCTCCTTGCCCTGGGGCGTGGAGTCCTCGGGGTAGAGCACCTTGGAGATGTTCTCGGCGAAGGTCTGCGCGCGGACGGCGTCGGCGTACTCACCGAGGTTGAACGTGGTCAGGTCGAAGGCGTGGGTGGCCTTGGCGCTCCACAGCCGCAGGGTGTTCACGCGCCCGTTGTGGTAGCCGGGGACCATGTAGTTGTAGGGCATGCCGAGCACGCTCCACGTCGGGGTCCAGGTGGTGTGCTCGGCGCCGTTCTCGTCGATCGCCACCGAGGTGCTGCCGCCGAAGTTCACGGTCACCGCGGCCTCGGGGTGCGGGAACTCCCACGGGGAGCCGAGCTCGAGCCAGTTGTCCGGCTGCTCGACCTGCTTCCCGTCGACGAAGGTCTGCCGGAAGATCCCGTACTCGTAGCGGATGCCGTAGCCGACCGACGGCACGGACATCGTGGCGAGCGAGTCGATGAAGCAGGCGGCCAGGCGGCCGAGGCCACCGTTGCCCAGCCCCGGCTCGACCTCGGCGTCGCGCAGCTCTGCCAGGTCGATGTCCAGGCCGCGCAGCGCCTCGCTGGCGATCTCCTCGAGGTTCGTCGCCAGCAGCGCGTTGTCGAGCTGACGTCCGAGCAGGAACTCGGCGGAGAGGTAGGCGACGGACTTCGCCTGGGCCTCCCGCTGGCTGCTCTGCGTCTCCAGCCACCGCGAGATGAGGTACTGGCGCACCGTGCGGGCGAGCGCCAGGTACTGGTCGTTCACCGAGGAGGCGGCGAGCACGACACCCTGGCCGAAGTTCAGCCGCTGCAGGAAGGCGCGGGTGAAGGCTTCGACCGTGAGGTCAGGAGTGGGCGTAGGAACGACGAGATCGGTCACGAGCGGCAACGGTAGCCGTAGATGAAAGCGGTGTCACCGTGGGAGGGCCGTGCATCTCGGTGGTCATGAGGGTGTACACGTGCAAACCGACGTCGGTCGGTCGGGACCGGTCTCATGGTCAGCTCGCGTGCTGCGACACCGCCGCGAGGGGCAGATGTCCAGGCAGGACGCGCGCACCGCTCCCGATGTCGACCCCCAGGGGCCGTGTGCGCCGGCACGCCCGGACGTCGGTCCCGATCGGACCTGCTGCAAGATCTGTGCTCGAAGTCACGTCGCCGGATCGCACCCAGCGGCCGGTCTGCGGCCTCCTTGCGCGGGCCCCGGGGAGGTCAGGGGTCCACCTCGGTCGCCGCTGAGGTCAGCCGCACTCGTCGCAGACACCGGTCGCTGGAAGGGTCATCGAGCAGGTCGGGCAGATCCGGGCGGGCGCCTCGCGGGACGGGGCCGTGCGGGTGGTCGGCGTCCGAGGAGCGCGCGTCGAGCGGGTGACGCGCGGGCGCGGCGGGTACGCGGCCGCGGGTGGCTCAGTGACCTCGAAGCCGCGCTTGCGCAGGATCGTGACCGCACCCTGCATCCCGGCGTGGAACTCCTCGGAGGTGGCGAGCCGGCCGGTCGCGTACCGGTGCGCGACGCCGAGGACCGCCTGCGCGTCGTAGCTGCGGCCCTCGTGGACGATCGTGTAGTCCGAGGTCCGCCCGAACCCGTAGAGCTCGAGGAACTCCGCCTCACCGCGGGCGTCGTGCTCGGCGATCGCCTGGAGGACGTGCTGTTTCGTCACAGACGAGAAGGTGGCCACAACGACCCAGGCTACGTCGTCCAGGGCCGGTGCCGCTCCGCAGCGCGGGACGGGGCGACGAACAGGACGACGAACGGGGCGCGGAGTGGCGCCCAGAGGGCGATCAGCGCATCAGCGAACGGGGGAGCGCGAGAGCAGCGAGGACCGACGCCGCGCTGCAGCCGGCGAGCACCCAGAAGACGCGGATCACGGTGCCGTCGCTGATCAGGAGGCCCAGGGCCAAGACCAGCAGTGCGCCGATCCCGTTCGACAGCCCGAGGGCGATCCCCGATCCCATCGAACGGTTCTCGGGGAAGATGTCCTGACCGATGAGCACCGTCGCGGACGCGGTGAGGAACATCGCGGGCCCCAGAAGAGCTGCGGCGATCCACACCGCGGGACCGTGCAGGTAGGCGACCGGCAGGATCAGCAGCGCGGTGGCGACAGCGGAGACGACCAGCACCGGCCTGCGGCCGAACCGGTCGGCGAGGTGTCCGCCCGCGAGGTTCCCGACCACTCCCGCCACCACGACTGTCGTGATGATCGAGGCGCCGGTGACCAGGCTGCCGCCGCGCACGTGCCACAGGATCGGGAGGAAGGTGACCAGGCCGAAGGTCGTCAGCGCTCGCGTCCCGCGATAGCCGAGCAGCAGAGCGAGCGGACGGCGGTGCTCCCTCCACCGGATCGCCCCTGCTGCGCCGCGCCGGGCCGGCAGGTCCGGAGCCCAACGGAAGAGCAGCACGACGGTCACCATCCCCGGGATCGCGATGATCCACAGGTACTCGAGCCCCAGGTGTGCGGCGACGAGGCTCGCGGCCATGGGCCAGATTCCCCTGCCGAGCTCGCCGCCGACCAGGAACACCGAGGTGGGCAGCCCCCGGCTGCCCTGCAGCAGGCTCCGCACGCCGGCCAGGGCCTGGGGGTGGAAGAGGGCGCTTCCCAGGCCGATCATCAGCAGCAGGACGATGAGCACACCCAGGTTGTGGGTCACGCCGAGCAGAGCCCCACCCACCGTGCTCAGGAGCAGGCCGAGGACCACCAGCCACCGGCCGCCGACCCGGTCCGCCACCCATCCGAGCACCGGCTGCAGCGCCTGGCCGATGGTGAGCGAGGCGACGAGGACGCCGGCCATCTGGACGGGTTGGCGCACGGCGACGAGCACCGCCGGCAGGACCCCGGGCAGGTAGTTCGCCGCACCGTCGTTGAGCAGGTGTGCCCAGGTGAGGCCGAGGAGCTTGCGCCCGGGGACACTCCGACCTCCCCCGGGCTGCTCAGCGGCCGTCGCGCCGATGGTGACCTCGGAGCTCACGCTCGTCCTCCTTCGTGCCGCGGCCCGGTCGTGCCGGGCTCCGCATCGCCCACAGCAGTCGGCTCGCCCAGAGGCCGGGCCGGGCCGTCGACCAGGACGTCCTCGAGGCGGACGAGCAGCTGCTGCAGCCGTTCGAGCTCACTCTCCCCGAGGAGCTGTGCGAGCTGCCGGCGGAAGGCCGTGGATCGTTCGACCAGCCCGGCCACCCGCGCCAGACCGTCTGGGGTCGGGGTGAGCTCACGTCGCTGAGCGTGGGAGGCGGCGCCGCTCGAGGCCACCAACCCCTCGTGCTCCAGGTGGTCGACCAGGCGTTTGGCGTTCATCGGGTCCGTACGGATCCGGCGTGCCAGCTCCCGTAGCCCCGAGCCGGGCTGCTCGCAGATCGCGCGCAGCATGGCCGCCAGCGGCGCGCTCAGGCCGAGATCGGCGATGTGCCGCTCCCAGGTCTCTTTGAGGAGCCGATGCGTCTGGCCCATACGGAACCCGAGCTCCCCATCGATCGATGCGGTCCCAGCGGGCACCGAGCCCTGGCCACCATCGTCGTGCATCACCACGCTCACCCCTGACCCACCGCTCACGCCGAGACCTTCACACCACCGTAGTGATGTCTACAGCCTAGCGGCCTGCGGGGCCAGGGGACATCGTGCGATGCCCGGGTCGAGTCCTCCACCGGTCGTCCGGTATCGGTCGTCGACCGCTGTCACATCCCGGACGGCGCCATGTCGACGAAGCGGGCGTAGGTGCCCTGGAAGGCGACGACGATCGTGTCCGTGGGTCCGTTGCGGTGCTTGGCGACGATGAGATCGGCCTCGCCCGCGCGCGGGGACTCGCGCTCGTAGGCGTCCTCGCGGTGCAGCAGGATGACGATGTCGGCGTCCTGCTCGATCGAGCCGGACTCGCGCAGGTCGCTCATCTGCGGGCGCTTGTCGGTGCGCTGCTCGGCGCCACGGTTCAGCTGGGAGATCGCGATCACCGGGACGTCGAGCTCCTTGGCGAGCAGCTTGAGCGCGCGGGAGAACTCGCTGACCTCCTGCTGGCGGGACTCGACGCGCTTGCCGGAGCTCATCAGCTGCAGGTAGTCGATGACCACGAGCTTGAGGTCGTGGCGCTGCTTGAGGCGGCGGCACTTGGCGCGGATCTCCATCAGGGAGAGGTTGGGGGAGTCGTCGATGAACAGCGGCGCCTGGGAGAGGCGGCCCATCGTCCCGGCGAGCTTCTGCCAGTCGTCGTCGCGCATGTTGCCCTTGCGCATGTTCTGCAGCGGCACGCGGGCCTCGGCGGAGAGCATGCGCATGGTGATCTCGCTACGGCTCATCTCCAGGGAGAAGATCACCGAGGCCATGCCGTGCTTGATCGAGGCGGAGCGGGCGATGTCGATCCCGAGCGTCGACTTGCCGATGGCCGGACGCGCGGCCAGGACGATCATCTGACCGCCCTTGAGGCCGTTGGTGAGGCGGTCGAGCTCGACGAACCCGGTCGGGACCCCGCTCATGCCGTCGCCACGGCTGCCGTTGGCCTCGATCTCCTCCATCGTCGGGTTGAGGATCTCCGAGAGGGGGAGGTAGTCCTCCGCGGTGCGCTGCTCGGTGACGGCGTAGACCTCGGCCTGGGCGGAGTTGACGATCTCGTCGACGTCGCCGCCGTCCGTCGCGTAGCCGAGCTGGACGATCCGGGTGCCGGCCTCCACCAGGCGGCGCAGCACGGCGCGCTCACGCACGATACGGGCGTAGTAGCCGGCGTTCGCCGCCGTCGGCACCATGGAGATCAGCGTGTGGAGGTACGGCGCGCCACCGACCCGGGCGAGCTCACCGCGCTTGGTGAGCTCGGCGGCCACCGTCACGGCGTCGGCGGGCTCTCCCCTGCCGTACAGGTCGAGGATCGAGTCGTAGACGAGCTCGTGGGCCGGGCGGTAGAAGTCCACCCCGCGCAGCTGCTCGATGACGTCGGCGATGGCGTCCTTCGAGAGCATCATGCCGCCGAGGACGCTCTGCTCGGCGGGGATGTCCTGCGGCGGCGTCCGGTCGTAGTCCGGCCGTCGAGTCGCGAGCCCTTCGAGCTCCTCGATGCTCACTGATCCCCCTCCGACCTTCACGATCCCGGCATGCTCTTCCTACCGGGAGGCACCGACACGCGCCCTTGCGCGCCGCGGCACCCACGAGAGGTTAGGAGGCTGCGCGGCGTGGACCTAACCGGCCTGTCGACGGCCTGTGCGCGATGCTGGGGACCGCTGTGGACGGCGCGCCTGGACGGATGTGCACAGTCGGGGAGAAACCTGTGGACAAAAGCCCTTCGTGGCTCGAATCCCGGGGTGTGAACAGGCGATTCGTGCGTCGCGAGCTGTGGACAGGAGAATTCCTTGGCCAAACGTTCACCTGATGGACACCTGGGTGCACCGCGCGTCTCAGGCCTCGATCGACGCATCCTCGATCTCGCCGTCCCGGCCCTCGGGGCGCTCGTCGCCGAGCCGCTTTTCGTCCTGGTGGACTCCGCCGTCGTCGGTCGGCTGGGGGCCGTGCCGCTGGCCGGGCTGTCCCTGGCGAGCACCGTGCTGACCACCGTCGTCGGCCTCTGCGTCTTCCTCGCCTACGCGACGACCGCCTCGGTCGCCCGGCTCCTCGGGGCGGGCGACCGGGCGCAGGCGATGCGCTCGGGGGTCGACGGGATGTGGCTCGCCGCCGGGCTCGGCGTGCTGCTCGCCGCCGGGCTCGAGCTCGCGGCCCCCGGGCTGGTGCGCGCACTGGGCGCTCCGGACCAGGTCGTGCCGGACGCGGTCGCCTACTTGCGGTGGTCCGCCCCTGGCCTGCCAGGGATGCTCGTCGTCCTCGCTGCGACCGGGACGCTGCGCGGGATGCTCGACACCAGGACCCCGCTCGTCGTCGCCGCCTCGGGCGCAGCCCTCAACGCGGTCCTCTCGGTCGCGCTCGTGCTCGGTCTGAGGCTCGGGGTGGCCGGATCGGGTGCAGGCACCGCACTGACCCAGCTGGCGATGGCCGGCGTCCTGGTCGGGCGGGTCGTGGCGGGGGCGCGCACCGCCGGCGTCCCGCTGCTGCCGGGCCGGGCCGGGCTGCTCGCGGGGCTGCGCTCGGGAACCCCGCTGCTCATCCGGACGGTCTCGCTCCGGGCCGCCATCCTGCTCTCGGCCTGGGTGGCGGCCGGCCTCGGCACGGTCGCCCTCGCCGGGCACCAGGCCGTGGCCGCGCTCTGGGGGCTGACGGCGTTCGCACTGGACGCCCTGGCGATCGCCGCCCAGGCGCTCGTCGGGCACGCACGAGGAGCCGCCGACCCGGCGCTGGCCCGCGCCGTCGTCGGCAGGGTGCTGCGCTGGGGGACGGCCGCCGGGGCCGTGCTGGGGATCGTGATCGGCCTGACGGCTCCGTGGAGCGCCCGGCTGTTCACCGACGACCCGGCAGTGCACACGGCGGTCGCGGCGAGCCTCGTCGTCGTCGCCCTGACGCTGCCGATGGCGGGCTGGGTCTTCGTCCTGGACGGGGTGCTCATCGGCGCGGGCGACGGACGCTACCTCGCCGCCGTCGGGATGCTCACCCTCGCCGTCTACACGCCGGCCGCCCTCGCGGTGCACGCCTGGGCGCCGGGCGGGCGGAGCGGCCTCGTCTGGCTGTGGATCGCCTTCGCCGGCCTCTTCATGGCCGCCCGTGCGCTGACCACGGGCCTGCGCGTCCGCGGGAGCGCCTGGCTCGCGGCCGGTGCCTGACGCGAGCCTGTCCCTCCTCGCCGGACTCCCGAGGTCGGACAGCACGACGGCCCGGCCCCCGAGGGGACCGGGCCGTCGTCGTGGGGGTGTCGGGAGGCTCAGGCCTCCGGGACGACCCGCACGTCGATCTGGGCGGAGACGTCCGCGTGCAGGCGGACCTGCACCTGGAAGTCACCGATCGACTTGATCGGCTGACCGATCTCGACCTTGCGCTTGTCGATCGACGGGCCACCGGCAGCGGTGACGGCTTCGGCGATCTCCGAGGTCGTCACGGCGCCGAAGAGACGGCCCGAGGCGCCCGCGCGAGCAGTGATGACGACGGGCTTGGACTGCAGCGAGTCGCGCACCGCCTTCGCGTCGTCGAGCGTGGCGATCTCGCGCGACTTGCGCGCCTTGCGAATGCCGGCGATCTGCTTCTCGGCACCCTTGGTCCAGGCGGTGGCCAGACGGCGCGGGACGAGGTAGTTGCGGGCGTACCCGTCCTTGACCTCGACCACGTCGCCGGGAGCACCCAGGCCGGTCACCTCGTGCGTGAGGATGAGCTTTGCCATCGTGGTCGCCTCCTCAGCGGGCGGAGCTGGAGTAGGGCAGCAGGGCCATCTCGCGGGCGTTCTTGACGGCCCGTGCGATGGCGCGCTGCTCCTGGACGGAGACACCGGTGACTCGGCGAGCGCGGATCTTTCCGCGGTCGGAGATGAACTTGCGCAGCAGCGCGGTGTCCTTGTAGTCGACCGCTTCGATCTTGGCGATCTTCAGCGGGTTCATCTTCTTCTTGGGCTTGCGGACGACGGGCTTTGCCATCGTGGAGCTCCTTTGGTGGAGCCCGGACCTGCCGTCAGGGACGACGGTCCGGGATGGAAATCAACGGACGATCAGAAAGGGGGCTCGTCATAGGACTGCGAGCCACCGGAGGACGGCGCGGGCGTCGCCCACGGGTCGTTGTCCATGCTGGTGCCGCCACTGCTCTGCTGCGCGCCACCGCCGGAGAAACCGCCACCACCGCCGGAGCGCTGGGCACGGGTCACCTTGGCCGACGCGTACCGCAAGGAGGGTCCGATCTCGTCGACCTGGAGCTCGACGACGGTCCGCTTCTCACCCTCACGGGTCTCGTAGGACCGCTGGACGAGACGACCCGAGGCGATCACGCGAGTGCCCTTGGTGAGGGTCTCGGCGACGTTCTCGGCGGCCTCGCGCCAGATCGAGCAGCGCATGAACAGCGTGTCGCCGTCCTTCCACTCGTTGCTCTGACGGTCGAACGCACGGGGGGTGGACGCGATCGTGAAGTTCGCGACCGGTGCCCCGGACGGCGTGAAACGAAGCTCAGGGTCCCCGGTCAGGTTCCCGATCACCGTGATGACGGTGTCACCAGCCATGCCAGCTCCTCGGTTCGGTCAGTTCAGTGCGTGCAGTAGGACAGCCTGTCGGCCGACGCTCACTTGGCGTCGGGACGCATGACCTTCGTGCGCAGGACGGCCTCGTTCAGCCCGAGCTGGCGGTCCAGCTCCTTGGCCGTGGCCGGCTCGGCGGTGAAGTCCACGACGGCGTAGATGCCCTCGGGCTTCTTGTTGATCTCGTAGGCCAGACGACGCCGGCCCCAGATGTCGACCTTGTCGATCGAGCCACCCGCGGTGGTGATCACCGAGAGGTACTTGTCGAGGGACGGAGCGACGGTGCGCTCTTCGATGTCAGGGTCAAGGATGACCATCATCTCGTAACGACGCATGCGGATACCCACCTCCTGTGGACTCAGCGGTCACGGTCTCTCCGTGACAGGAGGGTGTTGCGTCAGCCGACCGGGGGCGTTCAGCGGTGATAGGCACCGCGCTGCTCCCGGCAGCAGCCGCTCATCCTACCCGGTGGGCCCGTCGGCCGTGACCAGGGGCCGACGACGACCGTCGGCGGCGCCGCGCGCCCCTGGTCGCCGCGTCACGGCGTCGGCGTCGGCGTCGGTGACGTGACCGACGTCGGGCTCGGCGAGGGTGCCGCGGCCGGACCGGTCGAGACGACGATCGTCACCGACGAGCCCGGCGCGGCCGGCGTACCGGCCGCCGGGTCCGTCCGGACCACGTCGCCGACCGGTGTGGTCGGATCGCTCGCCTGTGTCGTCACGACGGTGAACCCGGCAGCCTTGAGTGCCGCGGTGGCATCGGCGGCCGACTTCCCCGTGACCTCGGGCACGGGGATCTGACCGGGGCCGCTGGAGACGGTGATGGTGATCGTCGCCGAGACCAACGCCTGCCCGGTCGGGTCCGTCGAGATGACCAGCCCGGCAGCGATCGTCGGGTCGTTGGCGTACACGACCGCCTGGCTCGTGAAGCCGGCAGCACCGAGATCGGTCCGCGCCTGCGACTCCGTCTCGCCCACGACGTCCGGCAGGGCGACCGGCTGCGGCACGTTCGGCTTGCCGACGTACGCCGGCGGCGGGAAGTCCTGCTTGTCACGACCGGCCATCGCCGTCTTCATGTACGCCGCCCACAGGTCCGCCGGGGCGGTTCCGCCGGTGATGACCCGGTAGCCGCCGAACGGCGTGATGGACTCCTCGCTCCCGCCGGGGCCGACCTGGTAGAGCGCGACGGCCGTCGTCAGCTGGCGGGTGAAGCCGATGAACCAGCCCGACTTGTTGTCCGTCGACGTCCCCGTCTTGCCGGCGACCGGGTAGCCGATCGTGCCGGCCCGCGGCGCGGTCCCGCCCGGCATGGCCACGTGCTCCATGGCGTAGGTGACGTCGGCCATCACGTCGGCAGGGAACACCCGCTCCGGGGCGACCCCTCCGGTGTGGACCAGCTCGCCCCCGAGGGTCGTGATCGTCCGCACGATGAACGGCTCGGTCCGCATCCCCCCGGCAGCGATCGTGTTGTAGGCGTGCGCCATGTCGATCGGGTGCGGCGAGGCCGGGCCGAGCACGTTGGAGAGCTGGTCGTTGAGACCGACGGTGTCGGCCGGCAGCCCCGCGGTCACCGCTGCCTTGAGCGTCTTGTCCGGACCGGTCTCCTTGTTGATCTGGGCATAGACCGTGTTGACGGAGTCGGCGGTGGCCTTCACCAGGTCGATGGTGCCGAACTGCTCCCCGGCGTAGTTGGTCACCTTCCCGTTCGGGAAGCCGGCCATCGGCAGCCCGTTGGCCCCGGAGTAGGTCGACTTCAGCGAGCCGCCGTTCTCCAGGTAGGCGGTCAGTGCGAACGGCTTGAACGTCGACCCGGCCTGCGCGTTGTCCTGGGTGACGGCGTTGCGCGCCTGGGTGATGGCGTCCGGCCCGCCGTACAGCGCGAGGATCCCTCCGTCCGTCGGGTCGAGCGTGACGAGCGCGACGTGGAGGTTGGCCGGCTTGTCGGCCGGCATGGCCTTGACGGCGGCCACCGCGTCAGCCTGGAGCGTGGGGTCGATCGTCGTGACGATCGAGTAGCCGTTCTGGTCCAGGTCCTGGTCGGTCAGCGGGGTCGTGCGGGTGATCTCGTCGCGCACCATCTGCAGCAGGTAGCCGTTGGGACCGGCGTAGGTGTTGGACCGCGAGTACTCGATCGTCTCCGGGAAGACCTGGGCCTTGCGCTCGGCCTCGGTCAGCGCTCCCGTGGTGACCATGCCGTCGAGCACGTAGTTCCACCGCCTCGTCGCGTCCTTCAAGGAGACGCGCGGGTCGTAGTCGTTCGGCGCGGGGAGGACCCCGGCGAGCAGGGCCGACTGCGCGATGGTCAGGTCCTTGGCGTCCACCCCGAAGTAGGCCTTGGCCGCCTGCTGCACGCCGTAGGAGTCGCGGCCGAAGTAGATGGTGTTGAGGTAGTTCGAGACGATGACGTCCTTGTCCTGCCGACGGTCGAGCTTGAGGGCGAGGATCGCCTCGCGGAGCTTGCCCTGGTAGCTGCTGATCGTCGAGTTGGAGTAGTAGCGCTCGGCGTACTGCTGGGTGATCGACGAGCCACCGTGGCGGGCGCCGGTCCGGATGTTCTCGTAGAAGGTCCGCGCGATGCCGAGGATGTCGATCCCGGGGTTCGTGTAGAAGGTCCGGTCCTCGCTCGCGACCACGGCGTCCTTCATGTGCTGCGGGATGGCCGACTTGTCGATGATCACCCGGTTCTGCTCGGCGAAGGTGCCGATCGGCGTCTTCCCGTCGGCGAAGTACACCGTCGTGGTCTGCGCCTGCACGAAGTCACCCGGGCTCGGGACGGACGTGGTCACGTACAGACCGACGAAGGCCCCCATGCCCAGGGCGATCACGGTGAGCACCGTCCCGAGCACCAGCCGCCAGGACGGCAGCCAGCGACGCACGCCGCGCTTGCCCTGGCGGGGGTAGTCGACGAGGCGACGGCGCCCGCGTCGCCCTCCCTTGGCCCCGCCCTTGGGTGCGGTCTTGCGAGCGCCCTTGCGTGCGGCGGTCCCGACCGGTCCCGACGGGCCCGTGCGGCCCGCGGACGAGGACGAGCGCGCGGCCGGCGCGCCGGTCCGCGGCGGGACCGACGACCCGGACGTCGTGTCTCCGCCTCGGAGCACGCTCCGGCGCCGGGGACCACCGGGGCGGGCGGGATCGCTCGACGAGGGGGGAGTGGCCACGAGCGCACCTTCCGGTCGACGAGCGGCCACGCCGTCGGCGGCGCCACCTCGTCGGTGATGGGGGACAAGTCCAGCCACCCAGTATGCGGAACGGACGTGTACAGGGTGTGCAGGAGACGGTCGGGACCTGCGGACGATGGCGCCCGAACGGTGCTCGGTTGCGTCGGGGAGGTCGAGATGTCTAGTCTCACGATGTATCAGTTCGATACATCGACCCGCTGGATCGAATGGATCCATCGGATCGAGGAGCCAGCACCGCCCCGGGAGGTGACCAGATGCGCAGCAGGTCGGACGTCCTCGACCTCGCCATCCTCGGGCTCCTCCAAGAGGCTCCCATGCACGGCTACGAGCTGCGCAAGCGGCTCAACCTGCTGCTCGGGTCCTTCCGCGCGCTGTCCTACGGCTCGTTGTACCCGGCGCTGAAGATGCTCGTCGAACGCGGGCTCATCGCCGGCGTCGACACCTCTGCACCGCCGCCGCACGCGCTGTCCGGCAAGCGGGCGCGGATCGTCTACGAGCTCACGGCCGACGGCAAGGAGCACCTCGCCGAGATCCTCGGCAGCGCGAGCCCTGCCTCCTGGGAGGACGAGCACTTCGACGTGCGCTTCGCCTTCTTCGGGCAGACGGACACCGAGACGCGGCTGCGCATCCTCGAAGGGCGCCGCACGCGGCTCACCGAACGGCTCGAGCAGGTGCGCGCCTCGGCCGCACGGACACGCGAGCGGGTGGACGAGTACACGCTCGAGCTGCAGCGGCACGGCCTGGAGCAGGTCGAGCGCGAGGTCAGGTGGCTCGACGGACTGATCGACAACGAACGCGACTCCGGTCGCGAGCGATCCGGGAGGGGCCGTCCGGCCACCTCCGACACAGAAGGCGGCCCCGCGTCGCCCGAGCGAGAAATCGAGGAACGACGATGAGTTCGATCCGCGTCGCAATCGTGGGCGTCGGCAACTGCGCCGCGTCATTGGTGCAGGGCGTCCACTACTACGCGGACGCCGACCCGCAGAGCACCGTCCCGGGGCTCATGCACGTCCAGTTCGGCCCGTACCACGTCTCGGACATCGAGTTCGTGGCCGCGTTCGACGTGGACGCCAAGAAGGTCGGCTTCGACCTCTCGGAGGCCATCGGCGCCAGCGAGAACAACACGATCAAGATCGCCGACGTCCCGCCGCTCGGCGTGACCGTCCAGCGCGGTCACACCAACGACGGCCTCGGCAAGTACTACCGCGAGACCATCGAGGAGTCGGACGCCGAGCCGGTCGACATCGTCAAGGCGCTGACCGACGCCAAGGCCGACGTCCTCATCTGCTACCTGCCCGTCGGGTCCGAGGTCGCCGCGAAGTACTACGCCCAGTGCGCGATCGACGCGAAGGTCGCCTTCGTCAACGCGCTCCCCGTCTTCATCGCCTCGGACCCCGTCTGGGCGAAGAAGTTCGAGGACGCCGGTGTCCCGATCGTCGGTGACGACATCAAGTCCCAGGTCGGCGCGACCATCACGCACCGCGTCCTGGCCCGCCTGTTCGAGGACCGCGGGGTCATCCTCGACCGGACGTACCAGCTCAACGTCGGCGGCAACATGGACTTCAAGAACATGCTGGAGCGCGACCGCCTGCAGTCGAAGAAGATCTCCAAGACGCAGTCCGTCACCTCGAACATGGACCACGAGCTGAGCGCACGGAACGTGCACATCGGCCCGTCGGACTACATCCAGTGGCTCGACGACCGCAAGTGGGCCTACGTCCGCCTCGAGGGTCGCGCCTTCGGTGACGTCCCCCTGAACCTGGAGTACAAGCTCGAGGTCTGGGACTCGCC
Source organism: Actinomycetales bacterium (assembly GCA_038252305.1). Lineage (GTDB taxonomy): Bacteria > Actinomycetota > Actinomycetes > Actinomycetales > Cellulomonadaceae > Actinotalea. Next base: position 56,196 of record JBBSAL010000001.1, on the reverse strand, counting down.
CAACTCGGCCGGCGTCATCATCGACGCGCTCCGCGCGGCGAAGATCGCCAAGGACCGCGGCGTCGGCGGCCCGATCATCTCGGCAGCGACGTACTTCATGAAGTCTCCGCCGGTCCAGATGGAGGACACGAAGGGCCGGGCGCAGCTCGAGGCCTTCATCGCCGGAACGGTCGAGCGCTGAGCTGAGCACCGCAGGCCGGGCCCTCGGGCGCGGCTGAGCACCTGAACGAACCGTTGGGGAGGGTTCGCGTCTGACATCGACGCGAACCCTCCCCAACGTCATGTCCGGCACGAGCGGCACCCTGGGCGTGGGGGTCACGGCGACTCGCTCGACTAGCCTGGCGCGGTGAGCGTCCTGGGAGACCTGCGGATCGTCGCGGTCCACCACGACTACCGCAAGCTCCTCGCGGTGCGGCTGGTCTCGCAGACCGGCGACGGCGCGTTCCAGATCGGGCTGGCGACGCTGTTCTTCTTCGCCCCCGAACGACTGACCACCGCACGGGACGTCGCGACGGCGTTCGCGGTCCTGCTGCTGCCGTTCACCGTGGTGGGCCCGTGGGCCGGTGTGCTGCTCGACCGGTGGCGGCGCCGGCAGGTCCTGCTCGTCGGCAACGCCGTTCGCGTGCTGCTCGCCCTCCTCATCGCCCTCCTGCTGGGTACCGTCGGCGTCGGGCCCGCCGTGTACGTGCTCACCCTGCTGACGCTCTCGATCAACCGGTTCCTGCTGTCCGCGCTCTCGGCCGGCCTGCCCCGCGTCGTCCCGCGTGAGCAGCTCCTCATGGCGAACGCGATCACCCCGACGCTGGGCACCGTCGCGGCCGGGGTGGGCGCGGCGGCAGGGCTCGTCGTCGGGCTCGTCCTGCCGCCGGGGACCACGCACGACGTCGCGGTGCTCGTGGCCGCCGCCTTCTTGTTCGCCGCGGCCGCCGCCCTCGCGCTGCGACTCGGACCCGGGCAGCTCGGCCCCGAGCACCGGGCGGCCGCCGCCGAGCTCTGGGACCGCGTCCGCGAGGTGGGTCGCGGGCTGGGCGAGGGGGCGCGCTACCTCGTGGCCCGCCGCACCCCGGCCTGGGCGCTCGGGGTCATGTCGGTGCACCGCTTCGTCTACGGCGCCGTCTTCATCGCCAGCATCCTCATCTCGCGCAACCTGCTCTCCGACCCGGCCGACGCCGCCGCCGGACTGGCCACCTTCGCGACGGTCTACGCGGCGACCGCCGTCGGGTTCGGCCTCGCCGTCGTCCTCACCCCCATCGCGCACGAGCGCCTCAGCCCGGCGGCCTGGATCGTCGTCTGCCTCGGGGTGGGAGCCGCCAGCCAGCTGCTGCTCGTGGTCACCGTCGCCCGGCCGGCGATGCTGCTCGGCTCGGCCCTGCTCGGGCTGACCGCCCAGGGGGCCAAGATCGCGGTCGACACGATCGTCCAGCGGGACACGGCCGACGACTACCGCGGGCGTGCCTTCGCCTTCTACGACGTGCTCTACAACGCCGCGTTCGTCGGTGCCGCGGCGCTGGCCGCCGTCGCGCTGCCGGACACCGGGTGGTCGCGCCCGACGTTCGCCGGCCTCGCACTGGTCTACCTCGCGCTCGCCGTCGTGTTCCGCCGGGCGACGAGGCGCCACGAGGCAGCCGAGCGTGCGGGCGAGGCAGGAGGCACGTGACGGATCAGGGGTGCGCGCCTACCATCGCGGCGTGAGCGAGCCGAGCATGCAGAGACGGCCGACGGCGCCTGCCGTCCCGATGCCGGAGGTCGCCTCCGAGCTGCACCTGCGCGCCGCCGCCGCGACCGAGATGTCGTTCACGCTCTCGGACCCGAACCTGCCGGACAACCCCCTCATCTGGGTCAACACCGCCTTCGAGGAGGTCAGCGGCTACACGACGGACGAGGTGCTCGGCCGCAACTGCCGGTTCCTCCAGGGCCCGGGCACCGACCCGGGCTTCGTCCCACGGATCCGAGCGGCGATGGCCGCACGGACGACCTTCGCCGACACCGTCCTCAACTACCGCAAGGACGGCACGCCGTTCTGGAACCAGGTGGTCATCAGCCCTGTCCTGGACGCGGAGGGCGAGGTCACCCACTTCGTCGGCATCCAGGCCGATGTCACGACCCAGGTCGAGGCCCAGCAGGCGCGGGATCGTCAGCTCGCGGCCGCCCGGGACGACGGTGCCCGGCTCACCCTCCTCGCCGCGGTCAGCGACGGGCTCGCCACGCATCTCGACCACGCCGGAGCGGTCCGGGCTCTCGCCGAGCTCACGGTCCCGCACCTGGCTGCGTGGGGCTTCGTCGCCCTCCTCGACGAGCGCGGACGCGTCGAGGCTGTCCATCTCGCCACACGGGACCCGCTCTCCGAGACGGACGCCGCGACCCTGCGCAGCGTGGAGCCCGCCGCGCTGATGCGCGCGCCTCGCGTCACCGCAGCCCTGGCCGCCTCGAGCACCCCGGCCGCGGAGCTGCCGCGTCCTGAGCGCGTGGATCGCGAGGAGCTGGCCGCGCGTACGACGCCGGCCCAGCTCGAGCTGCTCACCCGGCTCGGGCTGGCCGAGTCCCTCGTCCTGCCGCTGCGAGCACGGTCCCGCGTGATCGGCGTTCTCGTCCTGGTGCGCACGGAGGACGAGCCGTTCTCCGAGCAGGCGATCGTCACCGCGAGACACCTTGCCGAGCGCGCCGGTCTCGGCCTGGACAACGTCCGCCTCTACGAGCGTGAGCGCTCCATCGCCCTGACCCTGCAGCGCCAGATGCTGCCGGACGTCCCGCAGATCGCCGGCCTGGACATCGCCGCCGGGTACCACCCCTCTGCCCAGCCGGCCGAGGTCGGCGGGGACTGGTACGACGTCCTGGCCCTGCCCGACGACGCGACGGGACTCGCGGTCGGCGACGTCGTCGGGCACGACATGCGGGCCGCAGCGGCGATGGGACAGCTGCGCTCGGTGCTCCGCTCCTACGCGTGGTCGGGCGAGTCGGCAGGGCGGGTGATCGAGCGGCTCGACGAGCTCGTGCGGGGCCTGGAGATGGCGCAGGTCGCCACCTGCGTGTACCTGCGCCTGTGCGGGGACCGCCTGCAGTACAGCCGCGCCGGGCACCCGTCACCGCTGGTCCGGCTGCCCGACGGCACCGTGCAGGTGCTCGACGGCGGACTGCGCACACCGGTCGGCGTGGCCGGGCTCGAGGGCGGCGTGGTGGAGGCCGAGACCGAGCTTCCCCGTGGCGCCACCCTGATCGCCTTCTCCGACGGCCTGGTCGAACGACGCGATCGGCCGCTGCGCCAGGGGCTCGCCGCCCTGCACGACGCGGTCGCGGCACTGCCCGACGGGTTGAGCGCCACCGAGATCCGTGACCGGCTGGTCGCCGAGCTGCTCGGCCCCCGTCAGGAGGACGACGTCTGCCTGCTCGTCGTCCGTCGGCTCTAGACCTGCCGCGACCTCTCGTCCCACCAGGCCCGCAGCGCCGCCTCGGCGACCGCCGGATCCTGCGGGCCCTGCTCCATCCGTAGCTCGAGCAGGACCTTGTACGCCTCGCCGACCTCGCGACCGGGGCCGATCCCGAGGATCGCCATGATCTGCGTGCCGTCGAGGTCGGGGCGGATCGAGGCCAGCTCCTCGTGCTCGCGCAGCTCGGCGATGCGAGCCTCGAGGTCGTCGTAGGCGAACGAGAGGCGGTCGGCCTTGCGGCGGTTGCGTGTCGTGCAGTCCGACCGGGTCAGCCGGTGCAGCCGCTCGAGCAGGGGGCCGGCATCGGTGACGTAGCGCCGCACGGCGGAGTCGGACCACGCGACCTCGCCGTAGCCGTGGAAGCGCAGGTGCAGCTCGGTGAGCCGGGCGACGGCCTGGACGGTCTCCTTGTCGAAGCGCAGCGCCTTGAGCCGCCTGGCGACGAGCTTGGCGCCGACGACCTCGTGGTGGTGGAAGCTGACGCCGCCGCCGGGCTCGAACCGCCGCGTGGCCGGCTTGCCGCAGTCGTGCAGCAGGGCCGCGAGCCTGAGCACGAGGTCGGGCCCGGGAACCGGACCGGTCGGGTGCTCGTGCGTGCCCGTCTCCAGGTCGATCGCCTGGGCGAGCACGGTGAGCGAGTGCTGGTAGACGTCCTTGTGGCGGTGGTGCTCGTCGATCTCGAGCTGGAGCGCGGGGAGCTCGGGCAGGACGTGGGCGGCTAGCCCGCTGTCGACGAGGACCTCCAGACCCGGACGGGGATCCGGGGCGAGCAGCAGCTTCGTCAGCTCGTCACGCACCCGCTCGGCCGAGACGATCTCGATCCGGCCGGCCATCGCCGTCAGCGCCTCGGCGACGTCCGGGCTGAGCGAGATGCCGAGCTGAGCGGCGAAGCGGGCCGCCCGCATCATCCGCAGCGGGTCGTCGTCGAAGGACTGCTCGGCGGTCACCGGGGTGCGCAGGACGCCGGCAGCCAGGTCGGCGAGCCCGCCGAACGGGTCGACGAAGCTCAAGCCCGGAAGCCGCACGGCCATCGCGTTGACGGTGAAGTCCCGGCGCGACAGATCCCCCTCGAGCGTGTCCCCGAAGGCGACGACCGGCTTGCGCGACCCCGGCTCGTAGGCGTCGGACCGGTAGGTGGTCACCTCCACGACGACGTCTGCCGAGCCCGTCCGGCCGAACCGACGGGCCCCGATGGTGCCGAACTCACGGCCGATGTCCCAGTGCGCGTCCGCCCACGCGGCCAGGATCCGCTCGCTCTGGTCAGGGCTCGCCGACGTCGCGAAGTCGAGGTCGGCGCTGGCGCGTCCGAGGAAGGCGTCGCGCACGGGCCCGCCGACGAGGGCGAGCTCGTGCCCGGCGGCCGCGAAGAGGTCGCCGAGCTCGATCGCGGCCGGAGCCATCGTGGTCAGGACGTCGACAGCACGACGCCGAAGGACGTCGAGCTCGAGGGCCGGACCCGGCAGGGAAGGCCCGTCGCCAGGAGGGGGAGGAAGCGCAGGGGTGGGCACGGCACACCAGCGTGCCAGACGCGGACGCATGTCGGTCCCGGCGCCTGTCGTTACAGTGGCGACATGTCCGCGAGCGCACCCCTCCCCGGCGGGGCGAGGCCCACGCCGCCGGGAGGTCACGCCCTGCGCCGGGCCCGGCCGGTGCCGGGTCGCCAGGTCAACGCGCTGCCGATCGTCGAGGAGACCTCGGCCGGGGGTCTGGTGGTCGATCGGAGCACCGGGGAACCGTGCGCCGCGGTGATCGCACGCCGCAACCGAGCGGGTCGACTGGAGTGGTGCCTGCCGAAGGGTCACCTCGAGGGCACCGAGACTCCCGAGGAGGCGGCGGTCCGCGAGATCTCCGAGGAGACGGGGATCGACGGTCTCGTCGTGCGCGCGCTCGGCACGATCGACTACTGGTTCACCGGGGACGACCGTCGCGTGCACAAGGTGGTCCACCACTTCCTGCTGCGTGCCGTCGGTGGGCACCTGACGGTGGACGGCGATCCCGATCGCGAGGCCGAGGACGTCGCGTGGATCCCGGTCACCGCGCTCCCGCAACGACTGGCGTACCCGAACGAGCGCCGGTTGGCCGCTGCAGCCCGCACGGCCCTGCACGACAGCGCATGAACCGACCGAACCGCCTGCGCTCCCGGTCGGCCGTCGTGGCAGGGGCACTGATCGGCGGGTTGCTCGGTCTCGGCGGCGTGGTCGCCGCACCGGCCGTCGCCGCGGATCAGCCTCTTCCGGTGACGGTCCTCGCCACCCGGATCGCCCCCCAGGTGCTCGCGCCAGGGCAGGACCTGACCGTCGCGGTCACCCTCACGAACACCGGGAGCACCCCGGTGGCCCAGCCGCGGGTGTTCGTCGACCTCGATCGCCGGAGCTTCGTCTCGCGCAGCTCGCTCGACCGATGGCGGCAGGCCGGTCCCTATGCCTCGGCCGGGGCGGCCGTGGGCGAGGCGGACCTGCCGGCGCCGCTCGCTGCCGGTGCCTCGGCGTCAACCGTCGTCACGGTCCCCGCGGCGGCGATCGGGCTCTCGTCGAACGCCTGGAGCTGGGGCGCACGAGGCCTGGCGGTCGAGGTGGTCGACGCCGCCGACCCGACCCGTATCCGGCTGGGCATGCTCCGCACGTTCACCGTGTGGTTCCCGCCCCAGGAGGTCACGCCGACCACGCTGAGCGTGGTGGTACCGATCACGGGACCGGCACCCGCGCCCGACGAGTCGGCGGTCGTCGCGGCCCAGGTGGCCACCGGCGGGCGCCTGGACCGGCTGCTCCGCGCGACGCAGACGCACCCCGGGGTCACCTGGGCCGTCGACCCTGCCCTGCTCGCGACCGCTGCGGCCGACCGCACCGGCGCCGGCACGACGTGGGCGTCCGGTCTCGTGCACGCGACGGACGGGCGCGAGGTCCAGCTGCTGCCGTGGGGTGATGCGGACGTCACCGCCCTGGCCCACACCGGGGACGGCGAGCTCGAGCAGCTCGCCGAGGAGCGGTCGAGCACGGTCGCGGCCGACCTCGGGCTGTCCGCGAGCGACGTCTTCTCGTTGCCCGGTGCTGCCGTGACCGACCTCATGACGGCCGGCGCGGCCTCGGCGGGCGGCTCCCGCGCGGTCGTCGTCGCGCCCGGCGAGCTCCTGCCGCCCAGCGTGCTCACGTACACCCCCTCCGGGCTGACCACCGAGACGAGCGGCGCGACGACGGTCAGGCTCCTCGTCCCGGACGCCGAGCTCTCGCAGGCCCTGCGGACGGGGCTGACCCTCGAGGAGGAGGCGGCCGGCGGCGTGGCCCAGCTCACCGGGGCCAGCGCCGCCGCTGACCTTCTCGCCGAGCTGGCGATCATCACCCGTGAACGCCCGAGCGACGGACGGCACGTGCTCGCGAGCCTTCCCCGGGACTGGTCGCCCGACGCCACGATCGCCTCGGCGCAGCTCAGCGCCCTCGAGCAGGCCCCATGGGTCCGCCTTGCGCCCGTCTCGGCGTTGGCCGACTCGCAGGCCCCGACGGTCAGCCGCGGAAGCCTGCCCCAGCGGGCGGTGGCACCCACCGAGGTGACCGCGGCCGAGCTCGCCACCGCCGACCGGACGGTCACCGAGCGCGCCGCCATCGCCGCCATGGGTGCCGACCCCGCCGCGCTCCTCGGCGACCCGGCCACCGAACGGCTGACACCGGCCGCACTGGCGTGGCGCAGCGACCCGGCAGGCCGTACGGCGTCGATCGCCCGCTCGGTCGCCCAGACCACGGCCTTGCGTGCATCGGTCTCCGTGCCGCCGACCGGCACCGTCAACCTCATCTCGACCTCCGGGGCGCTGCCGTTGCGGGTGGACAACGTGCTCGACCAGGACGTCACGCTCGTGGTCCGGCTCCGCACGACCGACCGCCGCCTCGTCGCCGACACACCCGTGCAGGTCGTCGTCCCGGCGCGTGGGCAGACGACCGTCGAGATCCCGGTCCGCGGCGTGCAGAGCGCCGACGTCCAGGCGGTCGTCGAGCTCTCCACGACCGCCGGCGTCGTCGTGGACGCCTCCACCCGGTTGACGGTCCGGGTCAGGGCCGAGTGGGAGAACATCGGTACCGGTGCCGTCGGCGGACTGCTCGCCCTCGTCCTGGTCATCGGTCTGGTCCGCACCGCCCGACGCGCACGTGGGACCCGTGCGGACCGGGCTGCCGCAGCGGGCCAGCCGAGCGCCCTCGTCGACGAGCTCGAGGACGAGACATGACCGCGACCGACCTCCCCGACGAGACCTCGCTGAGCAAGGGTGCGGGGATGATGGCCGCCGGCACGGCCGTCTCACGGATCCTCGGCGTGGTGCGCAACGCGGTGCTGGTGGCGGCCATCGGCGTCACGAGCCCCGGCGGCGCCTTCAACGTCGCCAACTGGCTGCCGAACCAGATCTTCATGCTGATCGCCGGCGGCCTGCTCAGCGCGATCCTCGTGCCGGCGATCGTGCGGGCCTACCGCACCGGTCAGGGCCAGGACTTCGTCGACCGCCTGCTCACCCTCGCGATGACGGCGCTCGTCGTCCTCACCGTCGTCCTCACCCTCGCGGCCCCGCTGCTCGTCCGGCTGGTCGCCAACAACGACAACCCCGCGTACACGCGTCTGGCCACGGCCTTCGCCTTCTGGTGCATCCCCCAGGTCTTCTTCTACGGCGTCTCGACCCTGCTGGGTCAGGTGCTCAACGCCCGCGGCAGCTTCGGGCCGTACATGTGGGCCCCGGTCCTCAACAACCTCATCTCGATCGCCGGCTTCGGCGTCTTCATCGCCGTGTACGGCAGGTTCTCGACGACCGGGGGTCTGAGCGACCCGGCCGCCTGGGGTGCGGCGCCGATCGCCCTGCTCGGTGGGATCGCGACGATCGGCATCATCAGCCAGGCCCTGATCCTCATCGTCCCGCTGTACCGCTCGGGCTTCCGGTACCGGCCACGCTGGCAGTGGCGCGGGGTGGGGCTCCGCTCCGCCGGACGCAACGCGGGGTGGACGTTCGCCGCTCTCCTCGTCGGCCAGATCGGGATCATCACCGTCACGAACATCGCGACAGCCGCCGACAACCTCAAGACGGGCGCCCCGGGGTACGCGATGTACGCGAACGCGATCATGATCTTCATGCTGCCGCACTCGCTGCTGACCGTCTCGCTGCTGGCGACCAGCTTCACCCGGCTCTCGGCGCACGCCGCCGTCGGCGACCGGGTGCGGATGCGCAAGGACACGGCGACCGGGCTCCGCATGATCGGGGTCCTCACCGTCTTCGCCACGGCGCTCATCGCCGTCCTCGCGCTGCCGATCGTGCGGCTCGTCGTGCCCGTCACCCCGGAGCAGGCCAGCTCGATCGCCACGATCGTGGTGACCATGATGATCGGCCTCTCGGCACTGGGTGCCTGGTCCATGGCGCAACGGGTCTTCTACGCGCACGAGGACGCCAAGGGCCTGTTCTGGATCCAAGGATCGATGTCGCTGGTCGTCGCCGGCGGCTCCGTCCTCGCCTGGCTGGTCCTGCCCGTGTCGTGGTGGGTGGCGGGGGTGGGCGTCGCGACCTCGTTGTCGTACGTGTTCGGCGCCGTCTGGGCGGGGCTGGCCGTGCGCAAGCGTCTCGGCGGAGGCGGCCGGGGCGCGGTCGTCATGCACGGCAAGGCCGTGCTGGCAGCGGCGGTCGCGGCGGCGGCCGGCTGGCCCCTGGTGCGCATGTTCGGCGCTCCTCAGAACCTGGGTTTCCTTCAGGCCGCCGTGGTCTGCACCGTCGTCACCGCGGTGATGGGCGCGGTGTACGTCCTGCTCCTGCGCCGCATGCACGTCTCCGAGCTCCAGGACGTCGCCGCCCCGGCGCTCTCGCTGCTCCACCGTACGATGGGCCGTACGGGGCTCGTCCGGGCCTCGTCCGGGCCAGGAGGGGGAGGTGCGCGGGTGGACGTCGTCCTCGGTCACGGCACGCTGCTCGCCGGGCGCTACCGCCTCGACCAGCCGGTGGCCACCGACCTGCCCGGCGTCGAGCGCTGGCTCGCCCAGGACCAGATCCTCGACCGCCCCGTCACCGCGACCGTGCTGCGCTCCGGTCGGGTCACCCAGGCCCAGGACGGTGCACGCCGGGCCGCGCTGGTCACCGACCCCCGCCTGCTCCGGGTGCTCGACGTCGGCGAGCACGAGGGCCTCGCGTACGTCGTCACGGAACGGGCGCGAGGACGCACCCTCGCCGACCTCACTGCCCGTGGACCGCTCCCGGCCGACCAGGCACGCACCATCGTCGGCGAGGCCGCTGTCGCGCTCGAAGCCGCTCGACGACGCGGCGTGCACCACCTCGCCCTGCGTCCGTCGGTGGTGCATGTGAGCCCCACGGGCGTCGTCGTCTCCGGTCTAGGCATGGACGGCGAGCTGCGCGAGCACGGGCTGGGCGATGCCAGGTCGACGACGCGCGCCGACACCGTCGCCCTCGTCGGGCTCCTCTACGTCGCGCTGACGGGCCGGCGACCGGGTTCGCCCGACGGCCCGTGGGCCGCTCCGATGGTCGCCGGGACGATGGTTCCGCCGGCCGAGCTGGTCCCGGGGATCCCCAACGACCTCGACACGTTGTGCGCCGTGACGCTCGGCCCGCACGACGACGGCCCGCACAGCCCCGCAGAGCTCGTCCTCGACCTCGAACCCTGGGGTCGGGTCGACCTCACGGGGATCGACAGCGCCATGGCAGCGCACGGAGCGACGACTACGCCCGGCACAGAGGACGTCCACGACGGCGCCGGAGCAGCGACGTCAGGGGAAGCACCTGAGAGCGGCGCGGCCGAGATGCCCCCCGTCCCGGAACCGCCTGCCGCCCTCGTCGGCGCAGCCGCAGTGCTCGCGGCCGACGGCCTCCCGGACGACGGCACGTCCGACGACGATCGGGACGGTACCTCCGGACCGCGTGGGGACGACTCGGCCACCGCGACCGACGGCACGGTCCCGCGCGCCGACGACGCACCGCCGGGCGACGACGAGGCGATCGACGGGGACGAGCAGACGGGCGTCGTCAGGACATCGGTGCGCGGCTCGCTCGCCGGGATCCGCTCCGACCGGCCCGGCACCCCGCCCCCGGCGTTCGTCCCTCCCGTCCACCACCCGGACCCGCGGTCCACCAGCGCGTTGTCCGTGGGTCCGGGCGGCCCGAGGGCGACGGCGAGCGTCGACGACGCAGCAGCGGCAGATGCGTGGCGCCCCCAGTTCGGCGGAGCGGGGTCCGCACCGGCGGTTCCGCTGCGCAGCTCCTCACGCCCGCAACCGGAGGACGAGCGAGCCCGTCCCGCGGCCGACCCCGCCGGCCGGGCCCCGGCAACGCCTCCCGTGCTGCCGCCGGCCCTGGCCCCCCGCTCCGTGGGGTCGACGAACCACCCGGCACCGGACCACCGCGACTTCGACTCCCTCATCGGGCGCGGTGCCGACGTGCTCACCCGCAAGAGGTTCGACCCGACCCCGCTCGTGCTCGCGCTCGTGGCCGTCGCGATCCTCGTCGGCGCCGTCATGGCCTGGAACTCGCTCACCGCCCCCGGCGGTCTCTTCTCCGGGCTCGGCAGCATCGTGGACCCCGGCACGTCCGCCAGCCCTCGGCCGACCTCCTACGACACCCCGACCCCGAGCGCGGACGCGAGCGGGGCGAGCCAGAGCCCCAGCCCGTCCTCGACCCCGCAGGATCCGCCGGTGATCGCCTCGGCCCAGATGGTCGATCCCCCGCCCGGGGGCGACAACAACGAGCACCCCGAGCTCGTCGACCGTGCCATCGACGGCAACCCGGCCACCGCGTGGATCAGCCGCACGTACGCGAGCCCCACGTACGGGATGAAGTCGGGAATCGGCTACGCGGTCACGCTGCAGAAGCCGGCCAAGGTCACGAAGGTCACGCTGACGGTGAACGGCAGCGGCGGGATGGTCGAGGTCCGCGCGACCGACCCGTCGACGCCGACCGCCGGCCCGGTCCTGGCCAGCGGCCCGCTCTCCCCGACCACGGTCCTCACGCTGGACCCGGCGGCGACCACGCAGACGATCGTGCTGTGGTTCACCGCCCTGCCGCAGACCCCTGACGGCCGCAACCGGATCGAGCTGGCAGAGGTCACCGTCTCCTGACCCACCAGGGAACAACCGGGACCTAGGATCTGTTGGCGCAGACACGCATCGACAGAAGGACACCTGTGAGCACCACCGTGCACGAGATCGTCATCATCGGATCAGGACCGGCCGGCTACACCGCCGCCGTCTACGCGGCGCGTGCCGGGCTGGAGCCCGTCGTCATCGCCGGCTCGGTGACCGCGGGCGGCGCCCTGATGAACACGACGGAGGTCGAGAACTTCCCCGGCTTCGTCGACGGCATCATGGGCCCTGAGCTCATGGAGAACATGCAGAAGCAGGCCGAACGCTTCGGCGCGACGGTGCTGTACGACGACGTCGTCTCGGCGGACCTGTCCGGACCGGTCAAGACGGTCGTCACGGGCAACGGGCAGACCTTCCAGGCCCGCGCCGTGATCCTGGCCATGGGCTCGGCCTACCGCGAGCTCGGCCTGCCGGAGGAGAAGGCGCTCTCGGGGCACGGCGTGTCCTGGTGCGCGACGTGCGACGGGTTCTTCTTCCGCGACCAGGACCTCATCGTGGTCGGCGGTGGCGACTCGGCGATCGAGGAGGCGACCTTCCTCACCCGCTTCGGCCGCATCGTGACGATCGTGCACCGCCGCGACGAGCTCCGCGCCTCGAAGATCATGGCCGACCGTGCGATGAACGACCCGAAGATCCGCTTCGCGTGGAACAGCGAGGTCGCAGCGATCCACGGCACCGGGAAGGTCACCGGCGTGCGGCTGCGCGACACCGTCACGGGCGAGGAGCGTGAGGTCGACGCGACCGGCGTCTTCGTCGCGATCGGCCACATCCCGCGCAACGAGCTCGTGGTCGGAACCGTCGACGTCGACGAGTCCGGCTACGTCCTGACCGGCGGCGAGGGCCGCCGAGGCACGGCCACCGACGTCGAGGGCGTCTTCGCCTGTGGTGACCTCGTCGACCACACCTACCGTCAGGCCATCACGGCCGCGGGCAGCGGTTGCGCCGCCGCCCTCGACGCCCAGCACTACCTCGCGGAGCTCGTCGGCTCGACCGCCCCGCAGACCGTTCCCGACCTCATCGAGGAGATCCTGTGAGCACGCTTCCCGTCACCGACGGCACCTTCAAGGCGGACGTCCTGTCCTCCGACGTCCCTGTCCTCGTGGACTTCTGGGCGCCCTGGTGCGGCCCGTGCCGTGCCGTCGCGCCGATCCTGGAGGAGCTCTCGGGGGTCTACGCCGGCCGGTTGACCGTCGCCAAGCTCAACACCGACGAGAACCCGCAGACGACCGCTGCCTACGGGATCACCTCGATCCCGACGATCAACATCTACAAGGGCGGCGAGCTGGTCAAGCAGATCGTCGGCGCCCGGCCCAAGCCGGCCCTCGTGCAGGAGATCGAGGCCGTGCTCGCCTGAGCGTCGCCGCACGACCGGACGCCGTCCCCGCCTCGGGGGCGGCGTCGAGTCGTTCACCTGCGCCCCTTCTGTGCGCATCCGGTGGTCGGCGGGCGGAAGTCCCGGTGCCGGAAGGGCTCGGATGGCCGGGTCCGTGCCGAGCGTGCCCGCCCGCCCGCTGAACGCTGATCCACCCCGCTGCAGCGGGGTGGCAGACTCCTTCCATGACTCCACTTCTCGGAGGACCGGCGGGGCAGGTGCCTGTCGGCCCGACCTCCGCCGCCGCCGGGACCCGCCTCGACCCGTGGAACACCTCGTACGCCGCCCGGACGCACGGGATGCGCGCCTCGGAGATCCGCGCGCTCTTCGCGGTGGCCAACCGGCCGGAGGTCGTCTCCCTGGCCGGTGGGATGCCCAACCTGGACGGGCTGCCGCTCCAGGCGATAGCCGAGCAGGCCCACGCCCTCATCCTCCAGCGGGGCAGGACCGCCCTGCAGTACGGCTCCGGCCAGGGCGACGAGACGCTGCGCGAGCAGATCCTGGACGTCATGCGGTTGGAGGGCATCTCCGCCCACCCCGACGACGTCGTCGTCACGACCGGCTCGCAACAAGGTTTGGACCTTGTGACGAGGATGTTCATCGACGCGGGCGACGTCATCGTCGCCGAAGCTCCGAGCTATGTCGGCGCGCTGGGCGTGTTCCGCGCCTACCAGGCCGACGTCGTGCACGTGCCGCTGGACGAGCACGGCCTGATCCCCGAGGCGCTCGAGGAGACCCTGACCCGGCTCCAGGCGCAGGGACGCCGCGTCAAGCTGCTCTACACGGTGCCGAACTTCCACAACCCGGCCGGCGTGACGCTCTCCCTCGAGCGGCGGCCGCGCATCCTGGAGATCGCTCGCCGCCACGGTGTCCTCGTCGTCGAGGACAACCCGTACGGCCTCCTCGGCTTCGACCACGAGCCGCTCCCGGCGATGCGCTCGATGGACGACTCCGGGATCATCTACCTCGGCTCGTTCTCGAAGACCTTCGCGCCGGGCTACCGGGTCGGCTGGGCCGTGGCCCCGCACGGCATCCGCGAGAAGCTCGTGCTGGCCAGTGAGTCAGCGATCCTGTGCCCGTCGAACGCCTCGCAGCTGGCGATCTCGATGTACCTGGCCAACCACGACTGGTACGGCCAGATCAAGGTCTTCCGGGAGATGTATCGCGAGCGCCGGGACGCCATGCTCGAAGCGCTCGCCGAGCACCTGCCCGAGACGTCCTGGACCGTCCCGGCCGGCGGCTTCTACACGTGGGTCCAGCTGCCGAAGGGCCTCGATGCCCAGGCCATGCTCCCCCGAGCGATCACTGCACTCGTCGCCTACGTCTCCGGCACGGCCTTCTACGCCGACGGCCAGGGCGCCGATCACATGCGGCTCTCGTTCTGCTACCCGACGCCGGACCGGATCCGCGAGGGTGTGCGTCGCCTGGCCGGCGTCGTCAACGAAGAGCTCGAGATGATGCGCATCTTCGGCACGGACGGCTCGCACCTCGCCGAGGACAGCGTCGAGGGCGCCGGACCCGACACCGTCTGACGGACCCGATCCCTGTCGCAACGGTGCGCCGGTCATCGGACCGCCGCCCGTGTCCGTGCTGAGCGCGATGCTCGACCGTTGCGCGACGGGCTCGGCATCGTGCTCAGAGCCACGCTGAGGGGTGCGCGCACCTGGCGCTTCCCCCGGGGCCGGACGACGTCCGTTCAGGGCTCAGCGTCCGTTCTCGGCTCTCTCGCCGCCAGCAGACGCCTGGATGTGCGCCGAACGGGCAGGGTGTGGCAGCAGAGCTGGGCAGGACGTCCCGCTGTGCGCGGGCGACGAGCCTCAGCGCAGCAGGCCCGGGTCTTCCGGGGAGAGGGTCGCGAGGATGCGGTTGAGGTCCTGGACCGAGGCGAACTCGACGGTCAGCTTGCCCTTCGAGCGACCGAGCTGCACCTTGACCCGGGTCTCGAACCGGTCGGAGAGCCGAGCGGCGAGGTCGTCGAGCGCAGCGATCCGGTCCCCGGCGCGCGGCCGGCGGATCACCGGCTTCTCCGGGTCGCCCCCGAGCGTGACGATCTCCTCCGTCGCCCGGACACTGAGCCCTTCGGCGACGATCCGCTGCGCCAGACGCTCCATCGCTGCCGCGTCGGGCAGGCCAAGGAGCGCGCGGGCGTGCCCGGCGCTGAGCACCCCGGCGGCAAGCCTCCGCTGGACCAGTGGGGGGAGCTTGAGCAGCCGCAGAGTGTTCGAGATCTGCGGTCGCGACCGGTGGATGCGCCGGGCGAGCTCGTCGTGAGTGCACGCGAAGTCGTCCAGCAGCTGCTGATAGGCGGCCGCCTCCTCGAGCGCGTTGAGCTGGCTGCGGTGGAGGTTCTCCAGGAGGGCATCGCGCAGGAGGTCTTCGTCGTCCGTCTCGCGGACGATGGCGGGGATGCTGGCGAGGCCCGCGTCCTGGGTCGCCCGCCAGCGGCGCTCCCCCATGATGAGCTCGTACTGGGCGGCGCCGGCCTCGTCGGTTCCTGCCGGCCGCACGACGACGGGCTGCAGGACACCGATCTCGCGGATCGAGTTCGTCAGCTCGCCGAGGGCCTCCTCGTCGAACACCGTCCGCGGCTGGCGCGGGTTCGGAATGATCGCCGTGACCGGGAGGTCGGCGAAGTGCGCGCCGGGGACAGGCAGCAGGTCTGTCGAGGTCGACGTCTCTCCTGTTCCACGTGAAACACGCTCCTCGTGAGCCCCCGCCTCGGAGACCGACCGTGCCGGGATGCGCTCTGTTCCACGTGAAACCACGTCGTCGTCGGACCCGTCAGCCGCCGCGGCGTCCGATGCGGTGGACTCCGAGACGGATCCCGGCCCGTTCGCCGTCTCGACCCGCGGGGTCGCTCCAGGGAAGAAGACGTCCACCGGGCGCTCGGCGCCGGTGCCGTTGGGGATGAGAGCGCCCAGACCCCGACCGAGACCACGTCGCTTGTCCGCCATCAGGACTCCTTCTCGAGCAGCAGAGCGCTGCCTCGTTCGGCGATCTCCCGGGCTGCGGCCAGATACGCGAGGGCCCCCGTCGATCCTGGGTCGTACGTCATGACCGTCTGTCCGTAGCTCGGCGCCTCCGAGATGCGCACCGATCGGGGGACGAGTGTCTGGAGGGTCTGCTCAGGGAAGTGCTCGCGCACCTCGTCTGCGACCTGGTGCGCGAGGTTCGTCCGTGCGTCGTACATGGTGAGCATGATGGTCGAGACATGGAGCGCAGGGTTGAGGTGGTTCTTGATGAGCTCGACGTTCTTGAGCAGCTGGCTCAGCCCCTCCAGCGCGTAGTACTCGCACTGGATCGGGATGAGCACCTCAC
Organism: Actinomycetales bacterium; assembly: GCA_038252305.1. Lineage (GTDB taxonomy): Bacteria > Actinomycetota > Actinomycetes > Actinomycetales > Cellulomonadaceae > Actinotalea. Next base: position 39,981 of record JBBSAL010000001.1, on the reverse strand, counting down.
GCGCCGCCACGAAAGCGTTCACGGTCAGCAGGCCCAGGCTCGGCGGGCAGTCGATCAGCACGTAGTCGAGCCGCTCCCTGCCCTCAGCGGCGGTCGACTCGAGGTAGGTGTCGATCGCCGCTCGCAAGCGACCCTCACGCGCCACGAGCGAGACGAGCTCGATCTCGGCGCCCGAGAGGTCGATCGTCGCGGGCGCGCACCAGAGTCGCGGAATCTGTGGGCTGCGCTGGACGACGGCCCCGAGCTCCTCGTCCTCGACCAGGACCTCGTAGATGGACGGGGTGCCACTGTGGTGGTCGATCCCGAGCGCCGTCGACGCGTTGCCCTGCGGGTCGTTGTCGATCACCAGGACGTTGAGCCCTGCCTGCGCGAGCGCTGCCGCCAGGTTGACCGTCGTCGTCGTCTTCCCGACGCCGCCCTTCTGGTTGGCGATCGTCAGGACCCGGGTCCGCTCGGGCTTGGGGAAGCGCCGGCCGGCCAGATCGATCCGTCGCCGCGCATCGGCCGCGAGCTCCGCGGCCAGGGGGGTGCTCTCGTCCATGACGGGGATGGACTCGATCAGCGCCGCTCGCCGCGCGTCATCGGCGTCGCTCGTTCCACGTGAAACATCGTGCTCAGACTGCTGATCCACTGATTCTCCCGTCATGACGGCCCCATCCTGCCATTCCCGCGCACCCGCTCCGAGCCGTCCCCAGGTCTCAGTGCCTGTCAGCGCCGCCGCCGGCGCGACCGCATGGAGCCCACGCTCTGCCGACACGCGCAGCGGGCCGCCCGCGAGCCGACGGGATCCCACCCCGCCTCAGGACAACCGCCTCTGTCCAAGGAGCTCAGAGCCCGGGCAGAACCAAGGACCATCACGTCCCTGACGGCCAGTAGCGCCGTCGCCACACCCTGGTTCCTCCGGCGAGCCCCAACCGACTGGACACTCCAGCGGACACCCACCGTCCGGGACCTCGCCGTCCATGAGGGGCACCGCCTCAGTCGGCAGGCCGCCGGCCCCGGGCACCGTCACCGCGAGGCGACTGCGCAGGCTTGCGGTGACCGGCACCGAGGGGACGGACGTCACTCTTCTCCTCCACGGCGCGCCCTGAGCCGGATCGACGCCCGCCCGCGCCGGTCGTCCTGGAGCCACGAGCCCGCTCAGAAGGGCGCAGCGGCTCGCCCCGCACCTGCATGCGCACCACCCTCACCACCGAGGTCGTCTCGACTCCAGGGATCGTCCCGACGGTGAGCACCTCACCCGCGTCACCGCCGAGGCGAGCGAGCTCGCCTGCTGCGGCCACGAGCTCCTGCGCAGCAGCCCGACCCTTGAGCGCCAGCAGCACACCGCCCCGACCGAGCAGTGGGAGCGTCCAGCCCACCAGCCGATCCATCGGGGCGACCGCGCGGGCTGTGACGACATCAGCGTGCAGCGTGCCTGCCACGTCCTCCGCACGCCCCCGAAGAACCTCGAGGTTGGCCAGGCCCGTCAGGCTCAGGACGTGCTCGAGCCACGCGACCCTGCGTTCCATCGGCTCGAGGAGGACCACCCGCAGGTCGGGGCACATCGCGGCAAGGACGACCCCGGGCAGGCCTGCACCCGAGCCCACGTCCACGAGAGTGCCGGACGCAGGAAGCAGCGGGGCGACGGCCGCCGAGTTGAGCAGGTGCCGCTCCCACAACCGTGGGACCTCCCGTGGACCGAGCAGTCCCCGCGTCACTCCCTCATCCGCCAGTGCAGCAGCGAAAAGGTCGACCGCGGCATGCGCCGGACCGAACAGGGCCACGATCCGCGGGTCGGAGGAAGTCAGCGGCGTCGCCACCGACTGCTCTTCACCGCGTTCGTGTTCCACGTGAAACGTCAGGCAGGGCGAACGACGACGTGCCGGGAGGGCTCGACGCCCTCGCTGTCGCTGACGAGGCCGGCCTCGGCCACCGCGTCATGGACGACCTTGCGCTCGAACGGGTTCATCGGCTCGAGCGAGACCGGCGCGCCCGACTCCTTGACCTGGGCGATCGCCGTCCGGGCCACCTCGGTCAGCTCGTTGCGACGCTGTGCCCGGAAGCCGGCGATGTCGAGCATCAGGCGGCTCCGCTCGCCCGTGCGCGCCTGGACAGCCAGGCGCGTCAGCTCCTGGATCGCATCCAGCACCTCGCCGTCGCGGCCGACCAGACGGCGCAGCGACTTGGCCGAGCCCTCCTCGGCGACGATCGCGAGCGAGGCCCGGCCGTGGTCGATGTCGATGTCGATGTCACCGTCGAGATCGGCGATGTCGAGCAGCTCCTCGAGGTAGTCAGCGGCGACGTCGCCTTCCTCCTCGAGCTTGCTCGTGTGGGACACCGGGGCGTCCGGCGTGGGGGTCTGCGCGCTCATCGAGTCCTCCTGGTCTTGCGGCCGGATGCCGCAGTGTCTGTGGGTCGTGATCCCGCGGGATCGCGGTCAGTCCGTGCTCTCGTCGTTCGCGTCCGCCGCACCGTCGGCGTCGTCACGGGGCGCAGGCTTGGGCTTCCGTGCGGGCTTCCCCTCACCGCTCGAGGCGGCGCCACCATCGGGCGCGTCCGGCGCGCCGGGGCGCGGGCCGGCTGAACGGGGCCGACGACCGCTACCGGGCGAGGCGTCCTTGCCCGACGCGTCCTTGCCCGACGCGTCCTTGCCCGACGCATCCTTGCCCGACGCATCCTTCGATGGCGTCTCAGGGCGACGTCGGGGCTTGGAGGTCCCGGCACCGGAGGAGGCCCCCGGTTCGACCACCGGCTTGGCACGGGAGGATGCCCTGGGCGCGGGCGAGGCGCCGCCGACGGCAGGTGTGCCGTCCGCTCCGGGACGACGACGGGGCTTGCGCGGCGCCGGCGGACCATCGGTGGGCGCCTCCGGCGCCGTTCCCGAGTCCGCTGCCTCAGGAGCAGCACCCGGGCGCGGGATGGGACGGTCACGAGCCTTGCGCTTGGGCTGCGTGCGCTGGCCGCGTGGCTTCTCCTCGATCGCAGGCCTCTCGTCCTCGAGAACGATCCCCTTGGCCGCGGCCTTGCGGGCGCGGCGCTCCTTGAGCTCCCGCTCCGCCTCCGACCCGGGTGTCGGGTTGCGTCGGATCACGTAGAACTGCTGACCCATCGACCAGAGGTTGGTCGTGGTCCAGTAGATGAGGACACCGATCGGGAAGTTGACACCCGAGACCGCGAAGACCAGCGGCAGCACATAGAGCAGCATCTTCTGCTGCTGGGCCATCGGGCCGGTCATCGCCGAGGCCGGCATGTTCTTCTGCGTCAGCTGACGCTGCGTCGTGAACGTGGTCAACGACATGAGGACGATGAGGACGACAGTGACCGTGCGGGTCGCCGAGCTCGCATCCGTCTGCAGGAAGTACGAAGAGATCTTCGCCCCGAACAAGGTCGCGTTCGTCGCCTGGTTCGCCAGCTCCTGGGTCAGCGGGCCGATGCTGGTCTTCGGGTTCGCCGCGTTCGGGTAGATGCCCTGCGCCAGCGCCGGCATGTTGTAGAGCACCCGGAACAGCGCGAAGAAGATGGGGGACTGGGCGAGGATCGGCAGGCACGAGGAGAACGGGTTCGTCCCGTGCTTGGAATACAGCGCCATCGTCTCCCGGCTCATCGCCTCACGCGACGCGGGATCCGTCTTGCCCTTGTACTTCTTCTGGATCACCTGGAGCTCGGGGGAGAGCATCTGCATGGCGCGCGAGGCGTTGATCTGCCGCACGAAGAGCGGGATGAGCGCGATCCGGATCACCACGACGAGACCGACGATGGACAGGGCCCACGCCAGACCGGAGTCGGGAGCCATCCCGAACACGCTCGTGTTGAGCTTGTGGAACATGACCATGATCCAGGCCACGACCACCTTGATCGGCAGCAGCAGGGTGTCGAACCACGTCATCGGTCGGAGCTCCTCGATCGCTCGGCATGCTGATGGGGTGCTGCAGCGTCGTCCCGAGCAGGCGGGACGTCATCGATCCCGCCTGCGGTCCAGGGATGGCAACGACCCAGCCGGCGCAGCGCGAGCCACCCGCCGCGGAACAGCCCGTGGCGCTCGACGGCGATGACCGCGTACTGCGAGCAGCTGGGATAGAACCGGCAGGACGGCGGGCTCATGGGGGACAGCACGAGCTGGTACGCGCGGATCAGTCCGATCACGGCCATCCGGGGCGCTCGTCTGAAGATCTCCATGGCGGTCATCGCTGTGCACCCGCTCGTCGTTCGGTCATCCGTCTGTCAACGGTCACCAACGCGGACCGGAGATCGGAGCCCAGCGAGAGGTACTCGGCGGTGGCGGCCGCGGGGAGCGCGCGCACGACGAGGTCCGCCCCAGCGGGGAGCAGGTCGCGCATCTGGATCACCAACCCTCGAAGCCGTCGACGCACGGTGTTGCGGACCACGGCACCGCCGACGGCCTTCGAGACCACGAGACCTACATGCGCCTCGCGCCCAGCAGGATCGACGCCCGGCGAGTCCTCCCGTGGTCGGCAGTGCACCACGAGGGTGGCCCGTCCGGCTCGCACACCGCCGCGGATCGTCAGCGGGAAGTCACCCGAGCGACGCATCCGGAGCGGTGCAGGAAGCACAGCTCAGGCGGAGAGCTCCGCGCGGCCCTTGCGCCGGCGGGCAGCCAGGATCGCGCGCCCGGCGCGGGTACGCATGCGCAGCCGGAAACCGTGGGTCTTGGCACGGCGCCGGTTGTTCGGCTGGAAGGTGCGCTTGGACACAGATACTCCACACGTTGATCAGGTCACCGCCGGGCGGCGGAAGCTGGTGGTCCTCCTCGGCTCCTGCCTCGCGGTGCCGAGCGATCGCACCGGAACCTCCGGTGGACCTGCGGGCATGCAGGACGAAGCCGCCAAGAACGGCTGTGTCACGGTACGCGGCTCCGGCCTCGTGGTCAAACCACAAACCTCACCCGCTTCGTCCCGGCACACACGGGACCAAACCGCCTATCATCGCTGACACCGAACCGAAGGCACCGCGCGACACGCCGGAACCAGGGGGAACGAGGATCGGCACGGCTGGGCCACCGAGGTCCCGGGCGCCCTTTCCGTCACCCCGGTCCCGTCTCCCACAACCTGTGGACAAACGTGTGGACCAACGGGGCCCCATGACAGAATCCGGGGCGCGGATCGATCGACCCACGTACTCAGGAGCAGCGGTGTCAGCACAGGACGAACCCGTCGAAGCGACGTGGGAGCGCGCTGTCGACCTCGTCGCGGGCGACCCTGCGACCACCCCCCAGCAGCTGGCCTTCCTCCGGCTCGCCCGTCCGCTCGGTGCTCTGGACGGCACCGTCCTGGTCGCGGTCGCGAACGACTTCACCAAGGAGTTCCTCGAGGTCCGGCTGCGCGCGTCGTTGACGGCGGCCCTGATGACCGCCTTCGGGACCGAGACCCGCTATGCCGTCACGGTCGATCCCTCGCTCGACGACGAGGCCCACCGCCCCGCATCGCAGCAGACGACGAGCACCGACCCGTCAACCGAGCAGTCCAACCACCGTGGTCAGCCGAACGGCGACCGTTTCCAGGACGCCGACGTCCGCCGCGACCACGACGGACGCTCCTACGACGAGCGTTCCCAGGGCCGCCGCCCGGCACTGCGATCAGCAGCCGAGCCGTCGAGACTCCACGAGAAGTACCTCTTCGAGACGTTCGTCATCGGCTCGTCCAACCGCTTCGCCCACGCCGCAGCGGTCGCGGTCGCCGAGGCACCGGCCAAGGCCTACAACCCGCTGTTCATCTACGGCGACTCCGGGTTGGGCAAGACGCACCTGCTGCACGCGATCGGCCACTACGCGATGTCGCTGTACCCGGGGATCCGGGTGCGCTACGTGAACTCCGAGGAGTTCACCAACGACTTCATCAACTCCATCGGTGAAGGCAAGGCGGGCGCCTTCCAACGGCGCTACCGCGAGATGGACATCCTGCTCGTCGACGACATCCAGTTCCTGCAGGGCAAGGAACAGACGATGGAGGAGTTCTTCCACACGTTCAACACCCTGCACAACGCCAACAAGCAGGTCGTCATCACCTCCGACGTCCCGCCCAAGCTCCTCAACGGCTTCGAGGACCGGATGCGCTCGCGCTTCGAGTGGGGCCTGATCACCGACGTCCAGCCGCCCGACCTCGAGACCCGTATCGCGATCCTGCGCAAGAAGGCCGGCAACGCGAACCTCTCTGCGCCGGACGACGTCCTGTCCTACATCGCCTCGAAGATCTCGACGAACATCCGCGAGCTCGAAGGCGCACTGATCCGGGTCACGGCGTTCGCGAGCCTCAACCGGCAGCCCGTCGACCTCGCCCTGGCCGAGATCGTGCTCAAGGACCTGATCACCGACCAGGACACCGCGGAGATCACCGCGGCGGCGATCATCGCTCAGACGGCGAACTACTTCGGCCTGAGCATCGACGACCTGTGCGGCTCCTCCCGATCCCGCGTCCTGGTCACCGCGCGACAGATCGCCATGTACCTGTGCCGCGAGCTCACCGACATGAGCCTGCCGAAGATCGGCCAGCAGTTCGGCGGCCGCGACCACACGACGGTCATGCACGCCAATCGCAAGATCCGCGAGCTCATGGCCGAACGACGCTCGATCTACAACCAGGTCACCGAGCTCACCAGCCGGATCAAGCAGCAGCACCGGGGCTGATCCGTGCGGGTGGACCGGTCACCTGCACGCCACCACACCGGTACCTCCGAGTGCTGCCCTGAGAGTGACCTGTGAAGTAGTAGGACGACTGTTCACACCTGTGGACATATCTGTGGAAAGCGGTGGACGACACGCCACCTCACTGTGTACGACACCCCAGGGGAAGGTGGACGTGGGGGGGGGCGCGGAAGAAGCTGCAACCCCCCAACCCGGGGGGCGACCAAGGGGGAGTCAAAAAAACCCCACCCCCCACATCAGTGTTTCCCCCCCCCGTGGTGTTGGTGGTGGTGGGGTGGCCCGCTATTCCTGGCCCCCCCCACGACCGAGAGGGTCGACATCGTCGTCGACAATCCGTCCCCACCCTGATCCGGCCGGTGACCTGCACCTCGAGCCGCCGTCCACAGAATCCACACCACCGATGATGACGATGACTCTTGTTCTTCCCCGATGTCCCGAGCACCGTCATGAGGACGATCGGACGAACGATCCCTCCCACCGGAAGAACCACACGATCCCCGACGACATCAGCTCGCCATGGCCTCGTGACGGGGTGTCGTCTGCCGTAGGGTGCACGTGGACCATCAGGCCCGGTGCGTCGTCACGCTCGGACTCGAGGCAGGGTGAAGGGAACAACGATGAAGTTCAGGGTCGAGCGAGACGTCCTCGCCGAGGCAGTGACCTGGACGGCGCGGTCACTGCCGACCCGGCCGCCGGTTCCTGTGCTCGCCGGCGTCCGCCTCGAGGCCGACGCCTCCGGTGTCGTCCAGCTCTCGAGCTTCGACTACGAGGTCTCCGCCCGATCGGAGATCGCTGCGGATGTCGCCGAGCCAGGCACGGTGCTCGTCTCTGGCCGGCTGCTGGCGGAGATCGCCCGCGCACTGCCTGCCAAGCCGGTCGACGTGACGCTCGACGGCACGCGCGTCCTGGTCACCTGCGGCGCCAGCCGTTTCACGCTGCTCACGATGCCCGTCGAGGAGTACCCCGCACTGCCCGCGATGCCCGCGCAGGTCGGGGTCGTCCGCGGGGAGGACCTCACCGAGGCGGTGGCCCAGGTGACCGTCGCCGCCAGCCGCGACGACACGCTCCCGTTGCTGACCGGCGTCCGGATGGAGATCGAGGGTGACGTCATCACCCTCCTCGCGACCGACCGCTACCGCCTCGCGCTGCGGACCCTGACGTGGACGCCGGCGACCCCCGGACTGTCGGCGGTGGCCCTGGTGCGCGCGCGCACGCTCTCCGACGCCGCGAAGTCGCTCGGCGGCTCCGACCAGGTGACGGTCGCCATGGCGACCGGGACGGGTGTGGATCTCATCGGTTTCGAGGCGGGCGGTCGGCACACGACCTCGCTCCTGGTCGACGGCGACTACCCCCCGGTGCGGCGTCTGTTCCCCGAGGAGAGCCCGATCCACGCGGTCGTCGCCACGAGTGCTCTGATCGAGGCGGCCAAGCGCGTCTCGCTCGTCGCCGAGCGCAACACCCCGATCCGTCTGGCCTTCAGCGAGGGCCAGGTCGTCCTCGACGCAGGGCAGGGGGACGACGCGCAGGCCTCCGAAGCACTCGAGGCCTCGCTGACCGGCGAGGACATCACGGTCGCGTTCAACCCGCAGTACCTGCTCGACGGTCTGGGCGCGCTGGGCAGCCCCTTCGTCCGGATGGCGTTCACGCACCCGAACAAGCCCGTCGAGTTCACCGGTCAGAAGTGCCTCGACGGGCAGGACGACCGGTCCTACCGGTACCTGCTCGTCCCGATCCGTTTTGCGAGCTGAGATGCACATCGGTCTGATCGGTCTGGGGCGCATGGGCGCCAACATGCGCACCCGGTTGCGCGAGCACGACATCGAGGTGACCGGCTACGACCGTGACCCGGACGTCTCGGACGTCGCCTCCCTGGCTGACCTCGTCGCCGCCCTTCCGGCCGACCGCCGCGTGGTGTGGGTCATGGTCCCCTCCGGCGCACCTACCCGTGGCGTGGTCGCCGAGCTCGGGTCGTTGCTCTCGTCGGGGGACATCGTCATCGACGGCGGGAACTCGCACTACGCCGACGACATCGAGCACGCGGCCACCCTCGCCGAGCACGGCATCGGCTACCTCGACGTCGGTGTCTCTGGCGGGGTCTGGGGCCTGGCGAACGGCTACGGGATGATGGCCGGCGGGTCCCCCGAGGACGTCGCAGCAGTCATGCCCGTCCTCGACGCGCTCCGACCCGAGGGCGAACGGGCCGACGGTTTCGTGCACTCCGGCCCGGTGGGTGCCGGTCACTACGCGAAGATGGTCCACAACGGGATCGAGTACGGCCTCATGCAGGCCTACGCCGAGGGCTTCGAGCTCCTCGAGGCGCAGGAGCTCGTCACCGACGTCCCCGGGACGCTGCGTGCGTGGACGCATGGCACCGTCATCCGTTCGTGGCTGCTCGACCTGCTCGTCGCCGCGCTGGACGAGGACCCGAGCCTCGGGGAGATCAGCGACTGGGTGGAGGACTCCGGCGAGGGTCGGTGGACCGTCGACGAGGCGATCGACCTCGCGGTGCCGCTCCCGGTCATCTCTGCGGCGCTCTTCGCCCGGTTCGCCTCCCGCCAGGGTGCCTCGCCTGCGATGAAGGCCGTCGCCGCGCTTCGCCAGCAGTTCGGTGGACACGCCGTGCGACCGGCGTCGCCCGAGCAGTGACGTGCACGTCGCGAAGCTCTCGCTGACCGACTTCCGTTCCTGGGGGCAGGTCGACCTCGACCTCGACCCCGGAGCCACCGCCTTCGTCGGCCCGAACGGTCAGGGCAAGACGAACCTCGTCGAGGCCGTCGGCTACGTCGCGACCCTCGGCAGCCACCGGGTGTCCACCGATGCGGCGCTCGTGCGCTCAGGTGCACCGCGGTCGGTGATCCGCCTGCGCGCGGTGCGCGGTGAACGCCAGACCCTCGTCGAGCTCGAGCTCAACCCGGGTCGCGCGACCCGGGCCCAGGTCAACCGGGCGCCCGTCCGCCGTGCACGCGACGTGCTCGGCATCCTGCGGACGGTCCTCTTCGCACCGGAGGACCTCGCCCTGGTCAAGGGCGACCCGGACGGTCGTCGCCGCTTCCTCGACGAGCTGACCGTGCAGATGGCACCTCGGATGGCAGGGGTCCTCGCCGATCATGAACGGGTGCTGCGCCAGCGTGGGGCCCTGCTCAAGAGTGCGGCAGGGGCGCGGCGTGGTCGCGGCGAGCTCGACCTGCGCACGCTGGACGTCTGGGACGCGCGCCTCGCGGAGATCGGCGCGCAGGTCCTCGCGCAGCGTGTCGCTCTCGTCGAAGAGCTCCGGCCCCATGTGGCGCGCGCCTACGAGCAGGTGAGCGAGGGTCAAGGTGATGCCGTCCTCGGCTACCGCTCCTCCCTGGCGGAGTCCGGGGCGACCGGCCCTGAGGACCGCCCGACCGGGGATGCCGTGGGTGTCCCGCACCTGGGTGCGACTCTCGACCTGCTCGAGGCGCAGCTCCTGGAGGCGATGAGCAGGTTCCGTGCGAAGGAGATCGAGCGAGGCGTCAACCTCGTCGGCCCGCACCGCGACGACCTCGTCCTCACTCTCGGTGAGCTGCCGGCCAAGGGGTACGCGAGCCACGGAGAGTCCTGGTCCTATGCGCTCGCCCTGCGGCTCGGTTCGTTCGAGCTGCTCACGCACGGCTCCTCGGGCTCGACCTCGGGCGAGGCCTACGCCGGGTGGGAGGAGGGCAGCGAACCCGTGCTGGTGCTGGACGACGTCTTCGCCGAGCTCGACACCCGTCGACGGTCGCGCCTCGCCGGCCTCGTCGCCGGCGCGGAGCAGGTGCTGCTGACCGCTGCTGTCGCCGAGGACGTCCCGGAACAGCTCGAGGGAGCGCGCGTCGACGTGTTCGGCGGTCAGGCGAGCCGTGTCCGGTGACGACGACCTGAACACCTCGCTCGACGACGAGCCTGAGGTCACCGATCCGCGCCCGGTCGCCTCACGCCTCGGCCTCACGCCCGCCTCCGAGGTGGCCAGGGCCGGTCTGGAACGGGCAAAGGCTGCCGCGCGGGCCAAGGGCCTGCGGCCCGGGAGCCCAGGGACGTCGCGGCACGCGCCGCCGGCCGAGCAGCGGTCGGGTGCACGCCGGGACGGCCGCGACCCTGCGCTCGTCGGCGACGCGCTGTCACGCCTCGCCGCCGAGCGCGGCTGGGCGACCGAGCTCTCGGTCGGCGGGGTGATCGGCCGCTGGCGCGAGGTGGTCGGCGACCAGATCGCCGACCACTGCACGCCGGAGACCTTCGAGGACGGGGCGCTCGTGCTGCGCACCGACTCGACCTCGTGGGCGGTGCACCTGACCCAGATGAGCAGCGAGCTGCTGGCTCGGCTGACCGCCGAGCTCGGGGTGGACGTCGTCCGGGAGTTGCGCGTGCTCGGACCCTCCGGACCGCGGTGGAACCGGGGCCCGCGGAGCGTGCCAGGCCGAGGACCACGCGACACCTACGGATGACCGACGGCCGTCGGGCCCTCCAGAGCCTCTGACGTCCGGGGCGTGACCACCGGGTGACGCCCCCCGATCCTCATCGAGCCACACCTGGGGGGAACGGCCTCTGAGGCCGTCGTACCGGTAGACTTCGGGGGTACATCCGGGCACTAGGTCGCTGGAGTCCTTCTTGCAGCCGCCCCGCCGTTCGCCGGCAGGCCCGATCGTGCTTGACCTGCCGGGCGTCAGCGCCCGGTCGCCGCACCGTGAGGAGCACCACCGCCCGTGGCCGACCAGAGTCCTGCCGTGCCCGAGAGCCCCGAGGCGAGCGGGCAGCCGACCCCCACAGCCACCCCGGACGTGCGTCCCTCCTACGACGCGAGCGCGATCACGGTGCTCGAGGGGCTCGAGGCCGTCCGCAAGCGCCCCGGCATGTACATCGGCTCGACCGGCCCGCGCGGACTGCACCACCTGGTCTACGAGGTCGTCGACAACTCGGTCGACGAAGCCCTCGCCGGGTACTGCGACCACATCGAGGTGACCCTGCTCGCGGACGGTGGCGTCCGTGTCGTCGACAACGGACGCGGCATCCCGGTCGACATCGTCGAGAGCGAGGGCAAGCCGGCCGTCGAGGTCGTGCTCACCGTGCTGCACGCCGGTGGCAAGTTCGGCGGCTCCGGCTACGCCGTCTCCGGTGGTCTGCACGGTGTCGGTGTCTCCGTCGTGAACGCGCTGTCCGAGCGGCTCGACGTCGAGGTGCACCGCGGGGGGACCGTCTACCGCCAGTCCTACGCCGACGGCGTCCCGCAGGCGCCGCTCGCCGAGGTGGGCACCACCGACCACACCGGGACGACGGTCACGTTCTGGCCGAGCGACGTCACCTTCGAGACGACGCACTTCGACTTCGAGACCCTGCGTTCCCGGTTCCAGCAGATGGCCTTCCTCAACAAGGGCCTGCAGATCACGATGACCGACGAGCGCGCCCTGGTGACGGACACCGACGACGAGGTGACGGTCCACGAGGACGAGTCGACCCCGGCTGCCGCCATGCTGCGCACCGTCACCTACCGCTACGACGGCGGCCTGGTGGACTACGTCAAGCACCTCAACTCGGCGAAGAAGGTCGAGGTGGTGCACCCCGAGGTCATCGACTTCGAGGCGGAGGACGTCGAGCGCAGGCTCTCGGTCGAGATCGCCCTGCAGTGGACGGGCGCCTACTCCGAGTCGGTGCACACGTACGCGAACACCATCGCGACCACCGAGGGCGGCACCCACGAGGAGGGTTTCCGCGCGGCGATGACCGGCCTCATCAACCGCTACGCCCGCGAGAAGGGCATCCTCAAGGACAAGGACGAGAACCTCACGGGCGACGACATCCGTGAGGGTCTGACGGCCGTCCTCTCGATCAAGCTCGGCGAGCCGCAGTTCGAGGGCCAGACCAAGACCAAGCTCGGCAACACCGAGGCGAAGACCTTCGTCCAGCGTGTCGTCAACGAGCAGCTCGGCGACTGGCTCGACGCGCACCCCAGCGAGGCGCGCGACGTCATCCGCAAGTCCATCCAGGCCTCGGCCGCCCGGATGGCCGCCCGCAAGGCCCGTGAGGCGACCCGACGCAAGGGTCTGCTCGAGTCCGGCGGCATGCCGGGAAAGCTGCGCGACTGCCAGTCGAACAACCCCGTGGAGTGCGAGGTCTTCATCGTCGAGGGCGACTCGGCCGGCGGCTCGGCGGTCCGTGGGCGCAACCCGCGCACCCAGGCGATCCTGCCGATCCGCGGCAAGATCCTCAACGTCGAGCGCGCCCGACTGGACCGTGCCCTGGGCAACCAGGAGGTCCAGGCCCTGATCACGGCCTTCGGCACCGGGATCGGCGAGGACTTCGACATGGACAAGCTGCGGTACCACAAGATCGTGCTGATGGCCGATGCCGACGTCGACGGCCAGCACATCGCGACCCTGCTGCTCACGCTGCTCTTCCGTTACATGCGCCCGTTGATCGAGCAGGGTCACGTGTACCTCGCGCAGCCGCCGCTGTACCGGCTCAAGTGGAGCAACGCCCCGCACGACTACGTCTACTCCGACCGGGAGCGCGACGCCTTCCTCGCGGCGGGGCAGGCCGGGGGCAAGCGCATCCCCAAGGAGAACGGGATCCAGCGTTACAAGGGTCTCGGCGAGATGGACTACTCCGAGCTGTGGGACACGACCATGGACCCGGCGCAGCGGACCCTGCTCCAGGTCACCCTGGACGACGCGGCCGCGGCGGACGAGATCTTCGCCGTGCTCATGGGCGAGGACGTCGAGTCCCGGCGCAACTTCATCCAGCGCAACGCGAAGGACGTCCGATTCCTCGACATCTGAGGTCGAGGCACGTCCGGCCCTCCTGGCCGACCTACGGCACGACCGGCAGCACCGAGCACGGAACCACTGAGCACGGAACAGACGAAAGACGAGGTACACGGTGAGCGAGCAGACTCCCCCCGACGGCGGCACCCCGCCGGAGATCGAGGAGATCCTCCACGACCGGATCTCCGCGGTGGACCTCCAGCTGGAGATGCAGCGGTCCTACCTCGACTACGCGATGAGCGTCATCGTCGGCCGCGCCCTGCCCGACGTCCGTGACGGCCTCAAGCCGGTGCACCGCCGCGTGCTCTACGCGATGTACGACGGCGGCTACCGCCCCGACCGGCAGTTCTCCAAGTGCAGCCGTGTCGTCGGCGACGTCATGGGCAAGTACCACCCGCACGGCGACAGCGCGATCTACGACGCCATGGTGCGACTGGTCCAGGACTGGTCGTTGCGCTACCCGCTCGTCGCCGGCCAGGGCAACTTCGGCTCCCCCGGCAACGACCCGGCCGCCGCCCCCCGGTACACCGAGTGTAAGATGGCGCACATCGCCATGGAGATGGTGCGGGACATCGACGAGGAGACCGTCGACTTCCGTGACAACTACGACGGACGCACCCAGGAGCCGTCGGTCCTGCCGGCCCGCTTCCCCAACCTGCTGGTCAACGGCAGCGCGGGTATCGCGGTCGGCATGGCGACGAACATCCCGCCGCACAACCTGCGCGAGGTCGCTGCGGGCGTGCGTTGGCACCTGGAGAACCCGGAGGCCACCAAGGAGGAGCTGCTCGAGGCGCTCATCGAGCGGATCCCCGGCCCGGACTTCCCCACCGGCGCGACGATCCTCGGCCGGCGCGGGATCGACGACGCCTACCGCACCGGCCGTGGCTCGATCACGATGCGTGCGGTCGTCACGGTCGAGGAGATCCACAACCGGATCTGCCTGGTCGTCACCGAGCTGCCGTACCAGGTCAACCCGGACAACCTCGCGACCAAGATCGCCGACCTGGTCAAGGACGGGCGTGTCCAGGGCATCGCCGACATCCGCGACGAGACCTCGGGCCGTACCGGGCAGCGTCTGGTCGTCGTGCTCAAGCGCGACGCCGTGGCGAAGGTCGTGCTCAACAACCTCTACAAGCACACGCAGCTCCAGGAGACCTTCGGCGCGAACATGCTCGCGCTGGTCGACGACGTGCCGCGCACGCTCAGCATCGACGCCTTCGTGCGCCACTGGGTCACCCACCAGCTCGACGTGATCGTGCGACGGACCACCTACCGTCTGCGTGAGGCCCAGGAGCGCGCTCACATCCTGCGCGGCTACCTCAAGGCGCTCGACCTGCTCGACGAGGTCATCGCCCTGATCCGCCGCTCCCCCGACGTCGACGAGGCGCGCGCCGGCCTGATGGCGCTGCTCGAGGTCGACGAGGTCCAGGCGACCGCGATCCTCAACCTCCAGCTGCGCCGCCTCGCGGCGATGGAGCGCCAGCGCATCATCGACGACTACGACGGCCTCATGGTCAAGATCACCGACTACCAGGACATCCTGGCCGACCCGCAGCGTCAGCGGGACATCGTGCGTACCGAGCTCGACGAGATCGTCGACCGCTACGGCGACGAGCGTCGGACCACGATCCTTCCGTTCGACGGCGAGGTCTCCATGGAGGACCTCATCGCCGAGGAGGAGATCGTCGTGACGATCACCCGCGGTGGCTACGCCAAGCGGACCCGGAGCGACCAGTACCGCGTGCAGAAGCGTGGCGGCAAGGGCGTCAAGGGTGCCCAGCTGCGCGCGGACGACGTCGTCGAGCACTTCGGGGTGACCACGACGCACCACTGGCTGCTCTTCTTCACCAACCTCGGCCGGGTCTACCGCGCCAAGGCGTACGAGCTCCCCGAGGGCAGCCGCGACTCCAAGGGTCAGCACGTGGCCAACCTCCTGGCCTTCCAGCCCGGTGAGCAGATCGCCAAGGTGCTCGAGCTGCGCGACTACGGCCAGGCGGAGTACCTCGTGCTCGCCACACGTCGCGGTCTGGTCAAGAAGACGCGCCTGGCGGAGTACGACTCGAACCGTTCCGGTGGGCTCATCGCCATCAACCTGCGAGAGGACGAGGACGGTACCGCCGACGAGCTCGTCTCGGCAGCGATCGTCGACGAGGGCTCCGAGCTGCTGCTGGTCTCCCGCAAGGGCCAGGCCGTGCGCTTCGAGGCGACAGCCGATCAGCTGCGGCCGATGGGCCGGGCCACCTCGGGCGTCACGGGCATGCGCTTCCGTGCGGGCGACGAGCTGCTGGCGATGGACGTCATCACGGAGGACTCCTTCCTGGTGACGGTCACCGACGGCGGCACGGCCAAGCGCTCGGACATGCACCGGGTCAACTCCGACGGCAACCTCGAGTACCGGCGCACGAACCGCGGCGGTCTGGGCGTGCGCGCCGCGCGCCTGCCGGACGACCGCGGCAGCCTCGTCGGTGCCCTCATGGCAGAGGCCGGCGACGAGGTCCTCGTGGTGATGGAGCGCGGCAAGGTCGTGCGTTCCTCGGTCGACGAGATCCCCGTGCACGGCCGTGACGCGACCGGTGTGATCCTCGCGAAGCCCGACTCGGGCGACCGGATCCTGGCGGTCGCGCGCAACATCGAACGAACGCTCGCGGGCGATGCGGTTACCGTTGACCCCGAGAGCATCGAGACGGACGAGGCCGCGACCGCGACCGACGCCACCGACGCGGAGTCGACAGCGACCGAGGGAGACCAGTGAGCGACCAGAAGCCTCCGTCGATCACGCCGCCGGGCGGCGCCGCCCGGCGGGTGACCGCCGCGACCTCGGGATCCCAGGCTCCCTCTCGTGGGGTGACCTTCAGCCCCGTGGGACCGATCGGCGACGTCGACGCACCCGACCGGCCCGCGCCGACGCCCGACCCCGGCCCCAGCCCGGCGAAGGCCGAGCCGGCTCCGCGTCCCTCCGTCCGGGCCGCCGTCTCCGCGCCGGAGGACGACGGCGCTCCGCGCCGGGTCCGCCTGGCGATCGCCCGGGTCGACCCGTGGTCGGTGCTGAAGCTCTCGTTCCTGCTCGCCGTCGCCGCAGGGATCATGCTCGTCGTGACCGCCGCCGTCGTCTGGCAGACGCTCGACGGGCTGAGCGTCTTCACCAAGGTCAACGACATGGTCGTCGCGCTCGGGGGGTCGAACAAGTACGCGATCCTCGATGCGGTCTCCTTCAAGCGGACGATCTCGCTCGCGACGATCATCGGCGTGGTGGACATCGTGCTGCTCACGGCGCTCGCGACGCTGGGCTCCTTCCTCTACAACATCGTGGCCGCCCTGGTCGGTGGACTCCACCTGACGCTGACCGACGACTGACCCGGGGCTGAGTTGGGGCCGACCCCGGCCCTGAGGTAGTCTCGTCCGGCGTCGTGCACACGGACGCACGGGCCTATAGCTCAGACGGTTAGAGCGCTTCCCTGATAAGGAAGAGGTCAGAGGTTCAAGTCCTCTTAGGCCCACTCCCACTCCCACCAGGAGGACGGATGAAGAAGCTCCTCGCAGCCCTGGTCGTTCTCGGTCTCGGATACGCCGCCTGGCGGACGTACGCCGATGACCGCGACGAGCGCGATCTGTGGCGCGAGGTGACCGACCCCGTCCGGTGAAGGCAGAGCTCGCTCGTCTGCCACGGGGCCATGGCGCAATTGGTAGCGCACCTGCTTTGCAAGCAGGGGGTTAGGGGTTCGAGTCCCCTTGGCTCCACCGAGAAGTGACCCGCACGTGCAGGGGGACGCGATGACCACGACGACGGTCCGTCGCCGGGTGCGCTCAGCCGCCCTCCTCACGATCGCGACGGCCATCGCCTTCGCCCTCACCTGGCTCGGACCCGGGGCACTCGCCGTCGGCTTCCCCGAGCTGGTCCCGTCGCCGCGTGCCCATCCCGCACCCTCGTCCACCTGCGTCGACGGAACGATGGTCGTCGTGGCGCACGAGGACGACGACCTCCTCTTCGCGAGCCCCGACCTCGCCGCTGACATCGCTTCCGGGCGTTGCGTGCACACCGTCTTCCTCACGGCAGGCGACGACGCCCAGGGCACGGCCTACTGGAAGGGGCGCGAGGCCGGCTCCGAGGCCGCGTACGCCGCGATGGCCGGCGTCGCCGACCGGTGGACCGCCTCGGTGACGACCGTGCTCGGCCATGACCTGCGGACCATGACGCTCGTGGGCGAACCGCAGATCAGCCTGGTCTTCGTGCGACTGCCGGACGGCAACCGCTCGGGCGCCGGCATGGCCGTCCATGACCACGAGAGCCTGATGAAGCTCTGGCTCGGCTCACTCAGCACGATCCACGCCGTCGACGGCTCGACGTCGTTCACCGCCTCGGGTCTCGAGCAGACCCTCGCTGCCCTGATCACGTCCGACGCACCGACGACGATCCGCACCATGGACTGGACGCGCGCGTTCGACACCGGGGACCACGCCGACCACACCGCCACGGCCCTCTTCGTCCGGTCAGCAGCTGTCGCGTCCACCGACGCGAGCCGTCGGAGCGTCGACCTGCTCTCCTACGAGGGATACCCGGCGTGGACGCGGCCGCCGAACGTGGCCGACCTGGGCCTGCGACGCAAGGCAGCCGCGGTGACGGCGTACGCACCGTTCGACCCCGACCTGTGCCTGCACCCGTGGTGCGCGCTCGCGGTGGCGACGTCGGCACGGGTCGCCCGGCAGTACGCCGTCGCCGAGATGCACCTGCCGCAGGACGGGGCGGTCCCCGGCCCCTGACGGGGCCGACCCGTCAGCTCTCGCTCGTCGTGCCGTCCGGCTCGTCGGCGTCCGGCTCCGTCGCCGACTCGGCCGCCGGCTTGCGCTTGGGAGCTGCCTTGCGGGCCTTCTCGGTGGCCTCCTTGGCACGCTCCGCTGCGCGCTCGGCAGCCTCACGAGCCTTCTCGGTGGTCTCCCGCGTCTTCGCGACGGCTTCGCCGGTGACCTCGCCGACGACCTCCGCCGCGTCCTCGACGCCGTGCTTGACGTCGCTCACCACGCCCGCGAGCTCCTGGCGCGCCTCGGCTGCGCGGTGCTTGAAGCGCTCGCCGGCGTCCGCCGGCTCCCAGGGCTCCTCGGCCCACGGGTCGGTCGTCGGCCTGCTCCGGCGCCAGGCCGCGAACGCGGCCCAGGCGGCGGCGACACCGCTGATCGTCCAGAAGACGGCTGCGGCCCTGTGGGACCTCTTCGGCTCAGGGACGGCGACCGCCTGCCCGAGGGCGTCCTCCGCGACGTCACGCGCGTGGTCTGCCCCGGCGGCGGCGGCAGCCACGGCCGTCGTCACCACGGCGGCGACCTTCGGCAGGATCTCGTCGACGAAGCGGTCGTGGGCGGCGTCGACCAGAGGGGCGGCACGCTCGGCTGCCCGCTCCACGGCCGGCGTGGCACGCTCGGCCGCCTCCCGCAGGACCTTCTCCACCCGCGGGGTCGCCCACTCGGCGGCGGCGTCCACCTTGGGCCCGGCCCACTCGGCGGCGTGCGTCGCGGCGTCCTTCGCGCGGGGCGTCGCCCACTCGGCGGCCTCCTTCGCGCGGGGCGTCGCCCAGTCGGCGGCTGCTTCGACCTTGGGCCCGGCCCACTCGGCGGCGTGCGTCGCGGCGTCCTTCGCGCGGGGCGTCGCCCAGTCGGCGGCGGCGTCCACCTTGGGCCCGGCCCACTCGGCTGCCTGGGCTGCGGCCTCCTTCGCACGGGGCCCGGCCCACTCGGCGGCGTCCTTGGCCCGCGGTGCTGCCCACTCGGCGGCGTGACGGGCGGCTTCCTTGGTGTGGGCGGCGGCGTCCGCGAGGGCAGCACCCACCTCCGCTGCGTGGCTCTTGAGCCGCTCGGCGTCGATGGACTCGGCTGCGGGACGGCGGACACGGTCGAACATGGTCGACTCCCCTGATCGGCGGACATCGGCAGGGCCGGACGGCCCGACCTCCATGCTGCCACCGATGGCGGGCCGGTGCCCGACCTCGACCGGCTCGTCGTGCGAGGATGGGCCCATGTTCGCGACTCTTCACACCACTGCCGGTGACATCCGGATCGAGCTCTACCCGAACCACGCCCCCAAGACGGTGCGCAACTTCGTCGGCCTGGCGACGGGCACCCAGGCCTGGACGGACCCGCGCACGCGCGCCGAGAGCACCGCGCCGCTCTACGAGGGCGTGGTCTTCCACCGCGTCATCGAGGGCTTCATGATCCAGGGCGGCGACCCGCTCGGGACGGGCACCGGTGGCCCTGGCTACACCTTCGACGACGAGATCCACCCCGAGCTGGGCTTCACCGAGCCCTACCTGCTCGCGATGGCCAACGCCGGCAAGCGACGTGACCCGGTCACCGGGAACGTCGGCGGCACCAACGGCTCGCAGTTCTTCATCACGGTGACGAACACCCCGCACCTGAACGGCAAGCACACGATCTTCGGCAAGGTCGCCGACGACGAGAGCCGAGCCGTGGTCGACGCGATCGCCACCACACCCACGCGCGGCGGCGACCGCCCGGTGCAGGACGTGACGATCACCTCGGTCACGGTCGAGGACTGACCCCCACCGCATGACGACTCCCACGCCGCCCACCGACGCGGGCGCCGTTCCCGTCTGCCCCCGGCACCCGGACCGGGTCGCGTACGTCCGCTGCCAGCGCTGCGGGCGGCCGACCTGTCCGGAGTGCCAGCGGCCGGCGGCCGTCGGCGTGCACTGCGTGGACTGCGTGCGCCAGGCGCAGGGCACGGTGCGCTCGACGACGACGGTCTTCGGCGGCAAGGTCCGAACGGGCCGCCCGACGGTGACCTACACCCTCATCGCGCTGAACGTGCTCGTCTTCCTCGTCGAGCAGCTCCAGGGCAGGGCCTTCATCAACCAGTGGACCTTCGCTCCCTTCCTCGGGCGGTCCGAGCCCTGGCGGTTCCTCACCTCGGCCTTCCTGCACGACCCGGGCACCTTGCTGCACATCGGGTTCAACATGTACGCCCTGTGGATCCTCGGGCAGTTCCTCGAGCCGGTGCTCGGCCGCTGGCGTTTCCTCACCGCGTACCTGCTGGCCGCCCTCGCCGGCAGCGTGATGGTCCTGCTGCTCGCCTCCCCCGACGCCCGCAGCTGGTTCACGGGCGTCTACGGGGCCTCGGGTGCCGTGTTCGGCCTGTTCGGGATCGTCATCGTCGTGCTGCGGCGGCTCAAGCGGGACGCCCGCTCGATGCTCATCGTGCTCGCCCTCAACGCGGCGATCCCGTTCTTCGTGCGGAACATCTCCTGGCAGGCGCATGTCGGCGGGTTCATCGTCGGGCTCCTGCTCGGCGTGGCATTCGCCTATGCCCCGCGGGTGCGCCAGCGGACGGTGTCCCTCGCCGCCGCCGTCGGCACCGGGGTGCTGCTCGTCGTGCTGACCGTTGTCACGTACGCCCTCGTCTGACGCTCGCAAGCCCTGCCCGTGACACGGCGCGGCCCTGCCGGGTTGTCCCCACCTTTGCTCACAGCTGTGGAATTACACCGCTGTAGTTTTCCACAGGGATGTCCACTCCCTGGGGACAGCGGGTGGAGTGCTGGGAGTCAGCGCCAGCGCGTGGTCATCCCGAAGCCGACGATGATCAGCACGAAGCCGATGGCGAGGTTCCAGTTCTGGATACCGGGGATCGGGTACTGGGCCGAGCTGAGGTAGGTCGTGACGATCCACACCAGTCCCGTGACCATGAGGGTCAGCATCGTCGGGGCGAGCCACCGGGGGCTGGACTTGGGCTTCGCCGAGGCAGGCGGCGGGGTGAAGGTCGGCTTCTTGCGGGACCGGGACTCGGGCACGGGGCGCCTCCTGATCGAGCGGGGGCGGCACCTCGGCGCCGCGTCGGACGTCGACTAGCGTAGTCGTGCGACGGTCAGGACCCGTCGCACGGGGAGGGACATGACCACCGGGCACCGCGCACAGCGTCCCGGGCGCCGCGGCTCGTACGGCGTCGCCCTCGTCCTGGTGCTCACCTCCATGCTCTTCGCGGCCAACGTCAGGCTCGCCCGCGGGCAGGAGGTCCGTCAGCCGCAGGACCTCCCGGGGCTGGTCCAGGCCGAGCTCGAGAGGGCCGACCACGCCGCCACGACCGTGAGCGACCTTCGTGCCGAGGTCAACCGCCTCACCGACGCTCAGGCGACGCTCGCCCCGGCCCAGTCGGACCGCGCCGACGAGCTCGCGCTCGCCGCCGGGTTCGTCGCCGTCAGCGGACCGGGTGTCGAGGTGACGCTCACGGACGCGCCTTCGACCGGCACGCGACCGGACTGGGTCACTCCCTCGATGCTCGTCGTGCACCAGCAGGACCTCCAGGCGGTCATCAACGCGTTGTGGGCCGGTGGCGCGGAGGCGATGAGTCTGCAGGACCAGCGCGTCGTGGCCACCTCCGCGTTCCGGTGCGTCGGCAACGTGCTCCTCCTGCAGGACCGTCACTACTCGCCGCCGTACGTCGTGCGTGCCATCGGGGACCCGAATGCCCTCCGGGACGCGCTGATGGCCTCGGCCCCGATCCGCACGTACCTGGAGTACGTGGACGCCGTCGGCCTCGGGTGGAACGTCAGCCGGCTCGACCAGGTGACCCTGCCGGCCTACAGCGGTCCCGCCGGGCTCGAGTACGCGCATGCCCCGACGGCCGGCTCGTGACGTCGGCGCACCACCTGAACCCGGCACGGACCCGACGCACGGCCCCGGCGAACGCCCGCCTGCTCGACGAGCCGGCCCTGGGCACGACCTTGACCCTCGCGCAGATGACGATGACGACGTGTCATCCTCTCGTCAGCGCACGGCAGCGTGACGTCGTGCACGCCCTGCTGGAGAGCTGGCTCCCGGTCTCCGAGGGCACGCCCGTCGCGCTCGGTGCGGTGGGACCGGGCGCGACGGGGGCGCATGATGTACGGATGTCCCTGGCGCGTGCTCCCCGGCCCGGTGCGGCTGCGTGTCCCCCTGCTGGTGCTCCTGGCCGAGGTCATGATCGCCATCTGCTTCACCTGGGTGTTCCCTGCCGTGGCGCCGTGGATGCCTCTCAACGACATCACTGTGGAGTGAGATGACCCGGATCCTCGTCGTCGACAACTACGACTCGTTCGTCTACACGATCGTCGGCTACCTCGACCAGCTCGGGGCGCAGACGGTCGTCGTGCGCAACGACGCCGTGCCCTCGCTCGAGGAGCGCGGTGCCTACGACGGCGTGCTCATCTCCCCCGGTCCGGGCACCCCGCGCGGAGCGGGACGCTCGATGGAGGTCATCCGGGACTGTGCGGCGGCCGCGCAGCCGATGCTGGGGGTGTGCCTGGGCCACCAGGCCCTCGGCGAGGTGTTCGGGGCCACCGTCACGCACGCGCCCGAGCTCATGCACGGCAAGACGAGCGCCGTCCGGCACGAGGGCCTCGGCGTCCTCGCAGGCCTGGACTCACCGTTCACGGCGACCAGGTACCACTCGCTCGCCGTGGTCGACGGCACCGTGCCCGACGAGCTCGTCGTGACGGCGCGGACGACGACCGCAGCCGGCGAGGGCGTCATCATGGGGCTCCAGCACCGCGAGCTCCCGCTGCACGGCGTCCAGTTCCACCCCGAGTCCGTGCTCACCGAGGGCGGGCACCACCTGCTGGCCAACTGGCTGGAGATCTGCGGTCTCGCGGGCGCGGTGGAGCGCTCGGCCGGGATGGCGCCGCTGGTGCGGCACACCGCCGACGTCTGAGCCCTCCTCACGGCGGCTCCTCGTCGCCGATCGCGCCGGTGCACCGGGCGCAGGACCCGGTGACCGACGGACGGATCAGGGGCTCGACGTGGGCGCGGGCCCCGGTGCCTCTGCGACGAGCTGGACCGAGCTCGGGATGCTCACGGTGGTCCCGCTGCCGGGGTTAGCCGAGATGACGACCCACTGCCCGGCGGCCTGGGTGCCGTCGGCCTGCTCGCAGGTGCCGTTGAGGTTGGCCGTGCCGAGTGCGCTGAGCGCGTCCGTGCAGGTCATCCCGATGAGGCCGTCGGGAACGACGACGGTCTGGACCGCGGGCGGCACGGCCTTCGTGAGCGTCACGACGATGCGCTGCTTCACGGGGCCGGCGGCAGGGCTCTGCTTGATGACCGTGCCGGGTGGGGCGTCCGTGGTCTCCTGCTCGGCCGGGATGACCGTCAGGCCGAGCTTGTCGAGCTCCGCCTTCGCGGTGTCGTAGGGCGTCTTGGCGCCGACGAAGTCCGGGAGCTGGACCAGGCCGGTGGACAGGTACACCGTGACCGTGGCGGTGGTCGGGTCGAGGCTTGCGCCGGCCTTGGGGTCGGTCTCGACGACCTTGTCCTTCTCGACGTCGGGACTGTCCTTGGTCGTCACGGTGATGTTGCCGAGCACGAAGCCGTGGTCGGTCAGCCACTTGACCGCCTGGTCGCGGGAGAGGTTCGACAGGTCCTCGAGGACGACGGAGTCGGCGCCGGAGGAGATCACCACGTTCACCGTCGAGTCCGGCGCGACGGGGGTCTGCGCCTTCGGGTCGGTGCTGATGACCGTGCCCTTCGGGACGTCGTTGCTCGCCTCGGTCGACGGGTTGAACCTGAGTCCCGCGTCCGTGATCGTCTTGCGGGCGGTGCTCTGGTCCATCGAGACCACGTCGGGCACCTTGACGGGTGCCGGGCCCTTGTTGGCGTTCGTGACGAGCAGGCCGATGATCCCGGTGATCGCCAGGACGGCGACCGCGATGAGCACCCACAGCAGCCAGCGCTTCGACGGCGACTCCTCCGCGTCGGCCGCGCGGACCGCCGTCGGCGTCGCGACGCGACCGACCGGGCCCCATGCTGCCACCGGGGCGGGCGTGGGGGCCGCACCCATCACCTGGGTGGCGGCGGTGGGCGGGCCCGCGTCGGGGACGGGGGAGCTCAGCACGGCCGTCATCGCACCGAGCGAGGGTGCGGAGACCTCACCGCCGCGCAGGACGGCCTCGAGGTCGCCACGGAACTCGGCGGCCGTGCGGTAGCGGTTCTCACGGTCCTTCGCCAGCGCCCGCATCGTGATGCGGTCGAGGGCCTCGGGGACGTCGGCGGCGAAGGTGCTCGGCGGCTGGGCCTCCTCGCGCGCGTGCTGGTAGGCGACGGCGACCGGAGAGTCGCCGATGAAGGGCGGCCGGCCGGTCAGCAGCTCGAAGAGCAGGCAGCCGGTGGAGTACAGGTCGCTGCGGGCGTCGACCTGCTCGCCGCGCGCCTGCTCCGGGGAGAGGTACTGCGCGGTGCCGATGACGGCCTGGGTCTGGGTCATCGTCCCGGCGGCGTCGGCCATGGCGCGCGCGATGCCGAAGTCCATCACCTTGACCGCGCCGACCGGCGTGAGCATGACGTTGGCCGGCTTGATGTCGCGGTGCACGATGCCCGCGCGGTGGGAGTACTCGAGCGCCGAGAGGACGCCCGCGGTGATCTCGATGGCCTCCTCGATCGGCACGGCGGCGCCGTCGCGCAGGATGTCGCGGACGGTGTGGCCCTCGACGTACTCCATGACGATGAAGGGCACGTGGGCGAGAGCGCCGCCGGGCTCCGTGCTGACGTCCTCACCGGTGTCGTAGACGGCGACGACGGCCGGGTGGTTGAGCGACGCCGCGGCCTGGGCCTCACGGCGGAACCGGGCCTGGAACGACGGGTCGCGTGCGAGGTCGGACCGCAGGATCTTGATCGCCACGGTGCGGCCGAGGCGGGTGTCGTGGCCGATGTGCACCTCGGCCATGCCGCCACGACCGATGAGCTCGCCGACCTCGTAGCGGCCGCCGAAGATCCGAGGTGCGTCGTCCGCCACTACAGGTTCCTCGCTGTCATCGTGTGCTCAGCCCGCCGGGTGCTCGCGGCGAGGTCGTGCTCGATCATCCCATCCGCACGGAGGGCGTGGTGGGACGTGCTTGACGCCACCGGCGGAGGTTCACCCGTTGCCGACCCCGTCGTCGCGTTCGGCGACCCCCAGAGCGTAGCCGCCAGCGCGGCCCCGAGCAGAGCGCACAGGACGAGCAGGGCGAGCACGACCGCCGGCGCCGGCAGGCCGAACCATCGTCGCGACCGCAGATCGCGCCACGACCTGCTCGGGGCGGAGATCGTCGCGATGTGGCGTCGGGTGCCCGGCGGAGGTGTGAAACGCGGCGGTGGTTCGACCGGGACGGGGGCGACGGCCTCCTCGACGGCCCGGCCCGGGACCACGGCCGTCTCCAGCACGCCGATCCCGCGGACACCGGTCGTGCCGCGCCCGGCCGTCGCGGGGACGAATACCGGCGGTGAGGGCTCGAGCGGGAGACCCCCGGTGCTCGGCACGAGGTTGTCCTCGGTGCTCGCGACGCGCCGCTGCACCCCGGTCGCATGCCGGCCAGGGACGAGCGGGATGCCGCCGGGCGGGGTGCGCTCGAGCATCTCGTCGAGCGTCCTGGCCAACGAGGCGGCCGAACGCGGCCTGCGCTCGGGGTCCTTGTCGAGCATCCGCATGACGAGGGCGGCCAGCTCCTGCTCGACGCCGTCGGGCAACGGGGGGACGGGGGTGTTGACGTGCGCGATCGCGATGTCGACCGCCGTCGGGCCGGTGAAGGGGCGATGGCCCACGAGGCTCTCGTAGGCGACGATCCCGAGCGAGTAGACGTCGGAGGCGCCGGTGGCCGCCTTGCCGAGGGCCTGCTCGGGCGAGAGGTACTGCGCGGTACCCATGACCATGCCGGAGGCGGTCATCGGGATCTGGTTGGCGGCCATCGAGATGCCGAAGTCGGTGATCTTCACGCGGCCGGAGGTCGCGAGCAGGATGTTGCCGGGCTTCACGTCGCGGTGGACGACGCCGGCCACGTGCGCGGCGTGCAGGGCGCGCGCCGTCTGCGCGAGGATCGGCAGCAGGCGGCTGGTCGGCAGCACCGGCTGCCGGTCGAGGAGGTCCGACATCGGTTCGCCGAGGATGAGCTCCATCACCAGGTAGGCCGAGCCGTCCTGCTCGCCGTAGTCGTAGAGCGCGGCGATGTTCGGGTGCGCGAGCTGGGCACTGTTGCGAGCCTCCGTGCGGAACCGCTCGAGGAACCCGGCATCGCCGGCGAACTCCGCACGCAGCACCTTGATCGCCACGTCGCGCGCGAGTGCCTCGTCGTGCGCGAGCCAGACCTCGCCCATCCCGCCGACCGCGATCCGGTCGACGAGGCGGTAGCGGCCGTGCAGCGCGAGGCCCTCGGTGGCGATCATGAGAGCGCCGCCTCGATCACGGCGCGCGCGATGGGCGCAGCGACCTGGCCGCCGGTCGCCTCGTTGCCCATGCTCCCGCCGTGCTCGACCACGACGGCGACGGCGATCCGGGGCGCGTCGGCCGGGGCGAAGGCGGTGAACCAGGCGTGCGGTGCCGCGCCGTCCGTCGTCTGCGCCGTTCCCGTCTTGCCGGCGACCTGCACACCGGGGATCCGGGCGGCCACGCCCGTGCCGTCGTTCACGACCGTGAGCATCATCTCGCGCAGCGCGGAGGCCGTCGACGTGGAGATCGGCCGCCCGAGGGCCGAGGGCTTCGTCGTGTCGATCACCGTGAGGTCCTGGTCGCGCACGGTGGCCACCAGGTACGGCTTCATCTCCTCGCCGCCGTTGGCGATGGTGGCCGCGATCATCGCCACCTGCAGCGGAGTGACGCGGACGTCGTACTGGCCGATCGCCGACAGCGCCGTCTGGGCCGCGTCGATCTTCCCCTCGGCCGGGAACCTGCTCGGCGTGACCGGGAGCGGGACGGAGAGCTCGGTGTCGAAGCCGAAGGCCTCGGCCTGGCTGCGCAGGGCAGCGGAGCCGAGCTGCACGCCGACCCCGGCGAAGGCCGTGTTGCAGGAGATCCGCAGGGCGTCGCTCAGCGTCATCGCCCCGGTCGGGCTGCACCTCTCGCCGCCGTAGTTCTTCAGTGTCGTGGTGGTGCCGGGCAGCGTGTAGAGGTCGGGCGCGGGGATCGGGGTGTCCGGGGTCATCCCGGACTGCAGGGCAGCCGCGGCCGTGACGAGCTTGAACGTCGAGCCGGGTGGGTAGGTGTCGCCGTTGAGCGCACGGTTGACCATCGGATCGTTCGGATCGGCCAGCAGGCGTGTCCAGGCGGCCGTGGCGGCGGTCGTGTCGTGGGTGGCGAGCAGGTTCGGGTCGTAGCTCGGCTTGGAGACGAGCGCGAGGATCGCGCCGGTGCGGGGGTCGATCGCGACGACGGCACCCTTCTGGTCGCCCAGGGCGTCCCATGCCGCCTGCTGGACCTTGGGGTCGATCGTGAGCTCGACGGCGGCACCATGGGGCTGACGGCCGGTGATGAGGTCCTGCACGCGGTTGTAGAAGAGCGAGTCGGCCGAGCCGTTGAGCGAGGTGTTCATCGAACGTTCGAGCCCGCCGCGGCCGTAGAGCACCGAGTAGTAGCCGGTGATCGGCGCGTACAGCGGGCCGTCGGCGTAGGAGCGCTGGTAGCCGAAGGCGTCGTCGACGGGGCTCGAGGACGCGATGGCCTTCCCGGCGACGACGATCGGACCGCGGTCGCGGTTGTACTCCCGGTACAGGGTCCGCACGTTGCGGCTGTCGTTGTTGAGGGTCGGTGCCTGGACGAACTGCACCCAG
The DNA here is from genome assembly GCA_038252305.1 of Actinomycetales bacterium. Taxonomy (GTDB): domain Bacteria; phylum Actinomycetota; class Actinomycetes; order Actinomycetales; family Cellulomonadaceae; genus Actinotalea. Next base: position 12,045 of record JBBSAL010000001.1, on the reverse strand, counting down.
GTCGCCCCACCCATGAGGACGACGAACATGAGGACGACGACGGTCGTCAGGCGGCGCAGCGGGGTGTTCACGACGCCCCACCCCCGTGCGGCAGCCGGATCCGCTCCGTCACCCGGTCGTCCCCGACGGGCGGGCGCCCGCCGTCGGCGCGCGGGCTGTCGGTCGCAGTGGTCACCGGGGTGCCGCGGACCGGGTCGGGCCCGGGCCCGGGTGCCTCGGCCGGGCGGCGCGCGCTGTCGGAGATGCGCAGCAGCAGCGCGACGATCACCCAGTTGGCCAGCAGCGAGGAACCGCCGTAGGCGAGGAACGGCATGGTCAGACCCGTGAGCGGGATCAGCCGGGTCACGCCGCCGACGACGACGAAGCACTGGAAGGCGACCGTGAAGGCGATCCCGCCTGCGAAGAGCTTGCCGAACCCGTCGCGCACCCCCACGGCGGTGCGCAGGCCCCGCTCGGTGAGGACCAGGTACAGGACGAGGATCGCCATCAGCCCGGTCAGGCCGAGCTCCTCGCCCAGCGAGGCGACGATGAAGTCGGACTCGGCGAACGGGACCAGGTCGGGGCGGCCCAGGCCCAGGCCGGTGCCGAACAGACCGCCGCTGGCCATCCCGAACAGGCCGCGGACGAGCTGGCCCGAGCCACCGGGCGAGGCGGTGAAGACGGAGTTGTCGAAGGCGTGCAGCCAGGCGTCGAAGCGTGCCGCCACGTGTCCGAAGGTCCGCACGGCCATCACGACCCCGCCGGAGAAGAGCACGAGGCCGATGACCACCCAGCTGAGTCGCTCGGTGGCCAGGTAGAGCATCGCGACGAAGAGCCCGAAGAAGAGCAGTGAGGTGCCCAGGTCGCGCTCGAAGACGAGCACGCCGAGCGAGACGGCCCAGGCGACGAGGATCGGGCCGAGGTCCCGCACGCGCGGCAGCTGGAGCCCGAGCACCTTCGGACCGGCGAGCGTGAGCGTGTCGCGGGTCGTGACGAGGTAGCCGGCGAAGAAGATCGCGAGGGCGATCTTGCCGAGCTCGGCCGGCTGGAACGAGGCGCCCCCGACGCGGATCCAGATGTTCGCTCCGTTGATGTCCGCACCGATGCCCGGGACCAGCGGGAGCACCATGAGCACCAGCGCAACCACCATCGCGGTGTAGGTGAACCGGCGCAGCGTGCGGTGGTCGCGCAGCAGCACGAGCACGACGCCGGCGAGGACCATGCCGACCACTGTCCACAGGAGCTGACGCTGGCCGAAGTCCGTCTCCCGCCCCCGTGCGCCGTAGGCGAGGTCGATCCGGCTGATCATCGCCAGACCGATGCCGTTCAGCGCCAGCGCGACGGGCAGGATCACCGGGTCGGCCCACGGCGCCCGGCGACGCAGGACCACGTGCAGCCCGGCGGCGAGCAGGCCGAGGACGAGCGCGTGCTGAGCGAGGTCGGTCGGCAGCGCGTCACCCGTCGCCAGCCCGACGAGCGCGTAGGCGACCAGGCCGACGGCGAGGGCGAGCAGGAGCAGCGCGACCTCGACCCTGCGTCCGGGGCGCACCCGGTGCGGGGCGACGGTCGACATCACAGGCCTCGCGAGGGCATGCCGGTCGGCGTGGTCACGGGGCGACCACCTCGTCGTGCAGGGCCGCCACGCGCTCTCGTGCATCCTTGAGGTCGGTGGCCGTGATCGTCTGCGCGAGCCGGTCCTGCACGTAGGACGGGAGCTTGTCGACCAGGACGTCGCTCTTCTCGACCACCTGGGAGAAGTCGATCGGGCCGACCGTCTGGGGGATCCCGCGGTAGATCGCCACCGCGCCGTCGGACACGCCGACGTAGTACTGCCGCTGCGTCCAGTCCCAGCCCCAGCGGCCCCCCAGCGTCACCCCGCCGAGCAGCAGCACGACGGCAGCAGCGGTGAGCAGCCGGCGCAGGGTCCGCCGTGGCGCGGGGATCTCCTCGTCGAGCGGCTCGACGGGCGGCCGACCCTGGGCCGTGAGCTCGGCGGCGCGGCCGGCTGCCCCGGTGCCACCCCGCGTGGGTCGGTGCCGGTCGGTCGCCGCGGCGCCGACGACCTGCGTCGCGAGGGTCGGGCCGCTGCCGTCCGGCAGGTCGTCGACCTCGACGAGGTCGCCGAGGACGACGGTCACGTTGTCGGGGCCGCCGCCGCGCAGGGCGAGCTGGACGAGCTGGTCGGCGCAGGCGTCGAGGTCGGTGAACTCGGCGAGAGTCTCGGCGAGCGTGTCCGCGCTGACGACTCCGGACAGCCCGTCGGAGCACAGCAGCCAGCGGTCGCCGGCCCGTGCCTCGCGGACGGACAGGTCCGGGACGATGTCCATGTCGAAGTCACCGAGGACGCGCAGCAGCACCGAGCGCTGGGGGTGCCGCTCGGCCTCCTCGGCGGTGATCTTCCCGGTGTTGACCAGGTGCTGGACGAAGGAGTGGTCGGTGGTGACCTGGCTCAGCACGCCCTCGCGGAGCAGGTAGGCGCGCGAGTCGCCGATGTGCGCCATCGCGAGCTTGTTGCCCGAGCGCAGGAGGGCGGTCACCGTGGTGCCGAGGCCCGCGAGCTCCGGCTCGTCTGCTACCCGGGCCAGGAGCTCCTCGTGCGCGTCGTCCATCGCACGGCTGAGCTCGTCGAGGGCGTCGTCGGGCCCGTGCGCCTCGTCGTCCAGGGGGGCCAGGTGCGCGACGGCGACCGAGGAGGCGACGTCACCGCCCGCATGCCCGCCCATGCCGTCGGCGACGACGAGCAGGTGTGGTCCGGCGAAGGCCGAGTCCTGGTTGTTGGAGCGCAGCAGACCGACGTCCGAGCGGGCGGCGAACCGCAGGGCGAGGGTCATCGACGGCTCACCGCTGGAGCTCGAGCGTCGACTGGCCGACCTTGAGCGGGCTGCCGAGCGGCAGGGGGGTGGGCTCCTCGATGCGGGTCTTGCCGAGGAACGTGCCGTTGGTGGACCCGAGATCCTCGACGTACCACTGACCGGCCCGCTCGAAGACGCGTGCGTGGCGCTGCGAGGAGTAGTCGTCGTCCAGGACGAGGGTGCACGACGGGGCGCGGCCGATGAGGATCTCCGCCGATCCCAGCGGCAGCGTGGTGCCGCGCAGCGGGCCGCCTGTCACCACGAGGCGGGCGGGGACGTCACGGCGTGGGGTCTCGCGACGCGGGAGCGGCTCGGTGGGGCCGGTCGGCGCGGGCGGCGCGGGGATGGTGGCGACCGGCACGGGCGCCGCGCGGCGCAGTCGGCGTTGGACGATCCGGGTGCCGTAGATGTCCCGACGCAGCACGCCGATGGTCGACAGCACGAACAGCCACAGCAGGACCAGGTAGCCGAGGCGGAGCAGGGTGATCGTCAGCTCGCTCATCCGACGGCGTCACCCGTCCCCGTCGTCGTCGCTGCGCGTCCAGAACAGGATCCGGGTGCGGCCGATGGTGACGGTGTTGCCGTCGACGAGCGTCGCCGCCGGGACGCGATGGCCCTCGACGAAGGTGCCGTTGGTGGACTCGAGGTCGGAGGCGATGACGCCGTCGGGGGTGACCCGGATCTCCAGGTGCCGCCGGGAGATGCCCGGGTCGTCGACGATGATGTCGGCCTCGCTCCCCCGGCCGATCACGGTGACCGGGCCGGTGAGCAGGTAGCGCTGGCCGTCGATGTCGACCAAGGGGTGGCGAGCGCTCCCGGACACGCTCGTCGCGGGGGCGACGGCGCCCCGGACGGTCCCGCTGCGGACCTGGAAGCGCCCCGTTTCGAGCGCCTCCTGCTCGTCGAACCGCACCGTGACCGGGCCGACGAAGGCGTAGCGCTGCTGGGTGGCGTACTGGGTGATCGAGGCAGCGAGCTCGTCGGCGAGGGGCTCGGCCCCCCAGGCCTCGATCTGGGCGAGGTCGGTCGTCGACAGCTCGACGGTGAACTCGTTCGGTGCGACGGAGCGGTCACGGCCGAAGACCGCGACGCGGTCGTCCATCTCGCGGCGCAGGGCGCTGGCCAGCTCGACGGGCTTCACCTCGCCGCGGGCGCCACGGGAGAAGGCAGAGCTGACGACGTGCTCGACGCCCTTCTCGAACCGGTCGAGAATGCCCATGCCACCTCACTTCCGTCCGCTCTGGCCTGCTCGGGGGACCCGCGTCCGACGCTGCTGCCGGGGGAGCGGCTGCGCCGTGAAACGTGGGCCGTCCCGCGGCCCTGGTCGATCGTATCCGTCCGACCAGGGACGAGCCGTGCAGCACGGCCGGGCGGCCGGGTCCGCTTCCCCCGCGTGTTAACCTTCTCGGCGCGCGCGAGTGGCGAAATGGCAGACGCGCTGGCTTCAGGTGCCAGTGCCCGCAAGGGCGTGGGGGTTCAAGTCCCCCCTCGCGCACAGCGGGGTCTTTGGATGATCAAGGACCCAGAGTTTGGATAACCCCCGGTCAGACCTCGGTCTGGCCGGGGGTTGTCTTGTCTTGACGGCTTGACGGGACGCAGGTAGCACGCTGGTGTGATATTTGTCTTTCGTTGATCAAAGCATTGCTCTTGCCGCGTGTTTGCGCGCACGCCAGAGAGCCCGCGCACCTTGCGGCGGCGGGCAATCAGGAGTTGCTCTTCAGTTCAGGTTGAGCGGGTTGCTCATCTCACGAGCGGCGGGGGCTCCTTGAGGCCCAGGCGTACGTGGAGGGCAGCCTTGCGGGGCTTGCGGTACTTGTGCCCGTGCTCCGTCTTCCAGTCGACGTCTGTGGTGTCGCCGATGGCCACCATCCACGGGTCGCGCTCGGTGCGGAGGACATGCCAGTCGCGGATGAGGCGAACGTTGAGCCCAACAAGCGCGAAGGTGAGCAGCAGGTGGTTGACGACCTTGCCCGTCACCCGAGTGAAGAAGCGACCGAGCTTGATCCCACGGTTCCCCTTGGCCTCCGAGTTGATGCTCTCGACGCCGCTGCGCCGCCCGTAGCTCGCGGCCCACTCGGTGGTTCCCCAGAGTAGGCGCTGGCGGTTCTTCAGCTCCGTGTCGGCTTCGACGGTCAATGTGATGCCGCACCCGCACGCGGTGCCCTTGACGCACGTGGTGGTGGGGAGGTTGTAGCTCTTGCGCATCGACACCGGGGTGTTCGGACAGCGCAGGCGGGGACGCTTGACTGCTGGTCCGCGATAGCGGCGGGCCCCGGTACGCGGGTCGGGGGCAGTCATCGGCTCGAACCGGTAAGGCAGACGCTTGTCGTACTCCTCGCAGAGCTTGGCCTTCTCCGCAGCGGACATGTTGAGGTTCGGTACCGGGAGGACGCGAAGGTTCGCCGGCAGGGCAGAGGTGAATAGCCCGCCGTCCACCCAGATGGTGCCAGCCCGGGGCCCAGGTCTCACACCGCGCTGGTTCGTGTGGAGGTCGTGCACGGACTCGATGCCGCGCGCGCGCAGTGGCGCTGCCCATGCCTCTGCGATCCGGTAGCTGTAGCCGCGGTCGTTCAGCAGCGTGTTCACCTTGTGCCCCGTCGCGCGTAGCGCGTCAACCGCCTGCAGCCCGGCTGCCGCCTTGTCTGCACCAGCAGGCGCGGTTGAGAGGCTGAGGGCAACGTGCGGCACCGGTTCCTGACCGAGCTCGGGCACGGGGACGACGATGTGTAGGTCGTAGCCGAGGAAGACTTCCTTGCGCCGAAGGTTCTTCCCGGACCGGTAGCCGACGCGCGCGTCGGGGTCGAGGCTGTGCTGCTCGCGTCCGTCGGCGCCCCGACGGGGCCAGTCCGGGGTGGTGAAGGCATCTTGCGATGTCGCGGCAGGGTCGATCTCGTCCGCAACCTCCACGTCAGGGAGTTTCGTCCAGCTGCGGCGAACCGCGCAGGTCTCGTAGTCGGTCGAGTCGATCGCGAAGGAACTCGTACGCGCAACCTCGTCGGGCACCGACGCACGAAGGAGTCGAGCAGAGAACAGGTCGGCCGAGAGCAGTCCCCCGCCACCGCAGTTCGAGGGTCCGTCGTGGAGTTCGCCCCTGAGCATCTGACAGAGATTCGGGTTGTGTGGGACCAGGACGTCACCGTTGTCGACCGCCTTGGCTATGCGGCGCAGGTTGTCGCGGATCTGGTCGTAGGTCACGCCTTTCGGGCGCACCCCCGGAAGGAGCCCTTCGAGACAGAGCTCTTTGCCGGTCTCCTCGACGTCGAGGAGGATCATGTTGCTCTTCCTGATCGCGTGCACAGTGAAGATGACCAACAGGGTTCGCCACGAGACTTGCATCGGAGCCCCGTGCCTGGAGTCCAGGTTGGAGCCGAGGATCTCCGTGAGGCCGGAACGGATCACGATCTTCTCAGCGATCCGCACCGCTTGGCGGTTGCTGATCTTCGCGGGCTTGACCTGGTAGCGCTGGAGGGGGCCGCGGTTCACTTCTTGCCACCAGCGAGGACTGCTGCGATCTCCTCGAGGGAACGGCGCGGGATGAAGTCGATGATGTCCTGGAAGTTCTTCGTGCTGGTGATGCCCGCCAGTGCGGTCACCTCGGAGAGGCGAGCGCCTCGAACGAGCAGCGTGACCATCCAAGTGGTGCGCAGTCGCACCGAGTCGAAGCGCGGGGCGGCCTCGGGGACGACGAGGTTGCTTATGACTCCCGCGCCGGCGGTGCGGGAAGGGCGAACGTCGGCAAGGACGCTGGTGTCGTAGTGGTCCTCGCGCATGGCGAACAGGTCGGCGTGTGCTTCGGGAAGTGCTGGCACAACCCGTGCGCGCTGCCCGGTGACCTCGACGAGCATTCCCGCCTCGGTGAACTCAATCTGGCGGCCGTAGAACGGAACGATCTCCGCCAGACTTAACCCGGCGCCGTAGCCCAGTGCCATGAGGGCGCGTGCGGCTCGGCGGCGACCCTGGGATGGCTGGTTGCGGGCGATCTCCCAGAGCCAGTCAATCTCGCTTGGCTGGTAGGGGGCACGCAGAGATCGGCGCCCAAGAGCTTGGGGGACCGGGGACCACTCGGCGTACCGGGTCGCGGCGCGCCCCGCCCTGCGAAGTGCAGCCCGGTAGCTGTTCCTGGAGTGCGGCTGAAGGTGCGCCATACCCGTGGCAACGAAGTGCTCGACGTTGGCTTCGGTGAAGAGCGTCTCGATGTCTAGGGGCTCGCCGCGCTCGACGCACCACGCAAGGAACAGACTCGAGGCGTGCAGGACGGCGTACGCGCCGGTGAACGTGGTGGGTGCCGCCTTCGCAGCGACCTCCCGGACGACGGGCCGGATGGACTTCCACGTGCTTTCGGGCACCGACGCCGGCCTGTAGGCGCTGATGGTCTGGGCGACCTCGTCGGTGGTGGCCGGACCGCTCGGGTGGGGCCTAGGCACGGGCGCACCCCGTGCTCGGCAGCAGGGCGGAACCCTGGTGGTGTGGCGCAATGGAGGCGCGCCGGTCTACAGTGCCCATGAGGGCACCTCCTTTGATCTAGGCGGACCCGGCGCTTTCGGAGTTCCAGCTCCGAGGGCAGCGAGAGCGTCATCCAGTGGATGGCGCTTTTTGCTTGCCCGGGCTCCCGGGGTCACGACTGTTCGGTTGTCGAGCTGGTGCTCGTGCCCAGTTGCCTGGGCTCCTCCAATCTTGGTGACTCGGAGCTACAGCAACCCGCGAATCGTGACCCTTCCTCCTACGTTTTGTCGACCCCCCAATAGTGGCGGAGGTGCCGCGTCTAGCCGGCGCGCAATACAGTGACCTATGACCTGCAGGTTCATGGCGGGCCAGGGAGAGGACCTAGGCGAGGATGAATCGACGGAACGTAGGAGCGAAGGCGCGTGCTTCCGGCGCGATGGCCTGCGTGGACTGCCTCACCCTCGGTCAGCAGCGGGACGGTGAGGGCCGACCTCCGCGCTGTTCGATCCACCATCGCGGATACCGCGCTTGGTACCAGCGCAAGTGGCGGTACGAGCAGCGCCACGGCTCTGGGACCTACCCGGACGACTACGAACCGATGTGGATCATGCCGAGGACTGCGTCGGTCACCATCGCTGCCTCGGAGGTGGACAAGATTGATGGTGCCGTGGCAACGATCAACACGTCGATCATCGCCGGGCTCGCCCGGGTCCGGCTCAGGGCACAACCCGACGACCAGGTCCGCCTGACGGGGTACAGCTCGCAGCTCGCTCAGATCGCCGAGGATCTCGCCGCCGTGGCGGCCAGACTCCGCGATGTCAAGCCACCTCCGAGCACGCCCCCTGAACTGGCGACGCCGGTTCGCCCCGGGTGGACGCGATCGGTGCCGCAGAGGTGAACTCCGTCGCGAACGAGGACCTGTTCCGGACTCGGCGCGAGATGAACTCAAGCGCGGCCAGGGCCATGGTCGCGAAGTCGGCCACAGTACCGGTGTTGGTGCCGCGGATCTGGCCTCGGAACTAGCACGCTAGGGTGCTGACCTGCGGAAACGCAGGTTCTCGGCCTTGCGGGCGGCCGCAATGAGTGCCACCCTCGGCGGCATGGACACCGGCTACCTCGGCCTGCGCGTGGCGACCACGGCCCTCGAGACAGGCGCGGCGCGGGTCCTGCGGCCAGGGGCTGATCGCGTTGGCCGGTAGCAGTGGACACGACCCATATTCGGCCGCCGAGCCGGCCGGTGATCGCGGGCCGGGCCGTGCCATGAAGCCGCCACTGCTGCGGCTGCGCGACCCTGGCGGTCGGCGTGAGTACCCGTGGCACTTGCCGTTCCGGCGTGCGGTGAGGCACTTGCCGTTGGGCGCGTGGGACGTGCGGGTGATGGACCAGAACAAGGTCTGGGTGGACTCTGCCGGCGGCGTCCATCAGCTGGCTGACCTGTCGGACGAGCACCTGGAGAACGTCATCGCGATGCTGCGGCACACCGCGGTCTCGGTGTTCGTCGAGTACTGCGCGATGGCGGGCCTGGGCCGCTTCGCCCCGCGGACCGAGCCTCCGCCGAGAGACGGGAGCGTCCAGGCCGTCGCCCTGGGATGGGTCACCGACACCCCGCTGTGGCTCTCGCTGCACGCGGAGGCGGCGACCCGCACCCGCAGAACCCGTCACGCGGTTCATTCCCTGGACGCGACGAAGGGGATGTGGGCGGTGCGCACCGAAGGTCTGACCTACATTCTGGATCTCGACCACCCGCAGGTCATGACCGCGGTCGCCTTCGAGGGCACGCGATCACCAGCACTGCCCTCCTGGCGGCCGCTCACCTCGTGGGCGCCGATCCGGGTCCGACGACCCCTGCACCTACAGGAGGGTCGGGCGAACCGCGCGAGTACCGACGCAGGAACCCCAGTCGCGGCTTGCGTCGTGTCGATCCACGCCCTTGAGCTCGGAGCGGACTCGAGCACGCGACACGTTGTCTCCCTCGCCCGGCGGGCCACCAAGCTGGGATCACCATCCCAGCGAGAGGACCTGCAGACCCGGTTCCGGACAGCACAGTTCCTCGACTCCGCCGGCGAGGTCCGCATCATGTGGACCGCCCTCGACCTCCTGGTGCGACGCCACGCCTCGACGAACGCGTGCCTGGCGCCCGCCCGGCTCCGCGACTACTTCGCCGAGCCCAGTGCCGTGGACCTGCTCGTCGACGGGATCGATGTCCCCACGAGGTACCTTCTCCAGTCCGATGTGGACGCAGCACTGGGCTACCAACTGCCCGTCACCATCCCGAGCGACTACCCGCTGCGGACACCTGCGGACCTTGCAGCCCACTCGGTCCCATGGCGTCCGGGCGGGTAGGTGGCGACCCGAGAGGCGACCGCGACGCAACGCAAGGACACCACGAGGCGCGTCGGGCCCGGGAGTGGCGGACTGGGTGAGGTCGTCACCCGACCACGAGAGCCCAGTACGACCGAGAAGGCAGGACAGCCATGAGCGATCCACCAACCGCGAGCCCGCCGTGGCGAAGCCTCAGCGTCGAGCAGGTCACCGCAAACTTCGACGAGGTCCTCGCCGCAGTGGAGCGTGAAGGAGCAGCTGTGAGACTCACCCGCGAAGAGATTCCCGTAGCGGTCCTGCTCCCCTGGGCGCAATATCGCGCGACACTCGAGATGCTGGCGCGCCTTGAGCTCGCATACTGGTCGGCTTGGTCCGACGATGGCGCATTCGACAACGAGCACCTGCGACAGGCCGTGGCCGCGCTCGTCGAAGACCGGCCACCGGGAACTCGCTGAGGCACCCCAAGAGACCTCTGGGCTGCACCGGCACGCTCCACACCCGATGGCATACGCGTGAACAAGGATCGCGAGGACGCGTGGCCCGGGGCGCGACCAGCGGTGGTTTCCGTCACGGCCTCGCGCAACGAGCGCCCGATCGACGCTCGCGACCTCGACCGCCAGGCGGCGTGTCCGGCGAGGTCCTTGTTCACGAACGCAAGCTCAAAGGTTCAGGAGCTCACTCGGGTCAAGGAAGACCCCATGCCGGCGGATCGCTTCGGGCGTGGCTGCGCGAGCGTCCTCCCGCAGCGCGGCGACTGGCTCGACATCCCACGGTTCGCTGAGCCGGCGACTCGCCTCGTCAACCCATTCGGGCGGTGCAAGCCCGTTGGCGGTCAAGACGTGGTCGACGAGCGCAGCGAGCAGCGCATCGAACCGCACGTCGCCAGTCAACCCGGGCGCTGTGGCCGTCAGCGCCGGCAGCAGGTCAGCGGACACGGCCCACAGATCGCCGGCGAGTTGCCAGATCGCACGCATCGCCCACTCGCGCCTGCCCGCGGCGAGATCCTCGCGGACGTAACCAGCGGTCTCAGACGGCGTGGTCCGGCCCATGCTCTGTCGTGTACCCGCCTGTCTGGAACCAATGCTCGGACGTTCTATGCGGTCGACGCCGGGCCTACCCATCGAGTGAACTCACCACGATGGCGAGGATCTTGGGCACCAGGACGTCAATCCGTGACTCCGGCAACCAACCGCACCGCCACTGCATGGGCGCCAGCACGACAGGACTGTGCGTGCCCACTCTAACGCGGTGAGCGAGGGCGGACTTGGCCCTCGCTGATGCTCGCTCATGCCGATGTGCGGGCACCGGGCGACGTCGCGGAGCAACGTGCGAACGAGTGACAACGCGACCCGGGACTTGATCAGGGGATGCCAACGGGCAGGGCGATGCACGCTCCGACTGAACTCCGAGACCATCACCAATAGAGGCTCGGCAGCAACATGAACGTTAGCCCGGCTATGAATACGAATGCTAGGAGGGAGGGCCACGCCGCTTTGCGTCGCGTGCGACTCGTATCGTCTAGCAGCGAGTATGCGACTCGCTCTCGAGATGCGTCACCTGGCCAATTGACAATCGCATTCATCGGATCCAGCCCCGTGGCAAGAATAAGGCTCACACTCAACTCGGTGGCCCAGAGGACGCCCCCTATCGCCGATCCGCCGAGTACCTGCACGCGCCAGATGCCAGCAAGGCAGAGCACAGCAAGCGACCCCGAGACACTCGTGGCCTTCGCGAGTTCCGCGCCACGCGATCGACGCATCGACAAGGCCACGATCGCTCCCAAGCAGATCGTGTACGACACACATATGGCAATTAGCACTTCTCCACTCTCGCCCTCTTCAGCCCCGCTCGCGATCTCCGCCTACCGCCGGCACTGCCAGTCGGGAAGCGACAAGCCCTAGCCTGGAAATGTCGGACGACACGATCGCCCGTTGATGCCGGCTGCGAACATCGGGACGGCGAGTCCACGAGCCGCGACAGGCGCCGTCATCGTCTTGCCCGTGCTCGGCGACCCGCCCGGCAATAGCCGATGCATCGGCGTGAACCCCCGCACCAACAATGCCTTGCGCTGACGCTTCTCGGTGACAGCTTGCGCGACTGTATCGCTTGTTCGATCCGCGCCCATCTACTGATCGTAGGAGAACGAGCGCTTCTGCCGGACTGCGACGTGCACTCGCCCGCTCATGCCGCTGGTCGCGCGGCATCCTTGAGCGATTCCGGTCTGGACGGACTCGAGGCGGGGACCTGCGACGGTCGCACCCGTCATCGTCAACGAGGGGCTTCGGCGGGTGCTGAACGATCGGTCGCCGCCGGCGGGTGTGACCTGGGTGGTGGGTGCGGACACTATCTGGGTATGGAGGCGGAGTCCGACGAGGTGCTGTGGGGTCGCGTCGTCGCGGGCGAGACGCGGTTGTACGGGCTGATCTGGGACCGTCACCGCGATCGCGTG